>NZ_VTPB01000003.1:0-825026 GCF_008274755.1 Agrobacterium sp. B1(2019) | reverse complement strand
GTGTGGAAGCACAGCAATGTGTGAAGCTTACCGTTACTAATAGCTCGATCGACTTCTTCGTTCCCATTGTTCATGCTCATCGAAGATGAGCATTATTCTTCTGTCCTGACGCCCGATGGGCTCCGGACGGGCCGCGCCACAAGGCGTGACGACCTCTGGTCTGTATGGCTGCCTCGCTCGCTGTCGAGCAAAGGTAGAATACGGACAGGTCAAGAAAAGACGTGTAAATTAAAACGAAGCGCAAGCTTCCCAGCTTCTCGAAACAACAGTTTCCATGTGAAAACATGAACTAGGTTGCTTTGGTCACATGGTCCCTCATACATGAGGTGTCCGTATGGCCCATTGGCGTCCCCCGTGAGCGACAAGCAAACGGGATAAGGCATGCCAATCCAGAAAAGAACAACATATGTTCATGCTACCGCATGAACATATGTTGCGTTTTGCCGACCTGGTGGTTATCGCGGGGCGGCCGCACCCGTTCCCATTCCGAACACGGCCGTGAAACGCCCCAGCGCCAATGGTACTTCGTCTCAAGACGCGGGAGAGTAGGTCGCTGCCAGGTCTGCAAAACGCAACTCAAAATCTTCTCATTCACAACCTTCGGCCCAGCCGACAAAAAGGGCCGCTACATGCGGCCTTTTGTCATTCAAGGCAAAGATTTAAAGGCAATAAAAATGGCGTACAAAATGAGGTGCGCCCCTTAAAGGAGATAAATTGCTCCGCAATTTACTCCGCCAGAGTTCCGTCGTCGCTAAAGCAACGACGCAGACGCGACATTCGGCTTCGCCGAATGCGCTGGTAACGCGGGGTGGAGCAGCCCGGTAGCTCGTCAGGCTCATAACCTGAAGGCCGCAGGTTCAAATCCTGCCCCCGCAACCATCTTTACTTGCGACCCCGCTGCACCAGCCGCGGGGTTTTTGCTTTGTGTGGCAATAGTCAGGATGCCGGCCAGATCGCCGCGGACATCGATCTCCACCTTGCCGTCCACCGGCGTCAGCACGATATCTTCGACCAGCGAGCGGATGACGTTCGCCGCCTCAACGCGCTTTTCCTCGCAATCATCCCGAAGCGTCTCGTAAAGCTGCTGAATGCGTTTGCGGTATTGCTGCGCCATGGCTGGATGGAGAAGGGGAGGTGGCTCCTCGGCCGTCGACAGGAAGGCGTTCAGTTCGGCTTTGCGTGTCCGTAGCTTGTCGCCACGCTCCTTCACGTCTTCCACGGAAAAGGCGTCCTTCAGGTAAAGGTCCATGAGCTTCTGGACCTCTCGTTCGATCTTCTCGATCTCGGCTTGCGCGGCGGCGATATTGGCCCGGCTCTCCATGCGCAGGCGATTGGTCTCCTGCGTGTAGGCGTCGCAGAATTCGGCAAAGATCGCCGGGTCGAGCATCCGGTTGCGCAGCGCGTTAAGCACGCGCGATTCCAATTCGTCGCGGCGGATATTGACGCGGTTCTCGCAGGTGCCCTTGTTGCGGGCTGTTGAGCAGCCGATCAGCGTGGCCGAGATGGCTGAATAGCCACCGCCGCAGCACGCGCACTTGGTCAGTCCGGAAAAGAGGTATTTGGGACGGCGGCGATAGTTGATGGCCGCGACGTCGGCATGGCCGCTTGCGTTCCGATCGATCCTGTTCTCTCCCTGTCGGGCTTTGACCGCCTGCCAAAGTTCGTCATCGATGATGCGCAGTTCCGGTGCTTCCTGAATGACCCATTCGGATTCCGGGTTGGGCCGGGCTTGCCTCTTGCCGCTATCCGGGTCCTTGACGAAACGTTGGCGGTTCCAGACGATCTTGCCGACATACATCTCGTTGTTGAGAATGCCATTGCCGCGCTTGGGATTGCCGTTAATCGTGCTGAAGCCCCAATCGCCGCCGGTAGGGGCAGGGACGCCTTCCTTGTTCAGAGCGACAGCTATGATCTTGGCCGATTTGCCGGCAGCGTAGTCGCGGAAGATGCGGTGGACGACCTCGGCCTGCGCTTCGTTGATGGTCCGGTCGCCGCGGATCGGCTCGCCATTGCTGTCGAATTTCTTGACCACGTCATAACCGTAGGCGTTACCACCTCCGGATTTTCCTGCTTCGACACGGCCGCGTTGCCCACGGCGCGTCTTGTCGGCGAGATCCTTGAGGAACAGGGCGTTCATCGTCCCCTTGAGGCCTACATGCAGGTGCGAGACCTCACCCTCAGACAGAGTGAAGATCTTCACGTCGGAATAGGACATCCGCTTGAACAGGCCGGCAATGTCCTCCTGATCGCGCGACAGGCGATCCATCGCTTCGGCCAAGATCAGGTCGAACCGACCACGCGTGGCATCGGCGATCAGCGCCTGGATGCCGGGGCGGAGCAGCGATGAACCAGAGATCGCGTGGTCGGTGTATTCCTCAGCGACCTGCCAGCCCTGTTTCTCGGCATGAAGCCGGCACAGCCGGAGCTGGTCGGCGATCGAGGCGTCACGCTGATTGTCGGAGGAATAACGGGCATAGAGGGCGACTTTCAAATCAGGCCTCCTGTCATCAGGAGCCGTTCGGTCCCCGCGTGTTCATTTGCGCCGCGAAGTTCTGGCGAGCCAGTCGCTGTCCGAGCAACCGGGCAAGCTGGACGAGGCGCGGGTCGGGGTCGCCGCGCGGCGTGAAGGTCAGTTCCGGCGCGTCGGGAAGCATCGCTTCGCGCAACTCCTTGCGCTCGCGCTGTGATACCTCTGATTTGCGTCCTTGTTGGGCCATGCCCCGGAGGATTGGCGCCAGTGGCTCTATAAGCAACTGAAATCAAAGGTGAATATTTGGCGGCGTTTGGAGTGCTTAGGCGCGAGGAGGAGCATTGCAGCGTACCGTTGGCGGCGCTGGCATAGCGAAATAACCTGCGAACATCCCCTAAAACCTGCTCTTGGCCCATGCGATTGCTCCCGCAGCTATTCTCGGAACGCTTCTCGACGAGCTTGAGGATATCGTATTGCAATTGGCGATACAAGCGATTAACTTGCTCGCAAGGAGATCATTATGGCTAGCACCATCGAACGCAAGGAATACCCCATCTCGATGCGCCTGCCGGAGGCGGACGTCGCAATAATCGACCGCGCCGCAAACCTCCGCGGTCGTTCGCGTACCGATTTCGTGCGCGACGCCGCCGTGCGCGCGGCCGAGGAGGTCGTCATGGAGCAGGGACTCATCCGCATGAGCCCTGAGGGCTTTGCCGACTTCATGGATGTCCTGTCCCGTCCGGGTGCGTCCGTTCCCGAGATGGTGGAACTGGCGAAGCGGCCGGCACCTTGGGAATCTGGCTACGTCGCAAAGCGGTGAGCCGTGACGCTGTCGGCTCCTGAACCGCTTTCTGCCGAGCATGACGTTTCCGCATTCTCCTGCGGCAAACCTACGCTTGATCACTGGTTGAAGACGCGAGCCCTTTCCAATCAGGAAAAGGGCTTCACGGCGGTTCTTGTCGTCCACGAGGCCGGGCGCGTTGTCGGGTATTACGGCTTAGCGCCAACGGCCGTCGTTCCTTCGATCCTGCCGCGCTCGATCCGCACGGGCCAGCCGCCCGATCCCGTTCCCTGTTTGCTTCTTGGCCAACTCGCTACCGATACGGAGTGGGCGGGGCAAGGCATTGGCACAGGTCTGGTAAAACACGCACTCCAGCGCTGCGTTGAAGCCGCAGCGTTGATCGGGGGGCGGGCCTTGATGGTCAACGCCGTCGATGAAGGGGCGGCGGAATTTTGGCGGCGGCGAGGGTTCATGGCGTCCAAAGATGACCATCTCGTGCTGTTTCGCTCGCTCGGTGATGTCGCTGTCTCCCTTGCTGAAGGGACAGTCCGTTGAGCGATCCGGCGGCGCAAAAAGACGGCAGGATGGATGAGAAGGTTGATGACTTTCTCGCTGCAAAATTCGCTGAATATCGAGCGCTCCTGCGCAATACCTCGCCTTGCATCTCTTTCATGCCATATGGTTGGTTTCGCGCGCCTCAAACCATCCAGCTGGATGCCGAATTTGGATTGCAGCAAATGGCCTATCGAGATTTGGCCGATGAGGCCGCGCGAGACCTCGCCAATGGAATCAATCATCTGATCGGCGTAACGACAAGGCTCGAAGCATTGCAAAAGGTGCTGGTCGGTTTGGATCTTCACCAAAAGAACGAGATCCTCCACGAGTTCGTGCAGGATTTGGCCACGATGGCGCTTCTTAGCCCGTACACGTTAAAGGCCAGGTTCTATTTCGCAGTTGCGCATTTATCCCATCAAGCAAATGTAGTCCGTCTGCGCGACGAATGGACGGATGATTTTTCTACGCTGCCCGAGGACTGGGCCATCAACGAAGAATGGGCGTCAAAATTGACAAAGTCTTGGCGTGGATGGCGTGCCTTGATCCGGGCGCTCAACAAGGTGGACGACGGCAATTTCAAAACCAGGACGGAGGAGTTTCGAAGCAAGCACACGCATCGCTTCACGCCACGCATCGAGCTCGGTATAACGCAAATGGTCAAACGAGAGCGTATCCCCGATCAATCCCGTCCGCGCTACGGCATCGGCGGTAGCCTGCCACTCACGCTCGATATGCTTATTCCGGCATTGAACGAGCAGTGCATTCGCTTGGGCGAATGCTACAGCGCCTTTGAAAAACTTGTTGAGGAGCAGAGCAGGGCGCTTTTCTCAAACGTCCATGATGACTGACCTGTCACTGCGCCGCCGGCGGCGGTGGATCAGCCGGCAGCGCGACGACGTTTTCCGCACCGAACCATTCGTTGAGTTTCGCCATCGCGTTTGCGCTTAGAATTTGCGTGAACAACAGAGCCAGTCGAACCTTCGGGCGTGAACAAGCAACGTAGAAGAGGTTGCGATTGTTCTCGAAAAACTCTTGCTTGTCAGCGGGCGGGCCGTCATCGATCCATTCAAGGGTCTGGGCGAAATTGTACTTGTTCCACCCGCGCCCGACGATCACAAGCACGTTCTCGAATTCTGCTCCCTTCACGCCATGCTTGGTCGCGAAAGGTGTGTGTCCGTCAATGAAACGATCCAAGGCGATCAATTCAGCATATGGGACGGCTCGCAGCTTGCGAAGCTGCGTGACGCGGCGAGACTCTCCCTCAACAGGCTCAGCGCCGACCTCGGCGAGCTTCGCTTCGCGTTCCTCGACTGCCGCCGGCAGCCGCATGTGGGGTTGAGTCGCGATGAAATCGATCACGTCGCCGATCGATCCGGCCTGCCGCAGCGCGAACAGCGCATTCATCCCTTCAGTCCAAGCGACCTTGTCCTGGTGCTGACGGATCCGCGGCATCGCCGCCCCGAACGCCTCGAACATTGCACCATAACGCTTGTCTTCAAACGCGGCACAGGCCGGCTCAAGCTGATCCGCGAGAAACTTGATGTGGGGATCGTCCTTCTTTAGCCATGGATCGTTGAACTGACCGTAGATGCTCCGAATGCCCTCATAACCTTGTTCGCGCGCCAGGATGCTGTGACTGAGCATCAGGATTTTCGTTTTTTCGACAGAAAGGTCCCATCCTTCCGCAGCCAATCGATCCTTAACGTACTCAAAATAGGCCCGAGCCGCCTCCGGGCTGGTATCGCCTGTCCAGTGACCTCCACCTTGTCCGGTTCGACGTTGTCCCGGCCAGTTGTTGGTATGAAATAGACGGGCTTCGCCTGGAGCCGCGGGATCGCTGACCATCTGTGGCAGGTCAGGACGCATGCGGTTCAACACTTGTACGATCGGGTCGACAGAGCGGAAGTTTGCCTTCTTGTCGATAACCTCCAGCGCCTGGTGTTCGACCAGGCCGCATCCCTCTCCGTAGATCTTCTGCCAATGGTCGCCGAAAAGGCCGATCAACGGGCCTTCGCCGCGGTCAAGGAACCATGCCTTCAGCGCATCGACGAAGCCTGCGTCTGTATCCTGGTACTCGTCGATGAGCAGAATGGGGTATCGAGAAGTCAGCACCCGGCGAAATTTTGGGCGCTCCATCGCCTGTATCATCAGCGACAGCACATCTTCGTGGCGGAGCGAGACCTGATCGCCGGTGACGCCGGGATAGCCAAGCTCATAGTGCACACGGCGTTCGCCGATACCACCAGCTTCGGCAAGCCGCTCGTCCCAGCTTGGCAATCCCGGCACGAGTTCTCGCAACGTCGGCTGGAAGTCCTGGAGGATCGACCAGCAGAAACCATGAACGGTTTCTGGTCTCACGGCCGGATGCGCGTGCGTCCGGGAGATGATCTCGTCTTTGGCGACATTGGTATAGGTGATACAGCCGACCTGCTGGCGATGTCGCAGCAAAGTCGTGCCGCGATTGTCAATCAGCCTGCGGAGCGCCTTTTCAAGAGAATAGGTCTTTCCGGCTCCGGCGCCTGCCTCGAGACGGAAACTACGGCCCTCATCCAGACATGCGAACATGCGCTCAAGAGCAATGCGACCGGCGGCATCCGCAGGACTCTCATGTCCTTCAGCCATGCTCGCCTCCCTGTATCGCATCGATCTCCACGCCGGCGGCTTCTGCGAGGATCTCGATGGCTACCGCCTCCGGCGGCGCCACAGGCGACGGATTGCCCTGCGCCAGCCATCTCAACCCTTCGGCAATATAGCGGGGAACATTCCACTCGGTGTTCGTGATCGCGTATTCGAGTGCAAAGGCAGACTTCTTCTGTTCCGCCGCAAGCTCATAAGCGGCGGTTGCCGTATCTCCCTCATCGAGCGGGAAAAGTACGGGGTTTGCGAGGATGAAGGCATCTTCGAAGCTGCGACCACATGGAGCGCCATCGTCTTCCGGAATCTGGTAGGCGATGCGCCGACCGTTCGCAGTTTTTTCGTCCGGCGTCTTCGCGAGCAGTTCCGTTGGCGAGACGTTCTCGCCAAACAGCGCTTTCAGGCAGCCGTTGCTTGTAAACTCCCCTTGCGCGACAGGCACAGCCACGCGCTTGTTGTTCGCGTTGGGGCGAACGGCATCCATGTCAGTAACGATCAACGTGCGGAGTTCAAGAAATGTCAGTAGATCGAAGAAGCGATGGGCATAGGCTCCGCCGACCTCCATGACGGTCACATACTGACTGCCCAATTGCGGTTCTCCGGGAGCTGCCTTGTCTGTCTTACGGATCATCTCTGGTAGCAGCAGACGCTCGGATGTCCCCTCAATCAGCACGGCCTTGTCCGCAAAGAACAGGTCGCAACGCGTCAGCGTCAGATATTGATGCGCGGTCAGGCTCCGGAGCATCTCCCATGCCTCGACGCAGGTCCTTAATGTCGGATCTGCGTACCCCGTCCTCGTCTGCCATCGACAGAAAATAGCGCATGGACTCGAAGCGGGCTTCGTTCGCCATGTGCGGCGAATGTGTTGTAACTACAAACTGGACGGGCCAAGGCCGGTTCTCGTTCAACTGTGCAACGAAGGCATTCGTGATCTGATCAAGCTGCCGGATGAAGACATCTTGCATCTGGGGATGGAGATGTGCTTCCGGCTCTTCGATGAAGATCAGATGCACACCGGCGGCTGTCGGCGTAGCCTGATACTCCCGAAAGAAGCGCAAGAGCTGAAGCAGCATAAATACGAGATTGCGCACACCAAGGCCGTTGTAGGTCTCGGGAAGCGTTATCCCGTTTCTCCCGGCATATCGGACCCTGGTGTGATCGCTTAGCAGCTTTTCTACATCGAAGCTCGTCTCGGTGATAAGACCCGGATCGGCCAGCCCAGGGTAGCCGAACAGCTCGAAGGTGGGCAAAAGCGAAGTGAGCTTGACGTTGAAGTCGGCGTGCAGATCGCTCTGAATGTCCTCGACAGCGATTTTCAGTTGCTCGGCGGTGGCCCGTTTCGCAGAGTCTGTTGGATCATTGAGCGCTGATTGGAACAGCACCTCGACGACCTTGCCGAGCACATCGCGCTCGCGCTTTGTGTCGTCATCCAATCCACGCTGCGCATTGATAAAACCGCCCTGTATGATGGCGGTGAGCATTTTCGTTTCGACAGGTTTTCTGTTCGTCGGATCATTGGGGTCGACAGCTTCCAATGCCGAGTTGTAGGCGACCGTTACCCGACTCGCCAGAACGCGGAACAGCGCGGTGCGGGCCAACTCGATATCTTCTCCCGGAGCAGGCAGATCGGCGAAGAGCAAACCGGCCGCATTTGCGCGTGGTCCAAAGGTCAGGGTGAGGCGTGCATGTGAGCAATTCGGGTCGAGATCGATGATGCAATCACCCACAGGGCCGAGGTCCGCCGCATCGACATCATATGCAACATCAAGCGTTATCCGGATCGACGGAAGCATATCCAATACATCTGCTGCTTCCGCGCCGGCACTAAGTGCTGCGAAAGCATTCCAGAATTGCTCGTGGCAGCCTAGTGAAAAATCCTCCAGGCGAAAGCCGAGGTTCTTTTCTGAGAGAAGGCGGCGGAACAGCTCTGCGAGAGAGGTTTTGCCGCTGTTGTTTCGGCCAACGATAAGTGTTGTTCTGTCTTCGAGACCAAGTTCAACGTCACGCAGCAGGCGGAAGTTCTCGATCTTCACATTGCTCAGCTTCAACTTCCAACCCCCAAATCGAAATTCCCACCATTTTCCTCTGTCTTCACATGCTTGCGCAGCTTGTGGCAGCCTAGCCTTAACGTAGACGATTCACAGGATCGTTCCCCGTTCAATCATGCACCTGGGTCCTCAGGCATGAAATCTCTTGTGCATATCCTATGTGAAAGGTCTTCCGTGGCCGGCACTTCGTTGCCGGCGCACCCCTTCTGTGGGGAGGCCCGCAACGCCCCTTTAGAGTGAGAGTGCGGACCGGGTTTCCGTGACGGGTTGAGGGCTGGAGAAGAGGTCTCCGGCGCCCGTCATGGAGATTGGTCCCATGAATATGCAGGTGCCGGATGGCCGAGGTGACGCAGGCGGTGGCTATAAGGTCGATGTCAACCGCGGCGAGCGCATCGGGCGGGTGTCGTCCGAATGGTTCTCGCGCCCGCCGGACGAGCGTTATCTCTCGCTCAACGAACTGGCGCGCTCCGTGCGAGACCGGGCAGAGCGCAGCCGGACCCGAGCGGTGGAAAGCGCGCTCATCCACGTGGAGGCGAACCGCAGCGACCCCGAACGGCTCTCCCTGATCCTGCCGGGCTCGGATACGCCGGTCGCTCCGACGCACTGGAGCTTCGGCCAATTGGCGAGCCAAGTCGCCGCTCCGGCCGCCTATCTCCGCCAGCTTCCGGCGGCGCTTGCAGGGATCAACTTGCAATACGGCCTGACGTCCAATCGTGCCGAGCAGATCAAGACGCTCGAAACCGACGATGGCCGTGTTGAGCTTCGCGCCGTCACCGGCCCGGACTACGGCCGAATCTACGACTTCGAGCTGGTCGAGGCCGTGCAGCGTATTGCCGGCAACGGCACCGGAGATACCCGCTGGAAGGTGCCGGGTGTCCTCGACTGGTTGACCGGGATCTACAATCCGCGCGTCGACATCACAAAGGACACGACGACGCTCTATGCGAGCGACCGCGACGTCTTCCTCTTCCTCGTCGATGATCTGAACCCCATCGAAGCCGGGCGCCTTCCGGACGGCTCTCCCGATCTCTACTTCCGCGGCTTCTATTGCTGGAATTCGGAAGTCGGGGCGAAGACCCTCGGCATGGCGAGTTTTTATCTGCGCGCGGTGTGCCAGAATCGAAACTTGTGGGGCGTGGAGGATTTCGAGGAAATCACCATCCGACATTCCAAATATGCGGCCTCGCGCTTTGCCCACGAGGCGGCTCCGGCGCTGCTGAACTTCGCCAACTCCTCGCCCGCGCCCTTCATCAACGGCATCAAAGCCGCCCGCGAGCGGATCGTGGCGAAGAGCGACGAGGATCGCACTGAGTTTCTGCGCAAGAGAGGATTCTCCAAAGCCGAGACCGGCAGGATAATCGACGCGGTGCTGGCGGAGGAAGGCCGTCCGCCCGCGAGCATCTTCGATTTCGTGCAAGGCATCACCGCCGTCGCACGCGACAAACCCCATCAGGATGCCCGCCTCGACATGGAGGCGAAAGCCAAGAGGCTGCTCGATCGAGCGGCCTGACAACCGTCAAGCCGGGATTGCGGATTTCCGTATTTTCCGGCTTTGCGCGTTCGTGCCTTTCCGTTTCGCAGATTTCGTGGCGCTGCCCTCCTAGAGTGAGAGGGCGGCGCTTCGCTTCGTGACGGGTTGGAGGTCGAGAGAGAGGCTCTCGGCCGCTCGTCGCGGAGATTACCCCGATGGCTACTGCCACTCAGAAAATCACCCTGTCGTCCTCGCGCGACATTCCCTTCAACAAGCTCGTTTTGAGCCAGTCGAACGTCCGCCGCATCAAGGCCGGCATTTCGATCGAAGATCTGGCGGCCTCGATCGCGCGTCGAGGCCTGATCCAGAGCCTTCACGTCCGGCCGGTGCTCGACGCAGACGGGCAGGAAACCGGCATGTTCGAGGTGCCCGCCGGCGGTCGCCGCTATCAGGCTCTCGCGATCCTCGTGAAGCAGAAGCGCCTCGCCAAGACAGCGCCGGTTCCCTGCGTCGTCGGCGATGCCGCCAGCAACATCCTGATGGAGGAGATCTCGTTCGCCGAGAATGACGAACGCATTCCGCCCCATCCGCTCGACCAGTATCGCGCTTTCCAGACCATGCGCGACAAGGGCATGAGCGAGGAAGACATCGCCGCCGCCTTCCTCATCGACGTCAATGTTGTCAAGCAGCGCCTGCGCCTGGCCTCTGTTTCGCCAGTCCTGCTCGATCTCTATGCCGAAGACGGCATCGAGCTGAAACAGCTCATGGCCTTTACCGTCTCTGAGGATCATGCTCGCCAGGAGCAGGTCTGGGCGGCGATCAAGGATGGCTGGCAGAAGGAGCCCTGGCAGATCCGCCGCATGCTGACCGAGACTGCGGTACGCGCATCCGACAAGCGCGCCGTGTTCGTCGGTATCGACGCCTACGAGGCGGCGGGAGGCTACGTTCTGCGCGACCTGTTCGAGGACGACAACGGTGGCTGGCTGCAAGACCCGGTCCTGCTTGATCGGCTGGTCGGCGAAAAGCTGAAGACCATCGCCGAGGAAATCGCTGGCGAAGGTTGGAAGTGGGTCGAGATCGCCGTCAACTTCCCCTATGGCCACAATGACGGCCTGCGCGAGATCGTCGGCACGGCTGCCGATCTGACGGACGAGGAGCGTACTGCCCGCGAGGCTCTGCGTGACGAATATTGCCGTCTCGAGGCCGAATATGGAGAAGCCGACGAACTGCCCGACGAGATCGATCAGCGCCTTGGCGAAGTCGAACAGGCGCTCAACGCCTTCGAGCAGCGTCCGGTGATCTACCATCCGGCTGAGATTGCCCGCGCCGGCGTCTTCGTCAATATCGATCGCGATGGTGATCTGGTGGTCGATCGTGGCTATGTCCGTCCCGAGGATGAAGCTCCGCTCGTCATCGATGGCCAAGAGGGCAACGGCGATCCCGATGTCGTTGCTGCAGAAATCGACACTGACGGCGTCATCCAGCGCGCCGTCATCACCATTGGCGGCCTGCCGGTCGAGCCCGAGGACGATGACGAGGAGGACGTCATCAAGCCGCTGCCCGAACGGCTTGTGATCGAACTGACCGCACATCGCTCACTCGCGCTCCGTGATGCGGTCGGCGCCAATCCGCATGTCGCGCTTACAGCCCTGTTACACAAGCTGGTCCGCGATACCTTCCAGCGCACCAGCACGTCGGGCGCGAGCCTGCAAGCCTCGGTCAACCACGTCTTCTTTCGTGAACAGGGCAAGGATCTCGCCGATGCTCCGTATGCGAAGTCCGTCTCCCAGCGGCATGAGGACTGGAAGGCGGATATTCCGGCCGACGATGACGCGCTTTGGGATTGGCTTGCCGTGCTCGACGACGCCAGCCGCCAGGCGCTGCTCGCCCATTGTGTCGCCTACGGGATAAACGCGCTTTATGAGCGTCCGAATCCCCACAGCGCCACCGGGATTTCGCAGGCAGGCCTTGATCGCCGCATGGCCGAGGCCGATCGATTGGCGCGCGCCACCGGTCTCGACATGGTGGACGTCGGCTTCCGTCCCACGGTCGAGAACTATCTCGGCCGCGTGACCAAGCCTCGCATCCTCGCCGCCGTTCGTGAAGGCGCCGGCGACCGGGCGGCTGACCTGATCGCCCATCTGAAGAAGAGTGACATGGCCACCGAGGCGGAGCGATTGCTCGCCGAGACCGGCTGGTTGCCTGAGCCGCTGCGGCTCACCAATATTGACGGTGATCAGGCCGTGGAGACGTCGGTGGATGCCGATGGTGGCGACGACACCGCGCTGCCGGATTTCCTCGCCGGGGACGGCGACGAGGAAGACCTGGCCGGCGTCGAAGACGACGAACCGGCAGTGATCGCCGCCGAATAATCGACACGGTGGGGAGGAGCGCGGGCGGCTCTCCTTTTATCATTCATCACAAGCGCCCTGCCGTATGGTGGGGCGCTTTTGCCATGCTGTCCGCAGTCGATCAGACGGCGTCGGCCCTCGCCAGGATGGCAAGGCGGCTTGGGGCGTTTTGACTAGTGCAGATTTGCACATTTCCGATCCTTGTCCGGTCCGCTAGGTTTTGTACTCCCAGAAACCGGACAAGGACCTTCATATGATTAGTGAAATGGAATTCGTTGACTTGCCGGACGATCACCCCGACCGGCTGGAGAACTGCGGGATATCAAAATATAGCCTCTCACGATTGCGCTCTACATACCTGACCCTGTTGTCGGACTTTGACGACAAAACAGATGTCGACATCCTAAGGGAACCGAACGTCAATCGTCGCGTGCTCAGGGAACTCAGGGAAGCTCAAGCGAGACGCACGCGGCCTGAACAGGGTTGATGCTGGCGTTGCAAACGTTCAGGTGAAGCCCTGAGGAAGGGCTTCACCATGGAGGGGAAGAGGCCGACCGCGACGGGTCGAGTCCGGGCGGTTAAGAGGGCGCTGATCGGGCTTTCCCGTTCCCGCTCTCCCGGATTGAAAACCCAAGACTCTCCCAGAAGCTGGAGGGAAAGTGGGCTCAGGTCAACAGGAACACGATGCTAATGCCGCATTGCGATGGTCTGACAATCGCCGGGGCCGGTATCCTTGGCAGGAGAGAGGAAGAGTTCGGACGGTAGTTGGCGACGGGTTGAAGCTGAGAGAGGCTCTCGGCACTCGTCGCGGAGATTGCCCGATACGCCCCGTAAACTTGCGCCGATTCGTCGATGTGCTCACTCGGACTGAGTTACCTTCATATGGGCGCCGAGAAAATCTACGAAGGCACGGATGCGCGCCGCAAGATGCTCGTGACCAACATACACAGCGCTAAAGGTTTCGATGTCACCGGGATTGAAGTCGTCCAGCACCGGAACGAGGCGACCCGCATCAATATCCGGCTGTATATGAAACCGAGCCAGACGAGCTAGACCGAGCCCGGCGATCGCGAGCCGCCGAACCGTTTCACCATTGTTGACCTGCACCCGGCCATTGAGTGGGGAGTGGGAGATCGTTCCGTCCTGTGGCTGGCGAAACGGCCATTCGGCCATTGAACGACGAAAATTATAACCAATGCACTGATGATGCTTGATGTCCGAAGGCGTTTCCAATGGCGGGCTGCCTCTAAGGTATTCGGGCGCTGCCACGACCGCCATGCGGCTTTCCAGCAACTTGCGGGCCTTTAGTCCCGAGTCCTGCAACGGCCCGACTCTGATTGCGACATCGGTGCGGTTCTCGATCAGATCGACCATGCCGTCATCTAAAGACAGATCGACCTCGATGTCTGGGTACTGGGCGAGGAATGCCGGCAGGAGCGGCGTCACCGCGCAATGCGCGATGGGAACCGAGGCGTTCACCCGCAAAAGGCCACGCGGAGTGGAGCACGCCCCCGATGCTATTGCCCGCTCGGTGTCCTCGATCTCGGCCAGCACATTACGGGCGCGGCGGAGATAGGTCTCACCCTCCTGCGTGAGACTCAGCGAACGAGTCGAACGGATCAGCAGGTTTGCCCCCAGCCGCTTTTCGATGCGGCCAACGACTTTACTGACGGCTGAAGGTGACAACCCGAGCGTCCGGCTTGCGCCGGCGAAGCTGCCCCGGTCCACAGCCTCAACGAATACCTCCATTTCGCCGGCGCGATTGTTCATGGTCGCTTGTCCTCACTCAAGAAATAATTTCACTGCTGACGTTCCATAGTACGGGATTATCACAATAATGGCGAGCGGATACAGTCCAGGGATGGACAGCTACACCAACACTAAAACCGCACTCGAACTGATCCGGCGTCCCGACCGACTGACGCTGGGTGTCGAACTCCCGCTCGACAACGACTGGTCGCCAGAAGGCGAAGCGCGCCGTATCGCAGACCGGCGGCCGCATGGCGTGCCCGACCTTTCCCGTTACCCTGCGCTGGTCCGGCAGATCGACGCTTCGGGCTTTTCGGCGATCTGGATGCGCGATGTTCCGGTCTTCGATCCCAGGAATTTCGGCGATGCGGGCTCGATTTACGATCCCTTCGTCAATCTCGGCTTTCTTGCCGGAATCACGCAGAATGTCGCACTCGGCACTGCGGGTATTGTCTTACCGCTCCGTCACCCAATGATGGTGGCGAAGGCGGCCGCCTCCGTCGATCACCTGTCGGGCGGCCGGCTGGTCCTCGGCTTAGCTTCGGGCGACCGGCCAGTGGAGTATCCGCTGCTCGGCCTCGACTTCGAGAGACGCGGCGAGACCTTCCGCGTGAATCTCTCTTACCTGCGCGATGCATGGAAGGACGGCGGTCTGCCACTCGGCGACGGACTTATATCTAGCGATCTGGATCTACTTCCCAAGCCTGCTCAGCGAACCATTCCCACGATCATCGCCGGGAACGGCCAGCAATCCAACGAATGGATCGCGGCAAACATGGACGGGCGTTTCGTCTATCCCGGCGGTCTCGACCGGATGGCGGCACAGGCGGCAGATTTCCGACGGCTTCGTCAGGACGCTGGCCTGGATCGCGGCGTTTTCATCAGCGCATTTCATCTCGACCTTGCCGAGGATCCGGACGAATTACCGACGCCTCGCAAGTTTGGCGCACGGGTTGGCCGCAAACCGTTCCTCGATCACCTTGAATGGCTTCGCGGCGCCGGCGTCGATCATCTCGCGGTGCTGCTGCGACCCTCCCGCCGACCGCTGCCGGAAGTCATTGACGAACTTTCCCGGGACATACTGCCCGGCCTCGCTTCCGATGCGCTTGCGGCGTCGCCATCGGCGTCCATCCCAGATATCGGGCAAAGGGGCTAGACCGTGAGTAAGCTGTTCGAGCCGTTTAAAATCGGAAAGACTGCGCTGCGCAACCGCATAGCGATGGCTCCCATGACGCGTGCGCGGGCGCACGATGGCGTCGCGGACGACCTCACAGCCACATATTATCGTCAGCGCTCCGGCGCTGGCCTGATTATTACTGAAGGGACGCCGATTTCGCGCACCGCCGAAGGATTTTTGTTTATCCCGGGGATCTATACGGAAAAGCAGATCCTGGGTTGGCGTAAAACCACAAATGCAGTTCACGACGAAGGCGGCGTGATCTTCGCACAACTCTGGCATGTTGGCCGCGTGAGCCATGATTCGAACCAGCCGGGCGGCATTGCCCCCGTCAGTTCGACCGATAAAATCGCAGCCGACTCCCAGGCTTGGGGCTATCGCGAGAATGGCTCGCCTGGGCCCATCGACGTGTCCCGACCCCGAGCACTTTCCACCGAAGAGGTGCGCGGTGTGATCGGCGATTTCGCTCAGGCCGCTGCCAATGCTGACGAAGCGGGGTTCGACGGGGTCGAGATTCACGGAGCGAACGGATATCTGATCGAACAGTTCCTGAATCCGCTCGTCAATGACCGCACGGACGCGTATCGCGGCGACACGCTGGAAGGACGAACGCGGTTCCTGTTCGAGACCATCGACGCCGTCATCGAGGCCATAGGGACGGCAAGGACGGCGGTGCGGCTGTCTCCGTTCGGCGGACTCTGCGATATGGGAAAGTACCCCGAGATTGAGGAAACCTATCTTTACATCGCCGAACAACTATCGAGACGCGGAATCGCTTACGTCCATCTGATGGACCAGAAATCGCGGGGCAGCACGAGTATTCCGTCGGAATTTCTCAAGCTGTTCCGGGACCGTTTCGACGGTGCGCTGATCCTTGCCGGCGGCATGACCGGCGCGGGGGCCGATCAGTATATCACCGGCGGACTGATCGATATCGCCGCCTTCGGCGAGCCCTTCATCGCTAACCCTGACCTCGTTGCCCGGCTGCAAAACCACTGGCCGCTCGCACAGGCAGATCGCGCCACCCTCTACGGAGGGGATGCGCGCGGATACACGGACTATCCGAGATTTACCCCTTGATCTGCCGCGTAGATGCGCGGCCGAACACGATGAGAGAGATTTGCACATGAGCACAAGTAGACTTCCCGCCCTGTTATCCATGATGATCGGGGCCTTCGCCATCGGCACCACCGAATATGCGAGCGTTGGTGTCCTCCCCGACATTGCCGAGGACTTCGGGGTCAACCTGGCCCAGGCGGGGCTCGTCATCAGCGGCTATGCGCTTGGGGTCAGTTTCGGATCGCCGATCGTCGCCGCCTTGACCGGAAGCCTTTCGCGCAAGACGCTGATGTTGGCGGTCATGGCCTTGTTCGTCATTGCCAACGCGGCGGCTGCCCTGAGCACGAACTATACGTTTCTTATCATCGCGCGGGTCGTCACGGCCTTGCCGCACGGCATCTTCTTCGGCGTCGGCGCGGCCATCGCCGCCAGCTTCGTTTCGGAAGACCGAAGAGCTTCGGCAGTTGCGATCGTATTTGGTGGCCTGTCGATCGCGGTCGCGGCCGGTGTTCCGATAGCCACCGTCATCGGCCAGCGCCTCGGCTGGCCCATGTCCTATTGGTTTGTCGCGGCGGTGGGTTTTGTGTCATTCGTCGCCATGGCCGCGACCTTGCCCCGAAAGGTCGACATCGCGCCGGCAGGAAGCCTTATGGACCAGATCAAGGTGCTCGGTAGCGGGCGGCTGCTGATGGCGTTCGGCATGAACTTCTGCGCCTGGGGCGGCACGTTCGTCGCCTTCGCCTATCTCCCCAGCATCCTCGCGGACATCACGGGCTTCAGCCCGAATGGCGTGGCCTGGATGCTGGCGCTCTATGGCGTGTCGGTGATCGTCGGCAACTTCCTTGGTGGTCGGGTGTCCGACAAGGCCGTGGTGCCGGCGCTGGCCCTGATGCTGGGTGCACAGGCGGCCGCGCTGTTGATCTTCACCTTCACAGCGCCATCCATGATCGGTTCGATCCTGACGCTTGGCGTGCTCGGCGCACTTATGTTCTGCAATATTCCGGGTCTGGCGCTTTATGTCGTGCAGCTTGCCATGCGCTATCGACCTGGAAGCGTCGACATCGCTTCCACCATCAATGTGTCGGCCGCGAATGCCGGTATCGCGCTTGGCGCCTTCATCGGCGGAACGGTGGCCGACTCCCGTTTGGGACTAGGCGCAACGCCGTGGGTCGGCGCAATCATGGTCGGGATTGGCCTGCTGCTGACCTTGTGGAGCGGCTATCTCGACCGGCGCGAAGCACGCGGTGTCCCAGGTGGTGTCAGGCCGGCCCCCAGCGAAGCATGAGTCCGCCAGGGGGAATGCGCTCACCGGGCGGGTTCCACCAAGAAAACCCAGAAAGCATCGACTAGGCATGGACGAGACAAGTATTGCTCACGATACAAACGCGTCATTTCAACCGCGCGCCGATCTCATCGAAGCGGCGGTTCGACCGGATGTGTTGTCTTCGGGAGATGTCGAGAAATCGCAGGGCCGAGCCAATCGTCACCCCGGCATCGCGCAACTACTGACAACGCGTTTAGAATTGCGCCAACTTCGTTGCTTTCTGGCGGCCGTGGAGCACGGTAGCTTTCGCAGGGCGGCTGATGCACTCGGACATGAACCATCTGCAATTAGTCGGTATATCCGTGATCTTGAAGATACACTTGGGGCATCACTCTTTCATCGGCACAGCCATGGCGTGAAGTTGACGGTCGCTGGTTCACACTACTTGCGTCCCGTACGCGAGGCCTTCCGGAAGCTGAACGAAGGCGCATCGACAGTGGGTTCGATCGGTCGCGGCGAGACGGGTGAGGTGCGAATAGGCGTAGCCTCTTCGCTCGCGTCCGGCTTTCTCGCCGATTTGATCGCCCTATACCAAGCCGCACATACGGAGGTTCGGGTTATCGTTGAGGAAACAGATGCACCTAGCCAGATTGCTGCTGTCCGCCACCTCAATCTCGATGTCGCCTTTCTCTGCGGTCTTAACAACGTCGCAGATTGCGAGATCACCCCGCTGTGGCACGAGCGGTTATTCGCCGCACTTCCGCGGCGTCATAGGCTTGCAGACAAGCAAACGCTGACTTGGGCGGATCTGTCGCCCTATTCGCTTCTCAAAAGCAGCAAGTCGCAGGACTGCGACATTCATAACCATGTGTTGGCGCAATTCGCCAATCTCGGTAAACAACCCAACTTCTGCGCGCAGGATGTGGGTCGCGATAATCTACTCAATCTCGTTGCCATAGGAGCCGGCATCAGCATTACCAGCGAGGCAGCAACCGCCCTTTGTTATCCAGGGGTAACCTATCGCGTCATCGGAGGCGAAGTGCTTTACTTCAAGGCGGTCTGGTCCCGGCACAATGACAATCCGGCATTTCGGCGGCTGTTGAGTCTCGCGCAGAGATTTGCACTCGACAGCCGCAGGAAACGTGGTCAAGGCGGGTAGCGCGTCGCGTTGAACTGAGAGCAGATTTGATGCTCCGAACTCCTCATCTTGTCGACTCCAAACAAGACCTACCTTGCACGTCCGGTCACCATACCCGAGGCCGGACTTGCCACCGTGACGCCCACGCTGTGATCTCGTCGATTGTATTTCCGGCCCCGCGAAATGCACAAATCATGCATTTTCAACAGTATTGAAGAAGCGCGTGAGAGCGGCGGTGGAAAAGTCGGCCACGGTAGCGGCGGAATAGTCCGTCCGCGGGCGGAGTAAAATCCGGCCACCTATTTCCTTTCTGCAATGATCGCAGGAGGGACAGGGGATCTACACCGTGGAACTTTATTTGAGGGTTCGCCTGGCTGTTTCCGAAGGGATGACGCAGCGTCAGGCAGCAAAGCATTTCAACGTATCGCGCGACAGCGTGGCCAAGATGCTGTCGTATTCGACACCGCCCGGCTATCAGCGACGTTCGCCGATCCGGCGTCCGAAGCTGGATGCATTCGTTTCGACGATCGAGCAGTGGCTGGAAGCTGACATGGTGATGCCGCGCAAGCAGCGGCATACTGCCAAACGGGTGTTCGACCGGCTTCGTGACGAGTGCGGCTTCACCGGCGGCTACACGATCATCAAGGATTATATGCGCGAGCGGGATCAACGCCGCCAGGAGGTGTTTGTGCCGCTGTCGCATCCACCGGGCCATGCGCAGGCCGATTTCGGCGAGGCGACGGTGGTGATCGGCGGCGTCGAGCAGAAAGCTCGCTTCTTTGTGCTGGATCTTCCTCATAGCGACGGATGTTATGTGCGTGCCTATCCGGCGGCAGTGGCCGAAGCCTGGGTGGATGGTCATGTCCACGCCTTTGCGTTCTTCGGGGCCGTGCCGCAGTCGATCGTCTATGACAACGACCGTTGCCTTGTCGCAAAGATCCTGCCCGACGGCACACGCAAGCGGGCAGCGCTGTTCAGCGGCTTCCTGTCCCACTACCTGATCCGGGATCGCTATGGGCGGCCGGGAAAGGGCAACGACAAGGGGAATGTCGAGGGTCTTGTCGGATATGCCCGACGCAACTTCATGGTGCCGATCCCGCGGTTTGCGACATGGGATGCGTTCAATGCTTTTCTGGAAGAGCAGTGCCGCAAACGCCAGCGCGACAAGCTGCGGGGCGAGAGCGAGACGATTGGCGAACGGCTGCAGCGCGATCTTGCGGCCATGCGTCCCTTGCCGGCGTCGCCGTTTGATGCCTGCGACCAGGCCAGCGCTGTTGTGACAGCCCAGTCGCTGGTGCGCTACAAGACGAACGACTATTCCGTACCGGTCGCCTACGGCCATCAGGACGTCTGGGTCCGGGGCTATGTCGATCAGGTGGTGATCGGCTGCCGCGGCGAGATCATCGCGCGTCATCCGCGATGCTGGGAACGGGAAGACGTCGTCTTCGATCCCGTCCATTACCTGCCGCTGATCGAGCGGAAGATCAATTCTCTGGATCAGGCGGCTCCATTGCAGGGCTGGGATCTGCCAGACGAGTTCGCGACGCTGCGCCGGCTGATGGAAGGCCGCATGGCCAAACATGGGCGGCGAGAATACGTGCAGGTTCTGCGCCTGCTGGAAAGCTTCGACCTTGCCGATCTACATGCAGCGGTGAAGCAGGCGATACAGCTCGGCGCGATCGGCTTCGATGCGGTCAAGCATCTGATCCTGTGCCGGGTCGAGCGCCGGCCGCCGCGGTTGGATCTGGCGATCTATCCCTACCTGCCGACGGCGACTGTCGAGAAGACGTCAGCAAAGGCGTATATGCGCCTCCTGTCATCTGATGCGGGAGAAGCGGCATGAGCAGCGACGCGCCAGAGATCCTGCTTGGCCACTATCTCAAAACCCTCAAGCTGCCGACCTTCCAGCGCGAGCACCAGAAGCTGGCCCGGCTATGCGCCACCGAAGGCGTCGATCATGTCGGCTACCTGTTCCGGCTTGCTGAACGGGAGATGATCGAGCGGGACCGCCGCAAGGTCGAACGTCGGATCAAGGCGGCCAAGTTCCCGGTCGTCAAAAGCCTCGACAGCTTCGACTTCACAGCCATCCCCAAGCTGAACAAGATGCAGGTGCTAGAGCTTTCCCGTTGCGAATGGATCGAGCGCCGCGAGAACGTCATTGCGCTGGGCCCGAGCGGCACGGGAAAGACGCATGTCGCACTCGGTCTCGGCCTGGCCGCCTGCCAGAAGGGCCTGTCCGTCGGCTTCACCACGGCGGCGGCCCTGGTCAGCGAGATGATGGAGGCGCGTGACGAGCGGCGTCTGCTCCGGTTCCAGAAGCAGATGGCCGCCTACAAGCTGCTGATCATCGATGAGCTGGGATTTGTGCCACTATCAAAGACCGGGGCGGAATTGCTGTTCGAGCTGATCTCGCAACGCTACGAGCGTGGTGCCACCCTGATCACCAGCAATCTGCCTTTCGACGAATGGACGGAAACACTGGGGTCCGAACGTCTCACCGGCGCACTGCTCGATCGCATCACCCACCACGTCAACATCCTCGAGATGAACGGCGAAAGCTATCGTCTCGCTCAAAGTCGCGCCCGAAAGGCCTGCTAAAACTCCCCTCAAAAAATCGCCGCGCCGGCCTAAGACCCCCGCTCGGGCTACGCCCTCCCGGCCGTCTCAGGCCGGCGCCATAGTGGCCGACTTTTGCTCCGCCCCATGGCCGGTTTTTACTCCGCCGTTGACACGCTTGCCCGCATCCACGACACCTATGAGCGCGCCTGGGCGGCTGACTGGATCGTCGCAATCCTCCTGCGGGAAGGGATCAAAATCACCCCGGAGGCAAAGGAACACATCTGGACGGCGCTGACCTCGCTCGCCTCGGCGCCTGTCGGCGAACGTACGATCACCGGCCTCGGCGTCCTTCTCCAGTCCAACGATCTCAAGCAGGCGCTCTGCCCTTACTGCGTCGGCGGTCCCTATGGCCGGCTGCTCGATGCCGAGGCCGAGCATCTTGGTTCGGCGGACGTGCAGGCATTCGAGATCGAAGGTCTGGTCGGGACGGGCGCAGCCCCGGCTGTTCTCGCCTATCTCTTCCACCGCATCGGCGACCGACTCGACGGGCGGCCGACGCTGCTCATCATCGACGAGGGCTGGCTGGCGCTGGATGACGAAGGTTTTGCCAGCCAGCTCCGCGAGTGGCTGAAGACGCTCCGCAAGAAGAACGCTTCGGTCATCTTCGCCACCCAGTCGCTTTCGGACATCGACAATTCGGAGATTGCTCCAGCGATTATCGAAAGCTGCCCGACGCGACTGCTCCTGCCGAACGAGCGTGCGATCGAGCCGCAGATCACGGCCATCTATCGCCGCTTCGGACTCAACGACCGTCAGATCGAAATCCTCGCGCGGGCGACGCCCAAACGCGACTACTACTGCCAGTCGCGGCGCGGCAATCGCCTGTTCGAACTGGGCCTGTCCGAAGTCGGGCTCGCGGTCTGCGCCGCTTCCTCGAAATCCGACCAGACGCTGATCGAGAACCTGCTCGCCGAACATGGTCGCGAAGGCTTTCTCGCAGCCTGGCTCAAGGCCCGCGATGCCGGTTGGGCGGCCGATCTCATCCCGACTTTTCGCTCTCTCGTCCCCGAAGCCGAAAAGGAAACTGAATCATGACGACCCGTTCTGTCCGCTCTCCTGCCGTCCTTCTCGCAGTGACCATGCTCGCCATGCCGCTGGCGCTCTCGCCGGTGGCCACCACGCCTGCCTACGCCTGGAGAATCGTCTTCGATCCCAGCAATTACGCGCAGAACGTGCTCACGGCGGCGCGAACGCTCGAACAGATCAACCACCAGATCACCTCGCTTCAGAACGAGGCGACGATGCTGATCAATCAGGCCCGCAACCTTGCGAGCCTGCCATTCTCGTCGCTCCAGACGCTTCAGCAGAATGTTCAGCGCACGCAGCAGCTCCTGACCCAGGCCCGGAACATCGCGTTCGATGTGCAGCGGATCGATCAGGCGTTCCAGCAGCAGTACGGCAACGTCTCCATGTCGGCCACGGATCAACAGCTCGTCTCTGATGCGCGCTCGCGCTGGCAGAATACGGTCGGCGGTCTGCAGGATGCCATGCGCGTCCAGGCCGGGGTCGTCGGCAATATCGACACGAACCGCACGCAGATGAGCGAACTGGTGAACCGGAGCCAGGGCGCGACGGGCGCACTTCAGGCGACGCAGGCCGGCAACCAGCTCCTGGCCCTCCAATCGCAGCAGCTCTCCGATCTGGTCGCATTGCTTGCCGCCAACGGGCGCGCAGGCGCACTGACCGAAGCCGAGCGCACAGCGGCCGCCGAACAGGGCCGCGAGCAACGCCGCCGCTTCCTGACGCCCGGTTCAGGCTATCAGCCGGGCAACGCGCAGATGTTCAACGGCAACTGAGGGCGAGCTTATGGACGGCAAGATGCTGGCCCGGCTGGGCGCTGTCGTGTTCGTCGCGGTCGCCATCACGGCGGCGGTCGTCGAGCTGACCCGAAAGGAGGAGCCGACAAAGGATTTCTCCACGCGCATCGTCGAACCCCGGCGCGATCCGCTGCGCGAAGGGCAGCGCCGGTGCCAGCAGCTTGGGGCAACTGCCGCGAATGACACCGAATGCTTGGCGGTCTGGGCTGAGACGCGAGATCGGTTCCTCGGCCGCTCGCCCGCACCCGCGTCGCCAACCTCCAGCGAAGGGCGGTGAAGCATGGGCGGCTCCGGCGTTATCGACACGTTCCTCGGCACCTTCACACGCTATATCGACTCCGGCTTTGGGCTGCTCGGCGGCGAAGTGGCGTTTATCGCCACATCGCTGATCGTAATCGACGTCACCCTTGCTGCGCTGTTCTGGAGCTGGGGCGCGGACGACGACATCACCGTGAGGCTGGTGAAGAAGACCCTGTTTGTTGGGGTGTTTGCCTACCTGATTTCCAATTGGAACAACCTCGCCAGGATCGTCTTCGACAGCTTCTCCGGTCTCGGATTGAAGGCCGCCGGCACGGGCTTCACCGCCCAGGATCTGCTGCGTCCTGGCAAGGTGGCACAGACCGGGCTCGATGCGGCGCGTCCCTTGCTCGATGCCATCTCGCCGCTGATGGGCTGGATCGCGGTCTTCGAGAACCTGATCCAGATCGTCTGCCTGCTCTTTGCCTGGGCGCTGGTGATCCTCGCATTCTTCATTCTGGCGATCCAGCTCTTCGTGACGCTGATCGAGTTCAAGTTGAGCACGCTCGCCGGCTTCGTTCTGATCCCCTTCGGCCTGTTCGGCAAAACCGCGTTCATGGCCGAGCGCGTGCTTGGCAACGTGATCTCCAGCGGCATCAAGGTGCTGGTGCTCGCCGTTATCGTCGGCATTGGCTCCACGCTGTTCAGCCAGTTCACGCAAGGTTTTGGCGGCCAGACACCCAGCATCGATGACGCCATGGCCATCGCGCTCGCGGCCCTCTCGCTCGTTGGCCTTGGCATCTTCGGTCCCGGCATCGCCTCCGGTCTGGTCAGCGGCGGTCCGCAGCTTGGCGCAGGTGCCGCAGTCGGCACCGGCCTTGCTGTCGGCGGAGCAGCACTTGCCGCCGGCGGCGGCGCTATGGTGGCTGCCAAGGGTGGGGCCGCTCTTCTTTCCGGCAGCGCCGCTGCCGCGCGTGGTGGAGCTGTTGCGGCCGGGGCGGCATCGTCCGCCTACACGCTCGGTTCTTTGGGCCAGTCGGGAGCATCTGGCGTGGCATCCGGCATCGGGGGCGTAGCACGCGCCGCCGGCTCTGCCTCCGTTTCTCCGTTGCGCCGTGCCGCTTCCCGCGCGTCCGAGAGTATGAAATTCAGCTTTTCAGACGGCGCGCGGGCCGGCGTCAGCGCCACCGGCGGCTCCTTCTCGTCCGGCTCGGGCGCCGGCGAATCCGATCCCGCGTCCGTCGCTCCCGCAGCCACCCCCGACCAGCCGCCGGCCTGGGCGCAGCGCATGAAGCGCGGCCGCCACGTCTCTCATGGCGTCAGCGCAGCCGCCCACGCAGTTCGCTCGGGCGATGGCCATGGCTCCGGCTCATCAGTCAATCTCTCCGAAAGTGACCGCTCATGAACCTCTTCAAACGACCGGCCGTGCATTACGGCAAGACACCTGAGCCTGAAACACCTTACCAGAAGGCCGTACAGGTCTGGGACGAACGACTTGGGTCGGCGCGCGTGCAGGCGAAGAATTGGCGCTACATGGCGTTCGGTTCGCTGATCCTCTCGGCCGGCTTCGCCTCCGCACTGGTCTATCAGTCTGCGCGCGGGACTGTCGTGCCATGGGTGGTTCAGGTCGACAATCTGGGTCAGGCTCAGGCCGTCGCGCCAGCCACGGCAGAATTCCGCCCGACCGATCCACAGGTGGCCTGGCATCTGGCGCGCTTCATCGAGCAGACCAGAAGCATTCCTGCCGATCCGATCATCGTGAGGCAGAACTGGCTCAGGGCCTATGAATGGACGACCGATAGGGGAGCGGCGGCCCTCAACGACTATGCCCGCGCCAACGATCCCTTCACGAAAGTCGGCAAGCAGCAGATCGCCGTCGAGGTCTCCAGCGTCATCCGCGCTTCTCCCGACAGCTTCCGCGTGGCGTGGACGGAACGGCATTTCGAGAATGGTCAGCTCGGCGCGACCGAGCGATGGACCGCGATCCTGACCATCGTCATCCAGCCGCCGCGCGATGCGGAGCGCCTCAAGGTGAATCCGCTCGGCATTTACATCAATGCGATCAACTGGTCGCGGGAGTTGAGCCAATGAACCGGCCGATGATCCGCAAACTCGCCTTTGCGGTTTTCCGTAAATCCGCGCTTCCGGTTTTGCTGATTTCCGCCTCCACGTTGGCGGGCTGCGCCACGCCACAGAAGCCGCCAGAGATCAGCTATGATCGAGATGTTCCGGCTTTGCCGGCTGTTCCGGTGTCCGTGACAGACGATCGGCCGCGTCCGATCCACATCCCTCCGACCTGGACGCCGGCAAAGGGCGGCACGGCGGCCAGCACACCAGTCGCTCGCGTCGAGAACGCCAACGCCGCAGCTCGCGTGCAGCCGCGCCGGGAGGGCTACTTCAATGCGATCCAGATCTACCCCTGGTCCGAAGGAGCGCTCTATCAGGTCTATGCAGCTCCTGGGCAGATCACCGACATCGCGCTTGAACCCGGCGAGTCGCTGACGGGCGCTGGACCGATCGCGGCCGGCGATACCGCCCGCTGGATTATCGGCGACACCGAGAGCGGCAGCGGCACGACCCGCCGCGTGCATATCCTCGTGAAGCCTTCCCGGCCGGACATCACGACCAATCTCGTCGTGACCACCGACCGCCGCGTTTACATGATCGAGCTGCGTTCCGGCGAGAAGCCTTATATGCCCGCCGTCGCCTGGGCCTATCCGCTGCAGCGTGTCGGCCAGAGTCAGCGCATCCCGGCGATGCCGGTCATCCCGGCCGTTGCCGCGCGCAACTACCGCTACGGCTTGACTGGTGGCAACCCTCCCTGGAAACCCGTTTCCGTCTATGACGACGGCCGCAGGGTTTACGTCGAATTCCCGCGCGGTATTGTGCAGGGCGAAATGCCGCCGATCTTCGTCATCGGATCGGACGGTGAAGCGCAGCTCGTCAACAGTCGTATCCACCAACACATCCTGATCGTCGACCGCCTGTTCGGTGCGGCCGAGCTGCGCCTTGGCGGCGACGACCGTCAGCAGGTCGTCAGGATCGTTCGGACCGGCGGGAGACCCGCATCATGAGTGAGAACAGTACCAACAATGCAGCTCCAATGCGCCTTCGCGCCGAGACGCCGCGCGTCACACGCCTTTCGCGGAAAGTGCTGGCAAGCGTTGCGGCCGTCGGGCTCGTCGGCATCGGCGGCGCGCTGATCTACGCTCTCCAGACCCGCGATGGAGGCCGGGGCGGAGAGGAACTCTACTCTACCAATAACCGCCAGACAGCGGATGGCCTTGCCGGCCTTCCGCGCGATTATACCGGACCTGTGCTCGGCCCGCCGCTGCCCGGTGATCTCGGGCGGCCAATTCTGGACGCCCAGAACCGGGGCCAGCCCGTTGTTCCGCCGACAATCACGACGCCGACCGTCGACGAAGCCGAGCAACGCCGTCGAGCCGAGGAAGAGGCGGCCCGCACCAGCCGCGTCTTTTTCCAGACCCAGCCAGGCGCGACACCCGCGACGCCCGGCGGCTCGACCACGCCAAACATGCCCGGCTTCGATCTCGCCGGCCTCGCGGGGCAACCCGGCCAACAGACCTCCCGGGATCGGCAGCTTGCATTCCTCAATGCGCCTGTTGATCGCAGGACCACATCGACGGATCGTGTCATGCCTCCGGCCTCGCCCTACATCCTTCAGGCCGGGGCAGTAATTCCGGCCGCGCTCATCACCGGCATCCGTTCCGATCTGCCCGGTCAGATCACGGCGCAGGTGACGGAAAACATCTACGACAGCCCAACCGGCCGAATTCTCCTTGTGCCGCAAGGCACACGGATCATCGGACAGTACGATAACAACGTGCAGTTCGGTCAGAGACGGGCGCTGCTGGTCTGGAACCGGCTGATCTTCCCGAACGGCCGCTCGATCGTGCTTGAACGCCAGCCGGGCGCTGACACGCAAGGCTATGCTGGACTTGAGGATCGCGTCGATTATCACTGGTGGGATCTCGCCAAGGCGGCGGGATTGTCCACGCTCCTCGCGATCGGCACCGAACTGGCCGTCAGCGACGAAGACCGCCTGGTTGCTGCAATCCGCGATGGTACGCAGGACACCATCAACGATGCCGGGCAACAGATCATCCGCCGTCAATTACAGGTCGCGCCGACGCTCACGATACGACCGGGCTTCCCGGTTCGTGTCATCGTCACGCGCGATCTCGTCCTCGAACCCTATAGAGGTTGACCATGGCAAAGCTCAAACTTGGACCGATCTCCGACGATAAACCCGTCAAGGTGACGGTAGAATTACCTGCGCCGCTCCATCGGGATCTCGTAGCTTATGCTGAGGTGCTGACCCGCGAGACCGGCCAACCTGTGACCGATCCCGTGAAGCTGATCGTACCGATGCTGGAACGGTTCATCGCCACCGATCGCGGCTTCGCCAAGGCGCGGCGAATCATCCCGTAAGTCCACCGCATTTTGGCAACGAACAGATAACCACATTGCTTGACGAGTAAGAAGGGAGCGGCAGTTAGATTTCAGTATCCTTGAAAGTGATGCGTGCTATTCTCCGCTCTCGCTTGTCAATAATATCGACGGTGCGGCGATCGCGAGTACATGTCCATGAAACTTGCAGGCAGAATCTCAGATATATTCCGAAAGCTCGAAGCGCTTCGTTTCAGAGGCAGAAGGCGAAAGCGCCAGCACCTTGCTCCGGCGCTGGCGCAAAGCCTCAACCAACGCCTTTCACTAGGGGTCTTTCAATCCTCTGCACGAGCATTCTTGCCGTGGCCGTTTTAACGCGTTCCCTTCTGATTTCTCGATCGCCCGCCAAAATCTTCATGACCTTGAGACCTACAGACTGATTCTCGAGGCCGCAAACGCGATCTCCGCCGAGCGAGGACCGGCGAATACGGTCATGTCGGAAGATCCGGCGCCTGAAGGGCTATCGGCGCAGCGCCTCGCGGAGTTTAGGGCGCGGACCGACGCCGGCACTGGCACGGCTCGCCTCGCCTCCGGCAACGCCGCTCGGCCTGCATCAGCACGTCGTTCCTGAGGAAATGCTAAAGGCGGTCATCGAGCCGCTTTCCACCGCTCGTTCGAAAGTCGATCGCACCGCGGCCATCCCCTACGGGGAACTGCACGCACACGAAAACTAGGATGCCATTGAAAGCATGTTTCAGGTCAGCGATCGCTTCTGAGCGATTGTCGCGCTCACCGCGAACGAGCTTATGGAGCACGACAGTTCGCGCTGCTCCTGGGTAAGCTGACGACCTCAGACGAAATGGTCGCCTTGAAGACGTCGAGGGAGGAGTGGGTCGCCGAAGACGAGTTTCCTCCGTATGCGGCGCTGCGCACTACCTGAGAATTGGACGTCACCTCTGATTGCGGATGTATTCGAGGAAAACCCGCATGGCCGCGCTCGTATGCCGCCGGCTCGGATAATAGAGATACCAGCTCGGCAGCTTCTGCTTCCAGTCGGTGAGCAATTCGATAAGTCTGCCTTGTTCTACATCGTCGCGGACATAATCCTCAAACAGGTGAGCTATCCCCGATCCCGCAAGCGCGGCCTGGAGCTCCTGATGCGCCGAACTCAGCGTCAAGCGGCCTTTCGGAGTGATTTCCACTTCCTCGCCGTCCTTCTCAAACTTCCACGTCACCATGGTTCCGCCAGGGAAACGGCGACGAATACAGTCGTGCTGCAAGAGGTCGTGCGGAGAGCCGGGTCGGCCGCGCTTGCGAAGATAATCGGGCGAGGCCACGATCGCATATCGCAGGGCGGAGCCGAGCGGCATGGCGATCATGTCCTGGGCAAGTTGGTTTCCGAAGCGCACGCCGGCATCGAAACCCTGCTCCACGATATCGATGATCGCGGCATCGCTGACGATCTCGATGTTGACCTCGGGATAAATTTTCATGAACTCGAAGGCCAGCGGACACAGAACGTGGTCGGCGGCCGGACCCGGCGCATTGATCCGCACGGTGCCGGATGGGCGCTCGCGAAGCTGATTGAGATCGTCGATCGCCGTTCTGATATCGTGAAGAGCGGGCCTTAGCCGCTCGAGAAGCCGCTCGCCCGCTTCAGTAGGCGCGACGCTGCGTGTCGTTCGGTTCAAGAGCCGGATGCCCAGCGCTTCCTCGAGCACGCTGATCGATTGACTGATGGCGGACGACGAAACGCCCCTGCCAAGCGCGGCGGCTCTGAAACCGCCACGGCGCACCACGTCCTCGAATATCTCCAGGCTGTCAAGGCGTAGCGGCCGCATTGCAAAGTCCCGCTTAATAAGCTGATCCGTTTTGATTAGCTTATCCGCACGTCCGACCTGTGTCATCCCTAGAGAAATCAAACGCGGCACCTGCGATCAGGTATTTGGAAGGGATCAAAACCATGGGTGAAATCACGCTGAACCGCAGGAAGATCATGCTGACAGCCGCGTCGGCGGTGACGGGACTGATCTTGCCGGCCGGCACGGCGCTTGCGCAGGCTGCACCCGCCGCATCGACCCCAGCCTGGGGTGGAAATGCCGGCCATTACCGCTTTCGCGTCGGCGACATCGCGGCGACCGTGTTGAGCGACGGGCTGATCGGCGGCCCTCCGCGGGTCTATGCCAGCGATGCGCCGGAGGCGGAACTGCAGGAGGTCCTGAGGCACGCCTTCCTGCCGGCCGACCGCCTGACGCTGAACCTCAACACGCTTCTTATCGAGACGAACGGCAGGCGGGTCCTCCTCGAAGCCGGAGCCGGGCAGACCATGGGCCCACAAAGCGGCCGCATCTTCGAGAACCTCGCCGCCATCGGTTTGACGCCCGAGGACATCGACGTCGTGGTCGTCTCGCACACGCACCCGGACCATGTCGGCAACCTTCGAACCGCCGACGGCGGCAAGGCATTCCCGCGGGCGACCGTCTATGCGCCCCGTGCCGATTGGGACTTCTTCGTCCGCAACGATCCGGACCTTTCCTACATGCCGGTGCCCGAGGATTTCCGCCGCAATTTCGCAGCCGCCATCAAGCGGAGCGTCGAGCCCGTCAGCAGCGGGATCGAACTGTACGAAGCCGGCGCGGAGATCGTCCCTGGGCTGACCACGCTTCCGGCATCCGGCCACACCCCCGGCATGGCGAACTTCCTTGTTCAATCCGGGAACGATCAGCTCCTCTTGACGGCCGATCTCGCCTACCACCCGATCGTCAATGTCGACCGGCCCTGGGTGCCCGGGCCGGACCGCGACAGGGACACCGCCCTCGCCTCCCGCCGCCGCATCTTCGATATGGCGGCGGCAGACCGGCTCCTGGTTCTCGGCTTCCACTATCCGTTCCCGGGCCTTGGCCGAATGCTCAAGACCGACGCCGGCTACGCCTGGGTCCCGGTCAACTGGCAGTTCTGATCCGGTGAACCACGGAGGCCCTGCAATGACGACATCAAGGCGCGCACTTCTTTCGGGTTTTCTCGCCATGCCGCTCGTGCCGCTTTCCGGAGCGATCGCCTTCGGACAGGAGGCGCCGTCGCTGCCGCTGACGCGCGCCTGCGCCGATGGAGATGAACCGACGCCCGCCCGTGAGGCCGGTCCGTTCTTCAAGCCGAATTCACCGTTGAAACAGGATCTCTATCCGGATGCGCCGGGCGGCGAGCGCATCACCATCGCCGGCTATGTCCTCGATGATCGCTGCCGCCCAACGCCGCGTAGCCTCGTTGAAATTTGGCAAGCCGACGAAAACGGCGAGTACGATCGTCAAGGCTTCCGCCTGCGGGGGCATCAGTTCGCCGACGAGCAGGGACGCTGGTGGTTCAACACCGTCGTGCCGGCGCTCTATCCGGGGCGCACGCGACACTTCCATTTCAAAGTTCAACGGCCGGGCGGAGATGTTCTGACGACGCAGATCTTCTTTCCGGGCGAGCCGGGCAATGCGCGCGATCGGATCTTCGATGAAACGCTGCTCATGACGATCAGCCCCGCGGGCGACGGTCAGTTCGCACGCTTCGACTTCGTGGTCTGAGCCAATGGGTCATGATGGAAGGTCGCTCGTTGCCGGCTCCTTTCACGGGTCGGAGCGGTCATCGTATGTGGCTTGGCGCCAGTGAACTAGCCGGCGGGCGCGGCAATGGAGCGTCACCTGACACCGTCAACCACGAGCAAATACTACTCGGAGGGAGATAATCCATGAGTGAACACGACCCATCGCCCCATGCCCGAAGCCACGACCTGTCGATCAATCGACGCGACGTGATGCTGGTCGGCGTGGCTATGACCGGCGTCACGCTCGTCGGGTTTGGCGAGACGACAGCCGCGACGCCGTCAGCACCGGTTGCCCGGCCCGAAATGAACCTGACGATCCATTTTCAGGTCAACGGGCGACCAATCGAAATGTCGGTCGATCCGCGCGCCTCGCTGCTCGACGTGTTGCGTGAGCAACTCGACCTGACTGGAGCGAAGAAGGGCTGCGACCATGGTCAGTGTGGGGCTTGCACCGTGCATGTCGATGGTCGCCGCGTGGCGTCCTGCCTGACGCTCGCCACGAAGATGGAGGGGCGCGCAGCGCTGACGATCGAAGGGTTAACGCCGGCGGACGGACCGCTTCATCCGATGCAGCAGGCGTTCATTGATCACGATGCACTCCAATGCGGCTACTGCACGCCTGGGCAGATCATGGCTGCGGTCGCCTGCGTGCAGGAGGGCCATGCGTCCAGCGAAGCTGAGATCAGGGAATACATGAGCGGCAACATCTGCCGATGCGGAGCCTATGTCGGCATCGTCGCGGCGATTCGAGACGCCGCTGTGACTATGGGAGGCTGAGCAATGCGACCGTTCACCTATGCGCGCCCCACATCCATCGACGGGATCCACGCGGTTCAATCAGCGACCGGAGCCCGCATTCTCGCCGGCGGTACGACACTTTACGATCTGATGAAGCTCGGCATCGAAACGCCAGGCCACCTCGTCGACGTAACCAGTATCGCCGGCCTCGACGAGATACGCTCCCATCAAGACGAGCTGATCTTCGGTGCCTTGGTCACCATGAGCGATGCGTCCGCCCATCCGGCGGTGCTCCAGCGGGCGCCGGTGCTTGCAGAGTCGCTCTCGAAAGCAGCCTCCCAGCAATTGCGCAACATGGCAACACTCGCAGGTAACCTGCTTCAAAGGACCCGTTGCGCCTATTTCCGGAACGGTCCCGAATATCCCTGCAACAAACGAATGCCTGGAAGCGGGTGTGCTGCGCTCGACGGTTTGGACCGCGGCCATGCTTTGTTCGGTGGCAGTAGATCCTGTATCGCGGTCTATCCCGGAGACTGGGCGGTTGCTCTGGCCGCCCTCGACGCCACGGTGGATGTCCACGGTTCGCGTGGAATGCGCACCCTTGAGGTCGCCAATCTTCACCGCCTTCCAGGCGACACGCCGCATCTCGAGACGGTGCTCGAGCCGGACGAGATGATCTTGAACATCCGCGTTCCAGTCGGGCGGCTGGGGCAAGCCTCGACCTACCACAAGATACGTGACCGAGAATCCTACGCCTTCGCTCTGGTCTCGGCGGCCGTAGCGCTGGAGCTGGATGACGGCATGGTGAGGCAGGCACGCATCGCTCTCGGAGGTGTCGCGACCCGGCCGTGGCGCGTGCCGGCGGCCGAGGCTGCGCTGGCTGGACAGCGCCTCGACCGCGCTGCCGCCCTGGAGGCCGGACGAGTGGCATTCGCCGATGCTCGCCCCGGCCTGCATAACGGTTTCAAGGTTGCGCTGGGCACTGCGGCCGTCGCCGACGCATTGATGATCGCCGCGGAGAGGAGCCCGAGCCGATGAACCAGACCATCTATCCCGATCGCGCGCGGGTCGATGCCCGCGACAAGGTGCGCGGCGTCACACGGTTTGCCGCCGATATGCCGATGCAACGCGTCGCCCACGCCATGACCGTGCCCTCGCGGATCGTGCGCGGACGCCTTGCCGCTGTCGATATCGATGCGGCGCGGGCTGTCGATGGCGTCCTCGCGGTTCTCACCTGGCGCGACTTTAAGGGCGTGAAATCCGCTGGCTACCTCATGGGCGGTGGCTTCGGCTTTCAGAGCCACCAGCCGATGCTGTCTGATCGCCTCGTCCATCGCGGCGAGCCGATTGCGCTTGTGGTGGCAGAAACCTTGGAGATCGCGATCGAGGCCGCGGCGCTGGTCGAGGCCAGCTACGAGGAGGAGCAGTTCGCAGCGCTTCTCGGCGATACGCGCGCGGAAGTCCTCGCTCCGCAACCCGGTCATGACATGGGGGATGCGCAGGCAGTGCTTGCTTCCGCGACCTTCCGTGTAGACGCTGAGTATCTGTCCCCGGCGCAGTTCCAGAACCCGATGGAGATGATCGCGACCGTCGCGGAATGGCGCGACGGAACGTTGACTATACATGAGGGAACACAGAACTCCGGCGCACTCAAATTCGGCATGGCGGCGGCTCTCGGCCTCGATCCCGCGCGCGTGCGAGTGGAGAGCGCCTATCTCGGCGGTGGTTTCGGCCAGAAGAACTCCCTTCAAGGGCAGACGGTGCTGGCCGCGCGCGCCGCCATGCTGCTCGGCCGGCCGGTGAAGCTCGTCATGCCGCGGGCACAGCTCTTTCACACCGCAAGCTTTCGTCCCGCCAGCCGCCACAGGATCCGGCTGGGCGCGGATGCCGATGGACGGATCGTGGCGGCAAGTTATGACGCCGATATGCAGAACAGCCGGCCGGACACGTTCCGAGCGAGCTTCAGCGAGATCACCGCACGGCTCTACGCCATCCCGAACTACACGAGCACTGCGCGGCTCGTGCGCACTGACGTGCAGTCGCCGGGTTACATGCGTGCGCCGTTCGAGCATCCCGCTGCCTTCGCTTTCGAGAGCGCTGTGGACGAGCTGGCCTATGCAGCTGGCCGCGACCCTCTGGCCTTTCGTCTCGCCAATGACGCGGAGACGGATCCCGTCACGGGGCATCCCTTCTCGTCACGCTTCCTCGCCGAATGCCTCAGGGACGGCGCGGAACGCTTCGGCTGGTCTCGGCGCGACCCGGCGCCTGGGTCGATGCGCGCTGCCGACGGCACGCTGATCGGTTGGGGGGTCGCCGCTGGCGCGTACAAGGCTGCCATGGCCCCGGCGATCGCGCGCCTTCGGGTCAGAGCAGACGGAACGACCCGGATTTCCCTCAGTGGCCATGAGATGGGGCAGGGCATTCGGACCGCCATCTTCGCGGCGGTGACCGATGGATTAGCCATCGATCCGGCGCGCGTCGAGATCGTCATCGGTGACCCGGACGCCGCGCCCCAGCATGTCACCGCGGGCTCCTGGGGGACGGCTAGCTCGGTTCCGGTCGTTCGAAGGGCTGTGCAGGCGATGCAGGCTCGCTTTGAGGAATTCAGGGACGGAAGGCCCATTCGCGGCACCATCCACGAGATGCTCGCTCGTTGGCGACGGCCCTACATTGAGGTCGAGTCCCGCCTGCAGGCACCCGGCCAGCCCGACACCGTGTTCGATCGGCTTCAGCGGGGCCTGCCCGCAGCCGCCGGCCCGGAGTACGAGCCCTTCGTGAGCTTCAGCTACATCGCACACTTCGTCGAGGTGCGTGTCGAGCCGACGACGCGGCATGTCCGCGTGCCGCGTATCGTGAGCGTCGTCGATTGCGGCCGTATCGTGAGCCCGCGCACAGCGGAAAGCCAGGTTCGCGGCGGAGTCGTTTGGGGCATCGGCGCGGCGCTGCGCGAGACAGCCGAGATCGATCCGCGGTTCGGCGGCGTGCTGAACAACGACTTTGCTGAATACGTCGTGCCGGTGAACGCCGATATCGGCGCGATTGAGGTGGGCTTCATCGATCGACCGGACCCGCTGCTTAACGAGGCTGGCGTGAAAGGGCTCGGCGAGGTTGCCATGGTGGGCGTCGCCGCGGCGATCGGCAACGCGATCTTCCATGCCACGGGGCGGCGGCTTCGGGAACTGCCGATCCGCGTCGAACATCTTTTCTAGGGGGCCGATCGCCCAGCCCGCGGCGCGCCGAGATCCGTGCATGAGCTTACAAAGAGGAGACTATTGCATGAGCGAACAGCAGGTTTCTGGTTTCAGCCGGCGCGGCTTCATCGGTGCTTTAGGCACGGGAGCCACCATACTGGCTACAACACCTTTCTTTTCCGGTGAGGTCCATGCCCAAGGCCAATCGAGCGCGCCGGCGGCGGCCTCCACGACATCTGCACGAACACGAACGATTCCGAGAACGGAGCAGACCCTCACCACACTCGGCCTCGGCACCTTCCTGACCTTCGACGCCCGCCCCGGCGACGACCGCAGGAATCTCGGCGAGGTCTTTCGGCGCTACGTCGCGGGCGGTGGCCGGGTCATCGACACGTCGCCCCTCTACGGATCGGCGGAAGTCTCCGTTGGCGCGTTCCTGGCGGGCACACCGGGGGCATCCGAGATTTTCGTCGCCAACAAGATCTGGTCGACCGGCGAATATCTCGGCGACGAAAGCCATGCCCTGGCAAGTTTCGAGCAGTCGAGGCTGCGCATCTGGCGCGACACGATCGAACTCATGCAGTGCCACAGCATCGTCAACGCACCGGTAATCCTGCCCCTCATGCAAGCCTGGAAGAAGGAAGGCCGCATTCGCTATGTCGGCGTGACCCACCATGAAACCGGCGCGCAGGATCAGCTCGCCGAACTCGTCGAGCGTGGCGGTGTCGATTTCATCCAGACGAACTACTCGATCTTCAACCGCAGCGCCGAGCACCGCCTGCTGCCGGCCGCAGCCGACCGCGGGGTCGGCGTCCTCATCAACCTTCCGCTCGAAAAGGCGCGCCTGATGAAGGTGGTGGAAGGTCGCCCGCTGCCGGACTTCGCGCGGGAATTCGAAGCCGCGACCTGGGCGCAGTTCTTCCTCAAGTGGGTCATGGCGCATCCGGCGGTCACGACAGTGCTGTGTGGCACCTCGAACCCGGAGCATGCCGAGGACAATGTCCAAGCCATGTACGGGCCCTTGCCGGACGAGGCGATGCGCCGGCGCATGGTGCAGCATATGGAGACGATCCCGGGTTTCGCCGATATCGGACGAATGCCCTGGTATCCCGACAAGGACGCCCAGTATCAAGGACTGATCCGAGCAGCACAAGCGACAGCTCGTGCTCGTATCGGCCGATGAATGTCCGTTCGAAAGCAGACGATCTTACGAACTCCATATGTGATCTTCACGGACAGGACCACGGCCTCGGCAGCACCCTCCTCAACGGTATCCGTGCCGGTAAATGCTGTGAGCCTCGTCCCTGGTATAGCCGGGGAAAACGGCGTGGACGCTGCTACCGTCGGCCTCGAGCTCGATCACCATGGCGAGCGTCAGCGCGTTGAGCACCGTCTTCGAGGCCGCGTCGCTGGCGTCTAAGAGCGGTCGTAACGGGGAACCGGCATCAGAACTCAGCATCAGCGATCCGGCGCGTCTGGAGATGTTGACGATGCGGGCGTTCGGGGTGTCACGCAGGATCGGCACCATCGCCTGGCAGATGGCGAGTACACCGAACACGTTTGTGTCCTAGACAGTGCGCATCTCGTCGAGTGCGACCACGCTCGGACGCTTCGCCTGCTCAAGCTCCTCGGCTGTTTGCGTGCTATGGCAGTCAGATCCTTGGCGATCTGGAGGCCGATTCCCAGATTGGCGGATAACGAGGGCGACGGGGATCGCCCCCGGGCGATCCGATCGGGCGGTCCTGCCGCGCGACCAGAAGGCCTTGCAAGACACATACTGAATGCTACGTTTAGCGTGTGTCATCATCATGCCATTTCCGAATTTCGCTCCCAAACGTGGTCTATGGTCAGATCACGTTCGATCCGGTTGAGCGACCTCCTGAAACGTGATCTAAGCGTCGGCATCGATGTGACAAACACACCGTCAAAACCGTCTAAAAGAAGTATATTCCGAATCTTCCATCATCTTGGCAAAGGCTTGTCGCGTCGGATATCGTATCAGAGCTGCCGCATCCCAAGGCAACCCTTCCGCCACGAGTGCTGGTAGGCGATCGCTCAGGTACACTATCTCCGCTCCATGTCGAGCCATTAACGAGGCAGCCATCGGCAAAAACCCCGAACAGCGAGTGAGACCGTCTTCCGGCACGACCAGAAGGGGATGAAGTATAGCAACCGGTCGGCCATCGTCCTCCTGTAGGAAGCGTTCGAGCTTCTCGGAAATGAGGGTTAGCTTCTCGTCCTCAGGACTCAAAACAGAATAGTACACCATTTGCGATCTGAAACGGCTAAAGATTGTCATCGCTTTTATGTCAGGATGGCGGCAAAAGCGATAATCCGCGTCGCTGGATCATTGCCGCATTCCATCACTCTGCAGCCGCCATCGACGAATCCCCGGCACTGGGACTTTCGATGATCTGCAAGGCTTCCAGCAGCGATCGCCCGAACCTGAGGAATTTGTTTGCCGCAGACCTGATTTCCTTAAGGTTCTCATCCTTGGATTCAATCTTTCTGCCGTCTCTCACGAGGCGTTCGCCCATGCTGTCCAGGAAATCCCACACGTAGTTGGTCAAGGCGGCAGCGCCGACTTTACCCTCGCTCGAGGCGAGGACGAATAGCTGCGTCATGTGCGTGAGCCCGATCCCCCCTCCGGTCACCGGCGATACCATGTGATGCAGATCCATGCTCACAAGTGCCTGTTGCAGGATGTGCCGGTTCAGCGCCCTGCATTGCTCCTTGACCTTGTCCGAAGGGATCTGGGCCGGGGCCGCGAAACCAGCCCCCGTTAAGATGGTCAGATAATCCACGACATCCTGCGGCTTGAGCTTTCGCAGCTTGTCGTGTTTTAGGAGTTCTTTGACACGTTTTGGCCTGTAGTCATCGTCGGACAGGGCCTCGAGGATCAAGTCGTATTTCTCCGGAGGCAGCTCCACTTCTCCCCTGCCACACGAGATTTTTTTAGGAATGTCAATCGACGGCGTCGTCAGCACGAAGGTCAGCGCATGCCACGCATCGCGATGTTCCCGACCTGGAAGCATTTGGGGGCCTTTGACGAAGATGTCGGTGCGAAAGCGTCGGTTCACCAGATAGTCGCGGACTGTCTCGCGCATGATCGGATGGCCGATCTGCGAAACGAATTTAATTCCCTTTTCGTTGAGCTGGAACGCATCGATGCCATCGAGCAGGCGTGCAGATCCGACGTATGTAAGCTTGGCGTCATCCAGACTGCGGACCATGTCGGAAAAGTGCTCGAGATGCCAATCCGCATTCATGTACTCATGAGCGAGATAGTTACGTCCCTGTTTTGTCAATTGATCAAGGTGATGTGTGGCGAAAGGGTTGTCCCGAAAATAGAACGAACCGGCCTTTGCGATCTCTTCTGCAAACTGTACCGCGCCTTCGATCATCTCGATCGGCCTCGACATCTTGCCGCCGCCATAATCCTGGTAGAGCGACATCAGCTGGCGGATCGGTACGACTGGAGCCCAGCCCGGGAGGCAATTATAGCTTATATAGGCAATCCCGCCGGGACGAAGTTTCCGCCGGATGATGTCCGTTACGACCTTCCGGTTTTCCTCCGATATCCAGCTCCAGACGCCGTGAAGCGCTATGACATCGAAGTCGGGGAGATCCTTCCGGCTGGCAAAATCCTCGAAGGAATCATCGTACAGGTGAATGTCGGCTCGGGACGCATCGGCTAGTTTGCGAGCCTCGACGGTATGCGCTGGATTGAAGTCCGTACCCCAGTAGGTCCCGGAAGATGCCGCGGCGAGCATATTGATCGTAACACCCTGCCCGAAGCCTAGCTCCAGATAGGACGGCGCATCGGGCAATTGCGGCTCTATGGCGTTGCATAGGCATGCCAGACGCAACATGGCCGGATTCATTTCCGGATAATATCCACGGGTGTAGTTGAGGTCAGTAAAGTAGCCGTACGACCATGCCATCAGCAAATCTCCAAGTCACGTTCAAGGCTTGCGCCTGCGGTCCTTTGTTGTTGGATTGCAAGGAAAGAAGCGACGCGGGCGGACACCCTATGCGACAGGCCGGAAACTGATCGTTGACACGTTCCATTCCCGTGAAGGAAACGGTAATGACCCTGACGCCATACAGCGAACCAAATCGACCATCCGGAAGAGATTGGTTGACAGTCACCGGATTGAACTCCCTTTCCGTTCGGTTCGGCTGCAACAGCGCGATGTGATGCCTCGACTCGCCGTGCCGAATGACGATTTGCCGGATTCCGCGGGGGCAGCAGCCATCGCATCGCAGCCAGATGGGTGAGACGGCGAAGGCCCGGTCTTGCCCCTTGGTGACGACTTACTCGAACGTCACGTCGGCCAGGCCCAGGGACGTCTCCCAGTGGCGAGCCGCCACGGCGCTAGCCAGGACCGGCTTGGGAGGTTTCTCCTCGGTCGGATAGCCGCGCGTCCCGCCCATCTTGTCGGGCTCTTGCCTTTGCCGTTAAGCCAGACTTGGAGCAGTGCTCGTCTCGACGCACCCGCTTTCACCTTCATCGCTAGGATGCCCGCGGCGGGGCAAACCTCCATGCCCGAACCCGCAAAAAACTTGCCAGATCCTACTTTTTGCGGCTGGCGAGGGCATCAGAACTACCTGACTTGACATTTGTTTGGTGCCTTACATATTTGTAAGGTGGCTAGCAAGGTTGGAGGCATGCGTCGTGGTTGAGGAGCAAGATATAAATCGCGACCTTATCGGGGCCTGGACAAAGCGGTGCTACTTCGCGGGCCGGGCGGTCATGGACTCTGTCCTGCGTCCTTATGATCTCGGCTCCGTGCAGTGGTACGTGCTCTACCAGCTCGCAACAGCCGGGCCGACCATGCAGCGTGATCTCGTGCGGTTGCTTACGATCGAACGCGCGACAATGACCGGCATCGTCGCAACGCTCGTGCGCAAGGGCCTCGTCGAGCAAGAGCCTGACCGGGTTGATCAGCGCCAGAAGCTTCTGCGCATCACCGCCACCGGCGCGAAGCTGTGGCGCGAGCTGCCCGATCTCAGCTTCATTCGCTCAGTCGCGTTCGACGGCATCGACGCCGCCGAAATCGCGGCCACGGTCCGGGTTCTTCAGACCGCAACGGTGCGTCTCGAAAACCTGCTGCAGAAAGGAACAGCTTCATGACAGTCTTGGTGAGTGGTGCAACGGGGCTCGTCGGAGCCCGCCTTCTTCCGCGCCTTGTCGGGGCGAGGGTGAACTGCCGTGCCCTGATGCGCGGCGGGAAAGAGGCGCCCGCCGGCGTGAGCGCGGTGGAGGCGGACCTTCTCGATCCTGCTTCGCTCATGCAAGCGGTGGAGGGCGTATCAGCGATCATCCATCTCGCTGCGGTTTTTCGAACGCCCGACACCGACCTGATCTGGAAGAGCAACCTCGAGGGCACGTGCAACTTCATCGCCGCGGCAAAGGCGCGTGCGCCCGAGGCGCGTTTCATCATGGCGAGCACGTCCAATGTCTATGACGCCGACAGCTCGCGCCCTGGCCGCGAGGACGATACGGCCAACCCGCAACAAGCCTATCCGGCCAGCAAGCTCGCCGCCGAGAACGCGCTGCGCGAAAGCGGGCTGAACTGGTCGATCCAGCGGTTCGGCTTCGTTTATGGCGACAAGGACGGGCATCTCGAAGAGTTGCCTCGACTGGTCGCCAGTTTCAAAATGCATCCTGCCCAAAGAATGAGCATGGTTCATCATCGCGACATCGCCACCGCCATGGGCCTGGCCCTGACCGGCACGATGGATGGGCGCATCGTCAACATCGCCGATGAGGCGCCGACCTCGATCTACGAGCTCGTCGCCTTGGTCGGCGGAACAATGGAACCGTCTTCGGCGCCGCTCGGCAATCCCTGGCGCCTCCACATGGATGCCTCGCTTGCGCGCCGCCTCGGCTTCCAGCCGGTCGTGAGAACCGTCTATCAGGCCGCGCAGGAAAACCTGATGTGATTGCGCGCCCGGCCGGCAGCTTACGGCCGAAGGCGCATCCACCCCTCTCTCAATGCATTTCTTCGCGGCATATCAAGAAGGCCGCTCCGAGCCGAACGGGCAAGGAGCGACCTGCTGCAACATGAGTCTAGGCAGTTCGAGCCTTGCGGCTGGCGTACTGGCTATACATGCGCTGGTGGTTCAGGGCGTCCTGCTTTGGCGCGACGCCGAACATCCGGGAGTATTCACGGCTGAACTGCGACGCGCTTTCGTAGCCGACCTTGTAGGCGGCTTCCTCGACGCTTGCAGCTTCCGCCACCATCAGGCGACGCGATTCGAGAAGGCGCAATTGCTTCTGGAACTGAAGCGGCGTCACCGAGGTGAGCTGCTTGAAGTGCTGATGGAACGATGACGGACTCATGCGCGCCACCTCGGCCATCTGCTCCACTCGCAGCGTCTGGGTGAAGTTGGCGCGCAGGAAATAGATCGCCTTGGCGATCCGCATGAAATTCGATTCCGCCGAGGCCAGACTGCAGAGTTCGGCGCCATGCGGGCCGGTCAGAAGCCAGTAGCAGATCTCGCGCATGACTGATGGATAGAGGATCGGGATCGCCTTCGGCGTCTGCGACATCCGGATCAGCCGCAGCACGCATTCCGCCAAAGGCTCGTCGACCTTCCCGACGAACACGCACGGACCGGGCGTGGCAGGCGGGACGGGGGGCGTCTCCAACTGCTCCAGCACGTCGCGCAACATCGCAACGTCGAGATCTATGGTGACGCCGATATAGGGCACCTGCGGACTTGCATCGACGACCCGCCCGCTGGCCGGCATCTCCATGCTGACGACCAGGCATTCCATGGCGCCATAACGAAGCGTCTCTTCGCCGAAGAGAATTTCTTTTGCGCCCTGGGCCACGACGCAGAGCGATGGACGATAGATCTGCCGCATCGGCATCCGCTGCTGATAGGAACGGATGATGTTGACGCTCTCGATCGGGGTCGGAAACAGACCCTCACCGCCGCCCTGGCTTTCGATGTATGCGGTGATCCCGCCAAGAAGCGATGACGACACGCGAACCTCCGGTTGGTTTCGAGGCCAGCGCAGCACTCGCCCTTCAGCCGGCAGCATATGGTCGCTTGTAGGAATAGGCAAGTTTATTGAGGTATCCGGCATTCTGGTCATGGGAGACTTCCTCTAGCTTGGTGATGCCAATCACAGCCAAGGAAGCACCGAACATGACAGAAACGGCCGCTTCGTCAATAGATAAGCAAGCTGATCTGCCCACCATATCTAGCGCGAGCGGCGACGAATATGTTGAGGGTCGGCGCGTCATAATGCTGCTTGCCACGCTATTTCTTGTCAGCGCCACGTCCCAGATCGACCGGATGCTTCCCTTCGTCCTGGCCGAGTCAATCAAGGAAGACCTCGATCTGAGCGATACCGAGGTGGGCTTGCTCACCGGCATCGCCTTTGCGGTCTGCTACACGCTGCTGTCGATGCCGCTCGCCCGCGCCGCCGATCGAGGATCGCCCCGGTTCGTCCTCGTCCTATGCATCATGCTCTGGAGCGCGATGACATTACTCGGCGGTCTCGCCATGAGTTTCCTGTTCCTCGCCTTTACACGCTTCGGCGTCGCGTTTGGCGAGGCCGGCGGGACGCCTTCCAGCCATGCGATCATCGCCCGGAAAATCCCGCCCGCGCATCGCGGGCTGGCGCTCGGCATCTTCTCGATGGGCATTCCGCTCGGCACCATGGTGGGTTTCGCCGTTGGCGGCGCGATCGGCGATACGCTGGGCTGGCGTACAGCGCTGGTCTGCGCCGGCGCCATGGGCGTGCTGATCGGTCTGCTGGCGCTCGTCGTCGTCGGCCCGACCCCGCCGCTCAGGCGCACGGCCGCCAACGGTGCGCCTTTCGTGCGATCGAGCCTGCAGCTGCTTTCGTCTCCGGCGTTCCTTTGGCTGTTCATCGGCTCGGTCGCACTCGGCTTCGCCGCGGCGCCGTTCTACGCTTTCGCGGTTCCTTTCCTGATCCGCACTCACGACTACAGCGCCAGCGAGGCCGGATTGGCGTTCGGACTGCTGCAGGGTGCGATGGGGATTTGCGGAACGCTGATCGGCGGGCGCCTGTTCGACCGTGCCGTTCGCGCCGGCACCGGCCGGGTCCTCGGACCACCCGCTATCCTCTTCATGATCGCAAGTCTGACGACGACCGCAGCGTTGTTCGCGCCGGTCGGATGGCTTTCCATTCTCCTGTTCGTCCCCGGCATGCTGTCCTTCGCGTTTCTGCTGCCCTGGTGTTTCGGCGCCGCCCACCTGGTGGCAGGCAGGGGCAAGGAGGCGATGGCGACGAGCCTCGCGATGATCGGCTCCGGCCTTCTGGGGCCAGCCCTCGGTCCGCTCATTGTGGGCATGATCAGCGATGCGGCGACGCTTGCGCAGGTTCCTAACGGCCTGGGGCTCGGTCTGCTGACCGTCCCGGTCGCAAGCATCCTGACCGGCATCGCCATGCTGGTCGCAAATCAGCATATTGCTGTGGCCCTTCGAAACACTGACGTCTGTTAACCAGCCAAGATTCTATCACTCGGAAAGATTGCTAAAATGACAAACACACGGGGGGAGAATGGGCCCGTCAAAATCAAAGCATCAGGATTGTCGCGCCGTTCGTTTATTCGATACAGTGCGGCGGGAGCTGGTGTCGCGTTCGTGGGAGGCGGCATCGCCGTCATGGCAAACAGGCCACCCTTGTCCCCGCGTCAGCAGGGATTGCCGAGAATCCCCGATTGGACGGCAGCCGACATCCCCTCCCTGCGAGGGCGCTCGGCGCTCGTCACGGGCGGCAACGGCTATCCCGTGGGCGACCGAAGTGGCTTAGGCTTTCATGACGCCCTTCAACTCGCACGCGCCGGGGCGGACGTAACCATCGCCTCCCGGAACCAGGAACGGGGCGAGGAAGCCGTCCGACGCATCAAGGCCACCGCCCCCGGCGCTTCGATCCGTTTCGAGACGCTCGATCTTTCGGACCTCGCATCGGTTGCCAACTTTGCAGAGAGGATGCGCGCTTCGCGAGGAAGTCTGGACATCCTTGTCAATAATGCGGGTGTCATGGGGCGAAAAAACCGCGAAGTAGGTGCCAACGGGTTCGAGCGGGTTTTCGCCACGAACACGCTTGGTCATTTTGCGTTGACCGCTCGGCTGCTGCCGCTGCTTCGCGAAAGCAATTCCCCGCGCGTCGTCTGGGTTTCCAGCAGCCGTTCGTTCATGGGCGCAATCAACTTCGCTGATCTGCAACTGGTTCAGGACTACGACTATGGGGCAGCTTACGATAACAGCAAGCTCGCCATCCTCCTGGTCGCCTTTGAGATGCAGAGGCGCAGCGCGGCGGAAGGCTGGCGTATATCGTCCATAGCTGCCCATCCCGGTATCGCCCGCACCAACCTGGTCCCGGACGGCCCCGGCTTGGACAGCCTGGAGGGGCGCAACCATAGATACATGCCCTTCCTGTTCCAGCCGCCCGCTCAAGGCGCTCTACCAACCCTGTATGCGGCAACGTGGCCGCAGGCAGCGGCTGGCGGATACTACGGTCCAAACGGGTTTCTGGGGCTGGGCGGCTTACCCGGCTGGGCTGGGATTCCTGAAAAAGCCGACGACCAGCAAGTTGCGGCGAAGCTGTGGGCCACACTTGAGCAGCTTGGCGACGTGACATTCGGGCCGATGGGCTGATGTACAAAAATCTCGCCTAACTTTTTATTCATTGGGAGGTTGCCTGCCCCCGGCAATCTCCGGGCCACCGGATGTAAACCGTGAAGCACGGTCGCGTTCGGTGGCCATTACGACCCCAGAGGTGGAAAAGCCGATGCGTATTTTTCTTCCGATCCTGCTAGCGAGTGAAGTAGTTCTTCCGGCCTCCGTCGCCTATGCGCAGGAAGCGCCTTCGGACGGATCACCCCAAGGCATGTTCGCGATCGGCGCGAGGGTCATGCCCGACATCCCGTGGTCGCGGCGACAGCGAACCCGGCTAGCGCCAGCGCATCGTCCAGATTTGCGCTGAAAACGCCAAGAAGGCGAGGATCGACAGTGGCGATGCAGCCCACGAGCATCGCGATACCCGAGATGGGCAATGCCGAGATATCCGGCTAGAGACCAGGGATTATTACGATCATCCGAACGAGAGGTAACGTCTCGATCCATTGAAACGCTTCACTCAGTCGCATCCGTCTACCTCGCCGTCCGGCAACCGCAAACCAGGTGCTGGGTAAAAGACAGGCAATTGCGAAGAGCAACGATGGTAATCTGATCCCCGACGCGTAATATGTCAGCGAGATCGTAGTACAGGCGCACTGGAGAAAGCTCGACCTCCGCACGTGTCCTGAGCGCCTCGAAATACTCCTCCGGCCCGCCTTGTTCCATCGAGGGGAGTTCTTTGGCCTCTCCTCTGGCCATGAAGAGGGATAAAGCGGACTATACGCCGCCGCAGTTACGGTTACATGTAAAATGATCGGCGCAGAAGCGTCGTATCTACCCGCGAGGCCATAATGCGCGGACACGATCCCCGTGAGCGCCAAGAAGCCAAACACTTCCAAGCGTACTGCGAGCCCTATTTAAGTATGAATGCTGCCTTCCATTTGCGATCGTGAGCACGGTTATGCCGTTGATGCTACAGCGCCCATTCTCCGCGCTCCATTGTGCTATCATCCTTAATATCCTCGCAATCGTCCGGAAGCCGATCGATCCGTGCTGTCGCTCCAGCGGTCGTCCGAATTTGAGACCTAGCTGCCGAACCCCTGATTCTTGGCTGCGGAGTTCTTCGAAGGAGTCGTCGAACAGACGGAGGTCCGCAGAGTACCGGCTTAAGCTTCCGTCCTGGGACGCCCTTCCTTCAAATGGTCGGTCACGCCAAACTGGCCGATTGACGTTGGTTTAGTGCCTTGCATCGCAGCCAGGTAGGTAGGTAGCTAGCTAAATAGAGCGGGGCGGAAAGGCGGCGTCGCTTCGGCGGGCCGAAGATATGAGCGACGTCGCGCTGTGACGATACACGGATGCGGCCTCCCACATCACCGTGCAGAGCATCGTGCTTACTCTCCTGGCGTCCGGAGTGGATGCGACGCAGCTGCCGTCTGCTCCTCCTCGCCCTTTCTCCTGGTTCGGAACAGCTTGAGCACAATAACGAAGAAGACTGGCACGAAGATGATTGCAAAGAGCGTACCGCTCATCACTCCGCCGAGCACACCCGTCCCGATCGCGTTCTGCCCGCCCGACCCTGCACCACTGGCAACGACGAGCGGCACGACGCCGAGACCGAAGGCGAGCGAGGTCATGATGATTGGCCTCAGGCGTTGGCGAGCGGCCTCCAGCGCCGCCTCGACCAGGCTTTGCCCGCGATCGAAGCCGTCCTTGGCAAATTCGACGATCAAGATGGCATTCTTTGCGGCGAGGCCAACGGTGGTAAGCAGGCCGACTTGGAAATAAACATCGTTCGACAGCCCGCGGCCGAGCATAGCCGCCACCGCGCCCAGGATGCCAAGCGGCACTATGAGCATCACAGCCGGCGGGATCGACCAGCTTTCGTAGAGCGCCGCCAGGCAAAGGAAGACGATCAGCAACGATAGCGCATAGAGCGCAGGAGCCTGGGCTCCCGACAGCCGCTCCTCGTAGGAGATGCCGCTCCAGTCGAAGCCAAAGCTGGCCGGGAGCTGCGCGGCAAGCCGCTCCATCTCGGCCATCGCCTGGCCGCTAGTATATCCGGGTGCCGCGGCGCCGGCAATCTCCACCGAGGCGACGCCGTTGAACCGCTCGAGCCGCGGGGAACCGTAAGCCCATTCGGCATGGCCGAAGGCGGAGAAGGGCACCATTTGCCCGCTCGCGTTGCGAACAAACCAGCGGTCGAGGTCACCCGGAAGCATGCGTGCGGAGGCATCGCCCTGCATGTAGACGCGCTTCACCCGGCCACGATCCATGAAGTCATTCACATAGGTCGCTCCCCAGGCGGTGGAGAGCGTGCTGTTGATGTCGGACACAGACAGACCGAGTGCGCTGGCGCGTTCCCAGTCGATCATCAGGCGGAACTGGGCTTCATCGTTCTGCCCGTTCGGCCGCACGCCCGCGAGAACTGGGCTTTGCGCCGCTAGGCCCAGAAGCTGGGCGCGGGCGCCCATGAGGGCCTCGTGTCCGAGGCCGCCGCGGTCGAGGAGCTGAAAGTTGAAACCCGTGGCATTGCCCAGCTCGGTGATCGCGGGTGGTGCAAAGGCGAAGACCATCGCGTCGGGGTAGTTGGCAAAGCGGGCCATGATACGTCGCGTCAACGCCTGCACGCTGTTTTGAGCGCCGGGGCGGTCCGACCAGTTGCGCAGGCTGAGGAATGCCATGCCGGCGCTCTGACCTCGGCCGGTGAAGCTGAACCCATTGATGGCGAACGTGGAGGCGACGACGCCGCTCTCCTCCTCGCGAATATAGCGGGAAATTTCATCCAGCGTGCGTTGCGTGCGCGCTGTGGTCGCCCCGGGGGGCGAGACGACCTGAACGTACGCGGTCCCCTGATCCTCGTCAGGCAGGAAGGCGCTCGGCAAGCGCACGAACATTACCGCGAGTATGACCAACAGGGCCGCGAACAACATCATCATCCGCAGCGGCCGCCTGAGAGCGTACCGGACGCCGCTTGCATAGCCACGAGTGGCCCGGTCGAAGCCACGGTTGAACCAGCCGAAGAAGCCCCGCTGGCTCTGGCCTGGCTTGTGCGGCTTCAGGATGGTGGCACAAAGCGCCGGGGTGAAGACAATCGCGACGAGCACCGACAGGCCCATGGCGGTCGCGACAGTGATGGAGAACTGGCGGTAAATGACGCCGGTGGAGCCGCCGAAGAAGGCCATGGGCAGGAATACCGCAGACAGCACGAGGCCTATGCCGACCAGCGCCCCGGTGATTTGGTCCATAGACTTACGGGTGGCCTCGATCGGTGAGAGATGCTCCTCGGCCATCACACGCTCGACATTCTCGACCACCACGATGGCGTCATCGACCAGGAGGCCGATCGCCAGCACCATCCCGAACATCGTTAGCGTGTTGATGCTGAAGCCTGACACTTGCAGCACCGCAAAGGTGCCGAGCAGCACCACCGGCACCGCGATGGTTGGAATCAACGTCGCCCGGAAATTTTGTAGAAAGAGGAGCATCACCAGGAAGACTAGCACGACCGCCTCGATCAGCGTATGGATCACGCTCTCGATCGATAGGCGCACGAACGGCGTCGTATCCAGAGGGTAGACGGCTTCGAGACCGGCAGGAAAGGAGGGCCGTAGGCGCGCGATCGTCGCGCGAACTGCGGCTGCGGCGTCAAGTGCATTCGCACCGCTCGCCAGCCTGATGCCGATCCCAGCCGCCGGCTGTCCGTTAAAATAGCTAAGGGTTGTATAGTTCTCGCTGCCGATCTCAACTCGTGCCACGTCGTGCAGCCGTACCTGAGAGCCGTCGGGCTGTACACGCAGCAGGATGGCGCCGAATTCCTCAGGCGTTTCAAGGTAGGACGGACCGACGACAGTCGCGTTCATCTGTTGGTCCGGAACTGCCGGTTCCGCGCCGAGTTCGCCGCTGGCGACCTGCACGTTTTGGGCCCGGATTGCAGCCGACACATCGGAAGGTGTCATGCCGAAGTTCGTCAGCTTAGCTGGGTCGAGCCAGATGCGCATTGCGTACTGGGAACCGAACACCTGAAAGTCGCCGACGCCCGCGGTACGGCTCAACGGATCCTGCAGGGAGGAGACAATGAAATCCGAGATGTCGGTCCGGTCCATGCTTCCATCGGTCGACACCAGACCGACGACCAACAGGAAGTTGCCAGCTGACTTTGCGACGCGAATACCCTGCTGCTGCACGATCTGCGGCAGGCGGGGCATAGCCAGCGACAGCTTGTTCTGCACCTGAACCTGCGCCGTGTCCGGATTGGTGCCTTGCGCGAAGGTCAATGTGATGGTGGCGCTGCCATCCTTGCTGCTGTTGGCAGTGAAGTAGAGCAGGTTGTCGATCCCATTGAGCTGCTGCTCGATGACCTGGACCACCGTATCCTGCACCGTCTCGGCGGAGGCGCCGGGATAGCTCACATTGATCGAGATCGCCGGTGGGGCGATTGCCGGATACTGGGAGACCGGTAGCGTGCGCAGCGACAAAACACCGAACAGCACGATCGCAATTGCGATCACCCAGGCGAAGACCGGGCGATCGATGAAAAAACGGGCCATGGAAGTCGACCTCTCAGCCTCCGGCGCGCGGGCGTGCGGCCTGGGTTGGGTTATCGTTTCGCTCGTTGAGCGCCTGCATTGTCGTCTCCGTCGCTTTGACAGTGCCGCCCGGACGCACCCGCTGGACGCCTTCCACGATGACGCGTTCACCCTGCTGGATACCGTCGGTGACGAGCCAGTTGGTTCCTATGGCGCGCACGGTCGTGAGGATACGGGCTTCCACCACGCCCTGCGCGTTCACGACAAAGGCCGAAGCCTCTCCGCGCGGGGTGCGCGTGACGGCCTGCTGGGGCACCAATAGAGCCCGGTCGGCAACCCCTTCCTCGACCCGGGCGCGGACGAACATGCCGGGCATCAGCGTCCCCTCGGGGTTGGGGAAGATGGCGCGCAACGTGATCGAGCCGGTGCCCCGATCGACGATGACCTCGGAGAACTGCAGTTGGCCGGGACGAGGATATTCGGAGCCGTCCTCTAGAATCAGCCGGGCCGGCGCCTGGTCGGCTGTGTCGCGCCGTAACGCACCGCTCGCGATCGCCCGCTGCTGTTGCAGCAGGCGCGCGCTCGGCTGCGTCAGATCGACATAGATCGGATCCAGCCGAGTGATGGTGAGCAGTGCTGCGGTCTGGTTGGCGGTGACGAGCGCCCCGGCGGTCACCGAGGAGCGGCCGGTACGACCGTCGATGGGTGATAGGACGCGTGTATAGGCCAAGTTGATCCTCGCGGCCTCGACCGAGGCCTCGGCCGAGAGCACATCCGCATTCGCCTGGCGCAGCGTCGCTTCCGCGGTTTCCAGATCCCGCTGGCTCATAACCCTGGTGCCGGTGAGGATCCTGGCGCGATGGGCATTGCTTTCGGCCAGGCTGACCGACGCTTCGGCACGAGCCAGAGCAGCCTCTGCGCTGTTGAGACTCGCTTGATAGGGGGCAGGATCAATCTGATAGAGCTGGTGGCCCGCCTTAATCTCCTGACCTTCGGTGAACATCCGCTTCTGGATCAAGCCGCCGATCTGCGGCCGGATTTCGGCACTCTGAAAAGCGGATGTTCGCCCTGGCATTTCGGCAACGATCGGCACCTCGTCGCGGCGAATAGCAACGACCGTGACTGAGGGCGGTGGTGGGACAGTCACTGTCTGAGATTGCGCGTTCCGCGGATCGTCGCAAGCCGAAAGTGTCAGCAATCCTGCAAGGGCGACACAAGCGCCTATGTGCGCAATCATACCGGTCATCAGGCCATTCTGTGTTGACTGCAATTCAGACATGAAGGCTCCGTGGTCCACTGCGACCAGCAAACGAGTTCGACGAGCATGGTGCTACCTCCCGGATCTATTGTACGTTCGCTATCGAAAGGCGTGCCGGTGCCTGCGCGATAGTTTCTTCAAGGCAGTTGCACGCCACCTCACAGCACGCAGTGCGGTACGATGGCCTGACCGAGAAGGGCGTACCCGCGTTTTTTTGATGTGAGCGGGCGATCGAGGTCAGAGGTTCGCGCCAACCACGATGTCAAAGGCCCCCGATAGCTCCAGAGGTAAACCAGCAAGGAGCGCGATCTCCATTCCAATCTACCTGCGCTCATTGCGACGTGACGCTAACCACTTGCGGCTCGATGACGAATGCCAAAAAGCACAAATTCTCTGCCTAATCCTGCAATTGACTAGAGATTGCTGGTTCAGTCAGTTCAAGGGATCGTCCGTGAGTGTCATGTGTCGACGCGCGACCTGCGTTCCCTTGCTAAGAGTGTAGCGAAGAGCTGAGCGCAGTTGGGCGGAAGGATTCAAGTCACCACTTTGTCGGAGCTGGGCAAGCGCTGGCACTCGCCGACTGGGCGGTCAGGATTCCGTCCCGCGGGCCTGGCCGCTCGATGGACCGGAACATCGCCTATTGCTGATGAAGCGCCCAGTTCAATCCACCCGCTTGTTGCGCCTGTGGACGAGACGGAACAAGGAACCATCTGCGCCATCGGTGGGCAATCCATGGCGCCTCCACATGAATGGCGCAGCCTCGGCTTTTACCGGTCGCGCGTTACAGTCTAGCAGGCTGCGCTGCAAAGCTCATGTGGCGGACGCCTGGTAGCGATACCGCAGGCACATCCAACCCGGATGGCATTTTCTTATACCAAGAGGGTCATTCCAAGCGAAACTGCAAAAGAGCGCCCCACGCGATCTACAAGCTAGCCACTTTGCACCTTCCTGCTGGCGTACTTGCTGTACAGGCGCTGCTGGTTCATGACGTCCTGCTTTGGCGCAGCCCCAAATGTGCGAGAATATTCTCGGCTGAATTGCGAAGCGCTTTCGTAGCCGACCTGGTAGGCTACCTCCGACACGTTTGCAGCCTCCGCGACCATCAGGCGTCGGGCCTCGAGAAGGCGCAGTTGTTTCTGAAACTGAAGCGGGGACATCGAGGTCAGGGCCTTGAAGTGCTGGTGGAACGACGACGGACTCATCCGAGCGATCTCTGCCAATTGGTCGATCCGCAGCGTCTGCGCGAAGTTCACGTGCAGCATGGATATGGCTTTGACCACACGCTCGATACTCGATTCCGGTAACGCCAGCTTGCAGAGTTCAGCCCCATGCGGTCCACTCAGCAACCAGTAGCAGATCTCGCGCATCACCGATGGATAAAGGATCGGGATTGCCTTCGGTGTCTTCGTCATTCGGATCAAACGCAGGAGGCAATCTGCCAATGGTTCGTCGACCTTGCCCACAAAAACACAGGGTCCGGGATCTGAGGCCGGAATTGGCTGGGCGTCCAGCTGCTCCAGAACCTCGCGCATTGTCGCCACATCGAAGTCTACGGTGACGCCGATATAGGGCGCCTCAGGAGAGGCCTCGACGATGCGTCCAGTTGCTGGAAGCTCGACGCTCACGACCAGGCATTCCATCGCACCGTAGTCCAGCCTGTCTTCTCCGAAGTGGATCTCCTTCGCGCCCTGGAGCACGATACAGAGTGACGGCCGGTAAAGCGCCCGCATCGGCATCATCGCCTGGAAAGACTGGACGATGTTGAAGCCTTCTATCGGCGTCGGAAATAGGCCCTGCCCGCCACCTTGTTCTTCGATATAGGCGGTGACCGCCGCAAGAAGCGATGACGACACGCGAGCCTCCGGTTGGTTGTGAGGCCAGGGCAAGACACGCCCATCTCGCGACAGAGTATTGTCATCTGTAGGAATAGGCAAGTTTCTTGATGGTTCGGGCATTCTGATCATCGGATACTCCATCTAGCTTGAAGGTGCCAGCCAAGCAAGGAGTGCACGCAACATGACAGAAACAGCAGCGCGGTCAATAGATGTTCAATGAGAGCAAACTCTGCTCGTAGCAGTGTCTATCACTGCGCACGCGAACGAATGCGGCTGAAAGAGATCTTGGGCTGCTTGTCATACTAAACCAGCGCATTGCTATTTCGCTTCGAGGGCAGTGACGACCGAACGCGGCCACGGCCGTATCCACGAGCTTTCGCAATTCTCGAAAGGAGACATTTCCGATGTCCGATACTGACAATTCCCGCCGAACCTTCATGGCGCTTGCAGCCGCCGCACCGGCCGCCCTTGCTCTCAGTGGAACGGCTTCGGCCCAAACTTCCGCAGCCAACCTTGGAACCGTTCCTGGCGCCGACCGGGCTGCGGTCGTCACCGGCTCGTCGCGCGGCATCGGCGCCGCCACTGCCCGCCGTCTGGCACGCGACGGCTATGCCGTTACGGTGAACTACTTCACCAATCGCGACTTGGCCGATCAAGTCGTCGCCGACATCAAGGCGGCTGGGGGCCGTGCAATGGCGCGCCAGGCGGACGTCGCAGATCCGGCTGCTGTCAAGGCGTTGTTCGATGCCCATGACAAGGCCTATGGCGGCGTGGACGTGGTGGTCAACAATGCCGGGATCATGAATGTCGGTCCCTTTGCCCAGATGACCGACGATGCTTTCAATCGAATGATCGCGACCAATATGACGGGCAGTTTCAATGTTCTGCGCGAGGCGGCACGACGCACCCGCGACGGCGGCAGGATCGTCAGTCTGAGCTCGAGCATCATTCTCCAGAAGCCCGCATATACGGGTGCCTACGCAGCCACCAAAGCGGCGCAGGAAATTTACTCGAGCGTCCTCGCCAAGGAGCTTGCGGGCCGCAATATCTCGGTCAACGCCGTGTCACCGGGCGCGGTCGATACCCAGCTGCTGCGCCAGCACGGCGAGGAAGCACTCCGAGGCATCCCTGAAGCGACACCCCTGCGGCGCCTGGGCCAACCGGAGGACATCGCAAACGTCATCGCGCTTCTCTGCTCCCCGGACGGCGCATGGATCGACGGTCAAAACGTTTTCGCGAACGGCGGCCTCGGTTGAGAACCATGGGTTGGGCCCTTCGCGGGTAAGAGCGACGGTGGCGATACCCCAGCAGGAGGATGCGCAGGCAGAACTCCCCGCCAAGTACGACCAACCTGCCTCTAAACCTGGCTCCCGCCATGCCGGACCGCAATCGGATCACGGAGGCCGCCCCACTCCCGGCGATCCGAAGGGTCGCCATTCTTCCCCCGATGCAATGGCGGCCCTCAGGTCACCGAAGGCGTACCCCAGCAAGCGGTGCCTTCGGTGGCCGCAGCCGGACCAGAAGCTCAGCAAAGCAAAGGGCCTACAATGGCAAAGAATTGGACCACCGATAGTACCCCGTCCCAACGTGCTCGGACGATCGTCGTCACCTGTAGATGCGGACTCGGCTCCCAAGATGCGCTATCGCTCGCTCGCGCCGGAGACGGTCAACCACGGGAGAGACATGTCGCGGCTCGCCTTTGGAACGTGCCCGCGACGCTGACAGGCTTCTGCGAACCGACGGCGCTGCCAGCTATCATCGGTCTGGGTGCGCCAGCCGCCAGCAGAGAGGTCTGACGCGTGGACCCGCTCGGAAGCCTCATCGACTGGATCGCGACATACGGAGTGTTCGGCCTGTTCGCGATCGGACTGGCGGAGCGCTTCATTCCCGCTCTGCCGTCCTACGGTGTCCTGGTCGCAATCGGCATTGCTGCTGTCGACGACGCCTGGTCTGTCCCGGTCGCCATCATCGTTACGACGACTGGAAGCTTTTGCGGAGGGCTTGCTCTCTACTTGCTCGTTCGCGCATTGGGACAGAACAGGTCCGCCCGGCTGCTGTATCGGAGTGCAAGGTTGCTGGGCCTGTCATCAGCACGCGTCCACAAAACTGTCGCATCATTCCGGGCGCGGGAGCGCACCCTAATCTTCGTCTCCCAACTCATACCGACGGTGCGCCTTGTCGCGCCTGTGGTCGCCGGACTCATTCATGCGGACTTCCGACGATTTGCCGGCGGGACCGTGCTGGGCATCACTCTATGGAATGGCCTGCTCATCGCGGCTGGCTACTTTGCCGCGTTGGTAGCTCCTGGAATGTCCGCATCGACCTTGGCGATCAAGATGCTTGTCCTCCTCATCGTAACCGAGGCGCTGCTCGCGCTGACATGGCGAGTTGCCGCTCGGTGCCGGTGGCGAGCAGCCCCAACGGGGAGCCGCCCATGACAAGCAAAGCGACCGAAGCCTTCCACTTTTTTCGTGCCTGGCTCGCCGAGCCCCTCCGTGTCGCCGCAGTCGTGCCGTCCGGACGCGCGCTGTCGGCTCTGATGGTATCGGAGGTCTCGCCGGAGATCGGCCCGGTCATCGAACTCGGCCCCGGGACGGGTGCGTTTACACGCGCCCTGATCAGGAAGGGAATAGCTGAAGAGAATCTGGCGCTCATCGAATTCGGATCGGATTTCGCCGCAAAGCTGAATTTCCACTTTCCACGCGCGAAGACGCTTTGGATGGATGCGGCCAGGCTGCATGACGTTGTTCTGTTCAACGGCACGCCTGCCGGGGCTATCATCAGCGGCCTCCCGCTACTCTCGATGCCTCCTAAAAAAGTCCTGTCGATCCTGAATGGAGCATTCGCACATCTACGCGCCGACGGCGCGTTTTATCAGTTCACCTATGGCCCGCGATGCCCGATCTCAAGGCCTTTGCTTGATCGTTTGGGCCTGAAGGCTACCTGCATTGGCCATACCTTCGCAAACATTCCTCCGGCAGCAGTTTATCGCATTCGCCGCCGCAAGCCGCGACGCGCGCCAGCGCAACACTTGCTCCAGTTGCCGGTGTCGCCCGACGGCCAGCAGCCCTGGCCATGGGACAGGCGGTCTAATGACCGATGACAACCATAAGATCACAGCCAGTCGTCCGCTGAGTGTGGCCGCTCCGCCGCAGGGGACTGGACCCGCGGAAAACGCGTCAATGAACAGCAAGGGATGGATCAGCAAACGGGCCTCTGGATCGAATACGGTCATTCCGACAGGTCGGCGAGGTCGAGCACCTTAAGGCCCCGCGCCGGCCTACCACGCCATGAGCGGCTTCCGTTGGCGGCGCTGCTGACGCTTGCGATGACGGGAATGCCCAGGGCCGCTCAACAACCTGGTCGTCAATTCCTGGCCGCGCGGCAGGACCGCCCGATCGGATCGCCCGCGGGCGATCCGTGTCTTGACCCGGCCGCTTCATCGCTGATCGCGACGCTCCTATTCCTATGTCACAACGCGGCAGATCAAGCCTGTTGTACGCGCTCTACGGCCTTGATCTCGGTCGGCGAAGGTTCGATGCCAAGCGACACGTACAGCGCGACGTTGGCATATTCGGCGATCCGTACGATCAGGCCGCCCTTGACGTCGAACCGTGTGACATACACGTTGCTGTACCGATCGCCAGATTGGGTAACGGTCGCGTCGCCGCGGCCTTCGAGGAATGCACGCGTCCCATCCGCCGATTCATCCACTCCGGATCGGGCCAGCGAAGCCCGGTGAATTTCCGAAACCGCCCGTAAGTGTAGTCGACGACCTTTTTTGCCGGAGAAAATTCCCCTGAGGATCGTCGGTCGCTTCGAAAGAGATGGGGAAGATCTGCACCACGTCATCGGCGACGCTATTGGCAATGCCCTCGCGATCGCCGGTTTCGATGAACCTGACATAATACTTTGCAACGTCGAGCGCGCTCGTGCGGACCGTCGGAAGGGACTAGTCGGCACCTGAGTTCGTACCGTCTGGCATGACTTTTCCTCTTGATGAACGATGTCCCTCGAACATAGGAGCGATAGCTCGCATTGGTTACTCGCATTAGGACGTCCGCGTGAGGCCCTGTAGGCAGCCGTTTCGACCAACTTTTTCGGGAGTGCCGGGCAAATCCTGGCTCCCGCTCGAGAACTGCGTTGCCATAATCGAGGCAGAGGGCATCCGACTGATTAATATCGCCGTTTCGAATCAGCACCTGATAATTCAACCATCTGCGTCCCTGCGCGCCAATCGTATCCCGCCTGCGCTCTGCCCTCACAGCGAGCGAAGCTAAACACGCCCAAGACTACCTCCACTTCCCGCCCACCGCTATGGGCGCACAGGTCGAGCGCCTTGGGGAGCGAGCATAACCACGCCAACAATATCTCGGCTGGGACCAAAGTGGAAGAAATGCTAGGCATCACCGCGAAAACAAGCTGACCATCAGTTCCCTATTCTCCTTGACCGTCGAAAACCCTTTCTCCGCGCGAAGCTGGCCCTGGGTTCCCGAGAGCACGAGGTCATGCGGCGGCCAGCAGCAAGCTTGCCAGGCTCTTGGTGGGCACGTCGGGCAGCGCGTTCGCGCTTTTGCATTCGTCGACCAACAACATTATTTCAGCCAGACAGGTGCAAGACGCCGGCGTTGGTGGAGCCTTGCCGCCCCGCTAGAATTTATAACCGACCGACAGCAGAGCGGACGGCTGAACATCGTCCTGAACGATCGGACTGTTTTGTGCGTCGCTGGTCAAGAAACCGACGCCTGCCTGAGCGCGGATCAGCCAGTTCTCGGTTGCCATGTAGGTGACCGAGGCTTCGATATCGACGCGCTTCAGGCCTGCACTCGCATCATATTCCCGCAAGCCCGATCGAATCGACTGTGCCGATGTCACGCCGAAATAGCTTTCCATGTGATTGTCGTCGGCGAACGTCGCGGAAGCGCCTGCCGACAGGATGAAGCGGTCATATTGATGCGAGATCGTCGTTCCGAATTTGCCGAGAAGGCCATCGCTGCCACCAATGGTCCTGTCGACGGACGCATAAAATTCCATCGCTCCCAGTGCGTAGGAAAGCCGGGCTCCAATCAGGCCTCCCGCATCGATATCACCGAGACCTCTCAGGTGGGAAGAATCATCTTCATCCCGGCCCAGTTCGTAGCCGCCCGTCAAGGCCAGCGTGAAGCCATTCGTCTCCAACAGGTCGACCGTCAATCCGGTTGTGTCGATGCTCACACGATCGCCAATTTGCGCCGAGATCATCGGAACGGGAGAAACCTCGAATTCGTCGGACCCCTCGAACTTCGGCGCATAAAGGGCGCCGACGCCAACGATAACATTCCAGTCCGACAATCTCTGGCGCATTCCACCGAACCGATCCTGGTCGAAATCATCGGCGGCAAAAGAGGCCGACTCCTCGCCTTCAAACGAGTCGGCAGCACGTACCTCGACTGACAGCGAAGCGATCATCGATACGCTCGCAGCGGCAACGAATGCGCGCGATTGGGCGAAGACGAATTTTCTCAATGCCATTGGCGGAAATCCTTGGATATGGTCGAGAGTTTCACTCTCCGTGCGAGACCTAATTTGGATGCGGCCGCGCCTCAAGGCGGCCACGCGGTCCCAACGGCGGTTGCCCGCGGAGGCCTTTGCTGTCGGGAAATGCAGCGGACACAGCGCCACGACGGTTTTTCAGGCAGAGAACGTCGCGCGCGTTGCGCGTTTGGCCCCGGAGCATCGGCGCGGAGCGCGAACGGCGGCCGGGTGAAAGCGCATTCGGCAAGGGCGCGGTGAACACTCTATCTTTGCCTAGTTCGGGTTATCCGGCGACACCTTGGAAGGCGGCTAGGGTTCGGTTGTTTCTGTCATCGTAAGCATCAAGCATTCACTCGCTTTGATCGGCACCATCAAGCTAGAGGAAGTCTTCCATGACCAGAATGCCGAATACCTCAATAAACTTGCCTATTCCTACAAGCCCCGATACGCTGCCGGTAGAAGGGCGAGTGCTGCGCTGGCCTCGAAACCAATCGGAGGTCCGCGTGTCGTCATCGCTGCTTGGCGGGGTCACCGCTTACATCGAAAGCCAGGGCGGCGGTGAAGGGCTGTTTCCGACACAGATCGAGAGCGTCAACATCATCCGGTCCTGCCAGCAGAGGATGCCGATGCGGCAGATCTACCGGCCGTCGCTCTGCGTCGTAATTTAGGGGGCGAAGGAAATTCTCTTCGGCGAGGAGACGCTTCGCTATGGCGCCATGGAATGCCTGGTGGTCAGCATGGAAATGCCGGCCAGCGGGCGGGTTGTCGACGCAAGTCCGCAGGTGCCCTATATCGGCGTCACCATCGATCTCACCAAACAAATGTCAAGAGGGGTCCGTTTCGCTTTGAACGGGCTAACGTGAGAGGAGCCAGCATTGGCGGACGGACCGAAGGCCGATTTCCTTGCCTCTTCACAAACTGGCGCGCGAACTGGGCGATCCACTCTCTTCTTGTTCAACTGCAGGATCAGGCAGAAAATTTGAGCTTCTGGGCATTCGGCGCCGTGCCGTCGACCTGTAACTTCACGGTGCAATGTCCAGGCAGCTGTCCGGCCGGTTCCAAGTCCGCGCTCCTTTTGAGGAGAGCCGCAGGATCATTGCATTCATAGAAGCTTCAGGCGGCACGACCTCGCATGTGGACCGTCCGGCCTGAATCGACAAAAAGGAAACGTGCAATGGTGAAGTCAGTTACGGGGCCCTTGCTGGCCGCAGTGCTCACGGCAGGAATGACAGGTCTCCCGGTCGGAGAGGCTTTTGCACAGGCTTCTTCGCCGGATCAGATTGTCGGCGTATGGGAGTCCGAAGACGGCAACATCAAACTCGAGATGTTTAACGCCGGAGAAACCTATGCGGCCCGCGTCCTCTACGGAAAGCTTCTGATGGAGGCCGACGGGAAGACCTTCAAGAAGGACACCCTCAATCCGGATCCGACCCTCCGGAGCCGCTCACTAGAGCGAGCTGTTCTCGTGACCAACCTTAAGTGGGATGCCGCTGACGGTCGCTGGGAAGGCGGAAATTTCTACAGCGGAGCGACTGGCCAGACCCATTCCGCCAGAGCAACGCTTGTGAGCGGAAAACTGGAACTTCGCGCCTATATGGGCACCACCATACTCGGTCGGACCATGGTGCTTCGCCGCGCGCAATGAAGCCATTTAACACAATCACCATAACGGGCAGTTCCTCGACCGCTGGTCGGGAACTCGCCCACCCGACCGGAGGCTCTCATGGTGCTGCACTGCGCTGGAGCACTCGACTTCTCGTCGCCGCGAGCTGGATCAGCGGCGCCATCTTCGCCACCTACGTCATCGCTTTCTTCGGCGGCATGGCCCTGGGCGGAGCCGGTGAGCGATGGAACGAGTCCCTTCCCGATTTGTACGATGGCGGCGCATTGCTTTCCACGGTAGCCATCGGCTCACATTTCATGGCTGGAGGCGTGCTCCTGCTGCTCGGACCTGTTCAATTGATCGGAAGCGTGCGCCGCAATTTTCCCGCCCTTCATCGCTGGCTAGGCCGATCCTACGTCGTTTCGGCCGGCTTGGCCGGGCTGGGTGGGCTTGGCTTCATATTGGGAAGAGGCACGATCGGCGGCCCGCTAATGGATACGGGCTTTAGCATCTACGGCGCGTTGATGGTTTTCTGCGCCGCCCTGGCCTACACCCGCGCCCGAGCTGGCAGTTACGCTCAGCACCGTGCCTGGGCGATCAGGCTGTTCGCGCTGACGGTGGGCTCCTGGCTGTACAGGATGGAATATGGCGCCTGGTTCCTATTGAGCGGCGGTGTCGGAACCGGTCCCAGCTTTACCGGCTGGTTCGACGCGATCATGACGTTCTTTTTCTATGTCCCCAATCTCATTGTCGCCGAACTCTTTATCCGGGCACGCCGTCGGGATCGCGGCGTGGTTGCCAGCTTTGGAACAGCAGCGGTGCTCCTGGCTGCAAGCGCCTTCATTGTCTTCGCGACCTGGAGCTTCACCGTCCGCAGTTGGGGACCGAGGATAATCAGCGGCATCACCGAAGCATCGCTGTAGGCTGTCTACCAACCAAAACTGGCGTGGCAGACGAGCCGGACCGCGCGCGAACCTGAGCACCATCAGAACCCGGGCTATTGCTTGCCCTCCAATAGCTCGTCGTAAGCCGCACGAATGTAGGATCAGACATGACTTTTGCGATTTCCGGCATGGAGGTTTGCCGCGCCGCGGGCATGCTGGCGATGAAGAAGAGAGGCGGGCTTGGATGCCATCATTACTCGAAGGCTCCGCCGAGCGGTACAGAAAGTAGGATGATTGATGTCAAAGTGGACATTCCGGGACATTCCATCACAGCGCGGTCGCTCAGCGGTCGTCACCGGCACCGGTGGGCTGGGTTTCGAGACTGCATTGGGCCTGGCGCGTGCCCACGCGAATGTTGTGATAGCCGGGCGCAATCCCCGGAAGGGTGCTGAAGCCGTCGCGGCGATCAGAAAAGCCGTTTCGGGTGCACAGGTGCGGTTCGGCAATGTGGACCTTGCGAATCTCGCTTCGATTGCTGAATTTGCCGCACAGCTTGCACAGGAACAAGACGGTCTCGAGCTCTTGATCAACAACGCAGGTGTCATGAGAACGCCGGAGCGTCGCGAGACCAGCGACGGCTTCGAACTGCAATTGGGCACCAATTATCTTGGCCATTTCGCTCTCACCGCGCATCTGCTGCCACTCCTGAAGAGGGGGCGGAAGCCCCGCGTCGTGACCCTGGGCAGCATTGCGGCGCGTTGGGGAACGATTAACTTCGACGACCTGCAAGCCGAGCGCGATTACAAGCCGATACAGGTTTACTGCCAGTCGAAGTTGGCCTGCATCATGTTCGCCTTCGAACTGAACCGACGCAGCCAGGCCGCCGGATGGGGCGTGCAGAGCATGGCAGCGCATCCAGGCATCTCACGTACCGACCTGATTGAGAATGGACCGGGCTGGTCGAGCATACCTGGATTCGCGCGGCGCTATCTATGGTTCCTGTACCAGCCCGCATGGCAAGGTGCTTTGCCCACACTCTTTGCAGCGGCCGACCCGGCAGCGCGTGGCGGCGCTTACTATGGACCCGATAGGCTGGGTGGGACGCGGGGCTATCCGACCCGCGAGAAACCTCCCAGCCTGGCGCTGGACACAGCCGTCGCGGCTCGCCTCTGGGAGACCTCTCTGGAACTGACCAACGTGGACATACATCTCGGACGGCCCCGGGCTTTGAACGTGCCAACGTAGCCGCGCCAGGTCCGGCATCGATTGCCTTCGGATATTTCCCGCCAGCCGAGGGAATGTAGGAATAGGCATGTTTTTTGCCGATTCGGGCATGGCGATTTGAAGCCGCAGCCCTTCTATTGAGGAAGGACAAAGCGGGCGCGTTGGGACCTTTCTCATTCGAAGTCCGCTGAACTTTCGAGAAGGCGTGAACCTCAAATATGACCAAGTGGACGACAAGTAACATTCCACCACAACATGGCTGTACAGCGGTCGTCACCGGTACTGGAGGATTGGGCTACGAGGACGCGCTGGCCTTGGCCCGTGCAGGTGCAAGCGTTGTGATCGCCGGGCGCAATCCGCGCAAGGGCGCTGAAGCAGTGGCCGCGATCAGACAAGCGGTCCCTGGCGGACAGGTGCAGTTTGGCAAGGTGGATCTCGCCAACCTCGCATCGATCGCCGAGTTTGCCGCGCGGCTCGCACGGGAGCAAGACGGCCTCGATCTGCTGATCAACAATGCCGGCGTCATGACGCCGCCGGAGCGTCGCCAGACTAGCGATGGATTCGAATTGCAGTTCGGCACCAACTATCTCGGCCATTTCGCCCTGACCGGACATTTGCTGCCATTGCTTAAGAAAGGGCGAAATGCGCGCGTCGTCACCCTCGGCAGTGTGGCGGCGCGGCGTGGAGCGATTAACTTCGACGACCTGCAAGCTAAGCGCGGCTACAAGCCGATGCTGGTTTACAGCCAGTCGAAGCTCGCCTGCGTCATGTTCGCGTTGGAATTGAGCCGGCGCAGTAAGGCGGCCGGATGGGGAGTCGAGAGCTTGGCAGCCCATCCCGGTATCTCGCGCACTGATCTGCTTCCGAACGGAGCGGGCCAGTGGAGCGCCGCCGGGATGGCGCGCCGCTTTCTGCCGTTCCTTTTCCAGCCTGCATGGCAGGGCGCGCTACCCACGCTCTATGCCGCGACCGATCCGGCCGCGCGCGACGGCGCCTACTACGGACCTGACAGGCTGGGCGGAACGCGTGGCTATCCGACCGAGGAGAAACCTCCTAAGCAGGCGCTCGATACCTCCGTGGCCGCACGCCTCTGGGACGCGTCTCAGGAACTGACGAACGTAAGGTTCGTATGAAACGGTGCCGAGCGTGCTCTCGCGTTTCGGACGCCTTGCTCACTTAGGCCGCGTCATAGCGATCGAAATCCCGGCTCAGGCCTAGGAAATCAGATATGACCGTTTTTGTAGAGGTTCGACAAGGGAGTGCGCATCGACGGCTTTGGAATATCGCCGCGGCGACAGCCCCATGACACGCGTAAAAGCCGTGTTGAATGCGTTTTCGGATTCGTAGCCGACGGCGCGCGCGATGCGTGCCAGCGTTTCGCTGCCTGCTACAAGCCGCTCGGCGGCCAGCATCATCCGCCAGCGCGTGAGGTAGGCGACCGGCGTCTCTCCCGTCTTCTCCCGGAAACGTCGCGCGAAAACGGTTCGTGACATGCCGGCGCGGGCGGCGAGTTCTTCGAGCGTCCAACCATGTCCCGGATCGGCATGGATCGCCCCGATGGCGGCGCCGATCTGCGGGTCGGCCAGGCCCGCGAACCAGCCGATCTCCGCGCCGGATTGCTGCGACAGATGGAGGCGGAGCGCCTGCGCCAGCATTATATGCGCAAGGTGCTGCGCCACGAGAGACGCGCCCGGCCTCGCTTCCCGCAATTCCTGCATCATCAACTCGATCGACCAGCGAAGCGCCACCTGGTCCCCGGCAGCCTTGAGGTGGATGACGGGCGGCAGCGTTCGGAGCAGCACGTCAGCATGCCTACCGCTGACTTCGAACCGGCTTCCGGCCAGCAGCACGTCGCCGCCGCCATTGTAGGTGACGGTCTCTCCGTCCCGGTCCGGCGCAAGGGCTTCGCTTGCGAGCGTCGGCGCCAGCGCCGGGTCGCTCGAGATCCGCACCGGACGCCCGCTCGGCAGGACGAAGCAGTCGCCGGCGACGATTTGGACCGGCTCTCCGGCGTCCTCGAGCATGAGCCAGCAACTGCCGCGTATCACGGCGTAGCACTTGATCCTTCCGGCAAGATCGTCGAGCCGCAGCGACCAGTCGCCGCCGGCGTCGAACCCGGCGGTGATGTAGCTGCGCGGCTTCAGCAGCGAGAGGATTTCGGAAAGCGGGTCCATAGGAAAGGTACGATCGCGAAGGAAATTGAGACTTTCAGCTAGAGTGCGTACCACGGATCGCGGATATCCTCCGCTCTAAATCGACAGTTCGATTGTCCATACGGAGAGAAAAGATGAAAGCCGCAGTAGTTACGGATTTCGGCCAGGCACCCGCCTATGGCGATTTCCGAGACCCCGTCGCGGGTGAAGGAGAAACGATCGTGCGGGTTCACGCTGCGCCGCTGAGCCCCATCGTCAAGGCGTTGGCGTCGGGCAGGCATTACACGAGCGGCTCCCAGGCCGGCTTCGTACCTGGCGTGGATGGCGTCGGCACTGATCCGGAGGGCCGGCGGGTCTATTTCCTATTCCCCAGGGCACCCTTCGGCTCGATGGGCGAACTGGCGCTGGTCTCGAAAGAAATGCTCGTCGCCATCCCGGACGATATCTCCGACGTTCGCGCCGCGGCGGTCGCGACCGGCGGCCTGGCATCATGGGTTGCCCTGACGCGCCGGGCGCCGATCCAGCCGGGCTCTACCGTGCTCGTCAACGGCGCGACCGGCGCTGCAGGTGGCATGGCGGTGCAGGTCGCGCGGCACTTCGGGGCAAACAGGATCATCGCGGTCGGTCGCAGCCGCGAGCGGCTGGATCGGCTGGAAGTCGAAGCGCGAATTGCTCTCGACGCCGCCGTCGACGAGGCGTTGCGCGCCGAGTTCGACCGCGGGGTCGATGTCGTGCTCGACTTTATCTGGGGCGAGCCTGCCAGCCGGGTGATCGCGGCCGCGACGAAGAATCGCGGTTCCGGAATGGGCGAACCGAGAGTGCGCTACGTCCAGCTCGGCACCGTCGCCGGCGACGAGATTTCGCTCCGCGGCGATACTTTCCGCGGTTCGGGGCTCGAACTGATGGGCAGCGGCATCGGCAGCGTCGCCATCCGGGATTTGCTGGCCGGCGCGCGCGAGCTTCTGACGGAAACGAACAAGGCCAGATTCGATGCGCCGGTCACTACGCTGCCGCTAACTGCCGTAGGCGAAGCTTGGGCAGGCTCATCTGATGTTCGCTACGTGCTCTGCCCGACGCTGGATGCAAAGTAGCCTGCGTTCATGATGTCGGTGACAAGTTCGGGACCTGTGGGGTTCCAGTCGAGGCGGGCTCGCGTCCAATCGCTTGAGGCTGGTTGGCCAATCGAGGCGAAGCCGAAGAACCAGTCGAAATGGTCCTGCGCTCCCTCCACGGACAGCGACACACAGGGAACATCAAGGCCCTTCGCAATCGCTTCAGCGATCTCCCGGAACGGAATGCCCTGTTCGGCCACGGCGTGATATGTCTCGGCGCTCGCGCCGCGTGCGACAGCGAGCCGAAAGGCGCGCGCGGCATCACTCACATGCACCGCCGGCCAGGCGTTGAGTCCATCTCCGATATAGGCGGATAGGCCCGTCCGTCGGGCGATGTCGATCAGCATCGGGACAAAGCCGTGGTCGCCTTTGCCATGCACGGATGGAGGCAGGCGCATGATGTTCGCCGGGATGCCGCGATTAGAAAGCGCCTTGGCTGCCGCCTCGGACGCTCGGGGATAGGCGTCCGACGGCGGAAAAGCTGGATCGGATTCGATCGTGACAGGCCCCGCCGCATCCAAGAAGGCAACACCCGCTGTGACGACGAATGGCTTTTTCGTGTTTTCGATAGCGGCCCCGAGCATCTCGATCGCCGTTCGGTCGATCGCGCACGCTTCGGCGAAACGCGAGAAGTCGTGTACGAAGCCCGTATGAATGACCGCATCTGATGTCTGGGCGCCGTGCCGGAGCGTTTCAGGCATTTCAAGATCACCGCGGAGAACCTCCGCGCCCATCTTTCCGAGTGCATCCGCGCTGCGGTCGGAACGGGCAAGTCCCAAAACTTGGTGTCCGTGCGCGAGAAGTTCCTTCACAATTGCTGCGCCAACAAATCCCGTTGCCCCGGTGACAAACACTCTCATGGCCAATCTCCTTCTTGTCCAGGAGGAGAATATCGGCCAAACTCTAACCTGTTAAATACGTGAGTTTATACTGTTATAATGGCTGACAGGTTGAATGTCATCGACGACAGGAATCGCCTCGGATCGTTCTTGAGGGACCGTCGGCAGCGGCTCGATCCCGCCGCGCTTGGCTACGGGGGGCGCCGCCGGACACCAGGCCTGCGGCGCGAGGAAGTTGCTCAACGGGCTCATATCAGCACGACATGGTACACTTGGCTCGAACAGGGGAGAGGTGGTGCGCCATCACCGCGCGTGCTGGATAGCCTCGCCGACGCGCTCATGATGACCGAAGCTGAACGGGAGCATTTGTTCCTTGTCAGCATCGGCCGTCCACCGAAGACCCATGGCTCCGCGCGCGGCGGAATCTCGTGGCGACTGCAACGATTCCTCGACGCCATGCCCTTGATCCCGGCAACCGTTGCAACCTCAACCTGGGACATCGTCGGCTGGAACCGCGCAGCAAAGCTCGCTCTCACTGACTACGAAGTGCTACCTCCGGGCGAGCGAAACATATTGCGGCGGATGTTTCTCGACCCGGCGACGCGTGCCGCGCAGAGCGATTGGGAGTCCGTGGCCCGGTTTCTAGTCGCAACTTTTCGAGCTGAAACCGCTCGTGCTGGTGAGGGCAGTCATGCCGCAGAGATCGTCGCCGAGATATCTGAGAAGAGCAGCGATTTCGTGCGAATGTGGACGGAAAATGACGTACAGACGACTGGCGAAGGGGCGAAGACGATACGCCACGCGGTTGTCGGTGAGATTGCCTTCGAGTTCTCGTCTTTTGCGATCGACGGCCGACCGGACCTCAAGTTGATGATTTATAATCCGGCAGGCGAAGCCGATCTGGAAAAGATATGCAAGCTCTGCGGCTGAGGCCGAGTTGCTTGCAGCTAGAGTGAATCGGGCGCTGAAATGCCCAAGGTACAGAGGCCGTGTTTGCTTTGCGATCCAAAGGCAGTCGAGTTATTCGGCGAAGCGCCGGTTCAGGTCTTGGCAGGCATAGCCGGCAAGCCCCGATCCCAGTCGCGATTGCCAAATGCAAGAACGAGGTGACGGCAAGATCGAGCTTGGCCGCGAAGTACGTCACCATGCCGAGGAACCATGCGAGCATGTTTCTCAGAATACCGTGGGTACGCAGGCCGACGATGAGAATCGCGACGAGGCACAACTGCGGGCAAAGCGATGTGGTCGAGCAAGGGAATGAGAGCGCTAGTCATAATGTGTGACACGGCGCCAATCGCAATGCCGAGCCAGAGGCACAGCATCGCCGCCGAGCTTCTCTTCACAGATGTCGGGCGGCTGAACCAGGCAATGAATCCTGCGAACATCGCCAGACCACGAGGTTCAGTGCTGCGCTGAACCAGGCGGCGAAGGCAGCCGCGACGGAAGCAATGACTGTCCAGAGGATGAATTTCCACGTGGCTGGCCGTGATTGGCCCGTCGCTGCGTTTGGGGGATCTCTTGAACGTGTCCGCTGTTCATTGTGAAGTTTCCTTTCGTGAGTCTCTCAAGAACTGGTTCGAAATGAGGATCGCACCCAGTCGAACTATGCTCTCGGCGTTTCGCTCTGACCGTGTGATACCGGCACCTATGTCGGGTTGAGATTTGCGTAGATTTCCGAATACGCACCGCGCTGCTCCGCCATGCGCAGAGCCTTAACCCGCTCGACCAGGATTTCGCCGCTGGCCGGTGCAGGTTCCCCGAGAAGCTTGATGACTTCGCTGATGTAGTCGGCGAGCGGCATAGCGGCGGTTCGCTCGCCTACTGAGGACCCGCAAGTCAGTCTGAACGTACAGCGGCGGAAGCTCGATGACTTCAATCGGCTTTTGGCGCAGTTGGTGACGCAGGGATTGCAGCCACGAATGGAGGAACGCCTTACTTGCGCAATAGGTGGGGTAGTTGAACCGTGGTACGAAGGCGAGGCCTGAAGTGGTGGTGACGATGGTCGCGGACGGCTGCCTCGCGAGTGTTGGAAGCAGGGCAGCCGTCAACCGCAGGACGCCTATGATGTTCGTCTCGATGATGGAGAGTGACGTCTCGATGTCGATCACATCGCCGTCCCAGGTCTCGAGCCGCGAGATACCGGCATTGTTCACAAGAACGTCGAGGTCGGGAAAATGCGACTGAACTTCTTCGGCCAGATGAGCGATCGCCGTCCGGTCCTGCATATCGACCTGCAGGCCACGCATTCCCGGATGCGCAGCGGTGATCTCGTCGATGAGCACCTGACGGCGTCCAGCGATGATAACCCGGTTGCCGAGCTTGTGAAAAGCCTCAGCGAGCCCCCGGCCGATGCCGCTCGTGCCGCCGGTTATGAGAATGGTGTGGCCAGTCAAATGCATGGCTTGATGCTCCTGCTGTTGGGGGATCGGAATGCCTGCTCCGCCGAGCACGGCGGGCTTGAGCGTGTCCTCGCACCACTGGCGGAAGCTCGTTGGCGTTGAGCCAGAATACCGCGTCGGCGCCACTGAACGCTTCGTTCACGACATCAGCGTCCCCATGGGAGCCTTTGACGATCTCGACGTTTCTCGCACCTCTTCGGCTATGTGTGATGGATCGCGCCCATCCCTCGGATTGATGCATTCGACTGGAGAAGGTTTTGGACAACCTGATGGCCAATATCGCCTGTGGGGTGGTATCACAATCATGTTTTACTCCGGTGTTTGAAGGCGGAAGCGCGGTCGCGCCTTTGCCAGCATTTATATTCTGACTTAATTGCGCAGTTGCTTTTAGGACGATCTATGCTATATGACCCGCTTTATATTGGTAATCGTCCCATATGAGCCCATGGATCCCTTATCAGACGTCCTTTCGCTGCTTAAACCTCATGCCTATGTGTCTTCTGGCTTCGAGGCCGGCGGCGATTGGGCTGTCCAGTTCGGCGATCAGCACAAGCTCATCAAATGCTACGCGGTCGTGTCGGGTGGCTGCTGGCTCACCGTCGAGGATGTCAGCGATGCGGTGCGCCTGGAGGCCGGCGATTGCTTCGTGCTGCCGACTGGTCGCCCCTTCCGGCTTGGCAGCAGCATCGATGGGCCCGCGGTCAGGGCCGGGGAGATATTCCCAGCCGCGCGAAGGGGTGGTGTCGTCACGCTCAACGGCGGCGGCGGATTGTTTCTTGTCGGAAGCCGCTTCGGCGTGAAGGGCAATCACGCTGATATGCTGCTGGGCCTGCTTCCGCCGATCGTGCACATCCACGAGCAACCCGAGCAGGCAGCACTGCGCTGGTCTGTCGAGCAAATGATGAAGGAACTGCGCGAAGAGCAGCCTGGCAACGCCCTTGTCGCGCAGCATTTGGCCCATATGATGCTGGTGCAGGCACTACGCGTGCATCTGGACACGGATGGCGGCGACCGTGTCGGCTGGTTCTTCTCTCTTGCGGATAAGCAGCTCGGTGCCGCGATCAAGGCGGTCCATGCCGAACCCGCTTATCAATGGACCCTGCAAGAGCTTGGTGAGATCGCCGGCATGTCGCGCTCGACATTTGCTCTCAGGTTCAAGGAGCGCGTCGGCGAGCCGCCGATGCAGTACGTGGCGCGATGGCGGATGCTGCTTGCCTGCGACAGGCTGGAGAATTCAAGCGATCCCGTCGCGACGATTGCCGCTTCGCTTGGGTATGAATCGGAAAGCGCATTCAGCACGGCCTTCAAACGCGTCATGGGCTGCTCGCCACGTCAATTTGGGCGCTTTCGGAAGGTCGAGCCGGAGACACATTCCGTCGCTGCAAGCTCGCTGTCCAGTGCGCGGCGTCCCGATACCGGAAACGGGAGCCGTCGCGTTCAGCACACGATTGCTGTGGCGGCAGCGGGCGGGCAACTTGCGTCCGATCAAAGGCCTGCACCCTCTGAACGCTAAGATCGCACGGATACGACGCTGTTGCCGAGCGCGTTGCCGCTCAGGATCGGAAGGCTTGTTGTCGGGGATCCGGTCAGGATCAGCATCGCGTTTGCCACTGCAGGCGCAATCGGCGGCACGCCAGGTTCTCCCATCCCGGTCGGCCTGTTGGCAGACCGCATGATGTGGGTTTCGACCGTCGGCATTTCATTCATGCGCAGGATCGGATAGTTGTCGAAATTGGTTTCCTGAACGAAACCGTCCTTCAACGTCACCGCACCGTAAAGCGCGGCCGTAAGGCCGAAGCCAATGCTCCCCTCCATCTGTGCTGCGATCTGATCCGGTGAGATCGGGATGCCGCAATCCACCACGGCTGTCACTTTGCGCACAACGGGGCGGCCTTCCTGAATCCGGACTTCCGCGACCTGGCCGACGACTGTGCCGAAACATTCCGTAATGGCCATGCCTCGCGCCCAGCCAGTTTCGATCGGACTACCCCAGCCCGATTTGAGGCAGAGTTCGTTCAGCACCGCCAGATGCCGGGCAGCATCTGCCCGCTGATAGAGCGCCCGACGGTAGTCCGCCGGGTCGCGGCGAGCCTGCCGCGCAAGTTGGTCGATGATATGCTCTATCGCCATGCCGGTATGCGACAGGCCGACAGAGCGCCAGAAGCCACATTGAACGGGATGGCTGGGCGAGAAGATCTTACCGTCGACGACCGAAGCGGTGACAAAATAGGGCGAGCCCGCGATGCCTTCGAAGTTCTGGAAATTGCCGCCGATCGGTACCATTTCCTGCGACACGACATGATGGCGCCAACGTGTCGGGAAGCCGTCGGGACCAAGTTCGATCCAAGCCCGATGATGCACCATCGGTCGGTAAAAGCCGCCGGCCATATCGTCCTCGCGGGTCCAGACCAGCTTGACGGGACGGCCGTTGGTGTGTCGCGCAATCCGCAGACATTCTACGACGAAGTCCGAGGTTGCAGTGCCTCGACGCCCGAAGGAGCCGCCGGCCGGAAGTACCTCTATATCGACCTTGCCCGGGATCGTCAGGCCGATGCGCGCTGCATGCACCTGATCGAGCGTGACCAACTGAGTGCCCGACATGATCTTGATGTCCCAGCCATCGATCTGAGCGACACAGTTCATCGGTTCCAGCGGCGCGTGGGCGAGATAGGGGAAGTCGAATGTAAACTCGAGGACATCGGACCCGAATTGCGTGTCCGGATCGCCCTTGGTCTCAAGGACATTCGGTTTAATATCGGTTCGACCGGCGGCAACTTCGTGATAATAGCGGAAAAGCTCCGGCGTCGAGCGCGTCTCGGCCTCGCTGTCATCCCATTCGACCCTTAGCGCGTCGCGGCCCCGTCTGGCCGCAAAGGTGTTTTCCGCGACGACCGCGACACCGGTTTCGATCGCAAAGGCATCGACGACAGCTGGAATCTTGAGTGCATCGGATGCATCGAACCGGGCAAGCTTGCCGCCGAAGCGTGGACTATGCGCCACCATGGCGACGAGCATGTCGGGCAAATCGACGTCCTGCGTATAGACCTGCCCTCCAGTGATCTTGGGCACGGTATCCTTGCGTCGTACCCGATCGGTACCGATCAGCCGGTAGTCTTCGGGTTGTTTCAGTTCCGGCGCCTGTGGCGACTTCTGGCGCGAAGCATCAGTCAGCAACTCGGCGAAGGTCGCAGACCGGCCCGAGCCGGTATGGGATACGACGCTGTCTCTGATCGCAATCGACTGTGGCGAAACGCCCCAGCGCGCGGCGGCTGCCGCGACGAACATAGCTCTTGCTGCAGCACCGGCATTGCGCAGTGTATCCCAGTTGCTGGCAACCGAATTGGATCCGGCCGTCAGCTGCGGTCCATAGGCGCGGAAGTTGCCGCGCGCATCGACCACGCGTACGCGATCCCAATCCGCGTCGAGCTCTTCCGCGACCATTGCTGCCAACGCAGTATGGATGCCCTGGCCCATTTCCTGGTGTTTGTTGACCACCGTCACCCAGTCATCGGCACCAATGCGGACGAACGGTCCAAAGACGCTCGGTTCCGGGTCGCTGCCGCCGCCTTGCAGAATGGCGCCTGCGACCTGCATGGGATGGGTGGCGGTATAGCCGACAACCAAGGCACCGCCCACGAGCGATCCACCCAGGATCAATCGGCGTCGCGTCATAGCGAAGCGTCGTTTCTCGACCTTTGATTCGGTCATGAGCTTTTCCTCTTCAAAAACGACCAACTCATCTCGGACACTCTCCGCCCGTGTCGAGCCAAGCCTTGATGATTGCCCCGAATTCCGCCTGGGTGCCGGGTGCGGGTGTGCGCTGGCCACCGGGGGTCCATGCCCAGCCGACAAGTTCGTCCTCGACCATATGCCGGAACAATTCCTCGCGATTCATATGAGAACGCGCGGGATCCAGAATCTGCCGGCAGATCTCGCCGAGCGTCTTGCCCTGCCACGCCATTTCAATCGGCGCGAGCTTCCACTTGGGGTTGCCCGGCACGCCAGATGCAGCGTAGTTCTCGTCACGGTGGCATGTCGAACACCGCAGGGTCGCTTCACCGGCCCCATCGGGGCCACGAGAGACCCACGGCGTGTGCGGTCGCATGGCATCGGTCTGGGTCGGCCGATCGGTGCGCGGATGGCAATTCATACAGCGCGGGCTCTCCAGCACGCGGCCGGCTTCTCTGAACAGCGCAACCGATCTCTCTTGCAGGTCGGGAATGCCATCGAAATCAGACACGGGCCGCAAACGCTCGATCTGTTCGAGTAACTGGGCTGCGGGAATGGGCTGCGTCTGCGGCATCGTCCTTGGATAGAGTACATAAACGATCGCCAGGACGATTGCCGCAACGACCACAAGCACTATCGGGAGACAGCCGATGTGAAAGCGCCGTCGGCGCGGCTTGGGCGAAGATTCTCGCGATATGATCACGTTGCCTGCCTCCTAAGCGTCCCGGCGGCATCATGGATCGCGGCCCGGATACGGTTGTAGGTGGCGCAACGACAGATATTGCCGCTCATGGCGGTGTCGATATCCCCATCCGTCGGCGAGCCGACAGCGCGCAGCAAGGCCACCGCGCTCATGATCTGCCCCGACTGGCAGAAACCGCATTGCGGAACGTCGCGCGCCAACCAGGCGGCTCGGACCGCATCGGCCTCGGCGCCTTCGACCGCCTCGATCGTGGTAATCTGAGATGACGCGGCGATTTCCAGCGGCAACGTGCAGGATCGCATGGGCTGACCGTCCACATGGACGGTGCATGCGCCACATTGGGCCACACCGCACCCGTATTTGGTACCGGTGAGCTTCAGCGTGTCGCGAAGCACCCATAGAAGCGGCGTCTGGCCGTCATCTTCGACGTGGTGAATCTGGCCATTGACGAAGATCGCGTACGACATGAACAACTCTCAGGATTTCAGCTATTTCACCTGAGAGGCTATTCTTTTCCGGCTCAGACGAACACGCGCGATCCTTTAAATAAATTGCCCATTCCTACAAATGCGTGATTGACGGCTTCGCCGGGCTGAAATTGGCTGGGCATATGGGCCGGTCCAGAAGAAGAGCCAGGAATTATCGCGCTCTTCGTTGATACGGATTGAGAGGGGCCTTCATCAAGCAATGTCGGCCGTATGAACAATGCGCCGAGTGATAGGGGCCGGCCTACGACGCGCAATCCACCGAGGAGGGATCGCGCTTCGTAACGCAAAGCAATCTCAAGCGTGGGATGCTAGTGACTGAAGACTATCATGGCTGCAGGTAAGGCGGTGCAGATCGAGAAGGGGCCACCCATAACCACGACGCCGTGCGGTTATGGGTGGAGATAGGCCGACCCACCGGGGAAATCCAGGCTTCCAGCGCCGCCTTCACTCGCTCTGGAGTGAACGGATAGTGGCGAAGCCGCACACCCCCGGCGAACCGCGCGACAGCGTTGGCGATCGCCGGCCCGGTGGGGGGAAGGCCTGCCTGGCCGATGCCGCCAAAAGGACTGCCGGGCGTTGGCACCACGGCCACCTCGATCTCTGGCGCCTCGGACATGCGGATGACACGGTAGGTGTCGAAATTCGACTCTTGCACTTCGCCGTTGACGACATTGATCTGTTCGAATAACGCATGGCCAGTCCCGTTGGTGATGCCGGTAATCATCATCGCCTCGATATGGAGCGGTTGGATCGCCACGCCGGGATCGATGGCGCACCAGACCTTATGCACCCGGATCTCACCCGTGTCCCGGTTAAGCGAGACCTCAGCGACCTGTGCGCAATGCGAGCCGAAAGCATCGGAGTAAGCAATGCCAAGCCCGCGCCCGTCCCGCGTCCGATCCCACTCGGCCATCTGGGCAACGGTCTCGATCACCTTCCGCGCACGCGGCTGGTCCTTGAGAAGTTCCAGCCGCAATGCGACGGGGTCGATACCTCTGGCGGCGGCGATCTCGTCGACAACGCATTCGATTGCGAACCTCGTATAGCCGACCCCCACTGCGAACCAGAACCCGATGGCGAGCCCGTTATCCTGACGCAGATATTCAATTTGGTGGGAGGGGATGGCGTAGTTGAACTTAGCACCCTCGGTCACCACGTCGTCGTGCCCGCCCGCCTCTGCGAACACCGGCGGCAATGTTCGCGCAAAAATGGAGTCCGCCACGATCCTGTGCCGCCAGCCGACGATATTACCTTCGGTATCCAGCCCCACCTTGATGTGCTGTGCCTCGAGCGGCCGGAACTTGTCGTGGCGGACGTCATCCTCGCGGCTCCAGATGACCTTGACGGGCCGCCCCTCCACGGCCTTGGCCAGCGACACCGCATCGATGATGAAGTCGGCCTCGGCCTTGCGTCCGAAGCCGCCGCCAAGCAGGGTGGTGTTGACCCTCACTTTGTCGGGCGTGGTGCCCGCGACTTCCGCGGCGAAACCCTGGGTACCCGTTGGCCCCTGAGTCGGCGCCCAGATTTCTACCCTGTCGCCGGTCACCAGTGCAGTGGCGTTCATCGGCTCCATCGTCGCGTGGGCGACATGGTCGCTCATATAGTCGACTTCTATCACAGTCTTGGCGCCGGCAATCGCGGCCTCGGCATCACCAGTTATGTGCGCCGGAACGCCTTGCTTCTCGAGGTCGCGGCCGACGGCGCGGTATTCGTCTAGCAGCCGTTGGCTCGTGTAGTTGCGAACCCGTGATGTCGTGCTCCAGGTCACGTTGAGCAGGTCCTTCGCACGCCTGGTCGCTTCAACCGTCTCGCCGATAATGCCGACGCCGTAAGGCAGTGGGACGATATGCGTGACGCCTGGCACACCCCGCGCTTCGACGTCGTCGATGGCTTCGGGCCGCTCGTCCTGAACCGGTGCCCGCAAAACCGCGCCATAGAGCATGCCCGGAAGCTGGACGTCGATCCCGAAGACCGCGGTTCCATCGACCTTCGAGGGCACGTCGATCCGCGGGATCGTGCGGCTTCCTATGTAACGCCACCTGTCGCTCGGCTTGAGATCAGCCTCCGTTGCCTGCGGCAGCGGATTCGGCAGCACACCGTTGGCGGCGATCTCACCGTAATCCAGTGCCTGGCCCGAGGTGGAGTGCAATACTCTATTTGGCTCGGTCGTAAGCTCCCTCACTGGCAGGTTCAGCATGCCGGCAGCGGCCGCCATCAGGATCAGGCGGGTCTGGGCACCGGTCAGGCGAAGCAGCGCATGATAACCACGCGTCGACTCGCTGCCGCCGGTGAGCTGGATGCCGTAGAAGCCAGGATTGCCGTAGGTCTCGGCGTCAGAGGGCGCTTGCACGACCCGCACACGGTTCCAATCGGCATCTAATTCCTCGGCGATGAGCAGTGGCAACGTCGTTGTGATGCCCTGACCCATCTCGACGGCTGGCGCGATGATGCTGACCGTTCCGTCTGCGGCGATCGTGATCCAGGCGTTGGGACGGAAGTCGCCCTTGGCGGCAGGGGCCATGGCCGCGCCGTAGGCAAGGTCGGTCAGGCTCCCGAATGTGACCGCGATCCCGAGGCTGCCGGCTGTGACGAGGAAACTACGCCGCGACAGCGCGCGACTTTGAGGCCGTTGAGTCGGGGTCATGGTTCAGCCCTCCTGTGCTGCGCGCTGGATTGCGCTGATGATGCGGACATAAGTCCCGCAGCGGCAGATATTCCCATCCATGTGGTCGATGATCTGTTCGCGGGTGGGATTGGGTGTGGCCGCAAGAAGGGCGGCGGCCTGCATGATCTGTCCGGACTGGCAATAACCGCATTGCGGCACCTGTTCGGCAATCCAGGCCCTCTGCAAGGGATGGCTGCCGTCGGGTGACAGACCTTCGATTGTTGTCACCTCACGGCCGGCGACATCCTCCAGGAAGGTCTGACAGGAGCGGGTCGGCTCCCCGTCGACGTGGACGGTGCACGCCCCGCATTGCGCGATCCCGCAGCCGAATTTGGTGCCAGTCAGCTTTAGATGTTCCCGAATCACCCAAAGGAGCGGGGTATCGCGTTCGGCGGCGACATCAACCGCATTCCCGTTGATCGTGAAGGCTGTCATGAATAGTTCTCCTCAATCTGGTGATTGGCTTTCGAGGTAATCGATGATTGCGGCTCGTTGCGCCGCATCGGGGACGCTGACGGTCATCCGTGTCCCGGGCATCATCTGGCGCGGCGCGGCGAGAAAGGTGTCGAGTGACTGGCGGTCCCAGGTAATGCCTGAAGATTGCATCGCGTCGGAATAGTTCGCGCCTTCGATGCTGGCGGCAGTCCGGCCAATAACGCCAAGGAGGTGGGGACCCATTTTGTTTTGTCCCGGCTCGATGTTGTGGCAGGCGGCGCAACGCTGCCGGAACAAGCGCTCTCCATCTGCCTCCTGAGCGGCGGCTGAGGACGCAAAGAACAGCCCAGCAATAAGCAGAAGGATCGCAAGCAGCGCGCCCGTCAGTGCTTCGATGCGACCAGCTGCAGTCGCGGCTGTGGCATGGATCGTGGTGCAAATCACTGTATCGCTCCGTAGTCAGGCAATACGATAGTTATGCCGGTAGAAACGATCTATGCTCGGAAATCCGCGATATCTTTTCAATCGTCCGAAATTGATGTTTGAAATCTCTGATGGATGCGCTCGCTGCCATCCATATTGGCTGACTATTCCGCCCGATGTGGGGGATCGGGCTGTCCTCCGAGATTTCCTGCCTGGAGCTTCGGCCTGCTCGCGAGTCGACGACCGAGAGCTGCGAAGAACGCCCTCGTACCGCTCGCCCGTCTTGGCGCGAGCGGCCTGAGCGGCAGGCTCGGGCATGCCGGCGTCGTCGCCGTCACCCAGAAAGGTACGAAGATGGCCAGCGTCTCGACGGGGATACCGACATCGCGTTCCACCCGGGTCATGCGCCGGTCGAGCTGGTCGAGTCGCTTCGTGATTGCCGCCTTGGCGCTCGGCCGCGTCTGGTGAGAGGAAGGATGCGATGCCGGCCTCGCATTGCGGGCAAGCTCGTCGAAGGCATGCGGCTCATCGATCAAGGTCATGTCGACATGGGCAATGAAGAACTCTGGATCCGCGCTCTGGAAAACCAGCACGCGCGTGTTTGGATACCTTCGACACGCATGAGCAGCATTTTATCCCAGCGCAGCAACCGTCGCCTTTCTCGCGTCCTCCAATTCCTTGAAGTGTTTATCGAGATCGGCAGGAAGGGGCTTGTCAGGAACTGGCAGCGACAGAAGGTGCCGCCAGCGCTTGTCTATCGCATCGAGTGAAACTTCATCGACCAGTCCACGCTTAGTCTGGCTGGCAAACAGGTGCCGTAGCTGGGCGGGAACATCCTTTTTTTCCTCCAGACGCTTTGTGATCCATAGGGTCACGTCCACTAGTTCCAATCCAGCGCTTTCATCGCCGGGTGTGAATGTTGGCGGGACTTCTGGCATCATTGAATAGTCGAATTTTGGCATACCCGGACCGAGATCGGTATTGTGCTTGACGGTCCGAAGGTTCTCGTACCAGCTCGCAAGTTCGCCTTGCGCCTTGTTGAACTCGGTCTGGCGATCAACCGTGATCTTGCGGATGGAGCGCCCCTTCTTGTTCGACTGAACCGCCATGACCTGCATGACCTGCTGAAAGCCGACCAGGTTCGGCGAAATCTGTAGGGCCGTGTCCTTGTTGCCGACACCATAGTCGATCTCGAACGGGTTGGCCGCTGCCCATTTCAATGCGCCTGACACAAGTTCTCGGGAGCGTGCGTCGGGAAGCCGATCGACGCGAGAAAGGAGAGTATTGCAGATCGTGACCAGCGCGGACGCGCTCTTTGCCGGGTTGGTTTCCTTCCGTGCCGCCCAAGCGTCTTTCCTCAGCTGGTCATCGAAGAGAAATGCGACTTTCATTAACATCGGGTAACGAAGGGGAGTGAAGTAATGATGCCACGACACCGCCTTGTTCAATCCGGAGTCGAACACCTGATCGTAGAAGCTGATCACCGCATGATCCTCTTTGGTAACCTTGAGCAAGGAGAACCGCAGGTCGTGTTTCTTGCTGAAATCTGCAATCCGCTTTGCTACCGGGATAAGGCGGCCTACACCGAGTTCTGCGGCGTGGATGCGCTTTACGCCTAGTTCCTTCCTCAGCTCTGCCAGCAAAGGCTCCACAATCACATCGAGATTGGCCGGGCAGCCAAGCACCCCATAGAACAGCTTGGGTTGGTTTATATCGAACAGGTTGAGACCGGTATTCCCGCTTTCATCGATATAATAGTACATGGCAGGCCCCCCAGATTAAGTCGTATCGCAACCGCAACACTGGTTGCATCCTAGTCAAGAGGCAGCTTCGAATTTTAGGATTGAGCAACAGGTTTTTTCGTATCTTCGGGTTGGCGATGCCATCTCGTTTTGCGAGCGATTTTATGCTGGTGATCGTATTCGGCGGATGGACAATCTACGTCCGGACCACTTGTTCGGTCACCACGGCTGGGTGCCGGTCGGCATTTGGATCGCGACGGCCGTGACGGTGGTGACCCAGGACCTGCTGTTCGGCGTCGGCCTCGGTCTGACGCTGTCGATCCTGGAAATTGTGCCCTACCTGCGCCGCAAGCTCAACATCGAGCGGCGCGAGGAGATGGACGCGATCGCGGTTGATCTCGACGGTGCGGCCACGGCGAAGGACGTGCCATCCCTGATCCAGACACTGGAAGGCCTTCCGCCAGATCGCAAGGTGCGACTTGCAGCGAACAACCTGCATTTCATCGATCATACCAGCGCCGAGACGATCAGCGATTGGCTAAAGCGGGAAGCTCGCGCCGGCCGCCGGGTGGGATTGGTTCATCCGCCCGGCCATGACCGGCATAAGCGGGTCGGACCACTGTTTCGCCGTTTCCATCAGGAGGCTCAAGCTGCTGGGTTGCATCCTTGAGGGAGAAAAAAGGATGGCGGATCCCTTCCGCCATCCTGCAAGTGCCACTTTGCATGGCCGGCAGGCTCTTACTGTATCTGCGGGACCTGGTGCGCGATAGACGAAAAACCGCCACTTCGTTGCGCACTCAATTGGTCCGAAAATGGACGGATGCCGTGACAGCGGCTTCATCTATGAGGGTGCGTTTGCCAACCGGAAGCATGTCGGTGCAGGGGTGACGGCCGCGCTTCTCAGCATTGAGGCTTTCGGGATTATTGAAACGTCTCAGCCGTTGAGGGAGTCCTTGATGGCCTTGGTAGGGGTGAAGGCCAGCTTCTTCGAGGCGGCAATCTTGATGGTTGCCCCGGCTGCAAGGTTACGACCTTCACGCTCCGGCGTTGCCTTCACCTTGAACTTGCCGAAGGCTTGGATCGCGGTTTCCGCGCCATTGGCGTCGGCGTCGGCTATCTGTGAAGAGTAGGCAATGCCGACTGTGGCGATCGCTGCGAGATGCCCCTCCTACGGTGCTGAAGGAGATGGTCAGCATAAAGAGCGTGGTGCGGACGGTTCTGCGAGAGGCCGGGCTCAAGGTCGGGAAAGTGTCGCGATCGGCCTTTGCGGACCGCGTGCGCGGGTGAGACCGACGTGATGGAATGGGTGGAGCCGCTGCTTGCGGTGCTGGCGGCGATGCGCAGCAAATTCGCCCGCCTGACCAAGCAGGTGCTTGACATCGTGCGCCACGATCGACCGGCCGGAGCGGTTCGTCGCGGGCAGTGGGCGCGCATCTGGGGCTGACGCCGTTTCGCTATCAGTCCGGTGAGACCGACATCCAAGGCCGGATCAGCTGCTGCGGCGACGGGCCCGCCAGCTGGGCGCTCTACGAGGCCGCCAATGCGGTCCTGACGCGCTTGCGGTCGCGATCTGATATCGTACGATCAGGTTTTGGTCTTCTCGATGAACTTCACGGCATCCCCGACGGTCAGAATGGAGTCCATTGCGTCGTCTTCTATTTGAATATCGAATTCTTCTTCGAAGGCTATGATCATTTCGGCGATCTCAAGCGAGTCCGCGCCAAGATCTTCGGTAAAGCTCGCGCTTTCTGCGACCAGGCTGGGACTCACCCCGAGATAACCAGTTACAATTTTCTTCACTCGTGTTGCGGTATCGGTCATTTTTGTTTCCTTGATTTTTATCGTTATCAGCGGTCATGCGCTCTTTTTCCCTCTCCGGCACGAGAAGGTTGTACTTGGTTCACTCGCGGCAGAGCTGATGAAACACGCCTACATTTGAAACCGTGGAATCTGAAACGTGACCCGCGATCCCTGACCCGATCGGGTTTCAAATTTCAAGATCCCACCGTGTGCCTCGACGAGATTTCGAACGACTGCAAGGCCAAGCCCGGCTCCTCCCGTATCGCGGCTGCGCGAGACCTCGGCGCGGACAAAGGGTTCGGTCAGGACATCTTCCAGCTCAGGAGGAATCCCCGGACCCACGTCATCAACGGACAGGATGGCATATTGGGCGGAAGCTGACACGGTGACATGAGCGTTTTCGCCGTATTTGATGGCATTCTCGATCAGGTTTGCGATGACCCGGCGTAACGCCAGGCGATCGCCCAGGATTGTGATACCTTCAGCCTCCGAGGTAACGAGTAGGTCTACCGGCGCGCCGGCGGAGCGGCGATCTTCAACTTCGTTACGGGCAATTTCGTCGAATTCCAAGAGCTCTTCCAACAGATCTCCTGCGCCCACACGTGACGCCAAAAGCGCGTCGTCCAGCAGACGGATCATGTCCGCGATGTCGGCGATGGCGCGACGACGCTGCTGCTCGTCGGGTATTGAATCCACCCGCAAGCGCAACCTTGTCGCAAATGTCCGCACGTCATGCGAAATGCCTCCCAGCATCGCCATCCGGGCGCGCAGGAGCTGGGAGAGCCTTGTCTGTAGACGATCGAAGGCCACGACCAGCGCCCGGATCTCCGCGGATTGCCGCTTGACGTTCGGCAAAGCGATCGGGTTGCCATCCAGGTCCATGTGGTCGACGGCACGAGCAAGCTGCGTCAGCGGCCTGATTTCGCGAAAAAGGATGATCAATGCTATGAGCGCAGCGCCTGTTCCGATAAGCCCCGCTCCAATGCCGGTCGGGAGACCGAAAGGGGTAACGAGCAGGGGAGGGGTGCTCTCGATCACCAGAGTGTTCCCTGTTTCCAGTCCGATCCTGACTTCCAGAGCTTGGCGCGCCCGCGACCAGATGCGGAAAACGTTTGGTCTGTCGAGGCGTACAGAATGTTGCGATACGGTAAATGCTCGGTCGCGAAGTTCCTCGGCGTACTTCCTGATAAGCTCCTCATCAACCACTTTGGCGGGATCAGCCAAGGGGCGCCGATTCGGTGTGTCTTCTACCCGCACAGTCAGCGTCCGCGTATTCAAGGCGGCAAGGATATCGGAGCGCTGCTCCGGTGAAGCTGCTTCAACAGCCGATACGATCGCTGCGATCCGGCCAGGCGTCGGCCAGAAATTCTCTTCCTCCCAGTCGCGCCCGGCGTAGAAGCTGACGACCAATGCCAGCCAAACCGCGAGGAGCGAAACGACGACAATGGCCGTCAGCCGGCTGGCGAGCGTCAAGGAGCGCATCAGGGCACCTGATGGACGGGAGCGGTGAAAAGATAACCGCCATTGCGTATCGTGCTGATCAGGTTGGAACCCGGGCTCGCCGCATCAAACTTCTTGCGCATGCGCGATATCAGCACGTCGACGGTGCGGTCGAAGGGTTCGGCGGCACGCCCGTGCACCCAGTCGAGAATCTGGTCCCGGGTGAGAACGCGGCGTGGGCGGCTGACGAAACAGGCGAGCAGGTCGAACTCGGCGCTGGTCAGCGAAAGTGGAATACCTTCCGCATCAACGAGCAAACGGGCATCCAGATCGATGACGAAACGGTCGAATGCAAAACGACGCATTGTCGAAGACATCGGAGCGGAGACGGCGCTTGCGCGCCGCAGAAGTGCCCGCACACGCGCGAGAAGCTCCCGCGGGCCGAATGGTTTGACAAGATAATCGTCCGCTCCCATCTCAAGCCCGACCACACGGTCGATCTCGTCTCCCTTCGCCGTCAGCATCAAGATCGGAATGTTGTTTGCGGCCCTGATCCGCCGGCAGATCGATAGTCCGTCTTCTCCAGGCAGCATGATATCGAGAACAAGCAGATCGGGCCTCGTCCGCGCGAACAACTCGTCCATTGCTACCGCATTGGCCGCCTCGCGTACGATAAATCCTTCTCGCCCGAGTAGATCCGCGACAAGGCTGCGGATCTCGGCGTCATCTTCCACGATGAGAACTGTCGGGCTTGCTTTCTCCATGGCCAGTATTGTTGCCGTTCAACTCACGCAGGCGCAAGTGCCAGCTTCCCATTTTTACAAACGAACTCACCCCGTTAACAAACTGAAACAAAACGATATGCCCCGTTCAAAGCGGGTTTACGCGGGCACGCTAGCTTGCCTCTCACAGGTCCGGCAGACGCCGTGAGCTGACCACGACGCAAAGGAAACTGGATCATGAAAAAACTCGCAAGCCTGACCCTGATGGCGACGGTGATGTCCGCTGCGATGATGGCGGAGGCCAATGCCTGGAACCGTGACGCTCACATCTACGGATGGCGCGGTCAGTCTTCCGTTCATGCCTCCGGCAGTTGCGGCAATCAAAATTGCTCCCGTTCGATCACCGGTACGGGACCTTACGGAAATAGCGTGACACGCCAAGGCTCGGCCTCTTGCGCAAATGGCACCTGCACCGGCACCCGCACAACGACCGGCCCGCAAGGCCGCTCGGTCACCCGCAATGCAACCGTATCGCGCTGATCGTCGATAGCAATTCGCGCATTGCGCCCCAATCAGGAGAAACCACATGAAATGCGTCAACTTCCTGGCAGCCGCGATGGTTGCCGGCTTGTCGGTCTTGCTGTCGGCAATGGCACCCACCAGCGCGGCCGCTGCCACGTCGGCTGTGGCGGTCACCAACGTGAACATGCGCGCCGGTCCAAGCACCCGCTATCCGGTCGTCATCACGCTGCCCGCGCGCGCCGCATTGACGGTCTACGGCTGCACGGCGAATACCTCCTGGTGCGATGTCAGTTGGGGCCGGGATCGTGGCTGGGTCGCCGCAAACTACGTACAGGTCTTCTATCGTGGAAGCACCGTCGTCGTCACGCCTACGGTCGCTCCCGCCATCGGCCTCACTGTCGTCGCCTTCAATCAGGCCTATTGGAACACCTATTATGTCGGGCGTCCCTGGTACGGTGAGTGGAATGTCTATTACGGCGGTGGATCAAGGTCGGTGGTTAGGGGCTGTAATGACGATGGTTGCGGCGGGGCTGCCGTGACGCGCGGCCCCTACGGCGGCGGAAGAGCTGCCGTCGGCGGCTGCAATGACGACGGTTGCGGCGGCGCTGCCGTGACGCGCGGTCCCTATGGCGGCGGAAGAGCGGCCGTCGGTGGCTGCAATGACGAGAAATGCGCCGGCGCGGCCGTAACACGAGGCCCTGCTGGAAACGTCCGGGTTCGGCACGGATCCGTCACGCTGGATTGAGCTATCCAGAACCAGAGAAAGTGCACTGTGTGAGGGCTGCAATCCGAAGACCAAGCGGTCGCTCTCCGGCACGATAGCGCAACCGGTGCTCTAATCAGGGTCAAACTTCGCTGGCGCCACCGCCCTCGGCCCCAGCGCAGCAGGCGTCCAGGACAGTTCCCAGGCTGTTCGGGGCGCCTGCTGGCAGGCACCGCGATAGGGACCGGATCCCGGACGATCGCCCAATCAGGAAGATGTATTAAATGCAAGGATATCGACACTATCGTGTCACACGATCGCGTCTGGCGATCATGCTTGGTTTGGCGCTGATGGCAGCATCGCTTGCCGCTTGCGATGATCACGGAAGTGGTAGTGGGCAGTCCGAGCCGCCCCAGACCGCCGTTGTGGCACGACCGAAAACAGCGACCGTCACGCGTTATCTTTACGCGACGGGCACGACCAAGGCTCTCAACAGTGTCGATCTCGTTGCCAGGGTTTCGGGAACTCTCACATCTATCGACTACAAGGATGGCACGGAGGTCAAGGCAGGTCAGCGCCTTTTCCTGATCGAGCCTGATCAGTATCACGCCCAGTTCCAACAGGCCGAGGCCAGCGTCGAACAGGCGCAGGCAACGCTCGATAACGCACAGCGCCAACTCGACCGCCAGGATCAATTGGCCCGGACGAGTGTGACAACGGAGGCCAATGTCGACAATGCCCGCGCAAGCAGGGATACGGCGAAGGCCCAACTCGATGCCGCCAAGGCTTCGCTCGTGCAGGCACGACTCAATCTGGGCTACACAACAGTTTCGGCCCCGTTCGACGGCTTCGTCACGGAACATCAGGCAGATGTCGGAGCTTTGGTGGGCTCAGGCAGCGCGACGACGCTTGCCACGATCGTCCAGCTCGATCCCATCCATGTTTCCTTTTCGATATCCGATACGGAGATGTTGGAGATCCGCGAACAGGTCCGCAAACGGGGACTGACGCTGAAGGATGTCGGCAATGTCGACGTCGAAGCAGGCACGCAGATCGACAACGATTTTCCGTACAAAGGCAAACTAGATTATGTGGCGCCCCAGACCGCCGCTGATACCGGAACACTCTCGGTGCGTGCCGTTTTCGACAACAAGGACCTTGCTTTTCTCCCAGGCCTGTTCGTGCGCATCCGCATCCCTGTCGAAACGATCAAGGATGCTCTCCTCGTGCCACCGTCCTCGATCGGAACGGACCAGGAGGGGCGTTTCGTACTGATCGTGAACAACAGCGGCGTGGTGGAACGGAAGTCGGTGACGCTGCTGGAGCGCAACGGGGACCTTCAGCAAATTGCAGGGTCGCTTTCATCCGGCGACTTGATCGTAACGAACGCTCTGGCAGGTGTGCGAGCGGGAGAGGTCGTGAGGAAGCGGCAGACGTCGTTGCAATCCTCCCAGGATGAAATCCAGCAGGTGCAGGGCACATCCGCACCGGCCACCGATTGATCGGACAGTCCTCATGTTCTCCAAATTCTTTATCGAGCGACCGGTCCTGGCCAACGTTATTGCGTTGCTGACGATCCTGATCGGCGCGATCGCCTTCTTCACCCTTCCGATCGCCCAATATCCCGACATCGTGCCGCCGACCATTCAGGTCACGGCGCGTTATCCTGGCGCGAGCGCCAAAACGCTGATGGATACCGTCGCGCTGCCGATCGAGCAGCAGGTCAACGGTGTCCCCGGCATGATTTACATGCAATCGACCAGCTCGAGTGATGGCTCCTATACGTTGACGGTCACCTTCGATATCGGAACGAATGCGGACGAGGCGCAAATCCTCGTACAGAACCGTGTAGATGCCGCAAGTTCCCAGCTTCCGAGCTCCGTACAGTCCCAGGGTGTGACGGTTCGCAAACGCTCCACATCTGTTCTCGCCTTCGTGACGCTGAGCGCTTCCGATCCTCGTTACGACAGCCTGTTCCTCGCCAACTATGCGAACATCAACCTGCGGGATGAACTCGCTCGTGTGTCAGGTGTCGGCGACGTTTCCGTCTTCGGAGCCGGCGACTATGCGATGCGCATCTGGTTGGATGCTGATCGGTTGCAGGCTCGAGGTTTGCAGCCTTCGGATATCGTCAGCGCCGTCCAGGCGCAGAGCCAGACCGTGTCCGGCGGACAGATCGGCATGCCTCCGGTCGCAACCGGTCAGGGGTTCCAGACGGTGATCGATATCTCCGGCAGGCTCGATCAGGTCGATCAGTTCGAGAACGTCATCGTCAAAACCGATACGCAGACGGGCGCCATCACCCGCGTGCGGGATGTCGCGAGGGTCGAACTCGGTTCAAGATCCTACGGTCAGATTTTCCGCGTAAACGGACGGGCGTCCGCAGCACTCGCCATCAGCCAGCTTCCCGAGGCCAATGCCCTCGACGTGGCAACGGCGGTCGAGGAGCGGATGACCGAGCTGTCGAAAGCCTTTCCGGCGGGGCTCAGCTATTCCGTGCCGTTCAACACGACAACGTTCGTCAACGCGGCCGTCGATGAGGTCTACAAGACGCTGATCGAGGCTTGCGTCATCGTGCTGGCTGTCATCCTGCTGTTCCTGCAGGATTGGCGCGCCATGCTCGTGCCGGCAACGACCGTGCCAGTCACCATTGTCGGTGCGTTCGCTGCGATGAGCGCGCTCGGCTTCACCATCAACATGTCGACGCTCTTCGCCCTGATATTGGCGATCGGCATCGTCGTCGACGATGCGATCGTCATCGTGGAAGGTGCAGCACGCCATATGTCCGATGGTCTCTCCGGCCCCAAGGCCGCGGAGAAGGCTATGGACGAATTGTTCGGGCCGGTGATCGGCATCACCCTGGTTCTCGTGTCGGTCTTCCTGCCGGCGGCTTTCCTCCCCGGGTTAACCGGTCGGCTCTACCAGCAGTTCGCCCTCGTGATTGCGGCCACCGCTGTTATCAGCGCGATCAATGCCATCACGTTGAAGCCGGTCCAGGCGGCGTTATGGATGCGGCCGATCAAGCCATTGGAGGAGCGCAATATTGTCTTTCGGCTCTTCGACCGCGGGTTCACCCGTCTGGAAAACGGCTACGCCAGATTGCTGTCGAAGGTCTTGCGTTTTCGCTATCTCGTTGCGGCCGCGACGGCCGTCATCGTCGCACTCGCCTTTCTGGGACTGTCCCGCATTCCGACCGGCTTTCTGCCGATCGAGGACCAGGGTTATCTCGTGGCCGCCGTGCAGCTTCCAGCTGGAGCGTCCCTGGAGCGGACCGACAAGGCATTGACAGAGGTGGAACGACGGCTTCGTGAGCAGCCTGGCGTCGCGAACGTCATCACCGTTGCTGGGGTTTCCCTGCTCGACAATAACGCGCCGCTTTCCAATGCCGGCATGGCCTATATCGTGCTGGAGCCATGGGATGAGCGCGGCAAGGAGGAAAGCCTGCTGCCAATCTACAATGCGATTTCGTCGAAGCTCGCCAATCTCGACGACGGCTTTGCCATTGCGGTTCCCCCGCCCTCGATCCAGGGCATCGGCAATACCGGCGGCTTCACCATGATGGTCGAGCTGACCGATGGTAGTGGCGATTTCAATCGGCTTTCCAATATCGCAAACCAGGTGGCGAACCGCGCGCTCGATGATCCGCGGCTGCAGGCCGCACAGGTCAATGCCAACTTCAGCGCGCCTCAACTCGGTGTCACCATCGATCGCACGAAGGCAGCCACGTTCGGCGTCGCGATCGGCGATATCTTCAATACACTGTCCGGATATCTTGGGTCGTCCTATGTCAACCAGTTCACCCGTTTCGGTCATACGTTTCAGGTTTATGTTCAGGCAGAGGGTTCGTATCGAAGTGTGGTGGAGGGCATTGCGCGACTGAGGGTACCAAACGCCTCAGGGTCACTGGTTCCTGTCAGCAGCATGCTGACCGTCGAGGAGAAGGTCGGTCCCTCGCTCATTTCGCTCTACAACCTGCATCCGGCGACCTCCATCGTAGGGCGCCCGCAGTCGGATATCAGTTCGGGTGAAGCGATGGGCATCCTGGAGACTGCCGCGGCAGAGGTTCTTCCTGCCGGCGCAACCACCGACTGGACGGGGATTTCCTATCAGGAGAAGCTTGCCAGCAGCCAGATCTATATCGCTTTCGGCCTGGCGCTCGTGCTCGTCTATTTCGTGCTCGCCGGTCAGTACGAAAGCTGGCTCGGGCCGCTTCCGGTCATTTTCTCCGTACCGTTGGCGCTCTGCGGCACCGTGGCCGTTCTGTTGGCGCTCGGTCTGCAGAACACGCTCTACACGCAGATCGGTCTTGTGTTGCTGATCGCTCTTGCGGCCAAGAATGCCATCCTGATCGTCGAATACGCCCGTGAGTTGCGGATCAAGGAAGGCAAGCCCCTGATGGAGGCGGCCGTCACCGCCGGGCGGTTGCGCTTCCGGCCGATCCTGATGACGTCGATCGCCTTCATCCTCGGCATGGTACCGCTCGTTCTTGCCAGTGGCGCCGGCGCGAATGCCAGCAAGTCGATCGGAATCTCGGTGGTCAGCGGCATGCTGATCTCGACGGTGCTGTCCGTGTTTGTCGTGCCGGCGCTTTTCCTCGTCATTCGCAATATCGAGGAACGCTGGGCTTCGCGAAAGTCGAAGCCGCTCCCTGCGGGATAGCGTGTCGAGGCTGCTGCGCACCGAAACATTCATGTCCTGCCGGAAACGTCCCAGGGCGGGGCGTCGAAAGCGCCGAGCCGATACAAATCGTAACAAAACGCTATCCGAGCGAAAAACGCCGGCGAAGTTCAGGGCGGATATTTTCTCAGCTTCGCGGCGTCAGCCGGCGCGGCGGAATTGAATGGAGAACAAGATGCTGAAGAAATTGCTGCTGGTGTTGGGCGTCGTTTCAAGAAGATCGTCCGTCACCAGGTCGGGCGTCGTCGGTGTGTTCCTTGCAATGTCTCCCTTGCTCATAGCAGCTGGAGTGGCCGAGAGCGCCGAGCCTGACGTCGAGGCGCTGCCGCTTGCCGAAATCTGCCTCCTCCCCGAAAACGTGGCTGGAAACACCTGTGCAGCCTTCTTCCTGGACAAGAACGGTTACCAGATCTGCCTGAAGGACGACATGAGTGGCAAGATCCGCTGCTCCGGCACGTTCAGCACCGACGAAGGCGATGAAGAAGAGGCGAAGCCAACCGGCGCCCCTTCCGATGATCGTAAAATCTGATCGTCATGTCCAAGTTTTCCCCCATCATCGCATTGGGAACAGCGCTCGTCATCCTCGCCGGTTGCGGCGCCCGCGTGACCATGACCGAACCCGCAACCATCCAAGGTAGCGAAGTTGATCTGGTGATTGTCGAATCGAAAGGTGGAACTGTTCTCGACGTGACCGAATACGGGGATGCGATGGCCGCGGCCCAACAACTGGAACATTTGGTTTTGGCGGAACTAGCCAAGCGGGGTATCTCCGCCGCTGGCAGGGATTCTGCTACCGGACAGAAAAGCTTCGGTGCTGCGGGAACAGCTCTGCTCGCCCTTTCCGTTGCGAAAGCGGAAAAGGGGAGCACCGCGAAACGCTTGCTGGTCGGTTTCGGCTATGGAAAGTCCGAGTTGCAGGTCGAGGCACAGCTTCTTGCGCCGACCGTATCGGAACGAAAGCTGATTGCAGGGTTCAAGACGCATGCGGGAAGCGGTTACAAGCCGGGTCTGGTGATGCCGCTTGGCGTGGGGGCTGCAGTCGGGGGTTATGTGGTCGTGTCGAGCGGGATCAACCTGGCGACGGGAATGGGCAAAACGCCCGATCGCGATATCAAGGCCACGGCCAGGGCGATCTCCAAGACCACCGCAGAGGTACTGCGGGGCGTTTCCAACAAATCGATCTGAAGAAAAGCACGATCGCCGTGCGATGCATGGGCTTTGCGGCGAAGATGCCGTGGTCGCCAATGCCGGCTATCTGGATTGGTGGAAGAAGATTGACGAATCCGACCCGTCAAGTTGGTGGGGCCCGTAACCGCTTAATCCTATGCTCGCGGCGCAGCCCGTCGACCAGATCGTCCCGCCCGGCACCGACGTAGCCGTAAGTGCGCCATGCCAACCGTCTGCAATCGCGACAGCATGCGGCCGCTGTGCCGAGACCGAGCGCTCACAGCGGGAACGGTTCCGTACCATCGCCCCTCCGCTGCATATTGCCGTCTGATCTGCAACCCCAGCTATCCCATCGAGGCAACAAATCTTTACATTTCTCTACAGGAGCGAAATTCCAGCGCAAACTGCTGCCTTCATGGTGCCGCCGTCGAGAAACAACGGAGTTCACTATGAGAAAAACAACACTGTTCTCGTTTGGCGCCGGCGCGCTGCTGCTTACCGCCGTTCCCTTCGCAGGGATGGCCCAGGGACAGGATGCAGGCGCCTCCCGTCCTGAAGAGGCTTACGACTATCGGCACTATGCGGGTTCGGGAGACGGATTACCCAGCTTTTATGCTCTGACCGACCGCCTCGACGATCTGCGGTATTATTACACCGGCAAGGCAATCCGTTTCCGGCTGGCCGGCATGCTCTCGGCCCAAGAAACCGCCATCGGAATCCGTGCCGATCAACAGGATGCATGGCGGGCCTATACAAACGCCTTGCTCTCGCTCATCCCGGATCGCGACGCGGTCCTCTCCGTGATCGGTGCACCTGATGAGGACCCGAAGGGCCCAGAAGCCTTCGATCGAGTGGAAGCTCTTTCCGATGCCCTGGCCGCAAAGGCAGAAAAGGCGCAGGTGCTGAAGAGGGCGATCACCGATCTCCGCGCCAAGCTGACGCCGGAACAGCTTGAAGCAGCACGGATGCCACGGCTCATCAGCGGATAACGTGTTCGGCTGAGTTTCAGAAATCCAATCGGAACGATCAGCCGCCGCCTTCGGCACCCGCCCCCGTGCCGAAACGGACGGGCCGTTTCATCGACCACACTGCGGTCCGTCCCCCCCTTTTTTGCAATCATGTCTTCAGGAGACTACGAATGAAAATCTACATGACTTTCGCCTTCCTCGTCCTTGCCAGTACGGCCAACGCCCAACAGATGAGCCGACAGCAGATGCTCGAGGTGCGTTCCGCATGCGAAGCGGACGTGAAGAAGCTCTGCAATGGGGTCCAGCCTGGCGGCGGAAAGCTGATGCAGTGCCTGCAGCAGAATGCATCAAGCGTTTCGGAAACCTGCAGCGCGAAACTGATGGAGATTAAGGCTGCTCGACAGTCGAATTGATCTAAGCGAATAGCGGCGCCGGATAGAAACGGATAAGCGTAAACTTAAATACACGATGACCAGCCCCATGCATGCCGTGGGGCTGGTCATTTTCGGTTGGAGCAATTCAAGGTCACTGACGCTAGAAACGCTCACACCTACTGGCGAGATCTCTGTTAGACCGCAGTAGGCATCCGCGTGTCGATCACGGCTTGGAGTCCCACTCCCACCGGTCAGAAAGCGCCATTCGACCAGAAGCGATTCGATCTTTTTCACCGCCGATCAGCGCAGCTGCAGTCGGAACTGATCGACAGGTCCAGGAGGAGGCGAACCTGGCCGATGCTGAAGCCAAAGTCGGGGCATTGCCGAAGGAAGGTCAGGCGGCCCAAGTCATCGTGATCACACTGCCTTTGTTCCCCATTGCCGTGGTATGGCTTCGGGAGGATGGTGGGGGTGGTCACGTCTGCCGCCTTCGCGAGCGTGCCAATCGAAAGCATGCGCGCGTGGAGATCATTCGGAATTCCTCTCGAGCGCAGGTATCCAAAAGTTCATGCAGAGTTCGAGCGCCCGAGCAAATCTGTGAGCGAGAGCGTTTCGGCACCATTGTCATTGTGTCTTTCGGTAAATCGGACGAGGTCCGCCAGCGAATAATCCGCGCCCATCTTTCGCATCACCTGGCCACGACGCACCTTGACCGTGACCTCGCTCACATCAAGTTGCGCGGCGACTTGCTTGTTCAGGAGGCCGCAAACGACAAGATGTGATCCAGCAGGATCCTAAGATCGAACGATCGAACATACGGCATCTCCAGCCTAGGCTTGCCGATCGCCGATTACGCGGAAAGCCGCTGTCTGATGCGGTTGCCGAAGGGGAGAAATGTAAAATATGGCGTTTGACTCGGCGACAAGTCACGGGTGCCTAGCTCCCAAAGTTCCCGGCGGTTCGGCATGGGAACGTCACCGGGCGCGGTCATAGGCGACGGAGATGAGAGTTTATCGTCACCGCATAGCGCCAATTTTAGGCGCCGTGCGACGATAGCCGCGCGGCACTAGGGACCGGTTGACGCCGTCGCTGAAATACTCCCACGAAGTCATATGGTTCTGAAGTTCGCGGCACGAACCAGTAAAGAACAAGGACCTCATCTTGCCCGCCTTGCTCGAAGGCACTTTCACAGCACGAAATCAGATTCTGTTCAAATTGCTCTGGTGACACCGGAGCTCCGACCGCAATGGCGATCGTATGCATCTTTCTACGCGCGCCAAGCGTGACCCCTGTTTGGAAAAACAGATCAGGCCGCCGACCTACCTCTCTCAAGCCCCTCTTCATTAGCTTCTCGATCTTCCGTTGGCCGGCAAAGTCGACATTGAGCAGACGATGGCCGAAACGTGTCCATCCCACTGGGCGCTTTTCTTCGAGAGAGGTCAGCAATTTGCCCCAGAACTCGGTAGTAGCGGCTGATGGAGACGAGAGGCGGGCGCCCCGCCTCTCGTCACGCACGTAGCTGAGCGTCATCGAAAGGCCATACCAACTATGCTGGTCGCCGTCATATTCGTCGTCGCCGATGTTAAATCGGTTCCTGAGGTACAGCGCCAACAGATCCAGTTCGTCCGCAGTGTATATAGCGTTTCTCTCAAGTTCGATCCTTCGGCTCATATAGTGGCAGCGTTCGACTTCTCTCGGAATTAACTCGAACACCGTCTCAAGATCGAACACCGACATCGTTGGCGCTAAGTCGGAGGCAACGGGAACAAGATCGGCCTCCTTAAGCTGCGGCCAATGCGAAGATAGCGGGCCAACTGTCTCGTGGACAATGTTGACGCGCACGACGTTACGCACATTGTCCGCCTCAATGATGAGCGGGCCCTGCCGAGTATCGAATGACAATGGCCCCTTTGCGCCGACGATGCGTTGTTTCATCCTTAGCGACTGCTCCGAGGGCGCGACGACCAATTCTTTGAGCGCATCCTTCAAGCTTCGAAGGGCGCCGCGGCGGGCAGGCGCGCTGATCTTCGCCGACTTCGCCTCGAACACCAAGACGGTCTTGTCGATAACTGCAACGAGGTCACACTCCCAGGTGGTGGCGCCGCCGTCATCACTCCATTTCACTTGCTCCCGAACATCGGCATGGGGCAGATACCTCCGCACCGTTACGCTGAGTCGATCCTCCAGCCAGCGCGCGCGTGACCTCTCCGCAGCCTTTTTAAGCTTCGGTATCCTCGCGCAAAGTCCCTCGATGATTGCAGCAAGATGGACACCGAGAACCTGCGGGCCAGCGCAGAAAACAGCGCTTTCGGTCAACGGGATAAGGGGCTTGAGTTGAACGGGATTGTTCAGGTGTAGATGCTCCAGATCCGCAACTGTGACCGCACCGAAATCCAGCGACACCAAAGAAAGGACCGCTTCTACGGATGCCCTCTGTTCCATCGGGACCGCCGCCATCAGCTCGGATTTCGTGAACGTAAAAAGATTTATGAGACGTTCTTCATTGATGTTCCAAAGCATTGCTTGCATCTGCCGTGGGTCATTCTTTAAGCCCACTGCGTGTACTTCTACTTCCTTCTGCCTGACCGGGTCGAGGTCCCGAGTGAAGGCCTCAAGCATGGCGCTCGCGGATTTCTTCGTCATCCAGCCGCGCATGTCTTGCAGAAAGGCCTCAACCCGTATTTGGCATATATCGATAACCGCTAATAAGACCGAGACAACTTCCGTTGCGTCACAACCATAGTGATGCCGGAACGTTGGATTGATCGCGCTAGAAAGGTCCTTTGCGTATTCTCGGGTCTGGAATCCTTGACGAGCGCCTCTGACTGCCAACGTCCAGCGTTGGATGAGATTCAATAATTCTTGCCGTCGATTTTCGGCGACATCAGCCGAAATCTTGCTTTTGGCCTGATCTCGATAGGCTTGGGCATTTTGTCCAATTAGGTCGACGATGCGCTGGGTTACAGCCGGATAGTCGGCTTTTGGATCAACGGTAGCGCGTCCGCGCGAAAGGACCAAGGCCTGGATCAATTCGAGATGAAAGAGTTCCAAACCGGGCCTGTCTGCCCGCTTTATAGATCCAGGCCGGGAAAGAAGCACCGAAAAGCCGGCGCGGGCCAAAATCTGCAAACCATCGACCGAAGTGGCCTCTTTGGTAAGCGCGGCCAGGGTTATCTGGAATTCGGCCGCGGCCGCGGCTCCCAAGGCATGTGCGGCAGCAATCTCGTCAGGACCTATACCTTTTGAGCTCATTTACCTTCGGCATCCCCAAATGATTTCCGTCTCATCATCGCCAAGCGCGTAAGTCTATTACTTCGAGAAAGAGCGGCTCGTTTCCAATGAGATGTCTAGGTTTACAGACATCGTTGTTGCGCATGAGACAGCGAACGGCTTGACTAGGATCGAAATTGCCGATCCACTGACAAACACTGTCACCATCGGATGGGTCTATTCAAAGCTTATCGTGAAGGTTGATTAGCCAACCCGGCGACGGACCGCCAGTCTCATGGGCGGAGGATCACGCGCTTCTAGGGGATATCAAGCCTTCCAACACTCTGGCAACGGGCGAGGCCTGGTTCTGCTTGCGTTGGTCGTTGAGCATGCCCAGATGCTTGAACTTTATCTGGATGACCTGCTTCGATACCTCGAAATGCGTCGATAGAGCCGCGAGTAATTGCTCGTATATCGTGTAATTGCAAGGTTGGTCGTCGACGAATATGTAGCCATGTCCTCTATCCCTGATTTCGAGAAAATTGCGGAATTGCGCGGTCTTAAGCTTGAAGAAATCGTCGGGCAGGATGAGGTTGGATGAGAACGAGTTCGCCTGATATTCAAGTCGCTCCAGGTTAAAGCTCGCATCCATCTCTTTGTTTATCAAAAGATCGCGTTCGATGATGTTTTCGGAACTCAGGTACTGCTGATGTTTCAAGAAAAAATGACCTATTTCATGACCGAGCGTAAAGCGTTCACGGTTCCTGTTCCCGTGAGAGTTGATAGAAATCACTTTCCGATGGAAGTGTGCAGAGCCCAGAATGGGCGTCCCATCCGTGTCGTGGACCTCCTGATCGGAATATTGAAGATCTATAGATAGCGCAGAGCAGATATGTTCCAAATCTACCGGCCCACCCCGGTAATCGACGAGCTTCAAGACTTCTCGGACAGAACTCTTTATGGCCTCCGGAGGCATGAAGGGAATGGCCGTCGGGCTCTCACCGACGTCTCCTGCGAGTTCCGGGTGGAGGCTACCCAGGAACTGGCTAATGCTGCTGAAAAACTTTCCATCATTATAGGCAGAGAACTTCAGGGATTTTGTCGCCGACCCTCCCTGAAAAAGCTGGAACTCCACAAATCGGTTTTCGATGTACGGCCGCGCCTTCCGATCCGCGATGATGTCGAGGCCGTGTCCGTCGTATTTTACGATGCCTAGCCCCTTGTTCCGCGCGACCTTTTCGGCTCCGGATTGCAGCCGGGAAGACACAACCATCACGCCTTTTGCCGTATGGGGGAACATTCGCCCGAGTTTCGCTGAGAAGTCGTTTACGTACAGCTCAGGAACACTGCCACGGTAATTCTTGCATTCGAAAATGACATAGAGATGAGGGGAAGTGCGCCCGTTGGCGTAGAATTCCAGTACTACATCGAACTCGACGTCCGCCTCGCGCTCTTTACAGTAGTATTCCTTCTTTTTGAAAATCTTGCAGTTGTCCGGCGGATAAGCTCCCAGCACCAACTCTCCTCGATCCTTCTGATCGAGGAGATACTGATAGAATGCATCTTCGAGCTTATCGCCCTTATCCGAGGAATTCACGACTTTGCCTTGAAAGAAGAAACAACCGCAGGATGATGGTAATAGTTCTATAGGGAAATTTAGCCCGGTAAAAGCGACCAACCCGGTATGTACCCAAATCACTTGGGGAGAAGCGTTCCAAAGGTTATCGCAGCGCATGACTGCTGCATAGACGCCTCGACGAGCGATCGCCGACTACCTGGCTTTAGAAAGCGCCGCCGGCATCCGTATGGGCCAGAAAAGCTGGGGACCATCCGCTTCTCTATTGCTCCCGAAAGTTGTACAGGTAATAAACTCTACTTATGCGCCCGATCCATCTTTTTTATTCTTGGCAGAGCGACCGGACCAAGACTGTGGCCGCAACTTTATCAAAATCGCATTGGCAGAAGCTATTGCGGTTCTTCGGGATGAACATTCCATCGAGATTCATCTCGACTCGGATACGCGTTCAGGCCCGGGCGGCTTCACGGTTGGGGTATGGATTCCGGCGAGAGGCGTTGAGCTTGAAAGCGACCTGGCATTAATCCCGGACGCCCCACGGATCATTTAAACGCGCTAAATCCAATCTGAGGGCTGTTGACTGTGAAGCGCGTGCTCAAACGCACCAGAATGCCGTAAGAAGGAGAGGGATGCGAAAAAAATCCCGCAGTGGGAAGTACCAAGAGTTACCGCCTTCAATACAAGCCATTGGACTGGCTGGCCGACAGGCGAACATCCAGGCATCCGGCGCATGATTGGGGTCCCCTGCACGAAGTGCTGCAAACCTCGAGAGGGTTGTGCCCTCGGTAGGCGCGCAGAATTAGGATGCCTTTTTTACGCAGCGCTACGAAAAAGGCTGATGCGGTTCTCGGCAACCAGAAGCTTGAGTAACGGGTTCGGAGTACTCGGAGATCGCAAGTTAAGATGAAATCCTGCCCCCGCAGCCAAATCCTACGCTACACTATCCCACAATAGCCCACAACTACGACACAGTACGCCAGAGCGCTACGGTCATCGGCGCTAAATCCCCGACAGATAATACAAATTCCCAAATCAACAGGTGCAAAGCGGGAGTCAATTGTCTGCAGCGCAGATCGTGCCGCTTTCCTCTGGCTAAGCTGAGAGGGGCAACTTCTATGTCTTGGCCGGCTTCGTTGCGCATATGCTGCACCAGGCTGGCGTCACTACCGCGGCGCATCTCCCGGCATTTAATCTCGGCCTTAACAGGATTTCCGTCGATCAGCGGCCGCGTGATGGATCGCGGAACCCGGCCACTCGTCATCGCTCAGTATCTTTTGGGAGCGAGTGAAATTGGGATGACGGAGCACATCGGCTCATTTGACTCTTCCGATCGGGACGGCCGGAGCTCATCGAACGATCCGGCCGGTGAAGGTGCAGAAGTAAGCCGTTATGCGACCTGTGCGGCAAGCTTTACGGCATCCGCGCCGGCCGGGATCCGAAACGGCGAAGAGGCATCGGTCACTGCCTGCCAGACCGCTTTTGCCACGTCGCCCGCAGTGGTGATTTCGGCCGGCTGTGGCGGTGTTGCGGAGAACACCTGTTTCGCCCAGTCGGCATAGGCCTCGGGTATGCCGTTCTGCGAGCGGGCACGGGCGGTCGCGCTAAATGACGTTTCCGGCGCCCGCCCGGGAATGACGAGCCGCATGCGTACCCCGAACGGCTCCACCTCCAAGGCGAGGTTTTCGCTGAATGCCTCTACCGCCGCCTTGCTGGCCGTATAGGTGGACAACATCGGCAGTGGCTTGAGCGTCACGGCGGATGACACATTGACGATCACGCCCGTCCCTTGCGCACGGAAGCCGGACATTACTGCTTGCGACATTGCCATGGTGCCGAACGTGTTCAGTTCGAAAAGCTGGCGTGTTGCGTTGATCGACACGCCTTCCAGCGCACCCATCAGACCGGCGCCGGCATTGTTGACGAGGGCATCGATCGGTCCCGCTTCGTCCAGAGCGCGAGCGATGCTGGCAGCGTCGGTTACATCGAGTGCAACGACGCGCAGCCGTTCGGATGCGGGCAATAGATCCCTACGAGGTGCGCGCATTGTGGCAATGACAGTCCAGTCGCGATCGAGGAAATGGCGGGCAGTCTCAAGTCCGAAGCCGGACGAGCAGCCGGTAATGAGGATCGTGTTCATGTGAAACTCCTGTTTGTGGTGATGGTAAAGGGCGCCCGTGGAAGGGGTAGGTGCGCGTTACGGGGGAGCCGGAAGGGCGCGTCCGGCGACCTATTTCGTCTCGACGCTGCCTTCGGGCGCAGCATCGCCTGCCAGGGTCGCGACCGTGTCGAAAAATGCGGGATCGCCGGGATAGAGCGCGCTGCGGAGGAAGGCGGTTGAAAGGCGCTGGATCGCGTCGACCCGCTGGGGCCGTTCGTCTGTAGTCTCGCGCGCCTCGTAACCGGGGATGCCGCCAAGAGCATGCTCGCCGCCAAAGGCCGTAAACAATGCCTTGGGTGAGGGGCTCAAATCGTAGGCATCGCGCCACCATTCGGCGCCACGTGTTGAAAGGCTGCCCACATCACGGTCGCCGACGATGATCAGGGTCGCGGCCGTCATGGTCGAGAAATCTGGATACATGAATGGGTAGGTACGGGCTGCATATTCGGTCAGGGCATCGCCTCGACCTGGGGTCGCCAGCAGCACGCCCGCCTTTACGCGGCTGTCCTTCCTGTTGACCACCGACCCGTCGTCGGGATCGGGATGGGTGGCGCCAAGCAAGGCACTGGCGGTCTGTGCGCCCCACGAATGGCCTGCAACCGCGATACGCGAGTGATCGAGCCGCCCGCAAATCATTGGTGCCTGGTTCTCGATGTGATCGAGCCCGTCGAGAACGGCGGCGAGGTCTTGTTCGCGGAAGCGCCAGAGTTGTGGGCGGCGAGGATCGTCCTGGGCAAGGCCGAGCATCCGCGAATCCAGATGTGTTGGCTGGATCACGGCGAAGCCATGTGCTGCCCAATAATCAGCGAGGGGGCCATAGGCGTGAAACGACTGGCCATTGCCGTGCGAGAAGATGATGACGGGCAGCGCGTCGCCTGCGATCGGTAACGAAACCCGAACGTGCAGGTCAACGCCCCGTCCCGGGGACGGCAAGGTAATGGGAGAGATGGAGACAATAGCGGGTAAGCCCGCAGTGTGTGCTTGGTTTTCAGCGAATGAGCTGGACATGGAACTGCGAACCTCTGATCTGGCAAGCGGATCAACGATCCGTTATACTATAAATACGGAACAATGATCCGCTTATCAAGAAGGACTGCAGAAAATGTTGTCGACCAAATTCCGAAATGCAGTCGAGGCCGCGTCATCGGCTCATGGTGATGCCGAAGCACCCGCACCGCGAATGCGTGCTGATGCTCGCAGAAACGAGGAAGCAGTTTTGGAAGCCGCCAGGATCGTGTTCACCCGTTCGGGGGTGGATGCGCCCATACGGGAGATTGCGACACAAGCGGGCGTTGGGCTGGGTACGCTCTACCGCCGCTTCCCGACGCGTGCCGACCTGGTGGCCTCGGTGTTCCGCCGCGAGGTCGATGCCTGCGCCGATGCGGCAGTGCCGCTTGCCGCTGAACACGGGCCAGCCGATGCGCTGGCAGCTTGGCTGAAGCGCTACACGCGCTTCCTCGCCACCAAACAGGGGTTGGCCGCGGCGCTCCATTCCGGCGATCCGGCATTCGCCACCTTGCCGGACTATTTCCGAAGCCGATTTGAACCGGCTTTGTCGATGCTGCTGAATGCTGCTGCCGGTGCGGGAGAAGTCCGAGCTGACGTTGCGCCCTACGATCTGCTGCGCGCGATCGGAAACCTTGCCGTGGCCTCGGGGGAGGATGGGCCGGCGCACACCGAACGAATGCTCATGCTGCTGCTGGATGGCCTGCGTTATGGTGCGGCGAAGGCAAAATAGCGGCAATTGCCACGAAGACACTTGACGGGACCGATACCGGAAATGGAAGCTTTCGGTGCTCTCCTTCCCAAAAGAAGCCTTACTGGTTTCCACCCAATCTTTGCCTTTGTAAAGGCCGTCGAATCGACACCGGCATTATCGCACTCACTTAGCGAATAATCGCAGCGACCAATCCGCCAAGATGAGGCCCCAACCAAAGTTTCCAACCCGGCATGCGCGTGCTGCGCACCGCGTTCGGAGCGACAATCGCTAGGTTTCTGGAAAATCGGCCGTGGTCGAGGTGATGGTGGATCCCGTGGCCGCATCTGGTTGATACCTCCCAAGGGCTGGCCGACCCGGCGAGAGATTGACGGCCGCCGACGGCGAACGCATCGTCCACCTGGTCGGGCACCAGGTCCGTGCGGACTTGCCGTTCCTCTTAGTGCGACACAGCTTCGCATGAACGGGTGCTACCGCACCATAAATATAGATGTCAGTGTCCTTTCAAGCACTGTCGAAGGCGAATTGTGCCTGCCAATCACACTCTCATCGGCAACAAAAGATGTTTTCATGACCTTCTATAGTGGATGTGGCTCGCTTCCTCGCTCCAAGAACCCGATGGCAGTCCTGATCGATCTCCAACCCTACAAGGTTGGGTTGATACCTGCCAAAAGATGCGGTGACCAACCGCCCACCGTCCGCCACCTGCTGTGGCCTCTATAACCAGTTTGAGCGAAGGAACTTGACATGAGCTGGAACCCCACGCAGACCCCCGAATGCCCCGAAACTGGCAGCCTCGACGCCATCGAGACCCTCATCATCCCGCGTACCCGCGATCTCGGCGGGTTCGAAGTGCGTCGTGCATTACCCGCCCCGAAACGGCAGATGGTTGGCCCCTTCATCTTCTTCGATCAGGTGGGGCCGGCGGAATTCCTGACCGGCGCTGGCATCGACGTACGTCCGCATCCGCATATCGGGCTGGCGACCGTGACCTATCTTTATGAGGGCGCATTTCACCATCGCGACAGCACCGGCGCCGACCAGATGGTTTACCCCGGTGAGGTGAACTGGATGATCGCCGGTAATGGCGTCACTCATTCCGAACGCACCAGCGAGGAGATGCGCAGCCGTCCCCGCACCGCCTTTGGAATCCAGACCTGGGTCGCGCTGCCAGATCACGCGGAAGACACTGCAGCCAGTTTCGAACATCACGGTCGCGAGGCGCTGCCGTTCATCGAGGATGAAGGCAAGCAGGTCCGGCTGATCATCGGCTCGGCCTGGGGAGCGCGGGCTCCGGTCAAAACCTTCACTGAGACCTTCTATGCGGATGTCATTCTGTCCGCCGACGCAAAGCTGCCGCTGCCCGATGATCACGAAGATCGCGGTGTCTATGTCGTCGAGGGCAGCATCCTGATCGCCGGAACTCCGTTTGCTGCTGGCCAGATGATGGTGTTCCGTCCCGGTGATCGGATCAGCCTGACAGCAGGCGAGGCAGGCGCGCGCCTAATGGTGCTCGGCGGGGAGACAATGAATGGACCGCGCTATATTTCGTGGAACTTCGTCGCCTCGTCGCAGGAGAAGATCGATGCCGCGAAAGAGGCCTGGCGCAAGGGTGACTGGGAGCATGGTCGCTTTCGTCTACCGCCCGGCGACGAGGCCGAGTTTATCCCGCTGCCCGAACAGCTGAAGTGATCGAATGTGATACCAGATTGGCTAACATACCCATCGACAACAATTACGAGAGGACGAGAAGTGACAAAACCCCAGGCCATCTTTCCCGTCAACAGGCATGCTCTTTACGAAGAGCATCGCTACTCGGCAGCGATCCGATCAGGCGATCTTCTTTTCGTTTCGGGGCAAGTCGGCAGCCGCGGCGATGGAACACCCGAACCTGATTTCGAACGCCAGGTTCAACTGGCCTTCGAGAACCTGAAGGCTGCACTCGATGCCGCAGGCTGCACGTTCGACGATCTTGTGGATGTCACGACGTTCCACACGGACCCGGAGAGCCAGTTCGCAACGATCATGGAAGTCAGGCAGAGGATTTTCACCAAGCCGCCTTATCCCAACTGGACTGCCGTCGGAGTAAACTGGCTGGCCGGGTTCGATTTTGAGATCAAGGTCATCGCGCGCATACCGGAGAGCAAGTAAATCCTGAGGCTTTTCCTCATCCGCCCACTGTAAGGACGGCCTTACCCGCGAACTCTCTTTTCAGAAGTTCGCGGGCTGTCGCATTGATGTCGGCCCAAGGTGTGGTCTTTCCGATGACCGGACGAAGACTTCCATCGGACAGCCGCCGCGCAAGATCGGCAAGGATGGCCGACCCATCGGCCGCGTGCCCCGGCCGGGTCAGCTCCTCCAAGAGGAAAAAGCCGTAGAGAACCGTACCGCCATATGCTCCACCGGATTGAAGGCGGAAGCGACGGGCGTCAAAGGTCGTGAGCGTATCCTCCGAGGCATCGCCGAAAAGAACGCAGACCCCGCGCGATGCCAGCCACATCAGCGCCTCGCCCAGAAGCGAGCCTCCGACGCCCTCCAGAATGAGGTCGTAGGGCCCACCCTTCTCGCCGGCCTCGACGCCGACCGCGATATCGTTCGCGCCAAGGCTGCGCAGGAATTCCGCAGTCGAGCCATCCCGCGCGAAGGCCGTCACGTGGGCGCCTGCAGCTGCTGCGAGCTGGATCGCGTAAATGCCGACACCACCCGTGGCCGCCGTGACGAGAACACGGCTTCCTGGACCGATCGCCTTCTTCTGCAGCGCTACGGCTGCGGTCAGACCTGCGACAGGGAGGGTCGAGGCCGCTTCAAAGCTTACATCGTCGGGAATTTTGGCAAGCCGGTTCGTCGGCACGGCGACACGTTCCGCCCAGCCACCGCTCCATACCAGGCCCACCACGCGATCGCCCGGTCGGAAGCCGGATCCTTCCGGGGCCGTCTGGACCACGCCGGACAAATCCCATCCGGGTCGATCGCCATCGGTACCTTCATAGAGTGCACCGCGAACTTCGCCGTTATTCAGCGAGAACGCGCGAACCGCGACGATTGCCTCGTCCGGCGCGGCCCCAGGTTCTGTATGTTCGGCAAGAACAAGGTGAGTTTCTGCACCCGTCTTCGAAACTGTAACAGCTTTCAATGTGACACTCCTCGATTAGCATTCGATCAGATTGGGATCCGGTTACGTATCGCGTTGCACGGCAGACCAGAGCCGTTACAAGCAGCCATCGTCAGATCCTTTGCTGCCGTGGCGCCATGATTTTTATTGTTTCTGCACGAGTTTCTGTAGCCCATTCTTATGAAGAGCTGTGTCGCTGAAACGGGAACGCTGCACTATATGCATTCGTCAGCAGGTATCGGCAGCGAGCGCGGTTATTGAGTCTCGTTACGCGATGCTGGTGCATCGCTGAAACTGCCGAGGTCTGGTCCTAGCGACGGCACTCGCGCCGGTCAGAATCGCGCCTGCAGCGATCCCAGCGCGCGCGATCGGTCATATCCTGAGCGTTTCTTGCAATTTCTTGCGTCAAGCGGGTCCGCTCGAGCGACTCCCGTTGCGCGTTGTCGCACCGCGCCCCGGTACCGATACGTCTCATTTCCCCTGTCGTGCCCAGGTTTGACATGCATTCGGGACCCTCCACGCAGAGCTGGGGTGACGGCTTCCCTGCAGTTGCCCTATTGACTGAACTCTTTCGTGCATGAGGTGCTAACGGAAAAGACATTGACCTAGCGAACCGTCTTCGCCAGGCAGCCGGTGACAAAACGAACGACTTCCTCCGTGAGCTCCTGATCCTCCGGAGTGCCTCCAAATCCACCATGCGGCATTGCCTCGAAAACATGCAGCTCTGCCGGAACTCCCGCACGTCTCAGCTTGCGATGAAGTCTCACCGCATTGGAAAGGAACAGATCGCGGGTTCCACTTTGCAGGAAAGTTGGCGGAAAATCGGCCGATATTTCCCCGAAAAGTGGCGACAGGTAGGGATGAGACAAATCCGCTCCGTTTGCATAGAGCAGGTTATTCGACATCAGCGAATTCGGCAGAATGACGTCGATCGTCCGGTTGGTCTGAAAGCTGTCACCCGATTCGGTGAGATCCACTTCCGGAGAAAGCAGCACGACACCGGCCGGAAAAGGCAGACCCTCGTCCCGTGCCCGCAGAACCGTAGCCATCGCTAGATTGCCGCCGGCCGAGCGACCGCTAAACACGACACGGTTTGCGCCATACCGCTCAATCAGGTGCCTGTAGGTCACGATGCAGTCGTCGAGGGCGGCGGGATAGGGGTGATCTGGCGGCATGCGGTAGTCGATACCGTAGCAGATCATGCCGTGCCGCTCTGCATTTACTCGCGCACTTTCTCGACAGGAATCGCCGCCGCCAAAAACAAGCGCGCCGCCATGCAGATCGATAAGAACACAATCCCCAAGTCTAATATGTTCCGGTGTCGCTACATGAACCGTGGTTGTGCCGAGATTTAGCGTTTCGTGTTTCCCCTTCGCTTCCTTCACAGCTTCCAGAAGAGTTTCGGCATAATATCTGTCGGCAGCGATCTGCATCTGCCGCCATGCCTCATGATCTTGCGGTGACGGTGTTGGAAAGAGTGCGTTGAGTGGCGTTCCCTCGCGTACGGCGGCATGCAACATCGCCTGCGCTTCGGCGCTGATTGAGGCGGGAACGGGGATTATGCGTTCGTCTACGCGAACTCCTTGTGAAACAATTGGGTTTTGACCGTCTTTCATTGGAAGTTTCTCCCAATCCATCCATCCGTCTCGCCGATGTCTTGGTGCGCCAGTCCGTGGCCGACTGGAAGCTCACGCAACTCCACAGGCGCACTATTTACTTTCAAGGCGTCACCCACTGCTGACGCTTTATGTACAGATGGATTTTGTTCATCGAGCATCAGCATGCTGGTTCCGGAAAGATTCACAGCAGAGACGGTCACAGCGATACGTGCGTTTGCAGAAAGTCGGATCATCAGAGCGGCTTTCGCACGGGTTGAAGGAGCAGCCGGTTGCTGCCCGACATGATGTCCCCGTGAACCTGCTCAGACAGGCGCTCGGCATCGCGCCGGCGAATGTCGATGGTGGCATCTTCAATCTCGGCTTCCCCGTAGCCCAACGCCCGCAAACCTGCAGCTCCCATCAGGTAAGCGGATTCGACCGTTTCGCGGATCTGGTAATCGACGCCGGCACGGATCAGATCTACCGCGTGTCCTCGATCGTAGCTGCGGACAAGAAGTTTGGCCTGGGCAAACTCGTGTTGCGCCAGTTCCACGATCTTCATCGCGGCCTTCGGGTCGTCTACACAGATCATGATTGCGTCGGCTTCCTCCGCACCGGAGTGTCGCAGCGTGTCGAGCCGCGTCCCGTCGCCGAAGAAGACCTTGAACCCGTATCGTCCAGCATCGCGGATGCGGTCAGGGTCCCTGTCGATGACAGAAAGCTCGACGCCCTGCGATAGAGGTATCTGTGACGCGATCTGACCGAAGCGTCCGAACCCGATGATGAGGACGCGCCCCTTGAGATCACGAGCGTGATCGACGCCATCCAGCGATGCTTCCGTACGAAGCAGAAAGTCGGCCACTATCGTGAGCAGCGGGGTCAACACCATCGACAGGATCACGACGGTGGCGAACAGCGCATTCTCCCGTACGTCGATCACGCCGCCCGAAGTTGCCGCCGCATAAAGGACGAAGGCGAATTCGCCGCCCTGGAGAAACATCGACGTGCGATGCAAGGCGTGAGAGTTGGAGCCGCCGAACAGCCGGGCGACCGCATAGACCACGACGCCTTTCGCGACCGTGAACGCGCCCAGCAGGCCCAGCAGGAGCGGCCATTCAACCGCGACGATTGAGAGGTTCAGCGACATGCCAACCGCGAGGAAGAAAAGTCCCATCAGCAAGCCGCGAAACGGTTCGATATCGCTTTCGATCTGGTGCCGGTAGCTCGAACTCGAGAGCATCACTCCGGCGAGGAACGCGCCCATCGCCATCGACAATCCGGCCACATCCATCAGCAATGCTGCGCCGAGCACGACAAGCAGCGCGCCTGCCGTCAGCACTTCGCGGGTGTGTGTGCGGGCCAGCAAGGCGAAGAACTGATTAAGACCCCAGCGCGATACGCCGAGAAGCACGAGCAGCGCCGCAACGGCCACGAAGGCGTCAGTCCATCCCGCCTCTCCATGCGAGAGCGGTGAGAGAAAGGCGACCGCCGCCAGCAACGGTACGATCATCAGATCCTCAAACAACAGGATAGCGACCGACTTTTGTCCCTCTGCGCTCGAAATCTCGCCCCGATCCTGCAACACGGACATGATGACGGCGGTCGAGGATAAGACAAAGCCCGCCCCGGCGATGAAAGCGACGGTCGCGGAAAGGCCAAGAAGCAATGCGCCCGTCAGCGCAAGGGCGGCTGTGGCTAAGAAAACCTGGACAAGGCCCAGCCCGAAAATCTGTGTTCGCATCGCCCATAACTTGTTCGGGCGCAGTTCCAGTCCTATCACGAACAGGAACATCACTACTCCAAGCTCGGAAAAATGGAGGATGGATTGGGTATCGGTGAACAGCCCCAGCACCGATGGCCCGACAAGAACGCCGGCGGCGAAGTAGCCGAGCACTGATCCCAGCCCCAGCCGGCGGAACAACGGCACAGCGACAACAGCCGCTCCCATCAGGACAACTGCCGGTCCAATCGTTTGCCCCAGGCTCACTTCAGCCATCCACGTACCTTTCCTGCTTTGCGTTGGTCATGATCAAAGGGCGGCGGATGATAAGCCGTCCGCGGTGATCGATAGTTGGAAGCGAAGCCCGGCAGGGTGTCCGCAACCTCGCTCAAGCCTTGTCGCGGCCTTCGATGAAGGCCAGCAGATCGGCATTGATCAGTTCGGGATGTGTGGCGAACAGGCCGTGCGACAGGCCGGGATAGGTCTTCAGCGTGCCGTTCGGCAGCAGGTCGATCGCTTTGCGGGCCGAAGCGTCGATCGGCACCACCTGATCGTCTTCGCCGTGCATCAGCAGAACCGGCTTCGAAACGGCCTTCAGGTCCTCGGTGAAATCCGTCTCCGAGAAGGCTGAGATGCAGTCGTAGTGGGCTTTTGCACCGCCCATCATGCCCTGCCGCCACCAGTTGCGGATCAGTCCCTCGCTTACTTCGGCGCCTTCGCGGTTGAAGCCGTAGAAGGGGCCGGTCGGGACATCGAGGAAGAACTGTGCGCGGTTGCGCAGGAGCGCCTCGCGGAACCCATCGAACACCTGCATTGGCAGGCCACCGGGATAACGCGGCGTCGCCAGCATGATCGGCGGCACCGCGCCGAGCAGAACGGCCTTCGACACACGACCAGGCTCGCTGCGAGCGACATAACGGATCACCTCGCCGCCGCCGGTCGAGTGGCCGACGTGAACCGCGTCCTTCAGATCGAGCTCCCGGACGAGCGCCGCGACGTCGGACGCGTATGTGTCCATCTCGTTTCCTGTATCGGTCTGGTCGGAGCGACCATGACCGCGCCGGTCATGCGCGATGACGCGGTAGCCCTTGTCGAGGAAGAACAGCATCTGGTTGTCCCAGTCGTCCGCGCTGAGCGGCCAGCCATGATGGAACATGATGGGCTGCGCGTCTTTCGAACCCCAGTCCTTGTAGAAGATCCGGGTGCCGTCCTGCATTGTAATCGTCGTCATGGTTTCTTTGCTTTCCTTAGGTTTTCGGATGGGTAGACCGGGCTGCCACTGGTTGATCATGGGCATGCGGATGTTCTTGTTGCTTCATTGGATCAGTCCAGACCGACGAGCTGCAGGCGCAGCGTCCGGACCATGCGAAGCATCTGCTCGGTGTGGTGGCCTGAGCCCGCCGTTCAGTTGCAGGCTGTAAGTCGCAGTCTGTCGCGACAAGCCAGTTCGAAACATGAGAAGCGTGCGAGTGACGGTCGTCATGTCCCTGCACTCCAGACAGGCTCATTTCGCTCGAAGGCTTCGATCAGCAACTCTGAAAGGACGCGCACCTTTTGCACCGGATGCGGACTGGGCGGGCGCACGACGTGGACATTGCCGACGGGCAGTGGATATGCGGTCATGACCGGTACGAGCGCGCCCGAAGCAAGATAATGTCGCGTGACACAGTCTGGGAGCCATGCAAGGCCAAGCCCGACCGCGGCTGCATTGGCAAGTGCCATTCCGTTTTCGGTTTTGAACCGCCCTTGTGGCTGCACGGTGACGATTTTGTCTCCATCCATGAACCGCCACGCTTCAGCTCCCACCAAAGCCTGGTGAGAGCTGATCTCATCCGGTTTTTCCGGTGAGCCGTGCATCCTGATATAGTCAGGGCTTGCGACCAGCTGCCCATAGATCTGACCAACTCGCCTCGCGATCAGGTTTGAATCACGCAATGCGCCGACCCGGATCGCACAGTCAAATCCCTCTGCGATCAAATCCACGAAGCGATCACTGTAGTCGGCCTGTATTTGCAGCTTTGGATAAAGCCATGCCATCCGGGAAAGCACGGGCGCAAAATGCACAGGCCCCGATGTCAGTGGCACGGCGACCCGCAAGCGCCCGCGCAGGTCACCGGCCGGCAATATCTCGTCTTTCGCCGCATCGATTTCGGCGCAAACCTTTGCCGCATGTTCGCGAAATGCAACCCCGGCCTCCGTCAGCGCGGCACCACGGGTCGTTCGCGCAAGAAGCTGGATACCCAGGGCTCCCTCGAGCCGGATAAGGCGGCGACTGACCATTGACTTCGATATCCCGAGCCGACGGGCCGCGGGAGAAACGCCGCAGGCGTCGGCAACTTCGACAAATGTCCGCAGATCCTCGATATCCATATGGTCACCCCGCTTCGATTTCGTTTCTTGATCAGATCTTTCCCGCAGCCCTCACAACTGGCGCGACCTCGGTGCCGAGAAGCTCGATCGAGCGTTTCATTGCCACCGTTTCCAGAGAGGCGGTGCTCATCTGAAAGGTGATGCGCGATAGACCGCCCAGCGTCTCACTGGCCCGCAGCATCTTGGCTGCGACCGTCTTCGGGTCTCCGACCAAAAACGCGCCGCCCGGGCCTGCCATGTCTTCGAATTGCTGACGTGTTGGGGGCGACCAGCCACGTTCGCGTCCGACCTTGGTCGTCAGATGCGCCCAGCCCGGGAAGAAGGCGTCCCTTGCGGCTGCGTCGGTCTCGCCGACGAAGCCCATCGCATGAACACCCACCTTGAGCTTTTCTGAACTGTGCCCCGCGCGTATGCCGGCCTCGCGATAGAGATCGACGAGCGGGCGAAACCGTTCAAATGTTCCTCCGATGATTGCCACCATCAGCGGAAGGCCGAGCGTGCCGGCGCGCGCGAAGGACTGCGGCGTGCCGCCGACGCCGATCCATAGAGGCAGTTGCGATTGGTGAGGCCTCGGATAAACCCCCTGACCGTTCAATGCCGGGCGGAATTGGCCTTCCCAGACGGGATTGCTTGTCTCGCCAAGTTTCAGGAACAGGTCTAGCTTTTCGGCGAAGAGTTCGTCATATGCCCGTGTGTCCAGGCCGAAAAGCGGAAAGGCTTCACCGAACGAACCACGGCCGACGACGAGCTCGGTGCGCCCTCTGGAAATCAGGTCGAGGGTCGCGAACTCCTGGAAGAGTCTTACAGGATCGGCAGCACTCAATACCGTTACCGCGCTGGTGAATCGAATCTGGCTGGTGCGCGCCGCTGCTGCGGCAAGTATGATCGCCGGTGCGGAATCGAGGAATTCGGCTCGATGATGCTCGCCGATGCCGAATACGTCGAGGCCGACCCTGTCGGCGACCTCGACTTCCTCAAGAAGATCGGCCATGCGGTCGGCCGCCGAAGGGAGCTTTCCTGTCGTCGGATCAGGCAGGATCGCGGCAAAACTATCAACACCAATTTCCATGAAGACTCCTTCGAAACTCTTTGGTTGATGGGGTGGCGGCGAGGGGAGGTAACTGCTCAACCGCTCCGGCACCCAATATCTCTCAGCGGGATAGTCGTCGCCTTTGCGGCCGCCAGTGCCGTTTCACAATGGCCCCTAGCATCGACGTAAACTCCGCCTCGCTGCCGACCGGCGTTGATGAATGGAACGGGGAGGGCGCTTGCGTTGCATGCCCTTCCCCTTCCCGATAACCGGTTCGGATCAGGCGGCTTTGCCCGGCACAGGCGTATTGAGGAGCTGCTGCTCCCAGAGATAGGCGATGCCGCTGCCGGCGAAGTGCTGAATGAGTATCTCGGTCAACTGCTCGACATGCCCGGTGCGCGCCCAATCGCGTTGCCATTCGCCAGCGAGCGCCATCACGGTCATCGGGTTCGCGCCGGCCGCGATCATGCGTTGGACAGCAACTTCGTGAGACTCCTTCGAAATCCCGCCCGACGCGTCGGTGATTACGGTCACGTCCCAGCCTTCGCCGGCGGCCTGGATGACAGGCATCGCCACGCAGACCTCGGTCCACAGGCCGGCGATGATCAACTGCTTGCGGCCGGTCGCCTTGACGACGTTCACCACATTCTCGTCCTGCCAGGTGTTGACCCAGGTGCGATCGATGACTTCCTGGTCCGGAAATACGTCGGTGATCTGCTTGAAGAGAAGTCCGCCGCGCCCCGCGATCACGCTGGTCAGAATGGTCGGAACATCGAAGGCTTTTGCCAGCTTCGCCAGCGCGGTCGTGCTGTTGACCACAGCTTGCGGGTCGTGGCTGTTCAGGTTCGCCAGCTGGTAGGGCTGATGATCGATCAGAACGAGGACGGAGTCTTCGGGGCGGAGAAGGGAATCAAGGCCGTTACGAAAGGTCATGGAAAGCATCCTTTGCTGCTGTTGAGGCGTATGGAAATCGGCAGGCGCGCACTGCCTCCGAGGGCGCCTTGATCGACAGTGTCATTTTCGTTTGTGATGCGGTAGCGCCCGTTCCCGTGAAGCTGTGTCGCGAAATTAGGAACGCCAATGTCAATCCCAATCCTTCTGTTTGTGATACGATTGGAACGATTCGAGCACTCATCTGTCGTGAATACAGGAACGTTGATTTGGACATCGAAGACCTGCGGACCTTCGTGGAAGTTGCCGATACTGGCGGGGTTTCTCCCGCCGCGCGGCGGCTCGACATCTCCAAGTCGATGGTCAGCCGGCGCCTCATTCGGCTTGAAAAGGATTTGGGCGTGCAGTTGCTCGCACGCACGACGCGCGGCGCCGCCCTCACGGAGGCAGGGATCACCTTCCGGGAACACGCCGCAAAAGTCTGCGCCGAGATCGATATTGCCAAGGAGACGATATTGCCCGCCGGTGACCTTCGCGGTCGGCTAAGAATAGCAGCTCCGCTTACATTCGGTCCGACGCACTTCGCCCCGGTGCTCGCATCCCTGGCGCAGCGCTACCCGGAGTTGCAGGTTCAAACCAGCTATACGGATCGGTTCGTTGACCTGATCGCAGAAGGGTTCGACTGCGCGATAAGGGTCGGCCATCTTGCTGACTCGAATATGCTTGCAAGACGCGTCGGCTGGACCACGGCCAAGTACGTTGCAACGCCGGACTACATCAAAAAACACGGCTCACCCGAAACGCCAGAGGAATTCCTCACGCATGAGGTCGTCATGCAGGGAACTGAAACCTGGCTGGCGATGGATGGGGATAAGATCATTACGCTGAAGCCGCAGGGCCGATTCAAAGCCGACAATGCCGTGGCTCTTGTGGCTGCAGCACTTGCGGGGATTGGTCTTGCCGGTGTCCCTGACAAATTAATTAAGGAGCATCTGGCTTCCGGCGCCTTGGTCCCGGTCATGACGCGCTATCCGCCGCCCAAATTGGGCATCTATGTGATCCGGCCGCCGGGGCAGTACCCCGCACGCAAGATACGGGTGCTCACCGAGATGCTAATCGAGTGTTTTGAAGACTTTTCGACAGATCGTGAAAACCAGGACCCGGATGAGGTGGGCCCTTTGCGGATTTCATGACGATCGCAGAGCAAGTGCTGCAGCCTCAAGAGGCTGTCATAAACATCAGGGCGTTTCTGATCTGATTGTATCAGATCGGCGCTCTGATTTTTGCTTTACGTGTATTTTACCGAAAACCGTTGCGAACCTTTCGGAATGCGCTCTAAACCGATAGCGATCATTCAGTGTCAAAAGCGCTCTCCGACCAGTTCCTCGCTCTTTTGCCCGTTCGGGATCCACGGCATAGGCGTAGAGGCCTTCATCCGGAGCCCCGGAACATGTTGGATCAGGTCGATGGATAATGCCATCCACCATGTTCAATCTCTATGTCTCGGACCCGACGTGAGCCGGCGTCTAGTTACAATTTCTCACCGGTTCGCCAATTACGTCAATTGGCGTCCAGAGGGACAATGCTGCCGCCTTCCGCGTGCAACCGGGACAGATAGCTGGCGTGATCGAGAACCTGAAAAGGAAAATACAACCCTGCCGGGGTCGGCCTATTACCGTCCAGCCCGGTCAGTCGTTCAAGGATCATGCTGACACCCAATGCAGTCAAGGGAGCAGCGCCGCCCGGATGAAACACTGCATGGCGGTTGCGAAGCGGCTGTCCGTCGTGATCCTCGCCAGCCAGTTCGATGATAATCTCCGTCGACTTGGGTTCGCCGCGACGACGGGACGTACTCACGCCGGTCGCAATGTTGAACTGTACATTCGGTGCCCCGGTCGCTGTCGCGAGGCCAACAACATCGATAGACGAGAAGCCTGTCCCAGCCATTTTGGTACCATCGATTGCACGGAACTCGGCCTTGGCATCATCTTCACTACGCCAGACATAGCTGCCGTCACGACGGGTGAGAGCAGCCGGCATCATCCGGTTCAACCGCTCAAAATCCTCGGCGACAGCCGGCCCGCCACCATCCTGCTCATCGACAAGGGCACCGATCGTGATCTCGTGAAGTCGTGCAAATGGTTTTGCGCATGTGAACGTGGCAACAGTTGTGGCACCGACCAGCCATTCATAGCCGAGGACGACTGCCGCCGCGTCAGGCGCGTGCATATAGGTCGCAACTTCGGGAGCAATTTCATGGACGCCTGAAGAAATGCCCAGATGGGGTACCCTGCGGCTTTGAGCGAAGCGCAGGCTGGCTAATCGTTCGTCAGTGTAAAAAATCGCGACGGCGCTTACCTGGCGATCACCGAGACCGAGATTGTCAGCATGCGGGTCGATCAACACGCCTTCTGCTTGCCCGATCTCGCTTGCGGCGTTGCGGCTTTTGAGCAGATCGCGCCCACCGATCAATAAAGGAACATCGGGGTAAACGGAGCGAAACGCGCGGGCAGTCAGGCGCCCGATCGCGCCGGTGCCACCCATCAGGAGAATAGGATGGGGAATCATTGTCATATGTCCTCACTTTGGGTAAGCTACAATTGGTAGGTTATACCTACTAAAAGTAGGATTCGCAAGGACTCGACAGTGACAGGCACTCCCAATCACGTTGGCATACAGACCTCATCACGCAGGCTTTCGAAAGGAGAGAGACGACGGCAACTGCTCGATACTGCGTTGTTGATCGTCCGCGATGAAGGCGCGGACCGTCTGACGTTGGGCAATCTTGCCTCCCGTGCCGGAATCTCGAAACCGGTGGTGTACGAACATTTCGGCACCCGTTCAGGCCTGCTCATCGAGCTCTACCGGTGGATTGATGACGAGCGGGTGAGGGCGTTTCGAACCGCGATGGCAGCCGGTGGGCGGAGTCTGGAGGAAACCATTCGTTTGCTGGCGGAAGCTTACATCCGCTGCGCTGCTGACATGACGGATGAATTTCACACCGTCGGCGCAGCTTTAACCGGGAGTGAGGAAAAAGCCGTCGTATTTCAGGAATTGCTCGACAACTCGGTCCAGATGTTCGCTGCAGTTCTTAAGCCCTTCGACACTCTGTCGGCAGGGGTTCTAGAGAAGCGTTGCATTGGCTTCGTCGGCGCGGGAGAAGCGCTTTCGTCAGCTGTGGCGCGTCAGACTTTGCACCAGAGCGAAGCCGTCGAGGTCTTTGCATCGCTGATTGGTGGCGGAATGGTTGCATCATAAATTATCGGGCTCAGAAAGATCTGAGCGGAAGTCTTATCCGAGGTCAGTGCTGAGAGAAATCGGCACTTCCGTACTGCCTTCGGCGTAGATCGTTCGAATGTTGTCAAAGTGACGAATGACCGCGTTCGAGACCAGATGAGCTTCCTGTTCGCACCGTCCACGGTTCAGATCGCGGCCTGATCCTGGCGCGCATCAAAGTGGCGCTGACAATCCTGAATCACGTCCATATTCTCGACAGTCCAGTCGAACAGGATCGAGAAAGGCTTTTGCAGCGATCGCCCAAGCGGCGTCAGCGCATATTCAACGCCGAGCACGCGTCCATCCAGAACCCTGCGCGTTACCATGCCGTTGCGCTCGAGCTTGCGCAGCGTCTGGGTCAGCACGCGCTGGGTGACGCCATCGAGGCGACGCTTGATGGCGTTGAAGCGTCGGGGTTCGCTGAGCACCGCAAGCACCATCATCGACCACTTGTCGGCGATCTGGTCGAGGATCACCCGGCTCGGGCAGTCGGCACGGTAGATCGGGTCATTTTCGCGTGTTGGTTCATCCATCGGTATCCTCCGGCATCCCTGGGATGCTTCGGGTGCGTAATTGACGCTAGGTATGCAATGAATACTTTTAAGTCAATGGCGCGAAAGATCAGCGCCAGAGTTTCCCGAAGAACAGAGACCTTACATATGACAGACACAGATTTCAGCCGGCTTCGAATTTCCAAATCGGATGGCATTGCGACGATCACCATCGACAATCCACCGGTCAACGTCCTCGACGTTCCTCTGATGAGCGAGGTACGCCGCTTTCTTCTCTCCGTTCGCCATGATCCCAGTACGCGCGTGCTGGTTTTCCAGAGCGCGGATCCGGAGTTCTTCATTGCCCATGTCGACATGACATTGATCGACGAACCACATGCTTTCGACGATTTTGTTCGCGAGGCTCCGGAAGGCCTTAACCCGTTCCAGGCGTTCGGCGAACTCCTGCGCGAACAGCCACAGGTGACGATCGTCAAGCTTGCCGGACTGGCGCGCGGCGGCGGCGCGGAGTTCGTTGCGGCGGCCGACATGGCATTTGCAGCCGAAGAGCGGGCAGGGCTTGCACAATGCGAAGCGTTGATGGGCATTACGCCTGGCGGCGGCGCCACCCAGTATCTGTCATCACGGATGACGCGCGGCCGCGCCCTCGAAGTGATCCTTGGCGCCGATCTCATCGATGCAGCGACGGCGGAACGCTATGGCTGGATCAACCGGGCGCTGCCTGCCTCGGAGCTTGACGGTTTCGTCGACCGGTTGGCGCGCAACATTGCCGCTTTGCCAGAAGGCGTCATCGCCGCCGCCAAAAAGGCGGTGCCTTCCGTAAACCTGCGGGAAGGCTTCAGTCGCGAGCACGACGCCTGGGCGGGGCTGTTCGCACGTCCTGCGGCCGAAAAGCTCATCCGGGGTGGGCTTGAGGCAGGAGCACAGACAAAGGACGGCGAGCGAAATCTGGAAGGTCTGCTCCGTGCGCTGCGGGCTTGACACCACGGCTTCGCCAGACGTTCCGCACTTTGCAACACAGTTCAGCACTTCTCGATACTAAGAGTCGTGACTGGAGAACATTAAGTTAGCTGGACACGCGGTCGGGCGCCTTTCGTATTTCGTGAAAACCACGTGGGCTTGGGTCGGCTACGCAAAAAAGGAAGAACAAATGATTGATCTGAACGGGAAACGCGCATTGGTAACCGGAGGATCGCGGGGCATCGGCGCCGCGATCGCATTGGCCTTGGCCGAAAACGGCGCTGACGTGGCGTTTACGTACCAGCGCTCGGCTGAAAAAGCTGACACGGTGGCCAAATCCATCGAAAATACGGGGCGTCGCGCGGTTGCGATTCAAGCCGATAGTGCTGATCCTGAGGCGATCACACACGCAGCCAGCGATGCCATCACGGCGCTTGGCGGTCTCGATATCCTCGTCAACAGCGCGGCGATTGGCCACTCCGGAACGATCGCCGACATTGATGTGGCTGAGTATCAAACGTTGATGGACGTCAACGTACGAGCGCCCGTGCTGTTCGCGAAGGCTATCATTCCGCATCTTTCCGCGGGCGGGCGCATCATCTCTATCGGATCGGGTCTCGGCGAGCGGGTTCCATTCCCGGGCGTAACGGCTTATGCGATGTCCAAGGCAGCACTCACCTCTTTCACCCGCGGGCTATCGCGCGAACTTGGTCCGAACGGCATTACCGTAAACCTCGTGCAGCCCGGATCGGTGGATACCGACGCAAACCCGGCGGACGGGGCGGCCGCTGACTTCCAGCGGAGCCTCACGTCGCTGGGGCGTTTCGGCGAGCCAGGCGAAATCGCGAACCTTGTGGTCTTTCTTGCAAGTCCTGCCGCGAGCCTGATTACGGGTGCCATCCTGACGGCCGATGGGGGCGCGATAGCCTGACTGCACTCAATCTTCCGTATGCCGGGGGCTAACCGTCGCCACCCGCGGATGATCGTGGATCTCCTGGCCCAGCACTGCCGCGCTGACGATGAGGGGTTGCTCCGCCAAGCGGTCACCGCCGCCGTAGAGTGAAGGCCGGTCTAATGCGCGGCGAACGCCCAAGGGTCGGTGATCGACGAGATCGCCTTGCCGGTGGGCTTCCCGGCGCCATGGCCAGTCCGCCTGTCGACCTGCAGGATCCGCGGCTCATCGCCGAGCTTTGCGGCCTGGAGCGCCGCGACATATTTGAAGCTGTGGGCCGGCACGGCGCGGTCGTCGGTATCAGCCGTCGTGACCAGGATCGCCGGATAGGGCGTGCCCGAGCGGATCGTGTGATAGGGCGAATAGGACAGGAGATTGCGGAAGTCGGCTTCCTACCCTTGATCGCCATAATCCCCGATCCAGAACTGCCCGCCTGTGAAGCGGGCGAAGCGCAACATGCCCATGACGCCGACGCCCGCAAGGGCCGTGGCGCCCGATTGGGAGTGCTTCCCAGAATGTGCCATGACATCCTTGAGCGGCCTGCCGTTCTACGTTTTGCAACAACGTTTCGCATTTGGGGAGACTATGCCGCTCGCCCATGCAGGACTAACCTCCACGCCATGAAATTCTAATGAAGGCGGTCCTTTCCGGCAGGGCGCTTACTGCCGCACCCCTAATAACGGGGGGTCAAATCGGATCGAAACGAAAAATAAAACCCAGGAAATCACATGGAAGATTTCGTCCGTCGCCTTCATCATGTGGGTGTCGTCGTCAACGACCTGCAGGCTAGCCTTGACTGGTATCGTGATAAGCTTGGCTTCGAGCACCAGTACAGTTTCACCTTGCCTGGCGCGCAGGTGGCCATGCTCGTTCGCGGCGAAGCTCGCCTCGAAATCTTTCAAGTCGAAGGTGCTGCCCCGATGGCAAGCGAGCGAGAAGACATCGAAACACTCCTGAAACGCGGTGGCGTCAACCATTTCGCGCTCAATGTCGATGAGCTGGAAGAGACCATAGCCGCGCTGGCGGCTAAGGGTGTTCAAATTGTCATGCCGCCGTCCTCCGTCCCCAACAATTCCGGCGATCGTTTCGCTTACATCCGGGACAATGACAGGATGCTGGTCGAGTTGTTTCAATCGGCGTCCTGAGAACGGGTGCCGCGATATCGACCCAAGAATCCTATCCGGCTTTTCTCATCGTACAGCACCGCGTCTTGCATATCAGACGATCGATCCATCGTACCTGTATGTTCGGCGCGGCGACAGGCGTTGGTGCCCAAGGCTGTGCATTCGCTACCATGAGTATTTCAATTCCGCTCGAACATAGTTGCTGTCAGTGCCTCCGGCGTCGCGAAGCGCCGAGCCGACCTGATAATGGACGGCCTCCAGCGACCCCGTGAGATTGGGATTGAAGCGGTAGTCCACCCTGACCTGCCAATAGGCTCCGGTCCATGCCGGCCCCTGACCCGCCGTGCCAGCCACGGGAATGCTTGGCAGGGTGTAGACAGCGTCATCAGTCGTCTGTCGCCAGAGCAGTCCCACCCCGGCCATCAGGGTCAGGTCTTCTATCGGCTGAACGGTGACCGATGGTTTTATGTGAACGAGGTTGGCGTATCCGGTATGACCACCGAGCGAGAAATAGAAGCCGTTCGGAAACAGCGGATTGAAGGTGCCGAGCGTGCCGTCGCTCGCATCACCGTCGCCCGACGCCACGTCGAACTGTAGACCGATCCGCGGCGACCACGTGACATCCTCGAAGGTGTAGCCGGTCCTCGCACCCACGGCCCAGGCCAGAATGTCGGCCGAGCCGACCTTGCCGATCTGTCCCATCGCTTCCGCATCCCAGTCGAAACCGGCATATTTCCCGGCCGTCCGGATATTGAGGATATGCCTGTCCTCCTCACCTGACGCACTGAGAAAGGTGGCGTCCTTGCGCTGATAAAGCGCATAATATGCGGAGGCCTCGATATCCGGCGACAGCTGCCATTCCGCACGAGCTCCGCTGAACATTGCATCCCCACTCGATCGATCATCGAAAGGGCGGTCATCGCGATACTGGACAGGCCGGCTGACAAGGCCATAGAAGCGCCATGCGTCCGTCTCCCACCCGGCCCAGACGGCATCGAACGACTGACGGACATTCGGCCCATCGCGCGTCGAAACGAACCGCTCGAGATCAAAGGCAAAGTCTTGACGTCCAACCCTTGCCCTGAACGTTCCGCTGCCGGTCTCTTGCGTATAGCCGATGAATGCTTGCCGAAGGTCAAATCGGTTTGCGTCGTTGGGGCCGACTACGGTCTTGTTGAACGCACGTACATCCTCGAACTGTGTGAACACTTGCCAGTTTTCATTCAGGTGAACATCGATATGGAACTGCGTGCGCTGCAACGAGTAGGAGTCTTCAGGATTCGCACGCACGGTTCCGAAAGCCGGCGCATCACTGACTTCGAAGATTTCGCGTAGATTGAGCCCGAGCGAGATGTAGCTGTTGGGATTCGAGGCAAACAACGGAATGTATTTGAGACTGTCCAGCGGCTCAGTCCGTAGTTTCGGATCCGCGAGAAGCGACCAGTCCTCCCGCGACCGGTCGGCTTTTATCGAGGGCCTCTCCTGCTTCAGGCCAGAATCGTCTGCCAGGGCTGACCGGTAGTCCCATTGAGCAAACGCGAGGGCAGCAAGCGAAAGCAGCAGTATCCGCGTCCTGGGTATGGACCGAAGGCCGAACGTTATTGAAAGACGCGAGGTGGTGTATTTCTGTCGGTCAATCATCTCTTTGCCTTTCAGCCTTCGGCCCATGGCCACATCCTGTGTTAATTATTCATGGGTGATCGCCGCCGTCCGCCGCTGGTACGGGGTGCGATGGGCGGAGAAATGAGGTGAAGCCGTTAGAAAGATTATGGAATAAGCCCTATATCGGCGGTTCGTGATGCAGGTTGCGAGGATGCCCTCATGGGAGAGTCAGCCGCAGCGAAGTTGTCATTCTCTTCTTCGCCTTGGTAGTCTCCGGTCGTGTGAAGCCGTGTTGCAAAATAAGGAACGTTTTTTGGAAATTGAGGATCTAAGAATATTTGTCGAAGTTGCTGATGCAGGCGGAGTATCGTCTGCAGCGCTGCGACTGGGAATCTCCAAGTCGATGGTCAGCCGGCGGATCAACAGGCTCGAGGAGCAACTCGGCGCACAGCTATTTGCAAGGACGACCCGTGGCATAGCGCTCACGGAAGCAGGCGCCACATTCCGCGATTACGCAGCCAGGACCTCAGCTGAATTGGATCTGGTGCGGGAAACGATCCTGCCTGCCGGTGAGCTTCGAGGCCGCATGCGCGTAGCCGCGCCACTGTCATTTGGTCCGACCTATTTTGCCCCCATCCTCTCCCAGCTGGCTAGCCGACACCCACAGCTACAAATCCTTTCTTCTTATACTGATCGCTTCGTGGATCTCGTGGGAGAGGGGTTTGATTGCGCAATTCGGCTGGGGCATCTGTCGGATTCAAGCCTCGTCGCAAGACGTATCGGACCGATCTTTGGCAAGCTGGTTGCGAGTCCTGCCTATATCGAAACTCACGGTGCTCCCGAAACACCGGATGAGATTATGAAGCACCCAGTCGTTATGCGGGACGCAGAGGTGTGGCAATTCATGGATGGCGGCAACATCGTCACCGTACGTCCCCAGGGACGTTTTATAGCTGACAACGCAATGTCTCTTGTGGCGGCCGCTCTGGACGGCCTTGGGGTCGCCTATCTGCCAGAACCGCTGGTTGCGGATCATATTCGTTCGGGCGCGCTGGTGCCGATCATGACGCGTCATCCGATTCCGCCGGCCGGCATCTTCGTCGTAAGGCCGCCCGGCCAGTACCCCTCTCGAAAAGTGCGAACCCTCACCGAGATGCTTATCGAACGATTTGGAACGCCGCCCGTTAGCGAGGGGAAGTCGGCCGACAAGGTATTTTAACGATCGGCGCAGGGAGTGACATTCCCTGCACTGAAGCCATGAGAGCCGACTGAAGCGAAGACGATAAAACCGCTCCGGCAGAGATATAGCATAGTGGTCCCGTATGGTGCGGAGACCTGCCGGAAACACCAGCGTTGAATCATGACGTCGCTCGCACCACCGTCTGCCGCGGAAAGAGGATTCCTCCAGAAGATGTTTTCACCCCGCTGACAACGAGTGGAGCGTCATACCTTGCGGGGCACAATATCCCGAGCCTCGTGTGCAGCCGTGAAGCTGATTCAGGCAGAAACGGGAGCAGGCAGCGAGCGACGATGGCGAGCCCATGGATCTGCTCCGCCAATGTCGCACCAAGACGATCCGAAATCCTTTGCCGTTCCGTATGGTGGAGTTTGCCGAGCAAGGACTTGGCATCAGACCAGGGCGCTTTCCGTGTAAACTCCCTGTTCGCGGACCCTAGATAGGAAAAGATTTCTGTCAGGCCGACGTGAAGTTCGTAGTTATCGAAGGCATCCAAGATTTTTTCGGGAAGACGCGCTGCTTCGTGAATAAGGGTACTGTCGGGAATGGCTGGCGTTACACCGGAGAATGACGAAGACAGTAATGTGAGAACCCGATTGAGGAGATTTCCAAGCTGCCCGCCGAGTTCTCCCGACCACGCGGCCTCGAGCCGTTCCTCGGAGAAATCCCCATCATCGGCCGAACGGATATGGCGGAGCAGGTAATAACGAAGTGCGTCCGGAGTCCGGTAGTTTTGAACGAGACCATCGGGATCGATGCCGTTGCCGGTCGATTTCCCGATCTTCCGCCCGTTGGCGGTCAGGTAGCCATGAACGTAGATCGACGATGGCAGCGGTAGGCCAGCGGAAAGGAGTATCGCCGGCCAGTAGACCGCATGGAACTTGGATATCCCCTTTCCGACGAAATGAATGCGCTCGCCCTGGCGCACCCAATATTGGCTGAACAGTGCCTCGTCGGAACCGTAGCCGAGCCCTGTCAGGTAGTTCGCCAAGGCATCGAACCAGACATAGATAACTTCGTCGCTGCCGGGCACGGGCACTCCCCAGCCGCGTGCTCTTTCGGCACTGCGCGACACACTGATGTCTTCGAGTCCGCGCCGAAGCAAGGCAAGTATCTCGTTTCGCCGGTGAGCCGGCACGACCTGAAGCTCCCCGGTCTCGATCAGATGGAGGATATGGTCGCCATATCGAGAGAGACGGAAGAACCAGTTTTCTTCCTTCACGACTTCAAGCGGGATACCGTGCTCCGGGCATCGGCCGTCATCGAGATCCGTTAGGTCGTAGAACTGCTCACAGCCCACGCAATAAAAGCCCTCATAGCTTTTTCGATAAAGATCGCCATTCTTCGCACATGCGTTCCAGAGTGAATGAACACAGGCAGCGTGTCTTGAATCTGCGGATGTGCGGACGAACGCATCGTTTGAAATGTGGAGGCGCTTGCCAAGCTCTTCGAAGCGGTCTGCATTTTCGCCGACGAAGTCGGCCACGGGGCGTCCCGCCGCCTCCGCGGCACGGACGTTCTTCAGGCTGTTATCATCCGTCCCGCACTGAAACCTGACGTCGTTGCCGAGAAGTCGGGAATGGCGAACATAAGCGTCGGCCTGCACGAGTTCGAGCGCAAAACCCACATGTGGTGCGGCATTGACGTATGGAATCGACGTTGTGATGTAAGTCGTCGTGTTTTTCATTGGGATATCCTTGTGGAGGTTGAATATCCCTCAAGGCGGGTCGACCAATGAAAAACCGCCTCAAGGGCGGTCTAAGGTGCATAAGAAGCGCACAAAATCCGCCACGCTAGGAGCGCAGCATCATCATCGTGGCGTTGGCAAAAAGTCTGTCCATATTGTCACTGCTATCATGTGTAGACGGCGGGAACAAGATCACGACTGACAGCTTTGCCGGCGCCGAAGCGGCAAATGGCGAGACCGTTCTTCTTCGATCAGACCTGCCCGGCCGAGTTGGTAACCGGTCACGGCATCGATGTTCGGCCCACCACTTTATCGGCCTTGCCACTGTCAGGTGCCTGTATCGCGGCGACTTTCACTGCTGCTGCAGGACGGCTGACCAGATTATCCGTCTCGGTGCATTGGACCGAATGATCGCAGGGCGTGGTGTTTCCCATGCAAGCAGCCAGGCGGTACGCGTTCCGCCTTTGGTGACGGAGTATTGCGAATAGCGGGACTACCCAACCTATGACGGCGACGATACCAACCGCGTTGAAAGGTTGATCGGCAAGATGAGGAGTATCTCGGGTTGCCGCCCCGAAGGCGAAAGACGAGGGAACGCGGCTGCGCGGCAGCACTCGGAAGGAAAGGGAACGCCAGAAGACTGTTCCCAAAGATGGAGTGAACAGCAGCAACGGGCAGTCGTTCGGCTCATCTACGACCGCGAGTTTATGCAGACGGCAGAAGCTATCCGTCGCTTCTCAGCACTTCGCCAGAGTAGGCGCTGTGGCAGCACAATTGAAGTACGCTAACAACATGTGAGGTGAACAATGACAGATATTGGACCTGATCTTACCCCGGCTGAACGCCAAATCGCTGTCGTCATCAGCCGTGCGGACAGGATGTTGGCTGCTGCCGTTTCGGCGGCTTTGGAAAAGGCGATCGAACAGGCTGCCCATGACCTGCGAGCAATCGGCCAGGAGGACGCCACGCCGGTTCTGCAATATTTTGCAAGCGTCGTTCATCAGCAAATGTATTGTTTGATGTGTGGTGCGGATCCGGACACTTTTCAAGGAGGCGATCCGGATATCGCCTACCACGTTATCCGCAACAGCCAGAATATTGCTAAACACTATTGGTCGGCAGACATCGAGCCTTATCCAGCCAAGTGAAAATAGTATGATTGTGCGCCGGCATTCGCGATCTCAACGAGGCTTTGCAAATCGTCGACCCTCTCGCTCGCGTTCCTCATTGCAGGACACAGTTTCGCGCGCGGCGAGACTACAGTGACGCCCGATCGAACGTTAGAAGAGGGCCATATGCATGGGGTTGCTGCACTTCGCACGAACTACCGATGACCTCAGTAGAAAGATTGAAAATGGCGTTCCGCGATGATCTGAAGTCACTTCTTCGGCGAAGTCGGCGAGATCTTTCAATTATTACCTGGGGCTGCGTGACCGGAAATCAGTCTACGATCGGGGTGTTAGAAGCAAGCTGTTCCGCGCGATGGGGAGCGGAGGGGATGGCGATCAGGCGGCGACAGCAATCCGGGCGGTACGTGGCAGCCATACTGATCACGGCGCTGGCACTTGCATTGTGCGCCTGCGCCGCGCGGCCCGGCTCATCCGTCCTCACTCCGGTGGCTGCCGTCGAGGGCGCGAAGCAGGTTACCATCTTCGTGGCGAGTACGCGGGCAACCGATCCGAGTACACCAACCTTCCTGACCGACCGGTTTACGGCCACAACTACCTATGTTCGCTATGTCGTCTCCATTCCCCCGACCCACCGACCGACCGAGATCGAATGGCCGACGGATGTGCCGGACCCGACCCGGCACTTCGCGATCGTTTCGTCCGAGCGCCTCGATGAAAGGCGGTTCTTTGCGGAAGTCGGGGGCACTGCCGCCCGCGGAGAAGGGCTCGGCCGCGACGTCGCCATCTTTGTCCACGGCTTCAACAGCAACTTTCCGGAATCGCTGTTCCGCACGGCTCAACTCACCGCCGACGTCCAGGTCGCGCAGTCAGCAGTGCTGTTCTCATGGCCTTCGAAGGCAGCGATCACCGGGTATCTCGCAGACAAAGACGCGGTGACATTCTCGCGCGATGCGCTTGCCCGGGTGGTCGAGCGGGTCGCTGGCGACCGCCATGTCCGGGGGATGAAGCTTTACGCTCACAGCATGGGGGCTTGGCTAACTATGGAGTCTGTCCGGCAAATCCGGATTGCCAAAGACGAGCGCACCCTCGGCAAGCTCATCGACCTCACGCTCGCTGCGCCAGATATAGACGCGGAAGTCTTTCTTCAACAACTCCGGGTCGTCGGCCGCCTGCGCTCTCCCGTCACCGTTCTGGTCTCCAGGAAGGATCAGGCGCTGTCGGTATCCAGATTTATCGCCGGAGGGCAATTCCGTGCCGGCGCAGCCAACATCGATGATCCCCAAGTTCTCGTCGAAGCGCGGAATTCAAACCTCCGCGTGATCGACATAACCAATCTGGCCACACAGGCGGGAGCCGGCCACGATGGATTCGCGGCCTTCGCCTCCATCTATGGCCGCCTCCCGCAGAGCTCAGACGGAAGGGTTGCTTCCGACATCGGTCCGGGTGTCTACGAGCTTGATGTCGCTAACAAGTTCGAAACGCTCGACGCCCGACTGGTCCAACGGGTCGCAGATACAAAGACCATCGAGCGCTAGCACTTCGCAGTTACGCGACTGTACGAAATAGTCCGCTATGGTTGCTGGTAGGAAGTGATTTTAGAAGGGCATACAACGGTGATAATGATCGGTACTTAAGAAGAAACCCTAGCCCACACTCACGCTATGGCACACAGTTAACACTGCGGTGCGTTGTCCCATTAAATTGACAGGTTCCAAGCAGGTCTGGACCGCTTCTGGGCATCAGCTGTCACTGGTCGGTTTGCCTGCGTCCGGACAACGAGCCAGAGCGCCTATTGAGGCAGATCAAAACCGGCTGTCGCGAGATCCGATCCCGGACTTCGCGGTATTCTCTGGGGCGCATCCGGCAGCGAGCGCGAAGGCCGCGAAGGTCGCCACCGACGGCATGGCGCCAAAGCTGCCCAGAAGCAGGCCGAACAGCGGGGCGCCGGCCGTCTGGCCGATGGCAATCGTCAGGAAAGCGATCATTAAACCTGTAGTGGGGCGGTCGGCCAAGGTGCGCACTCCCCAGACAAGATAGACGCTGGTGAGCATCACGTAGGCCGCTCCAAACACCGCTCCGCCGAGGAGTACCATTGCAGGCGTCCCAACCCCGCAACCAAAGCTCAGGATGCCGGACCATCGTGTGGCAGGTGAACTATGCGATGGTCCGACTTGGTCGGCATACTGGCTTGGGTATTCCGTCCCAAAGCCTTGTTATCCGCTGACAAACGCCAGAATATCCTCATTCAATACATCGGCGTTGACCGTTAACATGCCGTGCGAGAAGCCGGGATAGGTCTTCAATGAGCCATTCGGCAGCAATTTGACTGCCTTCAAAGCCGCAGCGGCGATTGGGACGACTTGATCGTCCTCGCCGTGCAGCACCAGCGTCGGCACGGTGATTGCTTTCAAATCCTCGGTCTGGTCCGTTTCCGAGAAGGCCTTGATACCGTCATAGTGTGCCTTGGCACTCCCCATCATGCCTTGCCGCCACCAGTTCTGGATCACGCCTTCATGGACCGTCGCGCCTTCGCGGTTGAAGCCATAGAAAGGACCTGACGGGACATCGCGGAAGAACTGTGCACGGTTGCTGGCCAGCGCTGTCCGAAAACCGTCGAAGACCTCCTTCGGTGTGCCTTCGGGGTTGTCAGTGGTTTTCAGCATCAGCGGTGGGATGGCGGCTACAAGGACGGCTTTAGCCACGCGGCCTGCAGGTTCGCCATGTTGCGCCACATAGCGTGCGACTTCACCGCCACCCGTGGAATGACCGATGTGAACTGCATTCGTCAGATCCAGCGCCTTGGCTACAGCAAAGGCGTCGGCTGCGTAATGGTTGATATCGTGACCTTCAGCGACCTGTTCTGATCGTCCATGCCCACGCCGGTCATGTGCGACGACGCGATATCCTTTCGAGAGAAAGAAAAGCATCTGTGCATCCCAGTCATCGGAGCTGAGCGGCCAGCCGTGGTGGAATACAATTGGCTGCGCATCCTTGGGGCCCCAGTCTTTGTAGAAAATCTGAACGTCGTCGTCGGTTGTGACAAAGCCCATGGTGAGTTCTCCTTCTGAATGTTTTAGGGTGACAGGTTTGTCGGCACGCGCTGTGCGTGGCAGTAATGTAAGGCTTGCGGCAAGCGCCGCGCTCGCGATCAGGGCATCACGGCGGTTGAGCGGCAGGCCGGGGGTGTAGAATGGAGGCATAGAGACGTTCCGTGAGTTAATCAAAATGTGGCGGTAGGGTCATGCGCGGTGGTCTCTCAAGAGAGAGTTCTTCCGAGCATTTCCCACGACAGTCTGGACACGGCCCAGAAAGCGGAGTTGCTGGAAAGAGGGTCTGTGTGTGTCCTTGGCCGCTACTCTAGTTCGGATAGGTTATGCGGGCAGGCGTGCGCTCAAATAGACGTTGCCCGAGGTATTGATGTCATCTGAATAAGCGGCGCGATAATATGCTTTGACGCAATACTGTGTCGCTAAACGGGGAACACCGAACGGATTGGGCACGTGCATCTTCAGATCGCAAGATCTTAAATCGGCCCCCTGATGATGTTCTTCAGCCAGTCTATCCTCTCAGAGCTTCTGATTGAATCACCTGAAGAAAGTCCACCTTTATGGAGGGGGAGAGATGAAGTTGGAAATCAAACCAGACTGGTCGCGACACAGGTGGCCTTGCTGAAGAGTCTTTGTTGGTCCCAGTTTGTTCAGCCGGATTACGCTGCGATAAAACTGTCAGACAACGCGTTTGAGCATATGTGCAAACTCTGTTTTTTCGACATTGCTGCGCCCGTTGGCATGAAAATCCGCAATATGCGGACCATGCTCGTGGTGTCGATTACGGGTTTCCACGGATGCCCATTCCTCAACGAACACAAAGCGTCCCAGTTCGTTCTGATCCTCGAACAGATCGTAACGGATATTACCTTCCTCGTTTCGAGAAGGTTCGACGAGGACCGACAGGTCACGACGCAGTTCGTCTTCCTTGCCTGCCTTGGCCTTCAGCCCGACGACGATGAATAGCTCGCTTATTTGCTTTCTCCTTGCAAAATGCGGCGACAGCAGCCGAGCCGCCGTCGCCATGGATCTTGGTTGTTGCTTGTCGGCTAAAGGTTATTTGGCGGCTTTTTCGACGTTGAAACCATCGTAATTGTCGAACACGCCCATGAAGCCCGGAACCGTCGCCTCGCGTGCCCAGTCGCGCTGGAGTTCGCAATACATCTGAACGCGGCTGATCAGCTTTCCCCCAGCCTGTTCGATGCGGCGTAGTGCTGCCTCATGGGCGGCAAGAGAAGTGCCGCCGACGGCATCGACCGGCACATAGACTTCATAACCTTCCTGAATGGCATCGAGCGCGGGGAAGGTTAGGCATGCCTCGGTCCACAACGCGGTCATGATGAGTTTGCGGCGGCCAATGGCCTTGACGGCCTGTTTGAACGCCACATCCTCCCAGCTGTTGATAGAGGTACGGTCATAGGTCGGCAGATGGCCGATCACGTCCTGAAGTTCGGCGATCGGCGGCTTGTTGCGGCCGGTTGCAACATTGACGGTCGAATGGATGATCGGCAGATCGTAGTTGACCGCCGCCTTGGCGACGCTTGTGATGTTGAAGACCAGTTCGTCGCGCGGCATCGAGCGGATCGACGATACCTGTATCGGCTGGTAGTCGATGACGATGAGGGCAGAGTTTTGCGGCGTGAGAAGCTGGTCGGTATGGGGATTGCGGATTTGTTCGCTTGCCATTGGCAGGTTTCTTTCATCGATTGGAATTTTGCGCTGGCGCGGGCCGAAGCCCTTGATCAAGTGGACGAGCGAGCGCGGACCCTTCCACAGGAAAGAGGAGCCGGATGCGGTATGCTTCCGGCTCTCCCGATCATGCTGCGGCGATGCCGAAGCGTCCGCTGTCAACGTCTTCGATTGCCTGTCTGATTTCAGCCTCGTTGTTCATAACAAACGGCCCGTAGCCCACGATGGGTTCATCGATCGGCTCTCCCGTCAGGACCAACAACTGCGCTTCACCATCGCTATGAATGCGAGCCTCGCGGCCTGCCGGATCGAGCAGTACCATCTCCGCTTCACCTGCCTCATGGTTGCTATCGATGGCGACGCGACCGCTTAGCACCACTATCATCGCGGTATGCCTCTCGGGCAGATCGAGCGTCAGTTCTGCGTCGGTCTTGAGGGTCAAGTCCCACAGGTTGATGGGGGTGAAGGTTTTTGCCGGCCCTTTTATTGCGCGATACTGACCGGCTATGATCCGTGCCTTCCCGGCGTTTCCGGGCAAAGAGGCCTGGGGAATGTCCGCCTTCAGGATGCTCTGATAGCCGCCCGATGTCATCTTGTCCTTGGCGGGCAGGTTCAGCCAGAGCTGAACCATGCGCAATGTCCCTCCCGCCTTTGCGAAGGCGGCCGAATGGTATTCCTCATGAATGATGCCGCCAGCCGCCGTCATCCACTGGACGTCACCCGGCCCGATTATACCGCCATTGCCTGCTGAATCGTGATGTTCGACCTCGCCGTCATAGACGATGGTGACGGTCTCGAAGCCGCGGTGCGGATGCTTGCCGACGCCACGCCGCTGGGTAGTTGGTTGAAAGTCATATGGCCCGGCGTAATCGAGCAGGAGGAACGGGCTGATGTGGGCGCCAAGGGTATTATAGGAGAAAAGCGAGCGAATGGGAAAACCGTCGCCGACCCAATGTTGCCGATCATTCCCGTAGCGGCCAATGACTTTCTTACCCATGTTTTTTCCTCCATCAACGCCGCAGTTGAGCTTGATGAAGGCAGGACTAGCATCGCAACGATGATGAAAAAAGATTGCAAACAGCGACGCAGCGTCCTACAAAAAGGACGATGCAGGACCTTAACGATTTTTATTATTTTGTGGCCGTTGTCGACCATGGTGGCTTCTCTCCAGCCGGGCGTGCGCTTGGTATTCAGAAGTCAAGACTGAGCCGTCGTATTCTTCATCTGGAAGAACGTCTGGGCGTGCGCCTTCTCAACCGTTCCTCTCGCCGCTTTTCGGTGACGGAGATCGGTCGCGAGTTCTACGAGCGTTGCGTGGCAATGCTTGTCGAGGCTGAGGCTGCCGAACAGGTCATCGCCAGGGTGAGGACGGAGCCACGCGGTGTTGTACGCATGAGCTGCCCGACGGCATTGCTGTCGTTTCAGTTCGGTGAGCTGATTTCGCGTTTCATGATGCAGAATCCGGGCATCGAAATTCATCTGGAAAGTACGAACCGCCGCGTTGACGTCATTTCGGAAGGGATCGATCTGGCCATCCGGGTACGGTTCCCGCCGCTTGATTCGACTGATCTTGTCATGCGCTGGCTTGATGAAAGCAGCCAGTGCCTGGTTTCCGCGCGTGGCCTGATTTCAGGGGCCGTAAAATCGCCTGCCGATTTGAGGGGGCTGCCGAGCCTTGATTGGAAGCGGCCTCACAGGGATTATGCCTGGGAGCTGCATCACGCCGATGGGCAAGTCGCGACCGTTCCGCATTCGCCCCGCCTGATTACCGATGACATGAAGGTGCTTCGCGATGCGGCAATTGCCGGCGCGGGTGCGGTACAATTGCCGACCATTTTTATCTGGGGTGATATCAGAGCGGGTCGGCTCATTCATGTTCTTCCCGACTGGCGACCTGTGGCAGGCATTGTACACGCGGTTTTTCCCACCCGCCGCGGGCTGCTGCCATCGGTGCGGGCGCTGGTCGATTTTCTTGCCCATGAATGTGCGATCCAGCGCTCGCAGGCAAATAAGATCGTGCCCCCCATCGATCTTTCTAATGCCTTGCCGGAAAGCTGATATTTCACTCAGCGCTCAGCCTACTGCCTGATCTTGACGGGCATCATAGCTGCGTTGGCAGTCCTGAATTACATTGATGTTTTCAAGCGTCCGGTTGAACAGGATCAAGAACGGCTCTTGCAGTGAGTGCCCAAGCGGTGACAGCACATATTCGACGCCGAGCACGCGTCCATCCAGAACCCTGCGCGTCACTATACCGTTGCGTTCGAGCTTGCGTAGCGTCTGGTGAGCACGCGCTGGGTGACGCCATCAGTCATCATCAAGACCTATGAGATCGTCGAGACGATCGGCACCAGCGGATCTCGCGCCGTCCTCGCGATGGATAGGCGTTCCCCACGAAAGCTATTGCCGAGCGCGCCACCGCGACGTGCAACGAGCCAGGCGCGGTCGAGGGTGGTGAAGAGTATCGGAGAAATCCGTGGAACTGGTCGGCGATCACCACAATCGACGCAAAGGCCGCCTGATGGCGACAGTCACATACGTCCGTACGATTAAATTTGTGGCCGAAATTCTCGAAGAGGACCCGGAGCTTCTTCATGCAATCGTTGCCAACGATGATAATCTGAGCTACGGCAGCATCATCTCCGTGTACACCGGAGACGACGAATCTGTGACCGCACTGACAGACGACGGCATGGACGAATTGGAGCAGATGCTCAAAGACGCCTGCCGCTCGCCCCAGGAATGGAACGACTTCCTCGACAGCATTGTCGACGACGAACTGCTCGTCGCTCGCAATCTCCGCGAGCAATCGGGTGGTTATCTTCTTCTTCTCGAATGATCGAGTCAATATCACGCATGTTCGCAGAGCGAGCGTCGATCTCCATAATGATTCCCATTACGATATCTCCCAAAACGGCATCAGAAAAACTTGCCTGGCACCTTTGTCGGGCGCATCAGCATCCCCGCTATGGCAGCAAGGAGCGTTATCAGCGCGAGAGCTGATAGTGCGTCGGCATAGGCGAGGACATAGGCTTCACGCTGTACAAGCTTTGCGAGCTGCCCCATTGCCGCGGTGGGTCCCTTGCCATCAAGCGTCGAACCCATGGACGAGGTGAGTGTGTCCAGCCATGTTTGCACAACGTGATCACCTTGCTGTACCTGCGTTCCAAGCAGGTTCGAGTGCACCTGCTCGTCGACGCGCACGAAGGTAGTGATTGCCGCTGTTGCGATTGTGGTTCCAACAGTTCGAACGATATGGACCCACATCGCAATCCAGGGGATTTGCGGGAAGGTGATGTCTTCCGTGATGATCAGCATGACCGGAACAGCCAGAAACGGGCTTGCGATGCTTTGGATAAGCATGGACGACATAAACTGATCGCCGTTCCAGACATGTGTTGGAACGGCAGCCAGCGACACGCCTACCGAGAACAGGATCGCACCGAACACAATAAGATTACGCGGCGCGAACCGATAACAAAGCCATGCTACCAAAGGGGCGAGCACAAGTTGCGGCAACCCGGTCAGAAGAAAGTAATTGCCGGTCTCCAGGGACCTGTAGCCCTGGATTCGTATGAGGAACTGGGGGATTATGAAGGCTGTCGCCATTGTGGCAAAGCGCGTCGTGAAGAGTACCGACAGGGCCAGCCCGGCATTTCTCTGAAGGACAATCCGTAGATCCAGCATCGGAACCGGGTGTCGTATGGTGTTCACGACGAACGCAAGCAGCAAGACCGCCGCCGCGCCGATCAAGCCAATGATCAGACCCGAATTCAGCCAGTCGAGGCGATTGCCCTGATCCAATGCAGCGACGAGCGACGCCAGACCCAGGGACAAGGTAAGAAGGCCGAACAGGTCTGGTCGCCGAAACCGGTGCAGTTTTGCTGTATCCCATTGCATGGCGAAATAAGCGCCAAAGATGGCCAACGAGCTGGGTATCACGTTGGCCCAGAATAGGTATTTCCAGGAAAGATGGTCGATAATCCATGCTTCGGCGAAGATCGCCAAATTGGGTGTGAAGCCGGAAATCAGCGCGTAGATTGACAGGACATAGAGGCGTCGCTGCTGGGAGATATTGCGCATGACCACCGCGAAGGTCATCGGTATCAGCATTCCAGCGGCAAGACCGCGCAATGCCTGCAGAGCCAACAGCACGGGCAGCGAGGGACTGAACGGAGCAAGAAAGGAGAAAACCGAAAACAGGGCGGCGCCGACCATCACGCCGATGGCCGGCGAGAGGTGAGTGCGCAACCAGATTGTTGCCGCGATAGCGGCCACTTCAGCCGTTGTGTAAGCGGTCATCAGCCAGGATGCCTCATCGAAGCCAAGCCCGAAAGCGCCGCGAAGGTCAGCGAGGCCGATGTCGGTCAGCCTCGAATTCAAAATGGACGTGAATGTACCAAGCATGACCGCCGATACAGCAATCAAAGGCAGCAACTTGCTTTTAGGCAGAAACGCCGAAGGTCTCGGAATGGCAGGAAGTGTCATCGGATTTCACTCCTGTTCTCCACCGACAAATTCGTCGGTGTGAATCGTCGGCACCACCGACATACCAGGACGCAACCTGTTTCCAGTTTGGTCTGTGTCATCGAGCTCGATGCGAACAGGTACACGCTGTGCGACCTTCGTGAAATTACCGGTGGCGTTATCCGGCGTAAGCAGGGCAAACTCCGACCCACTGGCGGGGGAGATCTTTGCAACATGGCCCCTCAGCAATTTGCCGGGCAACATATCGACGGTCATCGTGACGCGTTGGCCCACGCTGACCTTTCCAAGCTGCGTTTCCTTGAAATTGGCAATCACGTAGAGGCGCGGGAGGGGAACCACGGATATGACCTTCGTTCCAACGTTCACATATTGTCCCTGGCGCACATTGCTGGCGCTTACGGCACCGTCGAAAGGTGCTTTGATCGATGTCCGTTCCAACGTGATGCTTGCAAGTTCGACGGCTGCACGCTGTGCGTCCAATGTGGCCCGAGCTTCCGTAAGCTGCGCGTCAAGCACAGCGACTTTCTGTTGCTCGACGTCCACTGCCGCCTGTCGTTCTTCCACCTGAGCACTATATCGTTTCATCTCCGCAGTCGCTGCTTCGCGCTTTTGCGCCGTTGACCAGCCAATTCGCGACGCCTCCTGCTGTCGAAGAAACTCGCTTTCGGCCCGCTCCATATCCGCCTTGACAGCCCTCACGCTCGCTTCGGCCTGCGATATGACTCTTGCTTGCAGGTTGATCTGGCTTTCAAGAATAGCGACCGAGGCCGCTGCGGCCTTTCTTGTAGCTTCCGCACGGCCCAGCTGGGCGCGATAGTCTCGATCATCGATCTGCGCGAGAAGTTCTCCGGCTTTTACGTGCTGGAAGTCGGCAACCAGCACCTTTCTCACGCGGCCGGCGACCTCTGTCCCCACAGATGCAGTATCGGCTTTGATATAGGCGTCGTCTGTGGACTGGTTGGTCTTGCCAGCAACCCAATGTCCCCAGCCCATCGGCACGACGACTGCCATTCCGATCGCGGCGACGATGACGGTGCTCCGTGCGAGCGCCTGAAAGGTTCTGCGCCGCTTTTTCTTGGAAGCAGCAGTGAGCGCCTCATCCGCGTTCCCTTTAATCTGTTCTGCCCCTCCGTGGAGGTTTGTGACAGCCATGTTCATTTCCCTGTCTCCCGTCGAGTGTCGTAACTGACGAAGAGATAGGCTTTCAGTGCTAATGAATGAAATGAATACAATGCACTTGTTAAATGCATTATATTCATTCTACTCTGTTTCTCATATTGACGAGAAACAGAGCTTGAGTCGGTTTTGAGATAGGCAGGACGCGCTATGGATCTCAATCTTATCAGGGTGCTCGACGCTTTGGCGGAGGAGGGGAACGTTACAAAGGCAGGGGCACGGCTTGGGCTTAGCCAGTCTGCGGTAAGCCATGCGCTCAACAAGATGAGATTGCTTTTCGATGATCAGCTCTTCCTGCGAGGCCCGGACGGTATGCATCCGACTCCGAGAGCGATGGAGCTGTCGCGAGCCTTCGGCTCTGCACTTCGTCAGATAGACACGGCGGTGGGCCAGCCAGCATTTGATCCCGCCACAGCGGATTTCGAGATCGTGATTGCGACGTCCGACTATGTGACGAGCACTATCATACCGTCACTGTTGCAGGCTGTCGCAAAGAGCGCTCCAGGTGTCCGGCTTTGGATCCGGCCGATGAACGATGTGAACATCGTCGAAGAATTGGACCGCGGTGCGGTCCACCTGGCGGCCGGGGCATTTGGAAAGGTGCCCGCCCGTTTCGTGAAGATGGATCTCTTCAGCGATCCCAATGTCTGGATGTTTCGGGCGGACCACCCTGCGGCCGACGACGAAATGTCCCTCGAGACGCTCGGCAAGTATCCGCATATAGACATCCTCATTTCGCGTCGCGATTCCGCCGTGGCAAGTGCCGTCATCGACCAGAGTGGGCTTGAGCGAGCGTATGTCACGAGCAACCCTCAGCACCTTGACGGCCTTCTGAGGGACAAAGGCCTTGAGAGGCGTGTGGGTGCCACCCTCTCTCACATACTGGCGGTGCCGCCCCTGCTTGCGACGACCGATATGGTTGCTTATGTCCCTTTGCGTTTTGCGCGTTTTGCTGAAAAAACTTTCAGGCTGACTTGGCGAGAGGCTCCATACGTTGCCCCACCTATGACAATCTCTACCCTTACCCACCGTACCTTGGGTCGCCACCCCTCGATCACCTGGTTTGAGAAGCTCCTTCAAGTGGGTGCACATCACGAAAGTGGCGTTCTCCCGTATCTTCCTTGATCGATTGTCGAGTTGCAATGCCGGAAGGGAGGTCGCATATTTCCAGCCGCCCACCGCGACACGAGAGGCTCGGCTTTGTGATGATGGCGACCTTAGGCGCATTCTAATTAATTTTTATGCTTGCGCCACAAACAGTCCGTCATGTGGGGTGGATGGCAATCGCTGGGTTGCCCCAGTTGTCGTTGATAGATAAGAGAAAAACTCTTGCGTCAAACCTGCAACCATCATTACTTGCTTTGTGCGCAAGTAATGATGAAAGCTGGCCCCCGCAACCAAATCCTACGCTACGCTATCCCACAGTAGCCCAAAACTACGATCCAGTACGCCAAAACGCTACGATCATCCGCGCTAAATCCGCGTCACGATACACAAATTCGAAAATCATCAGGTGCAAAGCGAGGGCTGCCCGCCCTATGACGCATCTCGGCCTGAAAACCATTCCGTCGATCGCCGCCGGCATCGTGATCGCGGAATTAGGCTCCTCGCCACCGCCCATGATCTGCTGGTGAACCGCTGAGATCGGGTTGAAGGAGCATGATCGATTGGCGTTGGCCCGCGCCATGATGCAGCGAAAGCTGGAAGGGCGGCCGACGTCCTAAAAGCTCCCGGAGCTTGTCGCGCTCGTGAGGGCAAAGCCGCTGGTGTCTGCCGGGATGGTGGCCAAAACGTTGGACGTCACGCCGCAGACGGTGCGGATCGATTTGGAACTCGGCCTGCGCGAGATGACGGGGAGGGGGAGGTTTCGAGCATGGGGCGTGATTTAACGTTGGCCAATTCCGATAACGCCTATTCAGTCATAACTGATTTCGAATGCCGGTCTATTTAGGTCTCATTGCCCCCGGCAATGACCGGCTTGAAACAGTCCGCGGCGGACCGCAGGTGATCGAGTTCGTGCTCTATCCGCCTGCCTTTCAATCTCGCGGGAGTTTACCCCCAGAAAAACCGTACTACTTTGCCGCCTTGGTGCATCGAGATCGGCTTAAAATCTCTTTGGATCGGCGTCGACAATCTTTGTTTAGGCCCAAACCCAAGTTGAACGTAGGACGAGTATTTCGTACATTATTTGCTCAAACGAAGGGCCGGTTATGAACGAAGTAAAAAATCCCGGAGCGCCCGCCGCTCGAGGGGGAGCCGGCACCTATATCGAAGGAGAACTTGGCGCTTACTACATGCTGGCTATGCTTGCCGGCAACGAGGCCCGTGGTGCGCCTGGTGGCACCATAAATAGCATCCAGTTTCAGGCCGCCGATTCCGGGTTCGCGCTCGACGACCTAGTGCTGCACTGTTCGACACCTAATGGCCCGCTGGTCCTTGAGATCCAGTCCAAGCGCACCATCACTTTCGCAAGCAAAGACGCTGTTTTCCTTGCAGTCTGCCAGCAAATAGCCGAAACGGCCGACAATCCCGAAATTGCCGACGATCGACATCTTCTGGCGGTCGCCACTCAACGAACAAGCGCCAAGATCTCGGGGCCTTATCAGGACGTTCTAGAATGGTCGCGGGCGGTCGTAACCAGTGCCAACTTTTTTGCCAGATTGTCTGCCACTGGTATCGCATCTCCAGCAATGCGGGACTTTGTGTCTACGTTCCGCGGCAATGTCGTCGCGAATGGCGTCGCTGATGACGATGAGACGATCTGGAAGCTATTGCGACGCTTCCGAATTCTAGAGTTTGATTTCGAATCTGGAGCACCACAGGCCCGCGACCACGCTCTGCTCGTCGCCCGACACGTCTTGTCGACGCAGGATCAAACTCGGACCGAAGCGCTCTGGGGCAATCTGATCGAGATAGCGGTCGCCCAGGGAAAAGCCGGCGGCACAATCGACAAAGCACAGCTTCAAACCTTGCTGAACCGGCTCGGTTATTCAATGTCAGGCGACAGGAATCTCGCACCGGCCAGGGCGAAGCTGGCTGAAGCCAGTTTTCACGCCTTGGCGGACATTGGACGAGATGTCGGGGGTGTGCACCTGCCTCGGCAGGCTGTGGTGGATGCGATCGATGAAGCAATGGATGGTCACAGGCTGGTCCATCTGCGCGGCAATGCCGGCGTTGGCAAATCATCGGTCTTTAGGACGATCGCTGAGCGGGTCATCACCGTTTCAAGTGCGTTCGTGCTCGATCCCGTAAGGACGCCTTCTGGGGGATGGAGTGAGTTTGCGCTCAGATTGGGTATCTCTGTTACCGCAAGAGAATTTTTAACGGACCTGGCCAGTTCAGGGGCCACCGTCGTCTTCATCGACAGCCTGGACATGTTTGACGATCCGGCCCGACGCTCGACCGTCAATGATCTTCTGCGCGAGATCGCGCAAATACCTGGAGTGGTGGTTTTAACGACTGCACGCCTGGACTACGGCAGCGATGGCGACGACTGGCTCGCACAAGATGCGCTCGCATCGCTCGGCACTCCGGCAACCATCGAAGTCGGGGATCTCAGCGATGACGAGGTTAATTCGCTGCGGGAGCAAGCACCGCAACTCAAGGCGCTACTGAAATCTAGTCATCCCGCCGCAAGCATTTCGCGCAATCTCTACCGCCTGTCTCGGCTGCTAAAGGTTGGCGATCCCAACAGCATCAGAACGGAAGCAGACCTAGCGCTGGATTGGTGGCGAACTGCAGATGGAGCGCCCCGACGTGAAATCTCTTCCGCACAGAGGTTGCTTTCGGATTTGGTCGATGTCGCGCTCAGTGGGGGTGATGAGCTCCACCTGAGACAGGATACAGCTGCCCGTGAGGCGATGCTGCGATCGCTAACGTTGCGCCAGACACGCCGCGATCGCCTCGCATTCTATCATGATGTACTACGCGATTGGGCTGTGGGTATCAGGATTGACGAGGAGCCGGAACTTCTGGACGTAGTTGACAAGAGCAGCCCCATTCCAGCAAGCCTTGCAAGAGGTGTCGAGATGGCTGGGCGGATTGCGTTGGAACGCGGCGATCCGGCAAAATGGGAAGCACTGCTGGATCTGCTCACGGGGCAGGGGGTCCATAGCTCCTGGCGCCGGCATGCGCTTCTGGCGATCGTTCGTTCCGAAGCTGTCGCACCACTTCTGGAAAGGAATGCCCAGCTTCTACTCCGGCAGGGCGGCAAGCTACTGGGACAATTATGCGCTGCAGTTGTCGCAGTGGATACCGTGCAGCTCGCCAAATTGACCAACGCCTCTGAGACGCGATCAGGCGGGCCTTCCTCGCTTCGGGCAGCAATCACAACAACAGGAGGTCATGTCCTGCGCTGGTGTGCTGCACACGCCGACATTTTGCCGTTGCAAGCCCTTGAGCGCGTCATTCTTTTGGGCATGGCACAACTCCCACTTTACTTCTGGGGCATGTCATCGCCTAAAGACATCGGCGAAATGTTTTTTGACTGGCTTTTGCGGCTGGATGGTCCGGATGATGGCAAAATTATCCACGTCGACAAGGATGTGGCAGCGCCAACACCATCGGAGCGTCGACGCATTGTTGAGCAACTTCGCTCGCTTTGTTTCCTGATGGCTTCGCACGCACCGGCTCCCACGGCTGCATACCTTTCGTCAATTGACCCGACGCGAGACCGCGACAAGATGAAGGATACCCGGCTGCACACTAAGGTGCTGGCAGCAGCGGTGCCACAAGCTCTTGCCGACCTTACTGCGAAGAGCCTCATAAGGCCTTCAGGATCACACCGCCGGCATTCGGCTCGAGACAAAGCGTTCGAATATTACGACAGTGACTACCTTCCACCGTCACCAGCACAGCCACCGTTTTTGGACCTTCTAAATGCGTCGCCCCTAATTGGCTTGAATCTAATCCGCAGTTTGGTCGCTCACGCGGTCGAATATCGAGAACCGGACAATGATGACGGTTTCACAATAGAGTTTACCGAGGGCGAGCGCTTTTTTCCATGCACCGACGCCTACTTTTGGCCACGCGGTCTGGCCAACGATTATTGCGTAGCATCGGCACTGATGGCGCTTGAAGCGTGGGGCCATCGGCGCCTCGATGATGGCGAGGATGTGCAAGCGGTTCTGGCCGATGTCCTTGGTCCTGATGGAACTTCAGCCGCCTTTCTTTTGATCGCGGTCGATTTGATCCTTTCGCACATGCCAAAGACAATGAGTCAGGCGATTCCATTCCTGTCATCTCCAGAGCTCCTTGCTGAAGATCGCGGGCGTATCGCCCGGGATGGTATGGACACCGCCTCCATTGGGGATGAGCCTGATGGCCCAGTGCGACTGGAAGATTTGCGGAAGAGACCATCTCGTCGCGTCTGCCTCGAACAAGTCTTGCCATTCTTTTTGGGACAGACCGCAGAAGCCGACACCTTGCGAGCTAGTATAGCAGCCGCGAAGCTGCGCCTCGGCGACTACGATAGCCATGCCAATTTTTCCGATCCCGCGTTTATGGTGGCACATGCCGCCAATCTACTGGACCGCTCCAATTACATTGAATCTGATGGAGGTTTGCAGTTTTGCTTTCCTGAAAGGGAAGCAGCTCACCTGGAACGACTTCAGCAACGAAGCGCGGCGCACACAGCCGAGGCAAATATCGGCGCCCGAGTCAGCCTTGCGTTGGATGATCCGAAATGGGCCAGTGCCGAGTTTGCCAGGGAAGCTGCAGAATTTGCTGGGCGTAAGCTTCCAGATCCCCATGAGGCCGATTTCCTGAAGTCCGGAGCAACTTCGCTTGCATCTATTGCTGTCCTGGTAAGTCGAGATGGCGACGATGCGTTAGTTGATGAATTCGAGGATTGGGTCCGCGCCGTCGCTGCCGAAATTCTTGGCGGCCCCACCGATCGGATCGGCGCCATGCGCGACACCCTCAGCTACAACCGGCCAGCACTGGCGATTACGGCGATACTTCATCTCTGGCTCAGAAAAGGGCTGGTAGCCGACCGCAACCTGGTGCTCGAGCTCGCTGCGCGCGACGACCGGGGAGGGGCACCAGCATTTTCTGCAGCACTCAGCAAGATCGTCGAGAAGGATGCGCGCCTTGTGAAGGCTGCCTTGCGTATTGCCTTTCAATTCAGTCGATACACCCACAACAAGTGGGAACAAACCCGCGGGGAGGCTGAGGCAGCCCAGCGACTGCGGGATGATAGGGTAGAGCGCGCGGTCGCCGCGGAAATTGCTTGGCTCGAAGGCGGCGCAGAGCCGGAATGGCCAGAATTCGTGCCCGAACGTCCAAGCGTTCGCCGGCCCTTCCGTATCGGCAGAAGAGTCCCTGATGTCGAGAAGCTTGACGTCAAGATCGACGAAATGGAGGAGGCTGAGGATTTTCCAGAGTTTACCGATAGTCAGATGGCAGCGGCATGGCTTTTGGCGGTACGTGCTCATCTGCATTCGGAGATAATAAGCTGGTTGCCAGCTGTTGTCGAAAACTACGCGCAATGGACAGCAAATGCGAATGGTCTAGGGCTTGATGCCAACACCGACCTGGATCGGCCACCCTCCGAGTGGAACCAGCAATATTACCAGCTGGTCGCGCGGCTCATGATGGAAGGGCCGAATTCGAGCTTTGAAGAGGCCATGTCCCTGCTGATTGGTCTTCCCGACAGCTCATTTGCCAGGACGGCAGATATCGTGCTGTTCGCATCAGATGTCTGGTACTTCAACAATTCCGAGCATAGCGCAGAGCGACCGGTGATGGTCCGTGAGGAAATTGGTCAACGACTTGCTGATTGCGAATTTTGGCAGCGAGAAAGACGCCGTGGGGATCTATCGATTAGCCATGAAAGTGGCCCAATTCTGGCGAATTTCTTCATGAACACTCACAATCCTTTTGGGCGCACGACCTCCTACCTGGTCCCATCGATCTTTGATCGGATAGACTCGCTGTTGGATGTGTTGTCCCGATACGTAGGGGGCGGCCCAACGGCAATCGTTGCCCACTTCACAATGAACACCATGTCAATCCGGCCCAGAGGGCGACATCTGGAATTCATTCTGGCAGCAACTGAGGTTTGGCTCGAGCGGTGCCCCGGCGACGCTGGTGTGTGGCTGGAATTGGGTCTTGGTCGACGTATCGTGCATTGGCTCGATGTCGTGGCCGAAGAGGATGGTTCGATCCTGCTGCCTACCCACCAGCATCGCATACGGATGGACCGGGTCATCGGGACGTTGATTGAGCTCGGTGTTGCAGAAGCCCATGATTTCGAGCAGAAAATTTTGCTCGGCAAGCAATCTCGGCACTGACCAGCAGCTCGGTCAGTGCCGGAGATTATTCGGCCGCGTTCCGTTGCCCGTAGATCTCCGTCACTGCTGGTACATATCGCGGGCGAGCTCGTGATAACTCTCACACGGTCGAAGGTTGACCAAGTGCCGGAGGCGCACCATCTTCCGTAGCCTCCGGCGTCTTTACCCTCCCAAACGGGACGGCAACTCTTTATCTCAAAAGCGGCATCGAGGAGGTTTGACCATGAGGGTTGATGTCACGCCGGCTGAGAATCTTCCGCCGAGGGCTGATTTTCAACTACTTAGAAAAACTGATGAGCGGGTCGATGGTTAGATTCCGCTCAAAACCTCTCGATGCACAGGTCAAAACTTCAATCGCTATTGGAGAAATCTACCTTGAACAGGGTCTCGAATTTCTTCCGAAGAGGTTCCGGGAGCGCCCTGTATTCATGCTCGCGCTCAGCGCTTCTCATCATGACGCCGAACACATGGTGCAACTTGAAGGCCTCGTCGATTGAGATATCGAGCAAAATTCGATATCCGTCCCAGTCGAATTCCATAGGATCGAAGAGCTGATTGTTACGTAGAAGCCCTTTAATCGTGCGCTGTGAAAGCCGGAGGCCACTGCCATCCACTGCAGCATTCACAAAGGCTTTGCTGTCTCGACCGAACTGCTCAAACGATTTTGCTACTCGCTCGACCTTTTCACCGACATCATCGATGGCCCGTACGACAGGCGACCGGACCACCGAGGCACTCATATAGTCGGCGAGATAGAACGTGGAAGCTACTCGACCATGCCGACCAGCCACTTCGAAAGTGGCGGTGATCTTTATCTCAGGCTCATTCGTCTCCTTCGACATTGAATAAAACGAGTCCAGAATAAATACGTGTTCTACCGACGGGCGAAGCTGACGAAGGCCTCTCACTGAAAGTTCCTTTATCCAATCGTGATCTAATGTGAAGTTGCTTTCGACCGATATCTTCAGGTGGTCAATAACATCAGATTCGGAAATATTCCGCACCTTGAAGGAAGCGAGCAGCCCCTCTGGAAAGAGGCTAATCTCTAGGGGTGATCCCTTACCTTTAGGACGATTTCGTACGTCCTCAATTTCGTAGTGCTCCATCGGGTCACTGTGAGAGCCTCGGCGTTTGTAGTAGCGATTATCTTGCCCTTGATGCGGCGCGTCCTTACTGACGCCAACGGAAATTACGTAATATTTCCCGCTTTCGCCCTGTACTTCTTTTACGATCGCGGTCTCAACCGCGGGGAACGTGCCGCTGTTAATAGCGCGATAAATCCAGTCCAATTTAGACTGTCCCTGCCAGCCGTCGTCGAGTGTTGTCCGCCCGTCCTTCGCATCAATTCCTATGACGAAGGTTCCACCTGCTGAATTGGCGAAAGCGCTCACTCCTTTGCAAATCGGGCCGATTTCCCCTTTTGCGAGGATTTTTGAACTTTTGTATTCGAGTCCGACACTCTCAGCAGGATTGTCCGCAAAGAAGCTCTCCAGATCTGTCAGCGAATTCAAGTCGAGCACTTAACTCTCCAATTTGATCGGCATTTCCAGCAGCTGTCTAAACGGTGCCCGGAAGTCAACATGATTATGAGCGAGTAGGGTTATCCATCGTTCTTATCTGACCTTGCCCCCAAGTTTTATCCGGTTTTGAGTTCGCTCCAGCGTTTTTTGGTTGCGGGATTTGCGGCGGTAGCGGCGGGTTGCGGTGCGGAGCCATTTTGTCTGAGCAGCGCCTAGCCTACCAGCGAAGGATTCAGATCCGCTGCTCTGTAAAAGCTCGGTGCTGGAACCTAACTTGAGAATTCGCGCGTACCTGCGCGGCGCAGTTTGAAAGGGGCGAAATGGCCGACAATAAACGCCAGCATTATGTGCCGAAGTCATTGCTACGACGCTTTGCGGTTGATTTCGAAAACAAAAAGAAGCCACGTCAGATCAATCTGGTGAACATCGCCAGCGGCAAAGTTGTGCGCGGTGCGTCGTTGTCGGATCAATGTTATGTCGATTATTTCTACGGTAAGAATCTTCTGATCGAAAAGGCGCTCGGTCAACTGGAAGGTTCACACGCAGAACTGATCCGCAAGGTGATCAAGAGTCGTTTGATCGAGGACAGCGATGGCTGGAGCATCGTACAGATGCTTGCACTTCAGAAGGCGCGAACACTGCGGGCCGAGGAAGAGTACAACAACATGGCTGAAAAAATGGCTCGCCTTTGGCTGCACGGTCGGGTCAGCGAGGAAGCACTCCGATCGGTCAAGATCGGGCTCAAGGATGCCGCCAATCACAACGTTGCAACAACCTTGGCGATGTGCCCTATCCTTTTTGATTTGAAGCAGTTCCTGATCATCAACGAGACGTCTATCCCGTTTATCATTGCCGACAATCCTGTTGTGCAGACAAACTGGTTCGGACGAGTCAGAGAGCCCCGCCGAATGGGCGGCATCACTCGCGCCGGTCTGCAAATGTTGATGCCACTTTCGCCTTGCTTCGCTGTGCTCTTACATGACCCGAACGTCTACGGAGCGGATGCCGATGGCAACGTCATCCGACTGAAAAGACGTGACGAGGTTGTAGCACTCAACGAGCTTCAGTGGTTGAACGCGCACAAGAACGTCTACTTTCCTTCCTCTTTTGCTGCCGATGACCTTGATTCCATAATGCGCATTTCACGGGCCGGAACTGCATTGGCAAATTTCACTCGAGCCGAACGCGTCGGCGACAGTTCAAGTTGGAAGATGACAGACAAGGATGAATTCGCGCCACCATCTGAAGGAGTGTCCTCTGAACTTGTTCTCGTTTCGGGCGGATCTCTACCCAAAGACATTCGGTTGCGCGCGGTCCGTATTCGCAGCCGACCTCGCTATCACGACGACGGTTCCATCGGTTCGTTCGTCCGCGACCCGATTTGGGAGGTGATCGTCGACGACTTTGCCAGGATTGCCACCACACAGGAAATTACCTTGTCTGACTTCTGGGATTTTGTCGCCGACCATCCGCATGAGAACGAAGTCGGCCCGTGGCTGCGGAAGAGCGCACGACGTGGTAGGCGAAAGCTCCTGCGCCGAGCATCGTGAGCATCGTGAGCATCGTCAGGTTATATCTGATAGTTATTCGGCCAATATCCTTGTTCATTGCATAATATGATGATTTCCATTCTTGGACTCGTTTGCCAAGGTGAAATTCGTTACGCTACTGCACGGAATAGGCCGCTCCGGTCGCCGGTAAGAAGAATTTTTAGTACGTCATTGGGCGGTTGCGACGATCGCAAGTTAAGATGAAATCCTGCCCCCGCAACCAATTCCTACATACTTCCCTATTTGTCCAAGTCTGACAAAGACTTACTGGCCAAAATCGGCATCCAAACCAAAGCCCCGCAGTCGATCGACGACGTGGGGCTTTTCGCGTTTGTGGAGCAGTAATACCAAGAATCATTGAGTATGACTCTTGGTATTCCTTTTGCAAATATCTCAAGCGTCTGATGCATTTGAGATATTTGCAATCTCTTCAAGGCGAGGATGCGTCAGCATCTCGGGCCTTGGTATATATGCAGGCCGCGGGCGTGAAGGTCCTTGAAGTTACCACACCAGATCGTCACGACCGTCGTAGCGCGACCTATTTGTAGACGCGAATAATGACCCGTTGCCCTACCCGGAACGGAGCGTCGTGGCCCACCATCACGATGGAGGTCGCTGTGCGAATGTCATTGCGTTCGCCGGGCATCCCGGTTGACTGCATCAGAACGGGAGAAATCCGGCTGATGCGACCCTCATATGCCAGTCCCGTTCTGTCTTCTGCAAGCACCTCAACAGGCACACCGGGTTTGACGTTGTCGAGAAACTGCTCGGGGATTTCCGCCCTGACGATCTTCTGGCCTTCCGGCAGGATGGTGAACATCTCCGTCGCGCCGCTGGCGGCGGCAAATTCCCCGACTTTAATCCCCTGCCTGATGATGAAACCGTCGACCGGAGCGCGGATTGTTCGTATTTCGACTTCGCGGGCGGCGATATCGCGCCGCATCTTTGCGGCAGCGAGAACCGAGGCGGCCACCTTCAGTTCGCCGGTGAGATTGTCCCTGGCTGCTATGGCTTCATCGAGAGCTTGGTCCGAGACGGCATTTCCCGCTGCGGCGCGTTTGACCCGATCTGCCTGGCGAGAAAGGTTTTTCATCTTCATCTGAAGAAGATTATGTTGCTCTTCGGCCTGCAGAGCTTCCTCCGATGCGATCTTCGCCGATAACGTTTCCTGACTGGAATCGAGTACCGCCATGACGTCCCCCGCTTTGACCTGGTCACCCTCGTTGACCAGCAGGGACGCAACGATGCCATCGCGGGGGGAGGCGACCCGCAGAAGACCGCCCGGGATATCTACGACCCCCCTAGCGGCAGCCAGGATGGGTGGACCGACCAGATCCGGCCGGTCGGTATCTTCCTCGGCGTTTGGGGAAAGTGCGGTGAAATACAAGAGCGCCACGCCGATCATCCCAGCCGAAACCGTTGTCACTGCCGGACGTTTGATACGAGGGAGAAATTTCATGTCTTCAGGATCCTGTGGAACTTTTACCGGAGATGGGCCTGATGTCTCGGAGCAGGCGTCCGTCCTCCATCTGGAGGACACGATCAGCCTGCTTGACGAGACGCATGTCGTGCGAAACACACAGCACCGCCGAACCGGAGTCTTTTGCGATGGACTGGAGAATCTCGACAATGTTTCGACCGTTTTCGCTGTCGAGGGCGCTGGTCGGTTCGTCTGCGAAGAGAATGGCGGGTTTTTTGACGATAGCGCGGGCAATCGCAACACGCTGTTTTTCACCGCCGGACATTTCCGATGGCCGTAGATGACTTCTCTTTGACAAGCCGACGCTTGCCAATGCGCTTGCGGCCCGTTCCCGGGCCTCTGCAGCGGGAACAGACATGTAATCAAGCGGTATCTGCACCTGCTCGGCCGCGGTGAGGCCCGGGAAAAGATTAAACCCCTGAAAAACAAATCCGCAATTCTTCAGGCGAAATTCGTCCCGCGCTTCATCGCTTAAGGCAGACAGCATGACATCACCTGTGCTCACCGACCCGTCGTCTGGCTTCGTCATGCCGCTGAGGATGGCAAGCAGCGTGCTCTTGCCACAGCCCGAAGGGCCAATCAGTAGCGTGAATTCTCCAGCGAAAATGTCGACCGACACATCCGACAACGCCTGCATGCGAATGTTATGTATTGTAAAGGACTTACCGATATTGCGCGCGCTGAGGACAGGCAGCATGGTTCACCTCAAAAGCGTGGCGGGATCGGTGTCCCGCAAACGATGAATTGCCAGAAGACAGGCGACAGCCGCGACAAGAAGCACCACCGTTGAGGCTGCAGCAACGATGGTGAAGCGCAGTTCGAAGGGAACTCGGTAAACCGCCGCCATCAGGGCGATTGCAACGCTTAGAAACAGGCTGATGATAAAACCGAAAAGACCGACCCAGCCCGCCTGTTCGATGACGATGAAACGAAGCCGGTCGAAGGGTACGCCAAGCGCCCTGAGCGTCGCATATTGAGGCACCGTGCCGGCCACCGCACCCATCAGGGTCTGGCTCGTTATGACGGCACCGATCATCACGGCGATGAGGGTCGCGAAAATGAATGCAATCCCCGCACCCGAATCCAGCAACATGTACATCGTTGTCATCGATGCGAGTTCTTCAGCCGACCAGACCTCGAAGCGGCGTATGTCGGTACCGCTGTTGAGGCGCGCCTGTATGGCGGCGCCGTTGGTGCCCGGCTTGAGATCATAGAGGAAATAGGTGGCGCCGCCGTCGCTGGGCAGGCTGTGATCGAGATTTCGGGCCGTTTCCCTTGAGGCGACGACATTGACGCCCCCCAGTCCGCGAAGACCATCGATATAGCCGACAATCCGCACCGAACGCCCGTTCACCTCGGCAATACCGCCCTTTTTGGTAGAAAGTTTCGAAGCGTCCGCAATGTCCACGACAACCGTGCCGGGCTCACTCAATTCGTTTCGCAGCGGTATGGGTATAATGCGCGCGAGGGCCTCGGCGTTATTTGCCGTATCGATGCCGAGCACGGTGACGCTGACACCGCCGCCTCCGTGGGTGCCTCTCCAGTCGCCGGAGCCGAACAGGACCGGCTCCACATGCGAAATCGCCGGCTCGGCATAGAGATTTGTCGCCACACTCGCCGGGATGGCGCGGCCTAGGTCGACACTCTGCGTTCCCGGAAAACCCACCCAGTATTCGGCTTTGGATTGCGTGACGTAAAGACCATTGGCGCCCACGATGCCCAGCAACAAGGCACCCTGGACCGTCATCAGGACGCCCGAGAAGGCAATCGCGATTGTCGCGGGTAAAAAGCGGCGCCATTCGTGAAGAAGGGTCTTGCGCGCAATCGAGATCGTCATGATCCGCTTTTCCTCCGTTTATGAGGGGAGGTTGCGATACCCGACGCCTCCGCGGCGAGACTTCCGCCCGTTGCTTTCGCAAAGGTAATCAGGGCTTCCGCTTCGTCCTTCATCGCTTCGGTGAGTTGACGGCGGGTTTCTGCGGCTGCGAGTTGGCGACCCGCAAGGACGGACGCGTCCGACAGTCCTTCGCGGGACAGCAATTGGGCCTCCGCTGAGCCCTTTTCAGCCGTGGCATGCGCCGATTTTGCACGGGCAGTTTCCAGGCGCGCGGCAAGCAGCGCCCGCAAGGCCGAGGAGGCTTCACCATGGGCGACAAGAACCGCCTGTCGGTAAGCCGCGACGGCCTCACGCAATTGCGCTTTTTTTGCCTCCACGACATCGAGCCGTTTCCCGTAGTCGAAGAGGGGCATTTGTAATGACGGACCGCCCATGATGCCGAAGATGGACCCAGAGACGGGTGATCCGATACCGATCATCCCCGAAAGGTGAAGTTTTGGATAAAGATCTGACTTCGCAATTCCCACTTCGGCCCCAGCCTTCAGGACGGCGAATTCCGCCCTCCTGACATCCGGGCGCTGCCGAAGTACATCGGCCGGGACTGCCGTTACCCGTGCTTTGCTAACCACGGGTTGCGGTTTTACTACCGATAGTACCGCATCACCCTCCATCGCGCCCTGAAGCAAGGCAATGCGCTGGATTTCGTCCGCGATGGCATTGTCGAGGAGACGTTTTTGTTGCGCCATCGCGGCACTATCGTCGGTTGCCGACTGGGCTTCGAGCCTTGTCGCCAATCCGCTTCGTGACCGAACGGTCGCCACATCCCTGGCTATTGTTTTGGCGGAGGAAAGGAGATCGGCATTTCGTCGCTGGTGCTGCAGCGCCCGCAGACGCACGTAACTTGTTGCGGCCTCCGCCGCGACGGAGAGCTTTGCCGCATTTACGTCTTCCGCCGCCATGTAGCGGTCGAGATCGGCAGATTGCTGGGCGAGCTTATCTTGCCCGAAGAGAGCGATTTCCCAGCCGGTCTCAAGATTAAGCTGAGCTGGACGGCGGGAAATGTCGTCTACCTTTGTCCTGCTGCTGGAACCCGTTGCAGACCCGGAGAGGCCGACATTGGGCAGGAAGCCGGAAGACGCAGAGTGTGAAATGGCGGCGGCGGCAGCCAGCCGCTCGCGGGCCTGCGCCACGGTGAGATTGCCCTGCTCTACACGCGCCACGATGGCATTGAGTTGACTGTCGTTAAGCGCCAGCCACCAGGATTCGCTTTTTGGGCTGGGTCGCTGCGCGCCCACCGGCGAGAACTCTACCGGTGCGATGTCCGAAAAAGTCGGTCCGCCCTGATGGCAAGAAGACAGCAGGAGGGCAATGAGCACCCAGCGATGCCGATTCAAGACGACATTGCAATTCGACCTCGAACGATCGACGCTATCACGACGCACCCTATTCATTTTGGACCACATGAAACACGCATTACCCAGAAAAATTGCCGTTGACCCCAGTGCCGGTCGCAGATGCGACAATTCGAATGAATGCCGCCGCATTCATCACCCCTCCCAAGACCATTGCAGGCTCAAGATTTCGCGCAGTCACTGTGCAGATTTGGTCGAGGACGCCGGTATCGCCCTTTCCTCCGGTGCCGTCGACACACACCAGGCACCCGCAATGATCAGCGCACTTCCGCCCAGTTGAAGAGCGGAGACCGGTTCGGAATAGAGGAGCCAAGCGCTTGCGAGCACGAAAACATAGCTGACCGCAGAAAGAGGAAACGCTTTGGACAGGTCAGTCTGCTCAAGCACACGCAGCCACAGGACGAAACAGACAATTTCGGCAATGATGGCCAGAATAAACCAGGGCGATGTGGCAAGACTAACCAACCATTGAACGCCGAATTCGCCTGAAACATGGACCGCGCTCTCCTTGAGAAAAATCTGCTGCAGCGTATTCAACAGGGGGATGGAGAGCCAAAGCGTCGGCAGATCCTTCATTGTTTGTCCAATCCATCGGAACTGAAAAGCGGGGAAACCCATCTCAGCAAAGTGTGCAGAGCAGGGTTCTGGTGCCTGAAAAACATGGAGTTTGCCGTCAGCATACTGCCGAGGCGGAGCTTGTTCTGGTAATAGGCCTGCCCGCTCTGATATCGGGTGAGCCCATGCTCGAGGCAAAAACGCAGGTTCTCGAACCAGCTGAGATAATAGAGATTGTATGGTTTGCCCCTGACAGCATCCATGCAGAAGAATTTATCGATGAGCCGGTCGCGGTCGTGCAAAAGCAGGTTGAAGGCGAGAATCTCGTCGCCAACACGATAGACGGTGCAGAACGCATTCTCGGGCAGATTGGACAGGACACTGGTGAAATAGTCCGACGTCAGCTCTTCGAACTGCCATTCACTCCGGTTGCGGGTATCGTGATAAAGTTCGAGAAAGCGGGGCAACATGTTGCCAAGGTCGGTAACTCTCTCCACTTTTACCTCGGAGGCTGCGCGGCATTTGCGGCGCATGTCCTTGCGTGTCGAAGACGACAATCCAGCGAGATAGTTCTCGATATCGGGAAAGTCTACGCGCAACCACGCTGTTGGTAAGCCGGGCATGGCAACAAACTCGCGTCTGTGAACCGCTGCAGAAAGCGCCCGCCCAAGAGGCATCGGCACGTCTTTCAGCGCGAACAGACCATATCCCGACATCTGCGCCCATCTTTCCGCGGACCCCAGCAGATGAGTTATCAGATCGGCTTCCCAAACCCCGGGAATATCCGGGTGCATTCCGATGCTCGCGCACTCCGTGCAGGGAGAGCCGATACAGGCAAGCCGGAGCGATAAAAAGCGTGGGAATCTTTTGCGGATGCCTTCGACAAGGGACGTGAGCCGTCCTCGTTCCAGCGTCGTTTCCAGACGGTAATCGCATAGAAAAAACGGCGCTGCAGCTATGATTATCCCGTGATAGCTGATGGTTGCATACCGCCACTCAAAGCCCTCAAGGCCGGACTGTTCGACTGCCATTAAGTAGTCATAGCGCTCTATATCGGCGCTGAAGCACGCATCCCAGGCATCCCTGTCGACGGCGACAAGAGTCTCGTGGATCCGGAATTCGAGGTTTCGGGAGTTGAGACCCGGGCCGTCGCCAATCTCAAATCGGGTTTCTAAACGCATGTTTTGTCTCAAAAAACCGGGCGGAAAGATCGGCGACTTTGCGATGTTCCCTGTCCACGTGGATCATATGGTAGCTGTCGTTCAACCAATGCAGCGCTCTTGGGCCGCCAAGCTTTGCGGCGATGTAGCGGGCGTGATCGGGACCGCTGAGGTCATCTTCGGTTGAATGAATAATGAGGGATGGCGTGGTGATCTGAGGCAGATGCTTCTTGAGATGATGACCAAGTCTATTCATCTCGACGAGACCCCGTCCGGGAAAATGGCTGAGAACGCCTTCATTTTCCATTGCCGCAATCATCCGTCTCAGGCGCTCGTCCTTGATGCCGAGGGAAGGCGTTTCGCTGAAATTGAGACGATCGATGAAGGGTATCAGCCTGATCCATCTGATGTGCGGTGACAGGATCGCGTAATAGCGCGGAACATTCCAGCCATCGTAGTGGAAACAGGGTGAGTAGAGCGCGACCGACTTGATCGGGGACGCTTGCATATGCGACGCGAGCAGCGAAAGCTTTCCGCCAACGCAAATGCCGGCGGAAAAGACGGTGTCGCTTCGTGTTGCCAGCCAGTCTGCGGCGATCGCGATGCTGTCGAGCCAGTCTTCAAAGCGGGAACGCCGCAAGGCGGCTTCCCCACGCCCGTGTCCGGCGAGCAGGGGGGCAAAAACCGAATAACCCCTGCGGCTGAATTGTCGTGCCACCAGGCGCATTTCGGCAGGGGCGCCGCTCATGCCGTGTACAAGCATGATGGCCTTGCCGTTCGTACCCTCTTCGAAAAAGGAAAGACCGTCGTTTGACGGATTGAACGCTTTCGTCTTTTCGTCTGCCGGAGCTTGAGGGAAGGGGCGGGATAGGCTGGATTGTGAGCCGGCGAAAGAAAACGTCATAATCCCGATACTCCCACGCAGATGACGCCGCCCGATACCAGGGCAACACCGATCGAGTGCCGCAGGCCGACTGTTTCCCTGAAAAGGATGGCGCTAAAGATGGTAATGACGGCATAGCTCGAGGCCATCAGCGGGAATGCGATGGAAAGCGGAACGTGCGAAAGGACATAGGTCCAGGCGACGAGCTCTACGCCCCAGAACACGACCCCGGTTAATGTCCAGGGGTGGAGATAAATGTTGCGCCGGTCCTTGGCCGAGGCCAGTTTGAAGCAGACTTCCCTGCCGGCCTCCGTCAGCACGCAGAAAAGAATGAGAGCAAGCATTGTGTTACTGAGCCCGTCCGTCATGACAGTATGTCCGAAAAAGACCTTAAAAGCGTAAGGTTGGTGATGGTATTGCGATCGCGGGTCATCACCGCATCGGGGGCGCGCAACGGCTGGTCGATCAGGATTTCCCCCTGCTTCAGAAGTCGTGTAAGCAGGGTGCCGCTATAAACCGGCGTCGAATAATCACCGATGACGTCAGCACCCACGATACGATGTCGCGTCGCAATATCGCTTAAGAGCTTGAGGATCGTGGAAAGCCGCAATCGGCCCTGATCCCAATTGGTGATCGCGTCGTCCAGCGACAGGCAATCCTTGTCTATGGTGATGTAGACATTGGACGTGAATATCCGCGAGAGCAGGTGCTCTCTGAATGCCGCCAGTCCCATTTTTTTCATTGTCGACCAGATGAGATGGTTGCTCGCCTGAGTGTAGCTGACGCTCTCCCCATAGGCGCGTTTGACGCGGCTTGGCAGGCGGTCGTAAGGGTAGAGTTCAACCTTGCCGTTAGCCAGATTGCCGAGGTTAGCACCTTTGCGCTCCGGCGATTGCAGGTCATCGCTGCAGACACCAAGCGTGATGATTTTTTGAACATTTGGATGTTCTGCAACCTCATTGACCCACGAGCCGCAATGGAGACCGTTGTCGAAATTGACCCAGTCAGGGTGATTGTCGATATGGATGACGGTGAGAGGTCCATCGAAACTTTCTGCCGCCTCGGCAATCAGCATTGCTGAGACATGATGAAAGTCGCCCGATCCAAGGAAACACAGTCGAGGGGACGCGGGCGCGCCGGCGGGGCGCGCGATGCTGGGTTTCAACAGATCGAGCGACTCCCTCCTGCTCCAGAGACGAACGGCGCTCCCACAGCGTCGTTCGTCAACCTCGCGCGCGCCCACCGAAAGTGCGGCATCAACAAAGGTTGGCTGCAGATGTAGGGCATCGTCGAGATGGAGCAGAAGCGTATTCACGAGATTACCTCCGTTCGGCGCGGGTCAGAAGCTGATCGAGCAGCTCGATCGCCAGATTGATTTCGTCGAAGGAGATGTTGAGGTTTGGCGCGAACGTGATGACGTTCTTGTGGTAACCACCGACATCAAGCACCAGGCCGTATTTGCGCCCGTTGACGATCATGTCACCCTTCATGCCCTCATCCGACATCCAGTCGAGCGTGGCCTTGTCAGGCGTGAAGCTGTCGTCGCGGCAAATTTCCATCCGCAGCGCAAGGCCGAGCCCATCCACTTCGCCGACGATCGCATGTTTGCGCTGCAACTGCTGCAAACCATCAAGGAAGGCGGCGCCCTTCGCCATGACACTGGCTCCGATATTCTCTTCTTCGGCCATTTTAAGCGTTTCGAGGGCAACAGCCGTTCCCATCGGGTTGCTGGCGAAGGTGGAGTGCGTGGAGCCGGGCGGGAAAATCGTCGGATTGATCATCTCTTCGCGCGCCCAGATGCCGGACAGCGGATTGAGACCATTGGTAATCGCCTTGCCGAAGACCAGAACGTCAGGGGAGACGCCGAAATGTTCGATCGACCAGAGCTTGCCCGTGCGGTAGACGCCCATCTGGATTTCGTCGACGACAAGAAGAATGCCGTGCTGATCGAGAACCTTCTTCAGCTCGACGAAGAAGTTCATCGGCGGGATCACGTAGCCGCCGGTGCCCTGAATGGGCTCGATGTAGAACGCCGCATATTCGGACTTGCCGGCCTTCGGATCCCAGACCCCATTATATTCGCTCTCGAACAGGCGAGCGAACTTCTGGACGCAATAGTAGCCGTACTCCTCTTTCGACATGCCCTTTGGGCCGCGAAAGTGATAAGGAAACTCGATAAACTGGGCGCGTTCGCCAAAGTGCCCATAACGGCGGCGGTAGCGATAAGAAGAGGTGATGGATGTGGCGCCCAGCGTGCGACCATGATAACCGCCCTCAAAAGCGAACATCAGGCTTTTCCCGCCTGAAAAGTTCCGGACGATTTTCAGCGAGTCCTCGACCGCCTGTGAGCCGCCGACGTTGAAATGCACGCGACCCTTGCGGCCGAACTTTCTTTCCGCGTCCTGCGCGATCATCGTCGCCAGTTCGACCTTCTCGCGATGCAGATATTGCGAGGCAACCTGGGGCAGGGTGTCCAGCTGGCGATGGGCTGCTGCATTGAGGCGCGGGTTGCGGTAGCCGAAATTGACCGCCGAGTACCACATCTGCAGATCGAGAAAGGCCGTCCCAGCCTCGTCGTACATGAAGGAACCATCGCATCCCGAGAAGTACTTGGGATGATCCGTGTAGTGAACCGTGTCTCCGTGGGAGCAATAGGTCTCCTCCAGAAAGCGAAGGTCCTCTTCGGATACGGTATCTGGCTGGCCGTTAGCCGGCTTGATGAGAGAATGCATTTTCATATTCCTGATTAGGCGGTTTGGGAAAGGTGACGATCCGCTCCGCGAGCGGTGATGATGTGCGGCAGCCGTGCAGCCGCCTCGGTCTGCACATCCTTGAAGGTCGTGTAGGAGACGAAGGGGATGGCGTGGCTTGTGCAATGGGCGACCAGCTTGTGCTTTGCGAAAAGAAGGTCCGCACGCGCCGAGACGCAAAAATCGCTTCGCCCGTCGCCGACATAGAGGTGGGGCGTGTGCGATGCGACCACGGCGCATTTGCAAACGCCCGATCCGGCCTGGCAATCGGACTGCGTGAACGGTGCTTCCAATCGGTAGTGAAAGCGGCTCGCGTTCTTTTCGACACAGAGGCGATTGGCGATGATGTCGAGGTGACGGAGGCCGTGATTGGACAAGACGCGGTGAATGAAGCGATCGACCCCATCACTGACAACGGTAACGGGAATCGAATTTTTCGAGCACCAGCGGACGAATTCGGGGAATTCCGGGTCGATTTCGACTGTGTTGAGAAATTCATCGATGTCGTTCATGGCCGCTTGAATGAGCGTGATTTGCGCGCTCATGCATTGCCTCGCGTCGATCCGCCCCGCTTCCCAGGCCCGCTCGATGTCGTGCCACTCCGGCGCCGCAAACCGCTCGAGAACGGCATCCGTAACGTCGATAGTGGCAATGGTGCCGTCAAAGTCGCAATAGGCGTGCATCAGCGCGCCATCCCTGTGCAGATGATGCCGTAAGACCTGGAAACGCGATAAGTGTTGCCAAACGTAGCCGGCCGGCCGGACGCTGAGGGACTATCGGCACGATAGGAGCGGGTTTTCACCGGCGATTGTTCGATTGTTGGTTTTTTCATATCCGAAAGGCTCTCCGTCAATTCCCAGCGCGTTGGGAAACGAAACAGTGCCGTTTACCGGTGCCGTGCTGGCGAAAAGGCAAGTGCGCCTCGTCTGTCGAGAAAGCGTGGAGAAAATCGTCGTGTTCGGTGGAGCGGGAACCCGCCGACCACATCACCGATTGACGCGCTTCAATAAGTTGGTCCAACTTCGGAAAGAATGCCGAAGCCGCACTGCGATCGCGACGTCAGCACGTTGAACCAATGTCGACGACGCTTGATCTCAACGCCTGCAAAAATTGCTTATCGAGAGACAATCCATGAACAACGCCCTCATCCTGATCATAGAAGACGACCCGGAAATATCCGACATCATCGAAACCTATTTCGCGCGCGAAGGCTTCCGCGTCGTCACCGCGAGTGACGGCACGGTTGGATTGGGCCATCATCAGCGCCTCCGACCGGATCTGGTCGTGCTCGATATCAAGCTGCCGCGTCAGGACGGATATGAGGTGCTTGCCGCCATCAGGCGGGTGTCCGACACCCCTGTCATCATGGTGACGGCGCTTGCGGATGATCTGGACAAGCTGCAGGCTTTGCGCATCGGCGCCGATGACTATGTCGTCAAACCCTTCAATCCCCTTGAAATCGTTGCGCGCGCCAAGGCGGTCCTTAGGCGGGTTGCAGGGCGCAGTCTGGACCATGTGTTTCGCGTTGGTCCGCTGAGCGTCGATCCTCAAGCGCATCGTGCGGTGGTGGAAACGGGGTCCGACCATGTGATCCTCGACCTGACACGCACAGAGTTTCGAATTCTGGCGCATATGGCGGCTTCACCCAACCGCGTGTTCGAGCGCTCCGAACTGGTCGACGCCTGTCTCCCCGAAGGCGAGGCGCTCGACCGTACGGTTGACAGCCACGTCAGTAATCTCAGGCGCAAACTGACTGCCGCAGGCGCCGGTGGGGTTCTGACCGGTGTGCGCGGCGTAGGATACCGGATTGATGACATCTAAGCGTGCTAATCTGAACGCTGGGCTTGTGCGGGCGATGGTGTTGCTGACACTGTTAGCCTTCGTCGTCGTCTATGGCGGCCTGGTAGCATATTTTTTCTTCATCTATGACTGGCTTTATCCTGAAGGCGAATATGACAGCGCCTGGCAGCTTGGCGATACGATCACGCTGGGGCTGTTGCTTGGGATAGGTATATTGACCGCTTCGATCCTTGGCTGGAGGTTGGCGCGATACGTCACGGAACCGCTGAAGTCCGTTGCGAGTGCGGCAAGGACGATCGCCCGGGGTGATTTTTCGGCGCGCGCCGTGCTTCCCCGTCGCAGTTTTGGCGAAGCGGGTGAGCTCGTCTCGGACTTTAACCTGATGGCTGAGCGGCTGGAGCGGGCAGAGACCGAACTCAAATATTCGAACTCCGCGATAGCCCATGAGTTGCGAACCCCGCTGACTATTTTGCGGGGCAGATTGCAGGGCCTGCTCGACGGTGCGTTTCAGCCTACCCCTCAGCTTTATCTTCGCCTCATTGCTCACGTCGACGACCTTGGCGGCATCGTCGAAGAGCTGCGGACGCTCGCGCTCAGCAATGCCGGGCAGCTCGATCTGCAATATTCTCGGCTGGATCTTGCATCGGAAGTCGCGGCCGCTGCCGATTCCATGGAGGATGACCTTTCAATCGCAGGCAGCCTGGTCGTGAGGCGGCTGAAGCCCGCTGTTACGATGGCAGACAAGCCCAGATTGCGTCAGGCGATCGTTGCTCTGCTCGATAATTGCCGGCGCTATGCCCCGCATTCCACCGTCTATCTCGAGACCTGGCAGGACAAGGATTATGTGTATTTCCGATGCACCGATACAGGTCCGGGCCTTGCCGATGAGAGCCGGAACCGCGCCTTTGAACGGTTTTGGCGGGCCGATGATTCCCGTAATCGTGTTTCCGGCGGTTCGGGCCTTGGTCTTCCAATTGTAAAGGCGATCATGCAGACGCACGGAGGCGACGCTGTCATTCTGCCGACCGAAGGACGCGGTTTTAGCATTGATCTGCGGCTGCCACGTCGGGAGGAGGCGCCGGTCTGACAATCAGACACGACTTGCTTTGCAGCGACGCCTCGCCGACGCCGAGCCGCGGGTAGCTCGCGCGAGTACAAAAGAGCCAAAGGGGATGGAAAGAAGAGACGCTTCGGCGCCCCTCTTTCGTTTCAGGCCACCGATCATCGACGTTTTCTCCACATAATCTGGACCTGCACTTGGTTAGTGACACCCACGAGCAATCTCTGCTCTTAGCGTCGGTGCCAACGTGCCGGCGGAAATTTGATACGAGGTTTTCGATGCGAAACGCGCTCATTCTCGCGGCGGCAATTGCCGGCGCAGCCATCCTTGGAAACACCACCGCCCAGGCCGGTTCTTATGCCGCTGCCGAAATCAACATGCGGGCGGGTCCAAGCACACACTATCCTTCCATGGGTATCTTGGCCGAAGGTATGCCACTCAACGTCATCGGTTGCACGAAGGGTTTTCGTTGGTGCGATGTCGAGGCCGCAGGGCGCCGGGGCTGGGTGTCGGGTGCTTACATCGATATCGATCACGACGCGCAAAAGCTTCGGGTGCCCTCCTACGCCCATTTGGTGCATGAGCCGGTCGTGCCGACGGTGTCCTTCAATATTGGCACCTACTGGTCCGATCATTATGCCGACCAGGATTTCTATGGCGACATCGACACCTGGGATGACTTCGCCTGGGAAGACGATGTGCCACCGCCCGGTTGGGATCCCAATTGGTGAGACGGCGCTTAGGCGGATGGGTTGCCGTGCGACCCCCGCCCAAGGCATGCCGGGGCAGACGCTTCATGACAGAACGAAAACTTCTCGTTGTCTGCATCGTCTTCTCCATCCTTGAGGTGGTTTTTGCCTGGCATACGACCGGCTCGCAGATAAACGACCATTTGCGGACGAGCGTTCAGCAGGCCGCAACACCATGAGTCAGACGACAATGAAACGCAAAATCGCCAGAAAGAATCGTCTCATCATCAGCTCCGTCATCGCGGTTCTGGCGATCGGCGGGGCCTCGGCGCGGACGGTTTTTTCCGGGACGGATGATCAGGGCGAGATCGTTATGCCGGTTGTTCAGGGAACCGTCGAAGAAGCGGTTGTCGCCAGCGCCGTCCTTGAGCCTGCCCGATTGGTCAATGTCGGAGCACAGGTGTCCGGGCAGCTGAAAAACCTGCATGTCGAACTCGGGCAGAAGGTGAAGCAGGGCGATTTGATCGGCGAAGTCGATTCTACACCGCAGGCAAACGGTCTACGGATCGCCAATGCCGCCCTTGCGAACCTGAAGGCACAGCGGCGTGCGCGGGACATACAGCGGCATCAGGCTGAACTTGCTTATAGCAGGCAGAAAACGCTCAACAGCGCGAACATTGTTTCGACCGCTAACAGGGAAACGGCTGAAGCGGCGTTTCGTGCCTTGCAGGCCGAAGTCGAGGCGCTCGACGCGCAAATTCTTCAGGCTTCGGTCGAAGTTGAGAATGCCGAGGTCAATCTCGGCTATACGAAAGTGCGCGCTCCGATCGACGGCACGGTTGTCGCCGTCGTTACCAAGGCTGGGCAGACCCTGAATGCCGTTCAGGCCGCACCGACAATCGTCTCTCTGGCGCAACTGGACACAATGCGTGTGAAGGTTCAGGTTTCGGAAACCGATATTGGGCGGGTCCGGGTTGGGCAAAACGTCCGTTTTACGATCATGGGTTATCCCGACAGCCCGATCTCGGCGAAACTTGAGCAGATCGAACCGGCGCCCACGACAATCGCAGCGGATTCCACGACAGGCACGTCAGGCGCGGTTCAGGGTGCGCAGGCGGTATATTATAACGGCCTGTTCAAAACCCCCAATGCGGATGGCCGCCTCAGGCCCATGATGACCGCGTCCGTCAGAATTATCGTCGGCAAGGCAGAGAACGTCCCTCTCGCGCCTTGGTCGGCCCTCACCCATCGCGATGAGGACGGCCGCTATCATGTGCGGGTGCGTCAGGCTTCCGGCGCTGCGGTCGAGAAGCTCGTGACCGTTGGACTGACGGATAAAATCAACAGTCAGATCATCGACGGGCTTTCCGTTGGCGATAAGGTCATCATACCCGCTGAAGGTGAAACGTCGACCAACACAGATATGGTGACGATGTGACCCCTCTTATCCAGATCGACAATGTCTACCGCTCGTTTGTAGCCGGAGGTGAAAAAATCACCGCTCTGAACGGTGTCAGCCTTACGATCGAAGCGGGCGAGCTTGTCGCGATCGTTGGCGCCAGCGGTTCGGGCAAATCCACGCTCATGAATATCCTCGGATGTCTTGATCAGCCCACTGAGGGGGAGTATCTGATCGACGGCAAGAGTGTTTCAGGGCTGACTGCCGATGAGCTTGCGGCGTTGCGACGGGAACATTTCGGTTTCATCTTCCAGCGTTATCATCTGCTCGGTCCGCTCAAAGCCGTCGAGAACGTGGCAATGCCTGCCGTTTATGCCGGTTTGGATCCGGCTGCCCGTCATCGCCGGGCGAAGGCACTGCTGGATCGTCTTGGACTTGGCGAGCGTCTCGATCATCGCCCGGGGCAGCTTTCCGGAGGCCAACAGCAGCGTGTCTCGATTGCCCGCGCCTTGATGAATGGTGGCGAAATCATTCTTGCAGACGAGCCCACCGGCGCACTTGACAGTAAAAGCGGCGAGAACGTTCTTGAGATCCTCAAGGAGCTGCACGGTGAAGGGCACACTGTCATCATGGTCACGCATGATATGCAGGTGGCGGCCAACGCCGATCGTATCATCGAAATCCGTGACGGCAGGATCGTTTCCGACCGAAGAACACGGGATGTCCCGGAGGCAAGCATCTCGCTGCCACCCCGTGACGAAACACCGGTCGGCCGGTTTTCCGCCTTCCGGCAGCGCCTGTCCTATGCGGGTCCTATGGCGCTTCGCTCCATGGCAGCTCACCGCATCCGCACGTTCCTGACGATGCTCGGTATCATCATCGGCATCGCTGCCGTCGTTTGTGTTGTGGGTCTGGGGGAAGGATCGCGCCAGAAGATTCTGGCTCAGATGAGCGAACTTGGGGCCAGCACGCTCTCCATCTATCCCGGGCGTGATTGGGGCGACGAGCGTGCGGCAAATATCACGTCTCTTGTCATTGCCGATGCCGAAGCGCTCTCTGCGCAATCCTACGTGCGCGGTGTGAAGCCGCTCATCTACGTTTCGGCGCGCGCACGCTCAGACCATGCGTCTCTGACCACAAACATCAACGGCGTCGGGCACGACTATTTCACCATTAACGGCATGAAGCTGATAGCGGGCAGGGGCTTCGCCTCCGGGACGCCATCGAGGCTCGGCCAGCAGGCCATTCTGGATGACAGGACAGCAGCTGCACTGTTCCCTAATAAGCGGGTTCCGCTTGGGCGCACCATCATGATCGACCGCATGCCGGCGACGGTGGTGGGCGTTGTCCAACGGCCGAGAAGCGCTGCGGGCGACAGAACATTGCAGATCTATGTTCCCCATTCCAGCGTTGCGGGCAGGGTGTCTGGAACTGCCAGCAGCCTTGGCGGATTGACCGTGCGTGTCGCAGATGGCGTCGATACAGCGGCCGCCGAACGCGCGATCGTCAACCTTGTTACCCGGCGGCACGGGACGAAGGACTTCTATGTTTTCAACAGTGATCAGATGCGAAAGGCGCTTGAGAAGACTTCCCGCACGATGGCCCTTTTGATTTCGTCGGTTGCCGTGATTTCGCTGATCGTGGGCGGCATCGGTGTTATGAACATCATGCTTGTGTCCGTCACGGAGAGGACGCGCGAAATCGGTCTTCGAATGGCCGTGGGTGCAAGACGGCTGGACATTCTGCTGCAATTTCTCATCGAGGCGGTCTTGATTTGCCTGGCGGGCTCGGTCGTGGGCATAGCCCTCGCGTTTGCGATTGCGGCGATCATCGGCGACCGACAGGGTGAGATGCCGATGATCATCTCAATGCAGGCGGTGCTCGGATCCTGCGTCGTCGCTTTTCTGATTGGCCTCACCTTCGGCTTCCTGCCCGCCCGCAATGCGGCGCGGCTCGATCCGGTGGACGCTTTGTCGAGAGAGTAAGAGGCAATATCATGGATTGTGCCATCCAAGCCAAAGAGAGAGTTCAATGAGCACACATGGAAATTCCGTCGATGTGACGCTGGATATAACGCAAAAGGCGGATTTGCCCAGTTTCAAGAAGGCCTTGCAGCGCGCCTTCATGCTTGCCGTCGTGGAGGAAATGGGTTCGACGGACGAGACGATCCCGGCTGACGAGGATATTGAACGCGCATTTCAGGCTCCCGGCTCTGTCGTGCTTCGCGTTCTCGCCGACGGGAAGTGGGTGGGAGGTGCGGTCGTTACGATAGACGAGACGACGCATGAAAATGAGCTTGGCTTTTTCTACGTTGACCCGGATGAGCATGGCCGTGGCGTCGGTCAGAAAGCGTGGAAAGAGATAGAGCAGCGATATCCTGAAACCCGCATATGGACGACGCACACGCCCTATTTCGAAAAGCGCAACATTCATTTCTACGTCAACAAGTGCGGGTTCAAGATCGTCGAATATTACAATTCGCGGCATCCTGACCCGCACGATACGCAGGACGCTGATCCCAATGACAGTGGCATGTTCAGATTCCAGAAAAACATGGCCTGTGCGAAACGCTAATCCTTCCCTGCGATCTTGTCGGTGAAATGGGCCAAGAATCCACCTTACCGGTGATTACCGACGCCGTCTGACCAGCGTCTCGTCTTGTGATCGGCTCCCGACCCGCATCAAACCATGCGGGAAAGGACGTCGGTCGGACCGCCCTTGTCCATCAGCCGGTGTTTCAGCGCTCCCAGCACGTGAACTCCGATCAGCACCAGAATGGCGTAGGCGCCGTACCTGTGCAGCGTCTGGAAGACAATAAAGGCATTGTCGTTCTTGGGAAGCAGTTCCGGCAGATGCGGAATGAAGAAAAATGGGACACCATCACTCTGCGAAAAACTGCTGGAGAGCGAATAGCCGAGCAGCGGAACAAGGAGTGTGAGGAGAATGAGAAGCTTGTGAACTGCATGCGAGAGGATTCTCTCCCAAGGCGCAAGCGCCGAGGGTGCTGGCGGCATGCTCGTTGCGTAACGCGAGCGAAGCGCAAGGTGGACAAGTGCAAGCAGCCAGACGAGAATGCCGAACTGCTTGTGGTTGGGATAGAAGATCGAGGCGATCACCATATCGCTTTCCGGCAGGCGCGTCATATACCACCCCGATACGATGAGCCCGATGATCAGGGCGGCTCTTACCCAGTGAAGACAGCGGATCGGAAGCGGGTATTTAACGGCCTTGGGATTGTCGGTGTCGATGGCTGACTTCACGATGGTTTCCTTGATGGGAATAGTTATCTCGCCAGATTGGCGCTGGCGAATGAGAAAGAGGGGCTCAGTGGCCCGCCTTGACGTTTTTGAGGGCAAGGAATACGGCTGCCGAAAGCAGGCCGATCAGCGTTCCCGCCGCGGTCAACAGAACCGCATGCGCCTGCGAAAAGGCACTCTTGCCGGCGGTTACCAGTGCCGAAGCGACGTTTTCGGGCAGTTTGCCTGCCAGTACGTAGGTATCTCCGATCGAATGGCGTGCAGCATCTGCGAGTTCTGCCGGAACGCCTGCCGGGAGAACCAGTGCACCCATATAGATTGCCGACAGCGCCACGCCGAAGAAGGTGATGCCGAGGCCGGCGCCAAGCTCGTAACCGGTTGCCTCGAGCGAACCGGCGGCACCGGCCTTCTCAGCCTCCACGGCTCCCATGATGGCGATCGATGAAGCGGTGAGGCCGATGCTGAGCGATAGTCCGAGCAGCATCAGGCATGCCGGGACGATGAAGCCGGGGTCATGGAAGTCCATCCGCGCCAGCCTGAGAAGGCACAGAGAGGCAACCAGCAGGGATGCGCTTGCGACCGTGCGAAGCCCGAGCCGGTTCGACAGGAAACCGGCGAAAGGACCGCCGACAGCGGCAGCAACCATGATGGGCAGCATGAAGAGGCCCGCCTGCAGCGGGGACTTGTCGAGAACAAACTGCATCTCCTGGGCAAGGGTCAGTTCGACACCTGCCAGCGCCCCCGACGTGACGATCGCCATCGCCACACCCGTCACGATTGCAGGGCGGGAAAAGAGGGCTACGTCAAGCATTGGCTGCGCGACGGAAAGCTGGGAGCGAACGAAAATCGTCAGAGCCGTCGAGCCGACAAGAAGAGCGAGCACGACGATCACGAAGGGCTCCTTGCCACCGAAACCGGTTTTGACGGCATAGACCAGTCCGATGAGACCGACGATCAGCAACAGAGCCTGGCTTATCTGCCATTTGCCGGGAGAAACCATTTCCTTTTTCGGCAGGATGAAAGCAATGATCGGCATGATGACGAGCACGACGGGAATATTGATCAGGAAGACCGATCCCCACCAGAAATGCTCGAGAAGCGCGCCGCCCACCAGTGGGCCGACGGCGGCGCCGGCGGCACCGACCGTGCCCCAGAGACCGAGCGCCATCGCGCGCTCGCCCGGGTCTTCGAAAGTGCGCCTGATAATGCCGAGAACGCAAGGCATGATCATCGACGCGCCGAAGGCAAGCAGGACACGCCCGGCGATCAACATCCAGGGTGTCGCCGAAAACGCAGCCGCGAGGGAGGCAATGTCAAAAACGAACAGGCCGGTCAGCAGCATTTTCCTGTGGCCGATCCTGTCGGCCAGGGTCCCCATGGGTACGAGCAATCCGGCCATTAAGAGCGAATAGATGTCGATGATCCAGAGCACCTGCGTGGTCGAGGCCCGCAGCGCCAGCGTCAGCGACGGCACGGCGATATGGAGGATCGTCATGTCGATCAAAACGGGCGTAAATGCCAGCATGACCGCAATGAGAATGAACCACCGACGCGCGTGCAGCGCGGAGGGTGGCGTGACGTTATTCGGGTCGACAGACACCGTCATTGTTTTCACCATCAGAAGTCTTGATCGCGCAAGGCTGACCACGGCTGAAGCCGCGACCACTTCCGCAGAGTGGACCGTATGGGCAGCCCTTTGTTGTTCCATGGAGGCATTGTGGAGAAAGCGTGGAGACGACGTCCTGCGGTCGAGCGCTGTGACCGTGGTCAGGAGACCGGCCGGGCGAGCGAAATCTCGAACATCGCGCCGCCCTTGGCGGAGGGCGCATACCGAATCTTGCCGCCATGGGCCTCCACGATCGCGCGCACCACGGAGAGACCAAGCCCGTTGCCGGCCTTTTCATGAAGGGCGGTCCTGGCGCCTCTTCTGAAGGGTTCGAAGGCCCAGGGCGCGATATCGTCACCGAGCCCAGGGCCTTCATCGATAACGCGCAGGCGCGTGACGCGGTCTTCGACCCCAAGCGTTATATCGATAGCGCCGCGCACGGCGTGACGGCGTGCATTCGTCACGAGGGCAAGAAGCACCTGCCGAATCCGCATCGCATCGGCCTGAACCACGACATCGGCGAGACTGAGCCGAAGTTCGAAACCCTCCTCCCGCAGCTCCTGTTCCAGCAGGTTACCGAGCTGTTCGATTTCCTGCTTCAGCCGCACCGGCTCGATGCGCAGGTCAAGGTGGCCGCTGTCGGCCAGCGTCACAGTGCGCAGATCCTCGACGAGCCGCGCCAGCGAATCCACTTGCATCACGAGGGCATGAAGCGAGGTTTCGTCAGGTTCGAACACGCCGTCTATCATCCCTCGAAGACGGCCCTTCAGGATCGTGAGCGGGGTGCGCAATTCGTGGGCGATTGTGGCGTTCCAGAGTTTCATATCGGCCGCCATGTCCTCGAGACGCTGCGCCATGGCGTTGAAATCATGGACGAGATGGGCGGTTTCCCCAAGCGACTGGTCCCCCGGCAGAGCGCGCGCGGAGAGATCGCCGTCCTTGATGCGTCGTGCGCTTTCGGCAAGTGATTCAAGCGGCTGTAGAATACGCCGGGTCAATCGGACCGATGCGACGGCGGCGACGATGAGGGCTATGAAGATGAGAATGGAGAGGATGATGAAGTCGACGCCTGTCAGCCAACTCTCTTCGTATTGCGACCATGGCGAAAAGTAAAAAATGATGCCGAAGGCGATATAGGTGCCGAAAAAGACCACCAGACAGACAACCACGGTCATCGATGACATGGCCAGCAATATCTGCCGGCTGAGGCCTTTCTTCAGCGTCATGGCTCGACCGCCAGGCGGTAACCGACGCCACGAATGCTGGCGAGCATGCCTTCGCCGCCCGCCTGATCAAGCTTTTTGCGCAATTTGCTGAGATGGCTGTCGATGGTGCGGTCGAGTGCGTCGGAACCGGGACGGCAGGCGTCGACCAGCTCTCCCCGGGTGAAAACCTTGGTCGGCGTTCGCGCCAGATGTGTCAGCAGGCGGAACTCTGTCAAGGTGAGCGACAGTCGGATAGTTTCGCCGTCTTTGTCGATCTTTGCCTGGTAACTGTCGAGATCGATGGTCAGATTGCCGACGCGGACGACGGCACCTGCTTGGACGAGCCCGGCGCGTCTGAGTACCGCCTTTGCCCGCGCCACCACCTCGATTGGGTTGAACGGTTTGACGATGTAGTCGTCCGCGCCGATACGCAGCCCCTGAAGGCGGTCGACATCTTCGTCCAGCGCGGTGACCATGATGACGGGGGTATGGCCGCGCCTTTGTATCTCTGCCAGAACCTCCCATCCGTCCAGCCGCGGCATGGTGACGTCAGCCAGAACAATATCGGGTTTGAGTGAGCGGTGGAGTTCAAGGGCCACCTTGCCGTCGCGGGCATGCACTGTCCGGAAACCCTCGCGGACAAAATAAGCCTCGAGTATGCCGGCAATTTCCATGTCGTCTTCAGCGATCAAGACCAGTTCAGCCATCGTCTTCACACTCCTTGACACCTCCATGCCATCGAACGTCGGCGCCGTCGAGTGAGAGACTGCCGCCTCCACGAAACCTCAACAATTCCTACACATAGCCACCACCCTCAGATCATAGAGGGTCGCCATCAAAGAGATTTTTCAAGAATTCAATGGTGGACATACATGCAACGCGGATCACGCTTCTGGAAATTCGGCGCATTGTGCCTGCCGATCATTCTTCTGTGTTCGTGCAGCGACAGCGGGCAGGGCGAAGGCAGCGCCTCCGAAGTAGCAGCGCCTGCACGCGTCAGTGTCATGACGGTAAAGCCGGAAACGGTGACCGTGTATGACGAGTTGCCAGGCAGGGTTTCGGCCTATCGCACGGCGGAAATTCGCGCCCAGGTGGGCGGCATCATCCAGAAGAAGCTCTTCACCGAAGGCGCGTTCGTGAACGCCGACACGCCCCTCTTCGAGATTGACCCTGCACCGTTCTCCGCCGATGTGGATGCGGCAGCCGCCGTGCTTGCGCGCACAGAGGCAGAACTTCTCAATGCCCAGGTCAAATATGAACGGGCGAAATCCCTGTCGTCGCGCGAGATTACCAGCACCGAGTCCTTCAACAATGCAACGGCGGCTTTGGCGCAGGCAAAGGCAAATGTGGCGGAGGCCAGGGCCATTCTGGCGCGGCGAAGGCTGGAGCTTTCCTATGCCACCTTACGCAGTCCCATCGGCGGCGTCATTGGCCAGTCGTTCATGAGCGAAGGCGGGCTTGCCTCGGCCTCTGCAACGACACCGCTTGCCGTCATTCAGCAGATCGATCAGGTCTATGTGGACGTTCGCCAATCCGCTATGAGCCTTGAAGCGCTGCGCGACACGGCTGCGGAGGCGGGATCGCAAAATCCGGACGAACTGCCGGTCAAGATCGCGACGATTGCCGGTAAACCCTTTGCCCATGACGGAAAGATCCTGTTTTCGGATATTTCCGTCGATAGCGCCACGGGAAGCCTTGGTATTCGCATCCTCGTCAGCAACCCGGAGGAGCAGTTGCTTCCGGGCATGTATATCCGCGCCATGGTGCCTCGCGCCATCTACAGCGACGCAATTCGCGTGCCGCAGGAAGCCATTACCCGCGATCCAGCCGGTCGGCCTCAGATCGTCGTCATCGGACAAGACAAGACCGGTGTGCGACGAACCGTGGAGTTGGGGCCGATAACGGACGGTCAATACATCGTCACATCAGGACTTGCCGCTGGAGAAACGGTCGTCGTCCTGGGGCAGGATCGCGTCGAAAACGCACAGCCGCTTGAGACAGTGCCCTTTTCCCCCGCCGCGCCAGAGACAAAAAGCTAAGGAGCGGACATATCATGCCGCAGTTTTTCATTAACAGGCCGGTTTTCGCCTGGGTTATCGCCATTTTGATCGTGATTGCCGGGGTCATTTCCATCCCCCAGCTCCCCGTTTCGCGCTTTCCCGTCATCGCGCCGCCCAGCGTCTCGATCTATGCCACCTATACCGGCGCGACGCCGAAGACGATCAATGACAGCGTTACCAGCCTGATCGAGCGCGAACTTTCGAGCGCCAAGAATATCCTTTATTTCGACTCGTCGGCCGACTCCTCCGGTTCTGCCAACATCACGGTCACCTTCACGCCCGGCACCAATCCCGAGCTTGCCCAGGTGGATGTGCAGAACAGGCTGAAGGCCGTGGAGCCGCGCCTGCCGGAACAGGTTCGCCGCGCGGGTTTGACCGTTGAATCCGCATCGTCCGGCTTCCTGATGATCGTTTCGTTAAAGTCGAAAGACGGGTCGCTCGACGCGCTTGCCCTTGACGATTATCTCGTGCGTAATATCGCGCCCGAGCTCAAGCGCGTCGGCGGCGTCGGCCGTGTGCAGTCGTTCGGTTCGGAAGCGGCGATGCGCATCTGGCTCGATCCGGTCCGCCTTGTCGCCCATTCCATCTCGATGGCTGAGGCGACCCAAGCGATCCAACAGCAGAATGTTCCGGTCGCCCCTGGACGCCTCGGTGAATCTCCAACTGTGCCGGGCCAGAAGGTCACCGTGCCGCTGAATGTGAACGGCCAGTTGCAGACCCCGGAACAATTCGCGCAGATCATCCTGCGCTCCAATTCCGATGGTTCCAGACTGACATTGGGGGACGTCGCGACAATCGAAGTTGGATCCCAGAGCTCAAGCTTCTCCATCCTCGACGGCGGTAAACCCGCAACGGCGGCCGCCATTCAGATGACGCCGGGCGCCAACGCGGTAAGCACGTCCAATGGCGTGCGTGAGCGTCTGGCGGAGCTTGCCGCGACCATGCCGCAGGGGATGGAATACGCCATTTCCTATGACACGGCGCCGTTCGTTAAGGTTTCCATCCAGAAGGTGGTTCAGACGCTCGCCGAAGCCATGGTCCTGGTTTTCCTGATCATGCTGCTGTTCCTGCAAAACCTGCGTTACACGCTCATCCCCGCCATCGTCGCGCCTATCGCCCTTCTTGGTACATTCGCGGTCATGCTGGCGATCGGTTATTCGATCAACGCGCTGACGATGTTCGGCATGGTTCTCGCAATCGGCATCATTGTCGACGACGCCATCGTCGTCGTAGAAAATGTCGAGCGTCTGATGGCAACGGAAGGGCTTTCGCCTCTTGAAGCGACCCGCAAAGCGATGACGGAAATATCCGGCGCCGTCATCGGCATCACGCTTGTTCTGACGGCGGTTTTCCTACCGATGGGCATGGCTTCCGGTTCGGTTGGGGCAATCTACCGGCAGTTTACCGTGTCGATGGCCGTTTCGATTCTGTTCTCGGCCTTCCTTGCGCTCAGCCTCACGCCCGCGCTGTGCGCAACGTTGCTGAAGCCGATCAGTCCCGATCACCATCAGAGAAAGGGATTCTTCGGCTGGTTCAACCGTGCTTTTGAACGCCTAACCGAGCGGTACGCCGGCTGGGTCGCCATCCTCCTGCGCAAGACCGGACGGACCATTGTAGTCTACCTCGCCATCATCGGGGCGGTCGTCTATGGATATTCCACTGTTTCAACGGCGTTTGTGCCGGACGAAGATCAGGGCTCGTTCATGACATCCTTCACCCTGCCGGCGGATGCCACGGCGGAACGGACGCGCGCTGTCGTCGATCTGTTCGAAGAACACGTCAAGACCCGGTCGGATATTGCCAATAATTTGACGATTACGGGTTTCGGCTTTTCGGGCTCGGGACCAAACACCGCCATGTCCTTCACCACCCTCAAGGAGTGGGGCGAACGCAAGACAACCGTCGATGAAGAAGTAAATGCCGCGACGGTCGCGATGGCTACGGCAGAGGAGGGACAGGTTTTCAGCCTCAAGCCACCGGCAATCGATGAACTCGGCACGACATCGGGTTTTGCGTTGAGGTTGCAGGACCGTGCCAACCACGGGGCAGAGGCGCTTGCCAAGGCTGTCGCCCAGCTCACGCAGCTCGCGGCTGAGAGCATGGTCGTTCGCGATGTACGCATGGATGGACTTCCCCGTGGTCCAAGCGTCACCTTGAACGTCGACCGGCAGAAAGCAAGCGCGCTCGGTGTGCCCTATTCAACCATCGCCGATACGCTGAGCGGCGCGGTCGGCTCGACCTACGTCAATGATTTCCCACGCGATGGACGCCTGCAGCAGGTGATCGTGCAGGCAAAGGCCTCAAGCCGGATGCAGGTGGATGACGTTCTCAACCTCCACGTCCGCAACGATGCCGGCAAGATGGTCCGTCTCTCGGAAATCGTCACACCCGAATGGTCAACAATGCCGCTGCAATTTACCCGCTATAACGGGTATCCATCCAGCAGCATTTCTGGCTCCGCCGCACCAGGCGTCTCCAGCGGCAAGGCGATGCAGGAAATGGAGCGGCTCGCCGCGAAATTACCGAAAGGCTTTGCGGTTGAGTGGACCGGTCAATCGTTGCAGGAACGCCAGTCCGGTGCGCAGGCGCCGATTTTGATGGCCTTTTCATTCCTCATCGTTTTCCTGGTGCTCGCCGCGCTTTACGAAAGCTGGACCGTTCCGCTCTCCGTCATGATGGTCGTGCCGCTTGGCATCCTTGGGGCCGTCATTGCGGTTCATCTGCGCGGGTTGGAAAACGACGTGTTCTTCAAGGTCGGCCTCATCACACTCATCGGCCTGTCGGCAAAAAATGCGGTGCTGATCGTGGAGTTTGCGCGAAAGAGGCAGCAGGATGGACAATCCCTCAAGGACGCCGTCATCGAAGCCTCCCGACTTCGACTGCGGCCCATCGTCATGACCTCGCTCGCCTTTACGCTCGGCATCGTTCCGCTCGTTATCGCCAGGGGCGCAAGTTCCGAAACACAAAATGCGATCGGAACGGGTCTTTTCGGCGGGATGATTTCCGCAACCGTCCTTGCCGTTTTGTTCGTCCCTGTGTTTTACGTCATCGTGGCGTCGGTGAGACGACCCTGAAAAGAGGAGTTATGAGGGTGCGCAGGCGCCCTCATAATGACCTGGACGGAATCCATCGCTGGACGAACCCTTTGTGTTATATCCTTTCAACCAGCGTCTCCTTGTTTGAGGAACAAGTGTAGGGCAACGGTTGAGTCATACCCAGCCGCTTGGCACGCCCGCAAGTCCGGCCTTCGAACCCGAACTCAGTAAAAAACTGACGGTGCCGCGAACGATCTCCTGCTCCGTCCGGTGCAAGCCTTCTCTTGGCACCTTTTCTCCAATCCCCCCGTGGTTTTAGCGCACCGGCCTCCAGGATCCATATCGCTCCATCCATGCCAATCAGGGCGCTCCGCGAACAGGCGGGGTTGAGTGGTGGCGTGGGCTCGCCAAATGCAGATCACTGTTGCAGAAATCGCTCGGCCAAGCGCGCCCATAGGGCTGCTCCGACCGTGAGAGTTTCGTCGGCGAAGTCATATTTGGCGCTGTGCAGCATGGCGGAATTCATGCCGTTGCCAAGGCGCAGAAAGCTCCCGGGCTTCTTTTCGAGGAAATAGGAGAAGTCCTCGCTGCCGGGAATGAGCGGGCAGGTGGTGACATTGTCGCTTCCAATCAGTTCCTCCGCCACGCACCGCGCAAAGGCGGTTTCGGCTTCCGAATTGGCAACGACTGGATAGCCGTGCTCATACTCGATATTGATGGCGGCGTCATAGGCTTCCCCCATGGACTGCGCGAGCTTGGTGATGCGACGCTCCAGCAGATCGCGCACCTTGGGTTCGAAGCAGCGCACGCTGAGCGCCAGTTTCGCATATTCCGGAATGACGTTTACCGCCTCTCCCGCATGGATGGTACCGACGGTGACTACCGCCGTCTGGGTGGGGTCGATGTTGCGCGAAACGACGGTCTGGAGTGCAACGACGAGGTTACAGGCCACGACGATCGGATCGACCGTCAGATGTGGGCGGGACGCGTGGCCGCCCTTGCCCCTGACCGTGATCTTAACCGTGTCGGAAGACGCCATCATCGGTCCGGAGCGCGTCAAAATTGTGCCTTCCGGTGCGCCGGGATGATTGTGCAGACCGAAAATCGCGTCGATGGGGAAGCGCTCGAAAAGGCCGTCCTCAATCATTTTCTGCGCGCCGGAGGGTTTGCCGTTTTCTTCTGCGGGCTGGAAGATCAGGGTCACGGTGCCATCGAAGCGGCGCGTGCGTGCCAGATATTCGGCAGCGCCGAGCAGAACGGTCGTATGGCCATCATGGCCGCAGGCGTGCATCTTGCCGGGGGTCTTGCTGGCATAGGCAAGCCCGGTCTCTTCCATGATCGGCAGTGCATCCATATCGGCGCGAATGCCGATGCTCTTGCTACCGCTGCCGTTTTTCAGGCGGGCGACGACGCCGTGACCGCCGACATTGCGGGTCACCTCAAAGCCCCAGGCTTCGAGTTTCTCCGCCACATAGCGAGCGGTTTCTACCTCTTCCAGTGAAAGCTCGGGATTGGCGTGCAGATATTGGCGCGTGGCCTTGAGTTCCGCCTCCATGGGCTCGAAATCGGAAACGCGGGCATATTGGTTGTCGTTTAGCATGGGTCCACCAGGGTCTTGAAAAGGACGCCAGCCGTTAAATGGCGTCAGGTTGGGGAGAAAACGTCTCGCTTACAGAAAGCGGGAGAGGAAAGCCTGTGTTCGCGGATGTCGCGGGTTGCCGATAACGTCCTCCGGCTTGCCCATCTCGACGATATTGCCGCCATCCATAAAGATGACCCGATCTGCCGCTTCTTTCGCAAAACCGATCTCGTGCGTCACGACGATCATGGTCAGGCCCTGGCTTGCAAGGTCGCGCATCGTGGCGAGAACTTCGCCGACGAGTTCCGGGTCGAGCGCGGAAGTCGGTTCATCGAACAGCATGAGCTTCGGTTTGATTGCCAGCGCTCGTGCAATCGCCACACGCTGCTGCTGCCCGCCGGAAAGCTGGCGCGGATAGCTGGATGCTTTTTCTGACAAGCCAACCCGTTCCAGCAGGCGCATGGCGTTTTGGGTTGCAGTCTTGCGGCTTTCGCCATGGACGCCCACCGGCGCTTCAATGATATTCTGCAGCACCGTCATATGCGGATAGAGATTGAACTGCTGGAACACCATGCCGATCTTGCGACGCTGGCGTGCGATGCCGTTGGAGGAAAGCTTCTCCAGCCGGTCGTTCTTCACCCGATAGCCGATCTGTTCACCATCGACGGCAATCGATCCCTTTTGGATTGTCTCGAGGTGGTTGATGCAACGAAGGAAGGTGGATTTGCCTGAGCCGGACGGCCCGAGGATGACCACGACTTCGCCTGGCATCACGTCCAGATCGATACCCTTCAGAACCTCCAGATGATCGAATGACTTGTGGACGTTGCGGGCCTGCACGAGAGGCTTCTGGTCTGTAGCTGAGATCAATGACTAGCCTCCTCTTCCCGTGCTGGCTTTGTAACGCCGGTATTGCGGCGGTCGCTACGGCCGTAATAGGCCTCTATATAGTTCTGACCCACATTGAGGACAGACGTGATCAGCAGATACCAGATTACCGCCACGAGAAGCATCGGGATGATCTCGAAGGTCCGGTTGTAGATGGACTGCACCGAGTAAAGAAGATCGGCCATGGCAATGACACTGACAAGCGACGTTGCCTTGATCATGCTGATCAGCTGGTTGCCGGTGGGCGGAACGATGGAACGCATGGCCTGAGGTATGATGATGCGCCAGAGTGCGCGTGCCTTGGTCATGCCGAAGGCTTCTGCCGTTTCCGCCTGCCCACGATCGACTGAGAGAAGACCACCGCGAATGATTTCCGCCATATAGGCCGCTTCATTGAGGGCCAGACCAACGATTGCAGCGGTCATTGGCGTAATTACGGAATTGGTGTCCCAGCTTGCAAGCGTCGGCCCGAAGGGGATCGAGATGGAGAGCTGCGGAAAGAGGGTGGACATATTGTACCAGAAGATCAGCTGGACGAGCAGCGGCGTGCCGCGGAAGAACCAGATGAAGAGCGAAGCGAAAGAGTTCGCCAGACCGTCTTTCGACATTCTGGCAATCGCGATGATGAGGCCGAGAATGATGCCAAGGATCATGGCGATGACGGTTAGCCCGAGGCTGACATAGAGACCGCTGATGACGGTCGGATCGAAGAAATATTGAGCGACGACGGGCCAGCCGAAGTTCTCGTTGTTGGCGACGATCCAGCCGAAATTGGCGACGACGAGGACGATGACGACCCACAGCACAAGTCTTCCCGTACGAAACGGGGTATGGGCTGTCGCCACATCCCGCAGATCAGCGCCACCCGAAAGCGGCACTTTCATTTCAACAGAGCTCGTCATTTTGGCAACTGGCCCCCGAGATTGATGCCGGGCTGCGTGAGGATGTTATTCTCAAGACCCCACTTCTTCATGATGGCCGCATAGGTCCCGTTGTCCATCAGCACCTTGATGGCATCGAGAAGAACCGGGCCGAGTTCAGAGCCCTTGGGAACGACAGCGCCCTGATAGAGGTCATCGAAACCGTTCTTCTGTCCGACGCCCGTCAGTTCCAGCTGGCCATTGGCCTGGGATACGAAATAGGTCAACGGCGCCTGAGAGGAGAAGAAGGCGTCGGCGCGCTTGGAGCGAACCGCCAGAATGGAGCTTGGCTGGTCGGTGTAGGACTGAACCTCGATCGCGGCCTTGCCATCGGTCTTGCATTTTTCCGCCTGGGCCTGGATCACGCGCTCAGCCGAGCCGCCAGCCATGACGGCGATGCGCTGGCCGCAGGATGTGTCGAGCGAGACGATGTCCTTGGGATTGCCCTTCTGAACAGCGAAGACGACGAATTCCTGTACCCAGTCGACGAAGTCATTCGCTTCTTCGCGGCTCTTGAAATCGCCGACAGGACCAAATGCAAACTGGTACCGCCCGGAATTGACGCCTGCCAGAAGCGCTGGCAGGCCGCCGACGGTTGCATGCTCGATCTTGATGCCGAGCAGCTCGCCCAGCGCATCGGTCAGGTCCGCGCTTGCGCCTTCCATCTTGGTGCCGGTTACGATCTCATAGGGAGGAAAGGATCCATTGTTGACGGAGACCATCTTTCCTTCGGAGCGGATTTTTTCCGGAAGCCGGGCGCGAAGTTCCTCGTTCACGCTCTGCTTTGGAGCGGGCGCCGTCTCGGCAAGAGCCGGTCCAGCGAGAATGAGCCCGGCAAGGGCGACGGAAGCAATGAATTTCGTTTGCATTTTGGTATTCCCCTTCTTGTTTGCAACGGTTGAATTGCCAAGGTCTGTCTGTTGTCGTCAGTTGCCTGCGGCGTGCAGCGGAAACAGCTCCGCGGGCGTCAAAAGCCGCGGCAGAATGCCTTGAGCGTGAAGCTCATTGGCGAAATCGACGATCATGACTTCGTTTTTTTTAAAGCCGCTGGCACTCCAGTCCGGCGGCAGATCCGCAGCGCAACGGCGCAACTCGTCGATCATCCATGGCGTTGTGTCGGCGTATTTTTCGCGCTTGTCGAGCCACATGCGCTGGGAGGCGTCGATAAGCTCGCTCAGCTCATCCATGATCCATGGATTTTCGCGCACGATATGGGCCTTGAACCCGATAAGATGCATGCCCGGCACATAACCGACTTCGTTGAAATAGGCGACTTCAGAAGCCCGGTAATCCGTCAGAACCTGTCGGAAAGGGGAGTCCTGATCGAAGAAGCCCTTTGGCATGAAGGGGGTAAACACGGCGTCGAGCCCGCCGTCCTTCAGCAGATCAACCATCGGGCGTTCGCCCGGCGCCGCCTCGATGCGGCCTGGACGACCGAAACCATCCAGACGGTCGGTGATGGGATGGGCTTCCGTCAGACGGCCAGCATACCACATGGCGTCTTCCACCCCTACGCCTTCTCGACGGCAGGCCGCGCGGGTCCATGTATTGCCGGAATCGCGCCAGCCGGTCACGCCGATCTTCTTGCCCGCAAGATCGGCAAGAGTGCGAATCGGGCTATCCTTGGTGGTGATGATGCAGCGGTGGCGGAAGCCGCGCATGATAAAGTTCGGCATACCGATAACGCTCTCATCGCCATCGTAACGCATCTGCGCGTAGCGGCTGAAGGAGGTTTCGGCAGCGTCGTGAGCCTCGTCTTCAGCGATGTTCGAAATGAGAGTGCTGACCCGATCGACCTCGATCTGGAGTTTTGGAGACGAGACATCTCCCAGAACGAGCGGTGTCATATAGTCCCAATCTCGAAGGGCAAGACGAAGTTTCAAGGGCATGATTTTTTACTCGTTTGTTTTTTTGATGCCTCAAGAGTAAATGTACACTTGAAATCGTACAAATGTTATTACGTTATTGAACATTTAAAGTGAGAAAAAATTGAGCGAGATCGTTGAAGCCCGCTGGCTTGCCGAAAAAATAACCAACAAAACCATTCGTGGCATTGCGCTCGAAACGAGTGCGCTCGTAAGAGCCGGATTGCTGCCGGTGGGAACGCGGTTACCCGCCATTCGCGATCTGGCTTATGAGCTTGGGGTTAGTCCGGCCACGATCTCCGAGGCTTGGAGCGAATTGCGCCAGCAGAAGATCGTCAGCGGTCGCGGGCGTAACGGAACCTGGGTCTGCGCGGAACGCTTCGTCGCAAAGCCGGAGCGGTTGGCGAGTGCCGGCCATTATGGCGCGAATGTTCTCGATCTGTCCATGGCGGTTCCTGATCGGGCATTGCTGCCGCCGCTTGCAAAGGCCATGGTGCATGCAACGTCTGTCAGTGATCTGAACAGCTACGAGCGCAGCCGCATCGTGCCTGAGTTGAAAGATGCGCTTGCTGACGACTGGCCCTATGCCGCTGAAGCCTTTCTTGCCATCAATGGTGGATATAATGGCGTTTACACCACCATCCGCGCGCTCGTGCGTCCGGGCTCGGTGGTTGCCGTCGAACACCCGACCGCTATGCGTCTTCTCGATATCCTCGAGGATCTGGGCGTGAAAATCGTTCCCGTGCTGTCCGATGAAGAGGGCCCTATGCCCCCTGCGCTGAAACAGGCGATGACGGAGCGGCCCGCTGCGTTTCTTTTTCAGCCGCGCTTGCATTCGGTAACGGGACAGACCGTTACGCCAGAGCGAATGCAGGCACTGGCCGATGTTCTGGCAGATAGCGACACTTTGATTATCGAAGATGATGGTATTGCTGATATCTCGACTGCACAGCCGGTGTCGCTCGGCTCGCGCTTTCCAGACAGAACGGTGCGTATTGTGTCTTTTTCGAAGACATTAGGGCCTGATCTGCGGCTTGCGGTTCTCTCAGGATCAAAAGCCATTGTCGAACAGATCCAATCCTACCGAGCGTTCAGCGCCGGTTGGACAAGCCGCGTCCTACAGGCTGCGGTGGCCTGGCTCATCCGAGACAAGGAAACCTCCGAAATCGTCGCGAACGCACGCGCCATTTATCAGAAACGACGCGATGCGTTGGCGCGCGAACTGCTTGAGCGTGGCGTTACCACCATGCCCGGCAGCGGCCTTTGCCTTTGGGTGCCGGTGGAATCGGAATCTTTCGCTCTGGTAACGCTTGCGGCAAGAAATATTGCGGTCGTGCCAGGCAACAAGTTCTCCATCCTGCCAAGTTCCCATATCCGAGTTGCTACCAGCAAGCTGGATTCCGGACATGGGCAGGTTGCCGAGTCCATCGCGCTCGCGCACCAGAGATAAAGAGAGCGTCTTGTCCACTGAAAACAGAGAAAACGGCACGCAAGCTGTCTACCGGACCAAAGACGATGCAAAGGCAGACGTGTTCGATTACATCGAGCGCTCTACAATCCGAAACGTCGCCACTCGACACCGGGCTATCTCAGCCCCAATGATTTTGAAACCACGGTGGGATTAGCTTAACTTCGTATCCGAAAAACCGGCAGCAGGTCACGAAGCTCGTGAGTTCTTGCAGAGCAATGCTCGGCGTACTCGATCTCCAAATCTTTAGCGCGGTTCGTTTGCTAGTCCTTTCAGGATGGCGAAGCAGGCGAGCAAGAGGACGATGGTGAACGGAAAGCCTGTCGATACGGCCATTGCCTGAAGTGCTCCCAGTCCACCACCAAGCAGAAGGGCAATGGCGACGAGGCCCTCAAATGTCGCCCAGAAGACCCGTTGGGGAACAGGTGCGTCCACCTTGCCGCCGGCGGTGATGGTGTCGATGACGAGTGAGCCGGAATCAGACGAGGTTACGAAGAATACGATGACCAGTACGATGCCGATGAAGCTTGTGACAGCCTGCAGGGGCATGGCTTCCAGCATGGCGAACAATTTAAGCTCCAGCGGAGCATCGACCACGGCCTGGTAACCATCGTTCACGATCTGACTGATCGCCGTCCCACCGAACGCCGTCATCCAGAAGACTGATACCAGCGAGGGAATGATGAGCACGCAGGTGAGGAACTCGCGCACCGTCCGCCCGCGCGAGATGCGTGCAATGAACATGCCGACAAAGGGCGACCAGGAAATCCACCAAGCCCAATAAAAAGCGGTCCAGCCCTGGCGGAAATTGTCGTCGGTCCGACCGAAGGGGTTCGACAGTTCGGGCAGGTAGCGAATGTATTCGTAGAGGTTGGTGAAGAAGCCCGTAAAAATGGCCAGCGTCGGACCGACTGCCACGACAAAGGCCAGGAGCAACGCGGCCAGGATCATGTTGATCTCCGAAAGGCGTTTGACGCCGGCATCGAGCCCAGCCACTACCGAGGTGAGGGCCACAGCGGTGATAACACCGATCAGGACGACCTTCGAGATGTCGTTGACCGGCATCCCAAACAGGTGATTCAGGCCGGCATTTGCCTGTTCCGCGCCGAAACCAAGGGAGGTGGCAAGGCCAAAAAGCGTGGCGAAGACAGCGAGCACATCGATCATATGGCCAACCCAACCCCAGACACGCTCGCCGAAAATAGGATAGAAGATCGAGCGTATTGTGAGCGGTAGGCCCTTATTGTAGCAAAACAGCGCCAACGCCAACGCGACCACCGCATAGATCGCCCAAGGATGGAGGGCCCAATGGAAGATCGTCGCGGCCATGCCGATATGTCGGGCGGTCGCCGTGTCCCCTGCCGCGCCTCCGAGTGGTGCCCAACTCTCGGGACTTCCGGCATTCCCAGCGACGGCGGTGGAATAATGTGATATTGGCTCGGAGACGCCATAGAACATCAGGCCGATCCCCATACCGGCAGCAAAGAGCATCGCAAACCAGCCGGAATAGGAATAATCCGGCGAAGCATCGCGACCGCCGATGCGGACCCGGCCGTAGGGCGATACGATCAAGAAAAGACAAAGAAGCAGGAAAACGTTGCCGGCAGCCAGGAAGAACCAGTCGAAGGTCGCTGTCAGCCAGTCGCGCAGGGCGGAGAAGAGCGGTCCCACATACTGCTGGAGAGCGAGCGTCAGTAGGACGAAGCCAACGATGGTCAGACCCGAGATCAGGAAAACAGGGTTATGCACGTCGAGGCCGAACGGCCCGATCCGGGGTGTGATGTTGTCTTGTCCAACCATATAAGTTGTATCGATCAGTTCGGTTGGACCTTCGGGAACGGGAATGCCGCTGTCGCTCATAGTGTTCTCCAATGATAACGAGTTTTCCGTCTGGGTGACACGCGCTGCGGACTGCAGCAAATCAGGACGGAGAAAATCCCCGTAGGTTCTTTGAAAGTTTGGAACATCTTGCCCGCATAACGCAGTATTGCTGACAGGACGACGCGGCATGGATCATGCATCGACCAGATTTGGTCTATATGCGACCTCCATATCTTTCATGTTCCACCCCGAACCGTAATTGCGGAACTCGAAACATGGTCATTTTGAACAGTCCGGGCAATTCCTCCAGATTGGGCTAGGGGCCGAACGGTTGCTTGAAAAGCGTGACTGCCTGGTCGTGTGCTCCGTCAACTATTTGGAGCCGGCTGAGCGGAAACTGATCTTCGATGGAGAAAAATCCGGATCGGCGGCTTTAGTATCAGCTGCATGTCGATTCCACGCATCTGGTTTACTCATGATCGACTGCGTTCGGAGCTCGGCAATTCTAACTGCTCGGCAAGATACATCGGACCTCCGCGGTGACGGGGGAAACCGAAGCCGGTCAGCATAACGATATCAATATCCGACGCACTCTCGGCTATTCCTTCGTCAAGCAAAGCCTGGCCCTGGGTCTGCATGACGTCGAGGATGCGTTGCATGATCTCTTCGTTCGAGAAGCGGTGTCGTGTTACTCCGGCTTTCAATCTTTCCTCTTCTATGATGTGGGCAACCTCGGGATCGATCTTCTTCGGACCCGTAGTGTAGTCATACCACCCCCTTTTAGACTTGTGCCCCAGGCGACCGGCTTCGCAAAGCCGGTCTGCAATGCGGCTGTAGGGGACGCTCTCGGATGAAGCCTTGTTTTTGCGTTGCGCCCAAGCAATATCCAGACCGCTGAGATCCTGCACTTCGAAAATCCCCATGGGGAAACCGAAGTCACGCATTGCAGCATCGATCTGTTCGGGCAGAGCGCCGAGTAAGAGCATGAGTTCACATTCGCGCCGGTATGCAGCCATGATCCGGTTGCCGATGAAACCATGACAGACACCGGAAACGACGGCTGTCTTTCTGAGTTTTTTTGCGAGCGCTGCCCCGGTAGCGAGCGCACGATTCCCGGTATGGCGTCCCCTTACGATCTCTAGAAGCCTCATCACATGAGCTGGCGCAAAAAAATGAAGTCCGAGAACCCGGGTGGGATCAGCCGTCGTTTCAGCCAGCATATTGATGTCAAGATAAGAGGTGTTGGTGGCGAGTACCGCATTTTTGGGCATGACGGCGTCAAGTCTGAAAAAGGCGTTGCGCTTGGCTTCCATGTCTTCAAACACCGCTTCGATCACGAGACCGCAAAAACGAAGAGCTGCTGCGTCTGTCTCGGCCACAAAGCGATTGATCGCGTCATTCGCGGCGTCTTGTGAAACCACGCCGCGGGCGATGCTTCCATCCAGCATCTCCTTCACACGCGTTCGGGCGGCTTCAGCAGCACCGGAATCACGCTCCAGAAGGCGAACCTCAGACCCGGAAAGAAGAAGTGCGATCGCAATGCCGGCACCCATTGTGCCTCCACCAACGACGCCGACGCATTGAAGTTCCGCCGGTGCACTTTCGATTGTGGCGAGGCTACGTCCTGTGCTCCGCTCGGCAAAAAAGGCATAGCGCAGTGCCGCGGCCTGCTCGGAAGACGCAAGGCGAAGGAATCGTCGTCTTTCTTCCTTGAGAGCTTCGCGCGCCGGCAGGTTCAGGTTGTCCCTCAGGGCATGCAGCGCTTCCACAGGCGCTTCTGCGCCGCGTGCCTTGGCCTTGATTGTCTTCCTCAATTCATCCCAATCGACGCCATCTACATTGCGACAGGGCCGGTCAAGCAAGCTCAACGGCTTGGGCTTGCCGGAGAGCGCCGAAGCGAAGGCAAGTGCGGATGAAAGCAGATCCCTCTCGCAAAGGCGATCGACAAGACCGGACGACAATGCCTTCAGCGCCGTTACGGGTTTGCCGCCCGTCACCATGTCAATGGCGTCGCTCATCGGAATAAGACGCGGTAGCCGGACTGTTCCGCCTGCGCCCGGCACCATCCCGAGCGTCACCTCGGGCAAGCCGAATTTTGCACTGACGTCAGCGATGCGGGCTGCGCAGGCAAGCGCCAGTTCCAGTCCGCCGCCGAGCGCCGTGCCATGGATAGCGGCAACCCAAGGAATGCGGGCAGTTTCGATAGCATCCAGAACCTCGGGCAGCACGGGCGAGAGCGGCGGCTTGCCGAGTTCGCTGATGTCCGCTCCCGCCACGAATGTTCGGCCTGCACAGCAAAGGACAGCAGCCTTTATGTCCTGATCGCGATCGATCTCCCGAACCATTGCAAGAAGTTCTGACCGGACACCCTGACCGAGCGCATTCACAGGCGGTGAATCAATCGTGACGATTGCAATCCCTTCGTGCAATTCGCAACCTACCAGAGTTGCCATACTCTCCTCCCGTTTGATGGTCTGCATCATCAACCGGCGCCCTGCGCAAATGCAGGCGCATAATACCGGTCATCCGGGTTTCTATAGCGACGAACGCTCAATTGGTAACATAACCAATAGTTTGAAATTGCCCTGCCGATAGTTGGGTTCAACACGCAAGGGTTTCTGGTAGCGTCTTCTTTGGAGTGAGGAAGACTGATAATTTCGATGACGCTACTTATCGATGCGGATCCCGAAAACGGACGCCCGGCGCTTTTGCTGGTCCACGGCATGCTGTCCAGTCGGAATCACTGGCGGCCCAATCTGTGCCTCTCGCGGGAGTTCCGCATCATCAGGATTGATTTGCCGGCACATGGTCTTTCGCCTGCGCCAAATAGTGAGGTCGACGCCACACCTGAAGCTCTGGTGATGGCGATCGAGGCCGTCCGGGAGCGTCTCCAGATCTCCAGGTGGCATATTTGCGGCCAGAGTTTCGGCGCTGCCCTGACGCTTCGCTATGCGTTGACCTTTCCCGACCGGGTAGTTGCCCAGGTCTTTACCAACGCCAATGGTGCGTTGCGGGAGGCGTGGGATGTCTCTCAGCAGCGCCAGAACCTTAAGCAGATGGAAGAGATATTGAGAGAAAGGCACGTTGCCCTGCGTCGAATGGCCTATCATCCCTGCCACGCGAAGCGCTTCCCGCCCGATCTCAGAGAGCTTTTGAGCCAGGACGCGGATAGCAGCGATATCCGTGGCATAGTCATGCTTCTGGCGCAGGCAACGCCGCATCTGTCCGTTCGCGGACGGCTGGGCGAGTTACGTGTGCCGACACTGCTGATAAATGGCGCCTGGGAAAAGCGGTTTCAGAACGCGCGCAATTGGCTGCGTGACTCTCATCCGCATATTGCGATCAAGGATTTGCCGGGCGGCCACTCAATCAACATCGAATGCCCCGACGGGTTCAACACAGCTGTGTCGCTGTTTCTTGCGGAACACCGCTGATGTGCATCATCGCCCTGCACGCATCTCGTCAAAAAACCACGCCGCTCACCGGGTGGGCGCGAAGCGCGTTCGGGCGGTGACGATGTTTCGGTATGTTGGATGGCTTCTGCTCGTTTATGCGTTCGGTTCGCTGGGCGGGCTTGTCGCCGTCAGCGTCGGTTTGCCTTTGCCATGGATGATAGGCCCCTTGCTGTTCACGGCAATGCTCTACCTGACCGGTATTGCCGATATCGTCATTCCCGTAGACACGCGCCCCGCCGGACAGATCGTTGTGGCATCGCAGGTGGGCGTCTATTTTTCACCCGCTGCCTTTGCAATGTTGCTGACGCTTTCTCCGCTTCTCGTGGGAATGGCGTTGGCAACGGCGCTGTGCGCATTTTCCGTTGCGCTGTTGCTGGCGCGCATTGCGCGACTGAATCTGACGGCTGCCTTTCTGTCATCCTTACCCACAAGTCCGGTCGAGGCTGCGATTATGGCGGAGCGTTTCCAGTGCAATCCAGGCCCCATCATCCTGGCTCAGACCGTTCGGATCGCAGCCGTCGTCGTCCTTCTTCCCGTCGTCATATATGCGATTGACGGCTGGCCGCTCTCTGCCGGTATGCGCACTTCCGCTGTCTTCGATATGGCGGGTACTGCAATTCTGCCGGCAGTCGGCGTGGCAGGCGGCTTGCTGTTCCGCCTCCTGCGCGTCGCAAATCCCTTCTTCCTCGGGCCGCTTGCAGCATCGTCGGCCGTTGCGGCCATGGGGTTCGGACCTTTCGTCTATCCTCCCATCATCCTCTCGGCTGCACAGGTCATTCTGGGGGTCTGGTTGGGGTCGACCTTCCGCAGGGCCCTGTTTCAGGCCGCCGGGCGACTTGTCATTACGTCTGTCCTTGCGACACTTGCTTTGCTGGCCATGACCTCAGGCGTTGCTGTCGTCATTGCTGTGGGGCTGGGGCTCGATTGGGAACTTATGGTTCTTGGTGCGGCGCCGGGCGGGGTAACCGAAATGGCGCTCACGGCGAAATACCTCGGTCAGGACGTCGCACTCATCACCGCATTCCATCTGACCCGAATCTTCATTTTTATACCCAATATTCCGTGGATCGTAGGGCTGATCCATCGTTATGAGAAACGCCGTTCAACGGGTGTCGGTGAGGAATAATCGGCTCTGAAGGCGCGCGCGGTTCGGGCTGGAATTGCTGCCCAAAGAAATGGGGCTTGTTGGCCAAATCAATTCTCAGTTCAATTCGCCAACCTCATCTCCGATAACGATGCCAGGTCCGTTTCGAATTGTTCCAGGCCATGGAGTTTCGAGACGGCCGCTTTGTACACCCCTTGAGGAGGGGGTGGGGCGCGAGAGTTTTTCGTGCTGCCCAGAGGAGGAAAATTATGAACAAGGAACCTGTATCGGCAGGCAAAGAGCGCTTTGCTGGCTCCGTAAGCATTTCCCTGCCCGCGCTCGAGGTGGTTTTCGGCTCGGTGCTTCTCGCAATATTGATCTGGTATGGCTTGCAGGCACGAAGCTTGCCCAAGCCGTTCAACGCGACTGACATCGGTGCAGGAGGGTTCCCTCTGCTGATTGCGGCCGGTACTTTGATCGCGACCATCCTGATGATCGCATTCGGCGTGGCGGGCCTGCTTCGTAAGAGCGAGCGAGAGACATCGCAGTGGCGTCGCCCCCTTTATGTGTTCCTTACCAGCGTGATCTTCATTGCCCAGGCTGCCTGGTTCGAGGCGATGGGCGTCTACCTCTGCGTCGGTATCTTTTCGATGGCAGTAATGCTTGCCGCCGGCGAACGTCGTCCCCTGCACGTCATCGGCGTTCCCCTGGCCTTGGTCGCATTCATATACGTGGTGTTCGACACCGCCTTGAATGTCGTTTTTCCCTGAGGAACCGAAATGTTTGAAAATCTCCTGTTGGGCTTCTCCGCGTTTGGTAATCCGATGGTATGGGTAAGCTTGGTCTTTGGCTCGCTTGCCGGTTATCTGATCGGCGCTATTCCTGGACTTGGGCCGAGCCTTGGCGTTGCCTTGCTTATTCCCTTTACCTACGGCTTGGACCCGGTCATTTCGATCGTCGGATTGGTCGCGCTCTATGCCGCAGCCGAATATGGTGGTGCGATCACCGCTATCTTGATCAATTCGCCGGGAACGTCGGCCGCAGTCGCCACCGCATGGGACGGCTATCCGTTGACGCAGCAGGGGAGGGCGGGCGAAGCGCTGATGGTGTCGATTATCGCGTCCGGTATCGGCATATTCGTCAGCGCTCTCTTCCTGCTTTTCACAGCTGTTCCGCTGTCGGAACTTGCACTTCGTTTTGGCCCTGGCGAATATTTCGCGCTGGCCATTGTCGGCCTTAGCCTGGTTGTTGGTCTGGCCGAGGGCCTGGTCGTCAAAGGCGCCATTGCGATGGGCATCGGACTGGCGCTCGCAACCGTGGGCCTCGATACCCAGACCGGCACACCGCGCTTTGCCATATCCACGGAGCTTTTTGAGGGTCTTCCTCTGGTGCCGGTGCTGCTTGGCCTTTATGCGCTATCGGAAGTGCTGTTCATGGTGGAGGAGGGGGCTGCCAAAAAGGTAAAAAGCCCTCCGGTTGGCGGCTTCATGTCGTGGAACTGGAAAGGGCTTTGGCCACTCAATGGCGTCATCATGAGAAGTTCTGTTCTCGGCTACGTCATTGGCATCATTCCCGGCGCGGGCGCTTCGATCGCTTCCTTCATTGCCTATGCAACGGCCAAGAGAACCTCCCGGCAGCCGGACCTTTTTGGCAAGGGGTCTGTAGAAGGCGTTGCCGCATCCGAGGCCGCCAACAACGCAGCCGTTTCGGGTGCTATGGCGCCGCTTCTTGCCCTCGGCATTCCCGGATCGCCGACAACGGCTGTGATGATCGGAGCCCTGATGATTCAGGGAATCCAGCCAGGTCCCTTGCTTTTCAGTCGCAACCCTGAAATCCCCTATACAATCTTTGCCTCTCTTTGGATCGGCGTGCCCATTATGATGCTGATCGGCCTTGCTGGCGCGCGCGGCTGGGCTCAGGTGGCCAATATTCCCCGGCCGGCTATCGCTGCTATCGTTTCGGCCATCTGCCTTGTCGGCGCCTATTCATCAGAAGGCACGATGTTTCCTGTCTACGTAATGACGGCCTTCGGCATCCTCGGCTATCTGTTGCGGAAGATACAGATACCGTTGGCGCCGATCATCCTTGCACTGGTGCTCGGTGAAATGATGGAGACGAACTTCCGCCGCGCTTTGATTACATCCCATGGAAGCCTCGACATCTTCTACTCGTCTCCCCTGACCCTGGTTCTGCTGTTGATCGCAGCTCTCGCCTTCGTTCTACCCGCTATCGGCTTTATCCGGCGTCGGCGGCGTATCGCGCGGGATGAGGGTGAGACCGCAGCAAGCTGAGGTCGATGTAAAGGGCCGGCCCATGTCGGCTCTCCACCCGCCAAGACCAATTTTCTCGTTCATCTGGACTGACCAAAGCTTAGTTCAGTTCTTTGATAAAATCAGCACACTGATGATGCGCCGGAGAGGAGCCGGTTTTTCATCTTGACCCCTGGGAGGAACGTGATGTCATTCAATCTGTCCAACTTCGTGCGTGCCGGCAGCCTCGCGGCCTGCATGGCAGCCACTGCCGCCTTCGCGGTGAGCCCAGCCTTTGCGAAGACGTCCTGGAAGCCGACTGGCCCCGTCAACGTCGTCATGCATACCAAGCCCGGCGGAACGGCGGATATCTTCATCCGCACGCTTGCCCAATCGCTCGAACCGTTGATCGGACAGACGATCGTTGTGGTAAACGCACCGGGTGCGGGTGGTGCGACGCAGATGGCACGTGTGGCCAGTGCGAAGCCTGACGGCTTAACCCTCGGTATCAATACCATGACGCATTTCACCAGCATGCTGACAAATCTGAAGGGAACGTTCTCGGCCGATGACTTCGCCTGGATCGCCTCGACGCAGGAAGACCCGATCGTCTATTTCACGCGCGCAGATTCCGACATCAAGTCAATCGGCGATCTGGTCGCCAAAGCAAAAGAGCGTTCCGGGACGATCAATATAGGCGGGTTCGGTCCGGTCGGATCCATGCAGCATCTGGGCACGTCAATGCTTGAACATGCGGCCGGCGTAAAGTTCAACTGGGTGGGTTTTGATTCTACGCCAGACATCATGACGGCACTGCTCGGTGGGCACATCGACGTCGGCGTCTCCAACCTCGGTCCCACTGCGCCTTTCTTCGAGTCCAAGCGGATCAATGGTCTCGGTGTTCTCGGAGAGAAGCGCCTTGAGGGGGCTCCTGATGTCCCGACTTTTGGCGAACAGGGCTTCAAGGTCGATACCAGCTGGGTGCAGGTACGGGGAATTTTCGGTCCGAAGGACATGCCTCCCGAATTGCAGCAGCAGATCGCCGATGCTTTCCACGAAGCGATGAAGGCGAAGGTTTATCAGGATTATGCTCATAGCACCGGCGTAGTCGATTCCTGGATGGGGCCGCAGCAGTATACGGCGTTCGTACGTTCGGTCAGCGATACCGCGACGAAGCAACTTCAGACCGCGGGCCTCCTGCAATAACGCGAATGTCCGCATGCGACGGGCTGCATGCGGACAAATTCTTCGGCGATTTTCTGCCGATGTGATCGGGACTTCGAAAAGGGAATCTCACATGAAAGCGCTTGCCGGACTCCGTGTCATCGACACGACCCATGTTCTTGCTGGTCCTTTTGCCAGTTACCAGATGGCCGTCCTGGGTGCCGAAGTGATCAAGATTGAAGATCCCTCCGACCCGGATCAGGCCCGCCTTCAAGGGGCGGATCGCGCCCTGAGCAATTTGGGTATGGGGACGGCTTTCATGTCGCAAGCCTCTAATAAAAAGGCCATGGCGCTCAACCTGAAGGTCGAGAGTGCGCGCGAGGTATTAAAGCGTCTCATCAAGACAGCCGATGTCTTCGTTGAAAACTACCGACCCGGAGCCTTTGAAAAGCTTGGGCTCGGCTATGAGGACATGCGAGCGCTCAATCCCGGCATCATCTATTGTTCGATCTCCGCATTCGGAGCGACCGGTCCACGGCGCGAACAGACCGGCTATGATTCCGTATTGCAGGCTTTCTCCGGAATGATGGCAATGACCGGCGATCAGGACGGCGATCCGTTGAAATGCGGAGCGCCGGTTGTCGACTATGCGACCGGCACAACGGCGGCGTACGCGATCACGGCGGCACTGTTTCAGCGTGAACGCAACGGCGGAAAGGGACAGTTCATCGACGTATCCATGCTCGATGTCGCCCTCATGCTTTGCAGTCCCTCAGTGACTGGCTACCTCTGGAACGAGAGCCATCCCAAGGCAAAGGGCAACCGCTTCCCCTTCGCCACAATCGGGCTCTATCCCGCATCCGACGCGGAGTTGATGGTCGCGGCCTCCAATCTTGAGCAACAGCGTCGTCTCTGGATTGCTCTCGGGCGCGAGGACCTGATCAAAACCACCAACGACGAGCGGCTGGATGGCCATGCCGAGGAAGAACGGGCTCTCAAGCAGATATTTGCGACCATGCCCGCCGACTACTGGGAAAACTTTCTGAACGAACGCCGAATTCCTGCAGCGCGGGTACGTCAGCTAAAGGAGGCCTTGGCAGATCGGCAGATCGCCACTCGGCAGGTTCTCCACAAGCATGACGCGCCGGGAAGCCAGATTGACGGCCTGGTGGTGCCGGTTGCTGGTTTTACCATGTCTGACAGTCCTCCGGGCCTTACCTTCCCACCACAGACGGTGGGGGCGCAGACCGAGGAGCTTTTGCAGTCACTTGGCTTCGACGGGGAAACGATCGCGCAACTGCACGCCGACGAGGCCATCTTTGCAGGGGCCGCATGAATGACCAATCCGCTTTTGAGATTGGCCGAAGTTGCGGCGGACTGGCGTCACCGCCCGGTCGAAGAACCGGTGCGTTGGGCAACGCGTCGCGCCATCCTCGACTGGTTTGCCACAACGCTTCCCGGATGCGTTCGGGCGCCGGCGACGATCATGGCCCCCGCGATGATGGAAACGGAAGGAAGCGGCCGCGCCTGGTGCTATGTGGACGAAAAATCATGCAGCCCGCGACGTGCGGCTTTCCTGAACGCTGTTGCCAGCCACACGGTGGAATTCGACGATATCTTCAAGGATGGCGGCTACCACCCCGGAAGCCCCACAATCTCGGCAGCCCTGGCGTTCGCACAGCATTTGGATTCCACGCTCGACGACCTGCACCGCGCCATCATCGCGGGTTATGAGGTCGGCTGTCGTATATCGCTTGCAATCCAGCCCAGTCATTACGCGTTCTGGCACACGACCTCTACCGTGGGAACAATCGGCGCCGCGGTGGCGGGTTCGATCTTAATGGGCGGCGACAGTCGCGTTATCGGCCACGCCATAGCGCTTGCGACAAGTTTTGCCGGGGGGCACCAGCAGAACCTGCAGGGAGAAGGAATGGCAAAAGCGCTCCATCCGGGGCATGCTGCGGATGCAGGGCTCATGGCAGCATTGGCCGCTGCGGCCGGCGTGACGGGGTCATTGGAAAGCCTGCATGCCGATAAAGGCTTCGCAGCTGCCACGAGCGAGACCTCCGGTGACTGGGCGCGCGCCCTTGACGGTCTCGGTACCTGGACGCCCATCACGCGCATGACGGTGAAGGCGCATGGCTGTTGTGGGCATATCTTTCCTGCGCTTGATGGGATTGGCAGCATGCGCAAGCAGCACGGATTTAATCCCGCGGACATAGAGCGCATCGAGGTGTCCGGTTATCGGGCGACCCAGAGCATGTGCGATAGACCGGAGCCCGTTTCTGCACAGGATGCCCGCTTCAGTCTGCAATATTGTCTTGCAGTCTACCTGTTTCTCGGAGGGGTCAGGCTCTCGGCGTTCGAACCGGCGATAATGGGACGCGCTGACATACGTGATTTCATGCAGAGAATACGGATTAGTGAAGATCCGGTTCTTTCCGCCAATTATCCGGTGAAACGGCAGGCGCGGCTAACGGTCACACTCAGGGGCGGACATACGCTCCGGCATCTGCAGGAAACGCGGCGAGGTGATCCCGAAGACCCGCTGAGCGACGCGGACCTCATCGCGAAATTCCACGAGCTCTCCTCCGGTACCATCTCCAGGGGAGATCGCGAAAGCCTTGTCACGACGGTTCTTCTTGGTGAGGAGCTGCCGGCTCGGTTGAAGCGAAGGGCGAGCGAGGATTGCAGGGCGCAAAATTGAGAAAAGTTACAGCAGGATCGGCCAGATGGCTGTCCGGCTTCACATCCAAAAAAGCGGAAAATGATGCTTGCCCTTGGCAAGGCTCGTAAAGACCAGAAAGGACCAAAACCATGACCATCAATGTGCGCGAACACGAATTCGTTGCGATATCGCACAAGAACGGCATCGCAACCGTGACATTGAACCGGCCCGATGTGCGCAACGCCGTGAACGACCAGATGCGCGCGGAGTTGATCGAGCTTTTCGAACAGCTCGCGACCGACAAATCGGTTCGGGCGGTGATTTTGACCGGAGCCGGCAAAGGCTTTTGCTCGGGCGGTGACGTATCGGGAATGCGTGCTCGTCTGGACGCTGCGCCCGGCGATGTCGCCTTCAATGGCTGGACCCGTCAGCGGAGCACGCATAAAGGCGTGGCAGTCATCCATGGGATCACCAAACCTGTGATTGCGGCGGTGAACGGAGCGGCATTCGGACTTGGGCTCGATATGGCGCTTGCCTGTGATTTCATCATCGCATCCGAGGGCGCAAAGATGTCGATGAGTTTCATCAAGCGCGGGCTGGTCTCAGATGGAGGCGGAATGTATTTTCTGCCACGCCGCGTCGGACTGTCCCGAGCCAAGGAACTGATCCTTACCGCGAGGGTCGTCGAAACCGCCGAGGCGCTTCAGATCGGGATGATCGATCGCGTTGCTTCGCCGGAATCGCTGCTCGAGGAAGCACAAGTCTGGGCCGAACAACTAACCATCGGCTCGCCGGCTGCAGTCGCTCTAACGAAGTCGATCCTCAACAAGACCTTCGAAAGCTCGGACGAGACGATTTTTGCGCTTGGTCGTGAGGCGCAGGCGATCTGCTATACAACCGCCGAACACCGTGCGTCGGTCGAGGCATTCCTCAACAAGTCGAGCGAATAAGGAGGATAAGATGACGTTCATTCAGGCATTGCTCAACCCTGAAAGTGTCGTGGTCGTTGGCGCATCCTCCGATCCGACAAAACTGACGGGGCGGCCGATCTCCTATCTGCAGCAACACGGCTACAAGGGGAAGATATACCCGATCAACCCGCGTGCAGAAATGATCGGCGATCTTAAATGCTATCCCGATGCAAAAAGCCTTCCCGAGGCGCCGGATGTCGGCCTCATCCTCGTCGGCGCAAACCGGGTCATCGACTCCGTTCGCGACCTTGCCGCAGCAGGAACCAAGGCGGCCGTCGTTCTCGCAAGCGGTTTCGGTGAAGCCGGAGAAGAGGGTCAGCGGCTTCAGGCGGAGCTGCGCGAAGCTGCCGGCTCGATGCGTATCCTTGGACCCAATACAATCGGCCTAGTCAACCTCAGCGACAGAATCATGTTGACTGCGAGCGGTGCGATGGACATGACCGACTTTCGCAGCGGGACGATTGCTGTCCTGTCGCAGAGCGGTGGTATTCTCGGTTCACTGCTGTCTCGCGGGGTCGCTCGCGGTATCGGCTTCTCCAAGCTCGTTGCGACAGGAAATGAAGCGGATCTGGAGGTTGCGGACCTGCTCGAGGCAATGGCGGACGATCCGGCTACAACCGTCATCGCGCTCTATCTCGAAACTATCCGCAACGTTGAAAAATTCCGCCGGGCGGCGGCCAGGGTGACGGCGGCAGGTAAGTCCATCGTGGCCTACAAGGTCGGCCGATCGGAAACGGGGGCGCAATCGGCGGTTTCGCATACAGGCGCCTTGGCGGGCTCGGATCGTGTCTATGATGCGCTGTTCGCACAACTCGGTATCATCCGGGCGCAGACCTTTGCAGATCTTCTCGATATTCCGATCGCCCTGGCACAGGGCCGTGTTCTTGCGGGTCGAAGGATAGCTATTGTCACCTCGACGGGCGGGGCGGCGACAATCGTGGCTGATAATGTTGGTCTGGCCGGCCTCGAAATGCCAAAACCGGACGCTGAGACGGCGCAGAAACTGCTCGAACTCGATCTCAAGGAGGCAGTCCTCGACCGCAACCCCATTGATGTTACGCTCGCGGGCCTACGGCCCGACCTGTTCAGGGCCATCCTGAAAATACTTGCCGAGAGCCCCAGCTATGACGCCATCGTGGTTGTTGTCGGTTCTTCGTCGATCGGCCAGCCGGACGTTGTGGCCCGGCCTCTTTTGGACTCCATGAACCTTAGCCGCAAGCCGGTCATGGCCTATGTGAGCCCCGATGCACCGGGAATCGTCCAACATCTGAATGCAAGCGGCATTCCCGCCTATGCAGCTCCCGAAAGCTGTGCTGCGGCTTTGAAGGCACTTGTTCAAGGCCCTCCTGTCCCGGCTTCGTCCGAAAGGAAGACACAAAATATCGATATTTCCGATTTGATCCCCGGCGCATTGAACGAGGCTGACGCGAAGCGACTGTGTGCGCGCTTCGGCTTCCCGATCACGCGTGAGGTGACAGCTTCGACGCCGGTCGAGGCCGCAACCAAGGCAAAGGACTTCGGCGCTCCGGTAGTGATCAAGATCCTTTCGGACGAAATTTTGCATAAATCCGAGGTTGGTGGCGTCGTCGTAGGGGTCCCTCCAGAAGAGGTTGAGGCCGCCTGCGAGGCGATGCTGGTGAGGGTAGGGCGCGCAACGACAGCACGGATTGACGGGTTTTTGATCCAGGAACGTGTCAAAGGAGGCGTTGAGTTCATCCTCGGCTATAATCAGGATCCTCAACTCGGGCCTGGAATTCTCTTGGGCGCCGGTGGTGTGCAGACCGAACTTTATCAAGACGTTGCGATGCGACTGCTGCCCGTAACGCGCGATGAGGTCAGGGCTATGATTGGTGAGCTGAAATGCGCCGCTCTCCTTGATGGATTTCGCGGGCGTCCGATTGCCGACACCGAAGCCCTGATTGACGCCGTCTTGTCCTTTGCCGACATGGTACTTGCCCTGGACGGCCGCCTGGCGGAGGCGGAAATCAATCCGGTCTTCGTGCTCGAAAAGGGTAGTGGTGTGCGCGCCGGCGATGCGTTGGCCGTTCTTCGATAACAACACCATTCGCCCGGCCAGTTTGGCCGGGCCTTTCCGAACTTATTCTCTCACGTCGATTTTTGTGGTTTGCAGCTATGTCCGATGTCTACCTCTGTGACTTTATCCGTACGCCCATTGGCCGGTTCGGCGGAACACTTGCGTCCATGCGTCCGGACGATCTCGGCGCCGTTGTGCTGAAGGCTCTGATTGGGCGTCATCCTGACCTTGACTTTGAGGCCATCGATGAGGTCGTATTCGGCTGCGCCAATCAGGCCGGCGAAGACAATCGCAACGTTGCCCGCATGTCCTTGCTTCTGGCAGGGTTGCCGATAAGCGTCCCAGGAACGACAATCAACAGGCTGTGCGGTTCCGGCATGGATGCGATCATTGCAGGCGCGCGTGCCATCAGGTCGGGAGAGGCGAACCTCGTCATCGCGGGCGGCGTTGAAAGCATGAGCCGCGCGCCGTTTGTCGTACCGAAGGCGGAGTCCGCTTACAGCCGCTCCGCCACGATCGAAGACACGACCATCGGCTGGCGATTGATCAATCCGCTTATGAAAGCGCAGTATGGCGTGGATTCGATGCCGGAAACGGCTGAAAATGTGGCTGAGGAGTTCGGTATCTCAAGGCAGGACCAGGATAGATTCGCCTGTCGCTCACAGACAAAGGCGCTCGCAGCCCAAGCCAATGGCCGCCTGGGACAGGAAATTATCCCTGTCGAGATACGCCAGCGGAGAGGCCCGACTGTTGAATTTACTCAGGATGAACATCCCCGCTCGACGACACTTGATGCCCTTGCGGCGCTGAAAACGCCATTTCGGGACGGCGGCAGCGTTACGGCGGGAAATGCCAGCGGCGTCAACGACGGAGCAGCAGCTGTGATCCTCGCCAGCGATGATGCCATAAAGCGTCACGGCCTGACGCCGATCGTGCGAATACTCGGAGGCGCCGCTGCTGGTGTTGCGCCTCGCATCATGGGCATGGGCCCGGTACCTGCTCTCAGGAAACTGATGATGCGCCTCGATCTGCAACAGAGCGCTTTCGATGTCATCGAACTGAACGAAGCTTTCGCCAGTCAAGGTCTCGCCTGCCTGCGCGAGCTTGACATCGCGGACGATGATCCGCGGGTAAACCCAAATGGCGGAGCCATTGCGCTCGGTCATCCACTCGGCATGTCAGGCGTCCGTATCACCGGAACGGCCGCGCTTGAACTTGCAAAGACGAGAGGCCAATATGCAGCAGCCACGATGTGCATCGGGGTTGGCCAAGGGATAGCGGTCGCGATGGAGCGAGTATAAGGCGCGATACCGATGATGGTGAACCACTATAAAATCTGCCTCGGCGGCCAGCTCCGCCAGTTCGCTGACGGCGGATTTGCGCCCAGCATCCAATGCGTTATGAATGAATCATGAGCAATTCAATCCCGCCCCTCAACCCGCTGCGGACCTTCGAAGCGGCAGCGCGCCTGTCCAGCCTGACCCATGCGGCGCAAGAGTTGAACGTGTCGCAGGTTGCTGTCAGCCGGCAGGTCAAGGTTCTGGAGGATTACCTTGGCGTCGTCCTGTTCAAGCGGCTGCATCGCGGGATCGAGTTGACCGATGAAGGACAGCAGCTCTACGACGGTGTCACCCGCGCCTTCCTCGAGATAGGTAACGCCGCCAAGCGCGTGTCGCGGCGGGGCAGGCGAGACATTCTGGCGATCCAGTCCTACACAACATTCTCTCAGCGCTGGCTCATCCCGCGCCTGACAGAGTTCCATGACGCCTTCCCCCGCATCGAGGTGCGTTTGAGTTCTTCCATCGCGCCGGTGGATTTCGAAACCCAGAATCTGGATGCCGCCATTCGTGCGGGGAAAGGAAACTGGCCTGATCTCCATTGCGAAAAGCTCGTCGACGTCGAGCTCATCCCGATCTGTTCGCCGGCATTTCAGGCGGCGCATAAACTCAAGGACCCTACCGACCTCAGCCGTGTCAGGCTTCTCCACTCCATGGCGCGCCCTACCGACTGGCATGCATGGCTCAAGCGTGTGGGGGCGGCAGTCGACCCCGAGCCCGGCATCCGCTTTGAAAGCTCCGCCCTTGCCTATGAAGCTGCGTCGCTGGATATTGGCGTCGCCATCGCGACGAAAGTCTTCGTCACCCGCCACCTCCAGGCGGGCAGCTTCGTCGCCCCTTTCGACATGACCTGCTATAGCGGCGAAGGATATTTTCTAACCTGGCCCAAGAACGTTTCGCCGTCTCTGCCGCTCCAGAAGTTCCTGGTTTGGATGCGGGAGCAGATCAACGCGGAGGACGGTTCCTAAAGCGATGATCGAGATCATTGAATGGCTAACAGGAGACGAATGCCACGAAGCCGACGACGCCGGTCTGGCCGCAGGCTTGGGACAGCGTCTCACGTCAGCAGGCTTGCCTCTCGACCGGCTGACACTCCATCTTCGGACACTTCACCCCGAAATTCTCGGACGGACTGCAGCCTGGGCGCCCAACGAGACGGCGGAGGCGCGGGACAGAGAGTATGGCATCGAAATATCTAAGGCACTGGCTGACAACCCGATCCGACGTGTTATGGAGACGCGCGAGCCGCTGATCGTGCGGCTTGACGGCTCGAGCGACCCTGCCTGGATCCATACTGACCTTTTCGAGGGGCGCGGGCTCGTCGAGTTCGTCATTTTCCCTTTGTGCAATGCCGACGGGTTGGTCAGCGCGGCGTCTTTCTCAACGACCCGGCCAAGCGGGTTCGCCGCTTCCGAGCGTGCGGCATTAAACCGTATCGTCCCGGCGCTGCGCAATGCTTGCGAACTGCGCACTCTCAGGAGAGTCGAGTTGACGCTCCTCGATACCTATGTAGGCCCGACAACAGCACAACGAATCCTGGCCGGCGACATCCGCCGCGGCCAACTTGAAACACTCGAAGCCGCTTTGATGCTTTGTGATCTGCGCGGATTCACGCAGCTGTCGAACAGAGTGACCAACGCGCGCGTGCTCGAACTGCTCAACGCTTATTTCGATCATGTCGTACCGGCGATTACTCATGCGGGCGGCGAGGTGATCAAATTCATGGGTGACGCTGTCCTTGCTTTTTTTCATTGCAACGAGGCCGCCGCGGCCTGCTCTGCTGCACTGCAAGGCGCTCAGGATGCGCTGGAGAGTCTGGGCCGGTTTACAGCGCCCGATGCGAAACTCCAGGCCGGTATCGCACTACACTACGGAGAAGTAAGCTACGGCAACATCGGCTCGGGCCTTCGGCTCGATTTCACCGTGATCGGGCCGGACGTCAATCTTGTGAGCCGAGTTCAGGCCATTTGTAGCGAGACAGGCCGTTCGCTGTTGATGTCGGAGCGATTTGTAAAGCTTCTCAATTCGAGCGGGACGACGACCATCGGTCGCTACGATCTAAGGGGATTTGACGAGCCGGTCGAGCTCTATACGCTCGGTAATCTTGCTCTGCCCGGCGGACAGAGGCCAGAGGAAAGGAAAGTGCGCAACACGACCGACAGGCCGGCAAAAGCGCAATCAACTGGCAAGCAAATTGTGCGTCCTCCAAAGGTCTGAGTGTTCAGGCGATCGAAGAGTGGCCCGCACGCTGTGAGCGCACCGGCAGTCCGGGCAGCCCCTTGCAGCGACGAGGATCTGACTGTTGTCCGTGACAACCCTGATCGCATCTATTGCAAAGCCGCCAATGGAGGTCTCGCGCGATAAAATCGATGCTGCATATGTTGATCCTCCGATTGATCAGATGCATCCTCTTCCCAACGGCAGTAATTCTGAGCCGGCGCCACTTTTCGGTGCAGGTCAATGGCTGAACGCCAGCGTCTTGGCGGGGCCGCCGGTCGTACTCTTTTTCCATGCCGCGCCAGTCGACGGCGACGTCATGGACCGGATGCATTTTCCCCAAACCCACCGCGAGGATCGCTAACTTTGCGCTCGCGTTCGGATGCACATTGCGGCCAGCGGACGATCATCGACACCGAATATCCCGATAACATATCCACGCGCGGTGCGCTTGAATGTCACTGTTACGATTTCGCCAGGCTCGACATTCCCAACATATGAAACTTCTCTTGCAGCAATGAAATCTGTTTGTGTTTCCCCCGCCTGAAAGAGTGCACGATCGGAGAGGGCGCTGTAAGAGGGGAAGTAGAGCAGGCCTGCGGCGTTAAAGTCCGTGGCCGGGCAAGGCAAGATTTTTTCACCCTTGCTTGCCTCAGACCCTTTATTTACCTCAAGCCATGCGTGCCTGTCTTGGAGCATCCGACGTGCGGTAGCGGCTGCCCTGTCGACGATACGCTGGACCGGCACTGGAGCATCTGGTGGAACGGCCAGTGCTTTCGGGCTGCGTCTGACAATCGTACGATTGCTCCCGTCTGCTGATCGACCGACGAAAGTAGACGCCAACGTCAGTCCACCGATAATCTCGCCGTCCAGAGTTATTGTTTGTCGCGACGCCAGATGCCCTTGCGCCGAGCGGTAGAGCTCTCCTGATAGTTCAAGATTTCCCCCCAGATAAGGTGCTTCCGGCCTGATCATACGCAAGCTGGTGGAACGGAAGGCCGCGTAGAGAGGCTCTCCCTTGGCGCATGTGAAGAGGGTCTCGGTTTGCCCCATCGCTCTTGCGATGAGCCGCCAATGCAGATCACCTGCACGTCGCAGGAGCCACTGCTCGGAAAGCCCGCGATACCCCATTTCCGCCATGCCGAGAACATGTCGCTCGGTGAGGGGCGTCTTTTGCTGGACGAGCAAAGGTCTGGCGCTCATGCCGCAAACCTAGCCTTTTGAAGTGCGACAATTTGCTCGGCCAGATATTGGCTATCCTCGTCAATGCCGAGAAATCGTCCCGAACCCCAGGTATTGAGCCAACCCAGGCCAATAAAATATAGCCCCGGCGATTTGGTCACCCCGCGATGGAATTTCGGCTTGCCTCGCTCATCAAGGCAGTCCACCTCAAGCCAGGAGTAGTCGGGGCGAAAACCTATCGCCCAGATTATCGACGAGATCCCGGCAGCTGACAGGTCTATTTCCTCGATTTCACGTTCCGGTTTCCACACCTTCTCGAATGGTGGTTCTTCCGGTGCGGTTATTCCTTGGGAACTGATCCATTTGTCGATCTGCTGGCGAATTCCCATGTAGCTCCGGTCTGCGTCATCAAGGTTTTTCTCAAGGTCAGGAAGGAAATTCATTGTCAATCCCTTACCGTCTGCTGCCGAACCGTAGAGCTTGACACCTTCGAGCGCGTATTTCCGAAGATCGATTTCCTTTCCGCCATCGCGCCCTGACATATAGTGATTGGTTTGGGTAAGAGCTTTTACCGGGTCCGGATGCTCATCGATGGTCACGGCGTAAGTGCCGGCATCGTATAACCAGTCGGTGGCGTCGCGACCGCGATATTTCCTCGGGCTGCGTGGAGCAGGACCGACTGCCAAATGTACCGGCCGGCCTTCAAGATGAAAATCATCCATAATCTGCACACCGGATTGGCCCGTGCCAACGATGAGAGTTGCGCCGTCTGGCAGCTGTGAAGGTCTCCGGTACTCGCGCGAGTGCATCTGCACGATGGATGGATCGATATCTCTGGCAAATGGAGGTACGATAGGGTGATCGTAGCCACCTGTGGCGACAACGACCTGATCGGCTAACCATGTGCCTGCAGTCGTCTCGACACGATAGCCGCCCTCGGGGCGGGGTTCCACCTTGGTGACATCCACGCCTTCGACCAGGGGTGGGTTAAAGCTTTCGGCAAAGCCGTCGAGATAATCGACGATCTCGTCCTTTAGCATGAAGCCGTCCGGATCCTTTCCCTTGTAAGACCAACCCGGCAGGCGGCACTGCCAGTTCGGCGTCACGAGACAGAAGGAGTCCCAACGGTTATTCCGCCAGCTCTCAAATCTGCGGTGACGCTCGATCACGACATGCTCGATGCTTTGGCGGGTGAGGTACCAGCTTACGGACAAGCCCGCCTGTCCGCCCCCGATGATGACTACGGGGATATTCGACTCTCGACCATCAGTCATGGCTTGTTCCTTCAGGAGAACGATAGGCAAGCGACTTGGCCCTCAGCGGCCTGGTGCGTCGCGGTTTCTTCAATCTTGGCCAGTTGGTCCAACGCGGACGAGCAGGTGAAGCCATACTTGGCGGCGACACGTTCCGAAGCTTCGTTTAAGCCAGCTCGCACGTGCTGTAGAAATTCGGGGACGGGATAGGTTCCTCCGACCTGGAGGTGGTTTTGTATTGCAGTCGAGGGAGAATAGCATTTCTCCTCCATTCCATCCGGCCAGCGGATCGTGAAGTGAACTTCAGGCATGGGAAGCATCCTTGGAAAGCGAGAGGTAAGGTGAGATTCCGTAATTCCAGAATGTCGCCTTTGAACCTTCATGTTTGAAATTTATCTGTGCGTGATTGGTGGCGTGGCCTATCGCAACCGCGCTTATGTCGCGTGCTGCAAAAGCTGCGCAGACTGAGGTTGCCTTCGCGGGATCGACAGAAAGCAAAAATCCAAAGCTTGGGAATGTTCGCAGCCACCGACCAATCTCGACGCCGTCAGGCCGAGGGATGGCCTCAAGGTCAATATCGAAACCGCATCGTGAGCATTCCGCCAGCATCAAGGCCGTGCCGGCGATCCCGCCCTGGCTGATATCCTTGCCCGATCTCGCCAGACCTGATTCAGCCAATTGCGGCAGAAGTTCATAATCGCCACGAAGCCGGGAATGAGGCGCGTCGAGTGCAGCGCACCAGTTGTCGAAGCGTGGACGATAGCGTCCTCTATGATCTATCGCCGCGACAAGAACGTCACCGGCTTTTGCCGTGAAGCTGGAAATCAAATGTTCTGCATGCCCGAGGACTGAAACCGAAAGGTTGAGCTCGGCACTTCGCAGGTTGGTATGCCCTCCTACGATAGGAATGCCGTAAGCTACTGCCGCATCCTTCAAGCCTTTGAGCAGAGGTTCAGCGGTCGCGACATCCGGAGCCCAAACGGCGTTGAGAAGTGCGGTTGCGCGCCCCCCCATGGCTGCAATGTCGGACAGGTTGACCATTACGCCGCACCAACCCGCGAACCACGGATCATCATTGACGAATTGGGGCATGAACCCTTCACCCGCGAGCAGTTCCCAGCCTCCTTCGGGACGTTTGATGGCGGCTGCGTCATCGCCGGGCCTGCCGATGGTCGAGGCGGAAAGCCCGAGAGCTTTGGTGGAGGCGGCAATATCGAGTTTTCCGAGTATCGAAGGGTGGGCGGCGAGCTCTTTTGCCAGGGTTTCCAGCATCATCCCGCCCTCCGAGATCTTGCGCACCAACCGGTCTCGGGGCTGAGAATAGCGGGATAATGATCCAGCGCCGCGCGCATATGCATGTGAGGAACGCCGTGAAGATCGACCGGGCCAACACAATCCCAATGAAGGCGACGGAACAGTGGAACGTTCTGCTGTTGAACGTGAGCGTTGAACTGGACGCACCCCATGCCGTTCGCGGAGCAGACCGCCAGGCGGATCAACTCGGCGCCGAGCTTGCCTACCCGTCGATAATTACAGTCGACAGCGAGCCTCGAGCCCCACCAGATTCCGGGGGAGGGTTGATGGATGCGGACCGTGCCCACGACTTCGGCAGGTTCTGCCGCCATCGTCGTAATCGCTGCAAGAGGGATCGCCACATCATCGACCTCGTCACGGTCATGCAGTTTGAAAATCCGTTGTTCGTCAACGAACACCGCGTGACGAAGCCGCGCGACGCCCTGGAGCTCCCAGTTTTCGGTCGCGGCACGAATAATAAACTCCGGGCTTACAAAGGACGAATGGCTCACGCCGCTCATGCTGGTACCCTCAACTTCTCGTAGGTTGAAAGGGCCGAACAGGCGCCGCATTTGCCACAACCTGCCTTGATGTCGGTTGCCCTGAGCCCGCCATCCAAAATGATATTGGACAGAGGTTTCAGGATGCTCGCCATAAACTCGGAGCTTGGCGCGGCGTGGCTCTCCAGCGGGGTGCCGGAAATCGGAACGAACGGAACGACAAAAGGATACACCCCCATCCGTACGAGACGGTCGGAGACATCGAGGATTGCTTCGGGTGTATCGCCAAGACCGGCGAGGATATAGGTTGAAACCTGCCCGCGCCCGAAAACCTTGACAGCTGCTTCAAAACTCGAGAAATATTTTTCAAGCGGTACGGTTGCCTTGCCTGGCATTATCCGATTGCGGACGTCAGGCGTCACTGCCTCGAGGTGCATGCCGAGCGCATCGGCGCCAGCGTCTTTCATTCGCTGAAGCCAATTGTCGTCTTCAGGCGGTTCACACTGAACCTGGATGGGTAGATTGACGGCTGCTTTTACTGCACGAGCGCTTTCTGCCAGGATCGCTGCACCGCGATCTTGGCCTGGCGGCGTGCCGGTCGTCATGACCATGTGCTTCACGCCGTCCAGTTCAACTGCGGCTTTGGCAACTTCAGCCAACTGTTGAGGCGTCTTGTGCGCGATCGTACGCCCGGCTGCAAGACTCTGTCCGATTGAACAGAACTGACAGGTTTTCTTCCGGCTCTCATACCGGATGCATGTCTGCAACACCGTGGTGGCGAGGACGTCGCGAGAGTGAAGAACCGCGATCTTGTTGTAGGGGATACCGTCTTCGGTCGTCAGATCATAGAATTTCGGCCGGTTCGGAAATCGGACTTTGGCAACTTCTATTCCCTGCCTGGTGATGCGGGCACGTCCATTGTCGTCCGGTGCTTCCACAAGGTAGGGGCTGTCGAAAGCCGGTGCGGTATGGACCGGTATCATCACAGTCGTCTCGCCAAAACTTACGGCCTTGTGGTCGGAGGGACCGGCACCGCCGCGACGGCTCTCGTGTCCGGCGCGTGGATCCACGAGCCGCATCCCCTTTGTTTGAAGGTCGTTGATGAGCTCAGGAATGACCATGTCGACGTTATCACGCATCTTCACGCTCCTGTTTCACGGGGGTTTGCTCTGCGTTGAGCAGCGGTAGGTTTGGTTCAAGTGTTTCCAGTGCCTTTGCGGGCCGGGCATCATGAACGAGGTGGAGAAGTTCCGGTCTCGCATAATGGCCGACGCTGTCCATCATCCGCTTGCGCTTTGTGATCAGCTTCATATCGAGATCGGCGATGAGGACGCCCTCCGAGGCAGTCAACGGTGGCACGACGTGGCGACCCTCGGGGGTTATGATGCAGGTCATGCAACCATCCCGAAGTCCTTTTTGCAGTTTGGGATCGGGATTGATCGAGGCGATCTGTTCCTCGCTCAACCATGCCGTCGCATTCACGACGAAACATCCCGATTCCAGGGCGTGGTGGCGCATTGTCACCTCGATCTGCTCTGCGAAGATCGGTCCTACCAATGAGCCCGGGAAATGTGCTGCGTGAATTTCTTCGTGCTGGGCCATGAGCGAATATCGGGCGAGGGGATTGTAATGTTCCCAGCAGGCCAAAGCGCCCACGCGCCCGACAGCCGTATCCACGACTTTCAAGCCGGACCCGTCGCCCTGACCCCAGATCATGCGCTCGTGATAGGTTGGGGTGATCTTGCGGCGTTTCAGTTTCAAACTGCCGTCCGCATCGAAGATGAGTTGCGTATTGTAGAGGGAGCCGTGATCGCGCTCGTTCACACCCAGCACGACAACGACGCCGCGTTTGCGTGCGGCATCTGCAACGGCCATAGTCTCCATGGAAGGAACCGTAACGGCTTCCTCATAGAGGCGAAGGTGCTCGGGACCCTGCAGCATGGGTGGCATGACAAAACTGAAATAGGGATACCAGGGAACGAATGTCTCTGGAAAGACGATGAATTCAGCGCCTTTGTCGGCAGCCTCGGCAATGGCGTTAAGCACCCGTTCAATCGTACCTGCACGCGAAGTGAGGTCGGGGGATATCTGTACAGCGGCGGCGCGAACGATTTTGGACACGGCTGGCTCCTTTACAATCATCTTGCTGAAGGCGCGGCGCGAAATGGCCGCGCCGCACAGGTCGCTTAGACCGTCCAGGTGTCGATGATCAGCGCGTTGGCCTTCTTGTGCAGCAACACGCAGTCGAGAACGTCTTGGGGAAGGACGGGAATGATACCCGGGATCAGCGATGGCTCGCCATGGCCGTAAAGCGCCTGAAGAGCAAAACGACATGCATAGACCTTGCCGCCTTCCTTCATGAAACGCTCCAGGTTCTTGTTGAAATTCAGGTGGCCCGGGAAGGCTTCGTCGCCAAGCTTCGGGAAACCTCTTTGGATGCCGAGTGTGACGCCGGGGCCATAAAGCAGGATGGATGTTTCGTAACCCTTGCGCTGAAGGCGGATGGCATTCAGAATGTTGACAAGGCCGATGGATCCTTCGAAAGCGACAGTGTGAAAGGTCACCAGCGCTTTCTCTCCCGGATCTGCTTTTACATCCTCAAAAACCTTCGTTTCGTAGTCCACGAAGAAGTCGCCGTCTTTATGGGCTTCGTGCGTTACCTGAGGCATCAATCTCGCTCCTGTTGTGCGGTTGGGATGCTAAAGCGTACGACGAAAATTGTATGAATCAATAACAAGTGCAATACCCATACAATAAAATCGAAAAAGCAAAAGAACAATCGATAAATTGCACCAAACTTGTCCGTCTTGACGAATAAATAGGCGCGTATCGCCCAAATAATTGTCATTTTTTGTTGCGATGTTGGATGGGTTGAAATGTGCGGCAGACTTACATACAATGCGAAACAATTACAAAATTATCTAGAAATGAGACGCGTAATGGCAAGTTGGCCCCCCGTATTGAGACCGGATGGTAAGCCCAGATATCTGCAAATTGCGGATGCGATTGAAGCGGCGGTGAAGAGCGGTGAGTTTGCGCCAGGAGACAGGCTGCCGCCACAGCGCAAACTGGCCGACCGTCTGGGGATCGACTTTACGACCGTTACCCGTGCCTACGCAGAAGCCCATGCAAGGCGGCTGGTCGAGAGCCACGTCGGCCGCGGTACGTTTGCTTGCGCTCCTGCTCACTCACGTCATGAAGCAAATCCTCATCGTGCCCGGGATGAAGATCTCTCCATGAACATGCCGCCGGAGCCGCAGGACGCCGAGTTGATTGCCCGCATGCAGGACGGCCTTCGCACGGTGTCGGCAAATCTCATACCGTTGCTTCGATATCAATCAACGACCGGCAGCAATCAGGATAAAGCCGCGGCCTCGTCGTGGCTCTCCAAGAGAGGAATGGTTCCAAGCCTCGAGCGCATCTCGATCACCCCTGGAGCGCATGCGACGATGACGGCAATATTGTCGACAATGACGCGTCAGGGCGACGTTATCCTGTGTGAAGCGATTACCTATCCCGGTTTGCGGGCAATTGCGGCGCGTATGGGGCTGCAACTGGTTGGCTTGCCGATGGATGGTGCGGGCATTCTTCCGGACAAACTGGATGCCGCCATTCACCTGCATCAGCCGAAAGCGCTTTACCTGAATCCCACTGTCCAGAACCCGACAACAATAACAATACCTCAAACACGGCGCATGGAGATTGCCGAAGTGCTGATCCGTCATCGGCTTCCACTGATCGAAGATGACGCATATGGCTTTATTCCCGCGTCGGCGCCAGCTCCGTTTGCGACCATGGCGCCCAACTTGACTTGGCATATCGGGGGGCTTGCCAAATGTCTGGGTGCAGGCCTTCGTCTCGCCTATACGGTTGCGCCGAGCGCCAAGGCTGCCTACTCATTGGCGCAAGCGATTCGAGCCAGCGCGGTCATGCCGTCTCCGCTTTGTATGGCTCTTGCAACTCGGTGGATCGAAGATGGGACTGCGGACGCCATTCGCCGGTTTGTCAGGACAGAAAGCGCGGTGCGTCAGAAGATTGCTGCCGAGACGCTCAAAGGATATGAATTTCTGGGGGAACCTGAAGCCTTCAACATTTGGCTAAAGCTGCCAACCGGCGCCAGTCGGGCCGAGTTGATGGGACGCATGGCGGGGCGCCACGTCGGACTGATGCCATCGGACGCATTTACCGTCCTCGGCACTCCCGATGAACACGTCCGGGTTTGCCTTGGCGGTACGGTGAAGCGTGAGGAGTTGCAGGCCGGTCTCCTGTTTATGGCCAATACACTCTCGGATATTGGTTGGATGGGTTAACTTCGAAACTTTCACTTTCTGGGTATTCTGGAAAAAAGGCTGGCTCGGCAAAATTGCGTGCCCGGTATAGTGGAATGCTGCTTGACTTTGGCTTTGGAGGCTGTGTCTCTTGACGAGACGGTCATAACACAGCACATCGGCTTTGAAAGCAAAAGCCGGCCTCGGCGCGATCAGAGTCTACTATCGCGCGCATATTTTGCTCTCTGGTCGGCCATCTGTTGGGCCGGCAACGCTCCTGCGATTCCATCCCGTGGAGGCATGCCCAATTTAAGGTTGGCCTGAGCCTAATCAAGAGTCTCCGTTACGAGAGAGGAAACCTCTGTATTAATCGTTTTAAATTTGGCTATGACGATGCAGAGGAGGTGCATGTGAAACATTGGTTGTACGCGACGGTTGCCGTTTTAGGTCTGAATACCGTTAATGCTGCCAACGCGACCGAGCTTGAGGTAACGCATTGGTGGACGTCCGGTAGCGAAGCGGCGGCGGTTCGAGTACTGGCGGAGGCATTCAACGCCACGGGCAATGTCTGGAAGGATGGCGCCATTGCCGGGGCCGGTGGTGTGGCGCGGCCGCTCATCACCAGTCGAATTACCGGCGGAGACCCGATGGGTGCAACGCAATTTACGCATGGCAAGGCTATGAAGGAGCTGGTTCAAGCCGGCCTCATGCGCGATGTCACCGATCTCGCAAAACGTGAAGGCTGGCTCGACAAAATCCATCCGCAGTCTTTGCTCGAAGACTGCACCTATGAGGGGCGTGTCTATTGCGTCCCGTCGAATATTCATTCCCAACAGTGGCTGTGGCTCGGACACAAGGCTTTCGAGACGGCTGGACTGCCTGTGCCGAAAAACTGGAACGAGTTCGTCGCCGCTGCACCCGCTCTCGAAGAGAAGGGTATCGTTCCTCTGGCTGCGGGGCGACAGCCCTGGCAGATCCAGCTCCTCTTCAATGTGCTGATGGTTTCGATTGGCGGCCCCGAAATCTTTGAAAAGGTTTACGGAGACAAAAATACCGACCTTGCGGCAGGTCCGGAAGTTGCGAAGGTTTTTGCAGCCGCTGCGGATGCGCGGCGCTTGTCGAAAAAGTCGAATGTCCAGGAATGGAACACGGCGGCCCAGATGGTCATTGATGGCAGGGCGGCCGGGCAGATCATGGGTGACTGGGTTCAGGGCGAATTCGAGCAAGCCGGACTGACGGCCGGCAAGGATTATGATTGCCTCGCAGGGCTCGGCGTTCATCCCTACATTACGACAGCAGGCGATGCGTTTTATTTCCCGAAAGTAAAAAGCAAGGATATCGAGGCGGCGCAGGAGGCGTTGGCGTCCACGATTGTTGACGCTTCCGTCCAGGTGAAATTTAACCTGATCAAAGGTGCGCTGCCGGTGCGCAGCGACATCGAGGTCAAGGATGCCAGTGTCTGCATGAAAAAGGGGCTGGATATCCTGGCAAAGGGGCAGGTTATCCGAAGCGTCAACAGCCTGCTCTCGCCAGACTCCGTGGGGCGCATCACCGATCTTGTCGTGGAGTTCTTCAGCGATGACAGCTTTACGGCGGAACGGGCGCAAAGCGAGTTCGTCGCAATAATCGCGGACGCCGACTGACGGGGACGTCGCCGGGGGGCTCCACGACGCCCAATTTCGCTCAAATCAGAGAAAAATTTATGTCTAAGGTTGCTTTCAGACGATGGCGGCTCGGCAATGCGAGCGCACTTGCCGCTTCAATTCCCATGGTGGTGACGGCTCTGGTCGTTTATCTAGGTTGCACACTGTGGACCATCGGTTATTCATTTACGAATTCCAGGCTTCTTCCCAATGCGGAATGGGTGGGGCTGAGCCAGTATGAAAGGCTCTGGGGTTCGCGGCGCTGGCTAATATCAATCGAAAACCTTGCCATCTATGGCGCGATGATGCTTGTCCTTTCCCTGTTGCTGGGTTTCGTGCTCGCGGCGATGCTGGATCGCAAAATACGTTTCGAAAACACGTTTCGCGCGATCTTTCTATATCCCTACGCGCTGAGCTTCATCGTCACTGGATTAGTGTGGCAATGGCTGCTCAACCCGGAATTCGGCATCCAGAGCTTTGTTCGGGGGCTTGGATTTACCGGCTTCTCCTTCGATCCGCTTTACGACCCGAAACTGGTCCTCTTTGGCGTCATCGCCGCAGCGCTCTGGCACGGTGTCGGGCTGGTGATGTGCCTGATGCTTGCGGGACTACGCGGCATTGATGAGGATATATGGAAGGCAACGCGGGTGGACGGTATTCCCACCTGGAAGACCTATCTTTTTGTTATTCTTCCGATGATGCGCAATGTCTTCGTCACTGCGCTTGTTCTTATCGCGTCGGGCATCATTAAACTCTACGACCTCATCATCGCCCAAACCGGGGGAGGTCCTGGCCTTTCGTCGGAAGTGCCCGCGAAATACGTCTTCGACTATCTTTTCCAGTCGCAAAATCTCGGACAGGCCTTCGCGGCCTCCACAATGATGTTGGTCGCCGTCACTTTCGTGATCATTCCCTGGGCCATTCTCGAGTTTGGAGGAAAAAAACGTGCCTGATTATCCAATTTCGCGCGTGGAGCCTCGTGGCCCTCGTCCCCAGCGTTTTATCTCGCGAGACAAGGTGTTGCTTTATAGTGCACTGATTGTCTTCGCCATTTATTATTTGCTTCCTCTTTATGTGATGGTCGTCACGTCCTTGAAGGGAATGCCGGAAATCCGGCTTGGGAACATCTTTGCTCCCCCTGTCGAGATTACGTTTCAGCCTTGGGTCGAGGCGTGGTCGTCAACCTGTACAGGCCTAACCTGCGAAGGCCTTTCAAGGGGATTTCTCAACTCCGTTAAAATCACCATCCCCTCGGTGATCCTCTCGATCCTGATTGCCTCCATCAACGGCTACGCTCTGGCCAACTGGCGTATCAAGGGGGCGGATGTCTTCTTTACGATCCTGATCGTCGGAGCCTTCATTCCCTATCAGGTGATGATCTATCCGATCGTGATCCTGCTTCGAGAAATTGGTCTCTATGGCTCTCTCACCGGCCTGACGCTTGTCCACACCGTCTTCGGGATGCCGATCCTCACGCTTCTCTTCCGGAACTATTTCAGTGCAATTCCTGAAGAGCTCTTTAAGGCCGCGCGCGTTGATGGCGCCGGTTTCTGGGGAATCTATCTGAAAATCATGCTGCCCATGGCGCTGCCCATTTTCACGGTCGCGGTCATTCTCCAGGTGACCGGCATCTGGAATGACTTTCTCTTCGGCGTGATATTCACCCGGCCTGAGAATTATCCAATGACCGTACAGTTGAATAACATCGTCAACTCGGTGCAGGGCGTCAAGGAATACAACATCAATATGGCTGCGACCCTCCTCACAGGTCTTGTTCCTCTGTCGATCTACTTCCTCTCGGGAAAACTGTTCGTTCGCGGGATAGCAGCAGGCGCAGTCAAGGGATAAAGCCATGAACCAGAGCATTTCAATTCGCGAACTCAAGCTTAACTACGGCACTGTCGAGGTTTTGAAGAACCTCAATCTTGATATCGGCAAAGGGGAATTTCTTGTCCTGCTTGGCTCATCTGGTTGCGGAAAATCGACCCTGCTCAATTGTATCGCAGGCCTCATTGAACCGACCGATGGCCAAATCTTCATCAATGACCGCAACGTGACCTGGGAGGAACCCAGCAAGCGGGGCATCGGCATGGTTTTCCAGTCATATGCGCTTTATCCGCAAATGACCGTTGCCGGAAACCTTTCCTTTGGCTTGAAAAACGCCGGTGTCGCGAAAGACGTCATTGCGGAGCGCATCAAAAACGCAGCGTCAGTTCTGCAGATAGAACCTCTGCTTGAGCGGAAACCATCGGCGCTTTCAGGAGGCCAGCGTCAGCGCGTCGCGATCGGTCGTGCGCTTGTCAGAGACGTTGACGTATTCCTCTTCGATGAGCCCCTGTCGAACCTTGACGCCAAACTGCGTGCGGACTTGCGGGTGGAAATCAAACGTCTCCACCAGAAGCTTGGCAATACGATGATCTACGTCACGCATGATCAGGTGGAGGCAATGACACTTGCCGACCGTATCGCCGTGATGAAGGGCGGTTCCGTAATGCAACTTGCGACCCCGCAGGAAATCTACAATACCCCCGCCAACAAATACGTGGCGGATTTCATCGGCTCCCCGTCGATGAATTTCTTCCAGGTTGGGATTGACGGTAGCGCTCTGCATTTCGGCGATTTACGCGTTCCACTCGATGGTTATTCTTTCTGTAGTGATCTGCGGCCGAAAAGTGCCTGGCTGGGTGTTCGTCCCGAACATTTCAACGTTGGTGTTGCCTCTGAGGGTTCGGATGTCTGCTTCGACACGGTTATTGAACTTGTCGAGCCTATGGGAGCCGATACGCTCGTTTGGGCTTCATTCTCCGGCCAGACATTGCGGTTCCGCATGGACGGACAGGCCGACGTTTCCCCTGGGATGACAGTGCCGGTCGGTTTTAACCTGCAACGGTCTTCTCTCTTCGATCTCGAGACTGAAATACGACTGTAATGGGAGGAAACGGGCATGCGCCTTGCTGCACCTGACCTGAACAATCTTGACCCTGAACAGAAGAGGGTTCACGACGTTATCGCCGGTGGTCCCCGCGGCCGCGTGAGGGGGCCACTTGCCCTGTGGTTGCATAGGCCTCTCCTGGCCGAAGCTGCACAGAACATGGGGCAATATTGTCGATATGGTTCTTCGGTCGCACCACGACTGTCTGAAATTGCGATCCTCGCACTCGTACGCCTGTGGAATGCGGAGCTACCCTGGTATGCTCACAAGGCGGATGCCCTCAAGGCCGGGGTGGAGCCTGATGTGATCGAGGCTATCCGCGTGGGGCAGGAACCACTGATCGCTGATGCGGCTGGCCGGGCAGTTTATCGCTTTACGGTAGAAATCTACAATCAGCGCAGGGTTTCGGATGAAACCTATGCGGCTGTGCTTGACGCCATCGGAAGCGATGGTCTCGTCGATCTGGTGGGGATCGTTGGCTATTATTCGCTCGTTGCGATGACGGTCAACACATTCGAACTGCCTCTTCCTGAGGGAGTGTCCCCTGATTTTCCGGAGTAAGCCCGGATAATCCGATCCCTCATATTTCCCAAACAATGACGCTACAGGAAATTGTCATGACGCAAAAAACACCCCGATCCTTCGTTCTGGTTGCCGGCGCTGGCCATGGTGGCTGGGTTTGGCGGGATTTGGCCGCTTTGCTTGTTGCCGCCGGACATCGCGTGTTCACACCCACGCTGACAGGACTGGGCGAACGCTCTCATCTGATCAGTGGTTCGATCACCCTTTCCACGCATATCAACGATGTGGTGAATGTATTTGAATGGGAAGATCTGCACGACGCCGTTCTCGTGGGGCACTCTTATGCCGGCTGGGTTGTTTCCGGTGCGATGGAGAAGCTTGAAGGGCGGGTAACCGGCCTTGTCTATCTGGATGCGTTCCTGCCTGACGATGGCCAGCGCGGGTTTGATTTCTTGAACGACCAGCAGAAAGCTGCGTTTCTGTCCGCGCAGAAGAATGGGGAAATTTCCCGCCCGGGACCAACCTCCGCCGCATTGAAAATTCAGGATAAAGCGAATGCTGCCTGGGTCGATTCCAAGATCACGCGACAGCCGATCGGTGTTTCGCTGGAGGCACTTCATCTGACTGGCGCCCGTGATCGCGTGGCCACGAAAATCTACGTGAGAACGCCGCTTTTCCCGCAGCCGCTGTTCGACGCTGCCCTTCAGCGCTGTGAGAAGGACGCGAGCTGGCAAACCGTGGTCATGGAAGGATGCGGCCACGACCCCATGGTGGACCGGCCCGACGCGGTAGCGGATATTCTGACGAACATTCCGTGATTGCGATTTCGGGACGCTTGACGGCGGATGAGCGCCATAAAAACAGCAGGGACATGAATGGTCGACAACATGACAGCCCTCATGGGAAAGCTGCGTGAGAAACCTTTTTATCTCGATACAGCGGCTCTTGCCTGGGTTCAGACAACCTTTTCTTTATTGAGCACTGAGGAAAAGGTTGGACAAATCCTGCTCCCGGTGTGCCGCGACCTTTCCGATGAGGCGATCAATGGCGTGCTTGCCCATCACGTCGGCGGCCTTCATCGCATGATAAGGCGCGATGAAGGTGAATTGCGAGGCAGTGCGCGATATGCCCAGTCGCGGACCAAGGTGCCGCTCCTGATGGCAGGCGACATCGAGTTTTCGGAAAAAAGTAGCCCCGCTGCGGGTACGGAATTCCCGAACCAGATGGCGGTGGGGGCGACCGGAGACACTATTCACGCAAAGCGGATGGGAACGATTGCGGCCAGGGAGGGCTCATATCTGGGGTTCAACATCAGTTGGACCCCGGTTGGTGACCTCGCGCTCAATTTCCGCTCCAGCGTTGTCAACACGCGCGCGTTTGGGGATGACGTTGAGGCGGTCACCGGATATGTGCGTGCTTATCATGAGGGTGTGCGGGAAGCTGGATTGGGGACCTGCCTGAAGCACTGGCCCGGTGACGGCGTCGATGAGCGTGACCAGCATTTCGTCAAGACAAACAATACCATGGACATGGACAGCTGGCGCAGAAGCTTCGGCCAGATATTCGGCGCCGCAATAGCCAACGGCGTTCAGTCGATAATGGCGGGGCACATTAGCTTACCAGCCTACGCCGCTGAACTGGGTGCGCGCGCCTCCTGTCAAGGATCGGCACCTGCTTCCCTCAACCGCGATCTCAATATTAAGCTGCTGCGCGGAGAGTTGGGATTCAACGGACTGATCGTTTCCGACGCGACGGGCATGGTGGGGTTCGGGTCGCAGGGAAAACGGAGCAAGATCGTTCCGCTCTGTATCGAGGAGGGGTGCGATGTTCTCCTGTTCCCGACCAATCTTGCTGATGACTTCCGTTTCCTGATCGCGGGACTGGACGAGGGAATTCTCAGCTATTGTCGTCTCGACGAAGCCGTACTGCGCGTCCTTGCCTTAAAGGCATCGCTAGGGCTTCATCTTGATCGGTTTGCCCTGCCAGACGAGCGGTGGAAGAAAAATTTGCTCGCATCGCCTCAACACGCTGCCTGGGCCGACGACGTCGCAAGAGCTGCGGTGACCTTGGTCAAGGACACTCGGAAAATTCTGCCTTTGAGGCCGGAAAAACATCCACGTGTTCTTTTGTCATGGCTCGAAAACCGAACGACCCCGTCCGGTCCGATCGCACAACTTCAGTTTGACCGGCTTCTTCGAGAGGCGGGGTTTGATGTGACAATTCTGCGGCCTGGCGAGAAAATAGAAGCGACGCGATATGACGTTGGCGTCTATGTTCTGGCTGAAGAAGGGATGTCCGCCAGGGAACACCTTGGTCCGCGGTGGGCAGATTTGCACGGGCCGTTTCCCGCATCGATGGAAAGATTGTGGGACTATCTTCCGACCATATATGTTTCGCTCGGTTCCCCGTTTCTCCTTTACCATATGCCGGAGTGCGAAACGTTCGTGAACGGTTATTCTCCGATTTTGCCGGTACAACGCGCAACCGTTGCGGCTTTAACCGGAAAAATTCCATTCTCCGGTCAGAGCCCGGTAGATCCTTCTTGCGGGGTCGCGCCGGGAGCGCCCTTATAGATCAGGTGATCGCGGCTAGACGCCGGAAACAACGCGGTGGGACTTGACTGGAAATGTCAGGCCCAAGGAAGCCTGTTTGATCAAGCGCAGGGAGGCGGGCAAAAAAATATCTCTGCTTTGATAAAATTATGTCGCCCTTTTGGGCGGCAGCGCGCGAAATGTTGCCATCGCCGTCGTGGATGGAACGTGGTATCCTGACGAGCCTGACCACTGAGCCAGTACTGAGACAGTGTGGAGGATTCGGGATGGAGGCACACTTTCCCTTGAAATAACGCCCTCGCACGTTGCTGGCCGCCGCGGGGTTGTCACCATGCGTCTGCCGAGCATGCCAGCGGCAGGTTCTTGATTTACTAAACTTTCAGAGGAACTTGAATGCTCGTTCTTTTCCCAGTTCCCTCAGGAATCGCCGTCGACCTGCCCACCAGGACCGTTCCCTTCACAATCGCCTGGGCCAGGTATCTTGGGTGGTTCGATATCTTCCGGAACACTCCTTTCTTCACTCGATTGCTCCGGGCCGTGACGGGTTCTATCGCCCGCCCGATGAGCGCCGCAACTGCAGGAATGGTGGCTCCGAGGCATTTCACGGGCGTCATCGGCGCTATCACCGAAACCTTGGGCGGCGCGATCAGTCGCTTCTGGCTCGCTAAACGTTTCGGGCTTGAGCTCCCCGTGGCGCTGGTCGAAGACACCGTTATCATAGCGTTCGCGCTTCTCGTCGTGGTGGCCGTGTCATGAGAGAGTACGACGCAATCTTCATCGGGGCCGGACAGGCCGGGCCGTTTCTCGCCGCTCGTATGGCGGCGATGGGCCGCAAGGTGGTCCTGATCGAACGGAAGTATCTCGGCGGAACCTGCGTTAACGCCGGGTGCATGCCGACCAAGGCCTTGGTCGCCTGTGCCAAGACCGCCCAGATGGCGCGGCGTGCATCCGAATTCGGGGTCACTATTCCTGGTGAGCCGACGATGGATATGTCGGCCGTGGCGGCCCGCGCCAGGAAGGTGACCCTCGATGCGAGAAGCGGCCTGGCGGCCTGGTTCGATAGCCTCGAAACGATGGATGTGGTTTATGGCCAGGCCCAATTCGCCGGTGCGAAGGACGTTTATGTGAACGGTACACGCTACACGGCGCCGCAGATTTTCATCAACGTGGGCGCGCGACCACACATCCCCGATGTGCAGGGGTTGACCGACGTGCCGTATCTCACAAGCACTTCGATGATCGAACTCGCTGAATTGCCAAGACACCTGGTTGTCCTCGGCGGCAGTTATATCGGACTGGAATTTGCCCAGATGTATCGGCGCTTCGGTGCGGCGGTCACTGTCGTCGAGCGCGGACCGCACCTTGCGCCCCGGGAGGACAGAGATATCTCGGAAGCCATTGCGGATATCCTCACCAGGGACGGCGTCAACGTTCTTCTCAGCCAGAAACTGTTGTCAGTCGCCATGGACGGCTCAGACGTCGTCGTGCGGTCCGATCAAGGCGAAGTCCGGGGCAGCCATGTATTGGTCGCCCTCGGGCGCCAGCCGAATACCGACGATCTCGGCCTCGATCTCGCGGGCGTAGAGACTGATCGTCATGGATTCATTCAGGTGGATGAGCGACTTCAGACGAATGTCGAAGGTATCTGGGCGCTTGGCGATTGCAACGGACGAGGCGCCTTCACGCATACCTCCTACAATGATTTCGAGATCGCCGCCGCGAACCTCCTCGACGGCGGCGATCGCAAATTGTCCGATCGCATACTCGGTTATGGCGTCTACATTGATCCGCCTCTCGGGCGCGTGGGCATGACGGAGCGTCAGGCGAAGGAGGCCGGCCACCGGGTCAAGGTCTCGACCCGACCTATGAGCCGTGTCGGTCGAGCCGTCGAGAAAGGTGAAATACTCGGCCTCATGAAGCTCGTCGCCGACGCTGACACCGACCGGGTGCTCGGCGCCGCCTTTCTGGGGGTCGGGGGTGACGAAGCGATCTACGGGGTGCTGGAAGCCATGAACCTGGGGGCGACGACCGAAAAACTCCGCTGGGCGGTGCCTATCCATCCGACTGTCGGAGAACTGGTGCCGACACTGATTAACGACCTGAAGGTAACAATTTCAGCGATGTGACCGAGGGCTGAAGACTTATTCGGTGGCCTTTGTTCTGCGAAATTATACCGTTAAAGTGGCCTTGTTCGGTACTTTTACGGTCACCTGAAACTCCTCAAGACTGCGGCGACAATTGCTTCCGGGCAATCTTCCTGAACAAGGTGGCCGGTCTCGGGTAGCGAAATACAGTCTTTAGCGGAAATCAACGCCGCCAGACGCTCGCCCATGTGATGTGGAATCCATTCGTCATTCTTTCCCCAAAGTACGCTTACCGGGCAGTCCATTCGGGTATAAAGAGTTTCGACTTCATCTGTGAAACGCTGGTCCATTTGCGCGATTTGCCGGTAAAATGCAGGCTGCCCGACAGGACCAGTCCAAGGCGCGCTGTATATTTTCAGCGCCTCTTCCGACAATGGATTGCGCGCGGCGGATTGTAGGTAGGCGCGCAACACGGCACGATGCATGTAGGCTGGCATGTCGGAAAACGCCATTTCGTGCTGACGAACATGCTGCACAAAAGGGGACCCCCATGGGGCAAAAGCGACAGCATCGAAAATCGTTAAGGCGGAATAGCGCAACCCGTTGAGAAAGTAGGCACGAAGGACGGTTGCCCCGCCAAAGTCATGGGCCAGCATCTCGGGCCGTTCAATATTCCATTCTTTAAACAAGTTCTCCAGAACATTATTCTGTATTCCGAGCGAAACATCCTGTCCTTCGCGCATTTCAGACTGACCATAGCCAACCATGTCAAAGTAATAGATGGTCCGATCATGGGCAAAATGTGGGATGATCTTACGCCAGACCTGAGAAGAAAAGGGTGTGCCGTGAACGGCGACCAGCGGCGGGCCGCTGCCGATCTTCCCCCACCGAACAGCATTGCCTTCGATTGTTGACGTATTCGGGAGTTCCAGCATGAAAAATCCTATCCTCTCTCGAACCAAGTGACGCGACGCCCTTGCCTTGATTTGGGAAAGCATCAGTTTGAGAGAACAAAATCACCAGTTCATAATTTTTAAGATAAGGATCAGTCCGCTTGAGCCGCCGGCGCCATCGCCCATTTTGGCGGAGCCAGATCGACGGGCCTGCGACGCCATGTCCCCATTCGGCAACCGTTCGATAGTCGCGGCGGATTGAGGCTGGAATGAACCGTTGATCGGCGGCATAGTCTTCGTCGTTACGGACATCGATGAGGCACGGCAGGCTTGGCGTAACGATGATCCGGTTCAGCTTGTCGGGTGCGCAATGTCCAAAAATGACGGCATAGCGTGTCCCTCCGTTGGCTCGGGCAAGCACTGATCGAACCCGGACTTTCAGATCCCAGACCCATCAAGCTCCCGGTCGTCCTCGCCCTCCCAGGGAGCGGGCATCGTAAGACCATCGATATTGGCTGAAGGCATAGGCATCCAGCACTTCAATTCCGACTCCGAATATTCGATGATCCGCCCCGGCGAGGAGTCTGAAGCGCGCCAGCCCTCTGAGCCGTACTGGTCGCCCTTCGACCAATAGGCGAGGTCTACCTGGGACGGCCCTTGTTCGGACGACCGTATCGTGATGAGGATCCGATCTCCGGTTTTCGGCGCGCTCGCCATATGTCGCCATGGGTGTGCCTTGTCCATCGTCTCCCCCCGTAATACGCTCGGCCCTCAACGGCTTGCGGGCTGCGCCCGCACAAAAGAGCCGCCTTTCCGGATTTCAGGCTTCGACAGCTTCGCTGACATCATCCAGAAGAAAGTGCACGATCACATAGCGTGTCGTGTATTTCTGACCGCTATCGGAGACGCTTTCGATGCTGCCGCCGTCGGCGGGGTGCCAGTTCTGGTAATGGGGGTTGTTGGCGATCAGCGTAATCGCGTTGCCTGACAACCTGCCGCCCAGCCGGTAGCGGGCCTCTGCGAGATGCCAGATATTCTCAAAATCCTGTTGGCTGATACGGGCTTTCAAGGCCTTTCTGGATATTGTTTTCCCGGGCGAACCATCGTCATGCGCCGCCGATGGAATATGTAGGTCAACTTCTTCTGCACCGTCCAGCAGAAAGGTGAATTCGTCTGGCCACATCCGTCTCACGTATCGCTCCTCCCAAAGCTTACCGTCCTACAGCGCCATCATGATAGCGTCTCCGCCGCGAGAGGCAATGGCGGATATGCACCTGTGCTTGCCTCGCATACCCTCAATCGATGTTACGAGTTCCAATGCCCGGAACTTGAAATTGACCGGGAGATCGTGCTTGTTCACCTTCGGGAGGGCACGTCCGCGTCCCCGCCAGTCGACGAACTGCATCGAGGAGTAAAGGCATGAAGAAGCTCATCAACGATCCAGCCACCGTAGTGCGGGACATGCTTGAGGGCGTGGTGGCCCTCAGCCCCGCGACGGTCCTGCTTGCGGATGAGAATGTCGTCATCCGCTCTGGCCTTCCGGACCCGGAAAAGCGCAGGGTGGCGGTCCTGTCGGGCGGCGGCAGTGGCCATGAACCAGCTCATGCGGGTTATGTCGGCGCGGGTATGCTGACCGTTGCGGTGGCAGGCGATGTCTTCACTTCGCCGAGCACCGATGCGGTTCTTGCCGGCATCAGGGCTGCGGCCGGACCCGCCGGCGCTCTGGTTATCGTCAAGAACTATACGGGTGATCGACTGAACTTCGGATTGGCGGCCGAGCTGGCGCGGGCTGAAGGAATTCCGGTTGAGATCGTGGTCGTTGCCGATGACGTTGCGTTGAAGGATACAGTTCCCGACGATCGCCGCCGGGGTATTGCAGGTACCGTACTTGTTCACAAGCTCGCTGGCGCGGCCGCGGAGCAGGGACTTTCCCTTCAAGAGGTGGCCCGCATCGCCCGGGAAGCTGCCGGAAACTTATCTTCCATGGGAATATCGCTGGGCTCCTGCACGCTCCCTGCCGTTGGCAGGCCGGGCTTCGTCCTTGGCGACGCTGAAATCGAAGTCGGTCTCGGCATCCATGGAGAACAGGGCGTTCGGCGGATGCCCATCGCACCGGCGGACGAGCTCGTGAAGCTGGTGCTCGAAACGATCAAAGCCGATGGCAGGCTGAAGAGCGGCGACCGGGTTGCGCTTCTGGTCAACGGACTGGGATCGACGCCGCCAATGGAGCTTGCGGTCGTGGCGCGATCCGCCGTCACACGTCTGGAGGCAAAGGGCGTCGTGGTCGAAAGGGCATGGGCCGGCACCTTCCTCTCCGCCCTCGATATGCCCGGCTTTTCCCTGTCGGTCATGCACGTGGACGACGCAATGCTCAACCTCATGGATGCGCCAACCGATGCCGGTGCATGGCCGCGCGGCGGTGTGGTGAACCGCAACCGCGTCTTGCCTTCGGCAGGCGTCAAGACGAGCGTGAGCGCGCAAAGCAGCGTCACGGTCGCCGGTGAACGACTGCGTTCCGCCGCGGAGCGGGTCGCCGGTGCACTGATCGCTGCGGAGCCCAGACTGACGCAACTGGACAGTGTTACGGGCGACGGTGACCTTGGAACAAGCATGGTGCGCGGCGCCGAAGCAATACTGGCGCTGCCACGGCAGAGCTTCGCAGATATATCCGGCGGCTTGATGGAAATGGCAAATGCGATGCGGAAGGCAATCGGCGGAAGCTCGGGCCCCTTTTACGCCACGGGCCTGATGCGCGCTTCGCGCCATCTTGCCGGGATCGAAAAGCCGACGGCCCAACAGATGGCGGAAGCGTTCGAGGCGGCCGTTCTTGCGGTCTCTGAACTCGGTGGTGCGAAGCCGGGAGACCGTACGATGATAGATGCGCTTCACCCAGCGGCAGCAACGTTCCGGGATAAGCTCGTAGCCGGAGCGTCGGCCGACGACGCCTGGCGATCCGCCTTGGCGGCAGGTATCGCAGGCGCCGAGGCGACGACGTCGATGAAGCCGCGGCTCGGGCGCGCGAGCTATCTTGGCGAGCGGGCTATGGGACATCCCGATGCGGGAGCGGTCGCCGTCAGCATCTGGCTTGAAGCAATCGGGAACGATTAGCGCCGATGGGCGGCAGGCTTGATGAGAAAGCGGATTGCCGCCGTGGCCATGACGTTCAGATGCGCCGCGCCTTGATCGTGTTCATGACGAAGCTGGTCTCGATGGTCTCGACGCATTTCAGCTTTGCAATCTTGTCCTTGATGAAACGCTCGTAGTCCTCCAGCCCACCGCACATGACCTTGAGCATGTAGTCCCTCGGACCCGTGACCAGATGACATTCGAGAACCTCGTTCCAGTCAAGAACGGCCGTCTCGAACATCCGGATTTCGTCATCGTGCTGGCGGCTGAGGCGGACGGACGCAAGGGCCGTCATGGTCCATCCCTCGATTGCCGGATCAATGATCGCGGAGTACCCTTTGATGGCGCCTAACTCTTCCAGGCGTCGAAGCCGCCGCAGGCACGCCGATGCTGACAGTCCGACCCGCTCGGCAAGTTCGTTGTTCGTGATCCGCGCATCGGCAGACAATTCCCTGAGTATCCGCCTGTCGATCGGATCTGCAATTTTTTGCGACATAAATGACCATTCTCCGCAATATATTGCTTTATGAGACCGCTGTACGCTTCAAAATGCAAGGTATTTTGGTTTCACTGCATGTAATCTGCAGGTAGTTTAACACCAGCTGAGGGATCATCGGAAATGACCGCGCCGCATCCGTCCAAAACCCACATCGGCAACCACGCCCTCCATCCTGAAACCCAGATGCTGAATTACGGTTATGATCCGGAATTGTCGGAGGGCGCCGTAAAGCCTCCCGTGTTCCTGACATCGACCTTCGTTTTCAAATCGGCGGAAGACGGGCGTGACTTCTTCGACTACGTCTCCGGCCGCAAGGAGCCGCCCGAAGGCAGGGGCGCGGGCCTCGTCTATTCGCGCTTCAACCATCCAAACAGCGAGATTGTCGAGGATCGTCTTGCCGTTTATGAGCGAACGGAGAGCTGCGCGCTCTTTTCGTCCGGCATGTCCGCCATTTCGACGACGCTTTTCGCTTTCGTCCGGCCCGGTGATACTGTGCTCCACTCCCAGCCGCTTTATGGCGGCACGGAGACGCTGCTGGCCAAGACCTTCCATAATTTCGGCGTCTCGGCAGTGGGTTTTGCCGATGGCGTCAGCGAGACTACGGTGATGGCTGCCGCAGAAGAGGCGATGGCGAAAGGCAGGGTCTCCGTCATCCTCATCGAGACGCCGGCCAATCCGACAAACAGCGTTGTTGATGTCGCGATGATGAGCCGGGTCGCCGACGCGATCAGCGAGAGGCAGGGGCACAGGCCGATCATCGCTTGCGACAATACGCTCCTCGGCCCGGTGTTCCAGCGGCCCATCGAGCATGGCGCGGACATCTCGCTTTATTCGTTGACGAAGTATGTCGGCGGGCATTCCGATCTCATTGCCGGGGCGGCGCTGGGTCGGAAGAATGTCATGAAGCAGGTGAAGGCGTTGCGTGGAGCAATCGGCACGCAACTCGATCCGCACTCGTGCTGGATGCTCGGACGTTCCCTTGAGACGCTGCAAATCCGGATGGAGCGGGCGGACAGCAACGCCAGGGTCGTGGCGGAATTCCTGAATGCGCATCCCAAGGTCGAGAAAATCCATTACCTTCCGTTCAGCGATCCGGCATCTGCGGCTGGCAAGGTGTTTGCCGCTCAATGCTCCGGCGCGGGATCGACCTTCTCGTTCGACATCGCCGGCGGGCAGGCCGCGTCTTTCAAATTCCTCAATGCGCTCAACATATTCAAACTCGCGGTAAGCCTCGGCGGCACGGAGTCTCTCGCATCTCACCCCGCAACGATGACGCATTCGGGAGTTCCTGCCGATATCCGCCAGCGCATCGGTGTGCTGGATTCCACGATCCGGCTGTCAATCGGCATCGAACATCCCGACGATCTTGTCGCCGACCTGACCCTTGCCCTGGATCAGGCCTGACGAAAACGGGAGCGCCGACTGCCGGGCGCTCCCCGGACTTGATTGAAAGCCGCTCTTCAGGGACAGGCCTGAATAGGTCACTCATGGTCGCGTCGCGCGGGTCGCTTTCCAATGTCTCTCATTTGCGGCATTAAGTTTTGTGAAGTAAAGAGCACAAGATGGATGTGTCGGGAGGGGGCATGAAACTCAGGAGCCAGATTCTCGCATTGGCCATCGGGCCACTTGTTCTTGCGATTATCGTCATTACCGCATTGATCACGTGGCAGTCTATGACGCTGGCGCGCACGAGCATCGATGCGTTCGAACGAAACATGCTCGCTGCAAAGGAGGCTGAACTCCTCAACCTCACCAATCTCGCCCTTTCGGCGATCCGCTCGGTCTATGACAGGGCAGGACCGGATGACGAGGCCGCGAAGGAAGAGGTCAAGCGCATCCTGACCGGTCTCGACTACGGCACTGACGGCTATTTCTTCGTCTATGACTATGACGGGCTGAACGTGGTCCATCCACGACAGAATTTCCGTCCGGGGAACAACTGGCTGGATCTCCACGATCCCGATGGCAACCGGGTGATCTACGATCTGATCGTCGAGGCGAAAAAGGGGGGAGGGCTGGTCCAGTACAAGTGGGAAAAACCCTCCACCAAAAAAATGGCCGACAAGCTTTCCTTTGCGGCCGGCCTCGACAAATGGCGCTGGATGATCGGTACCGGCGTTTACCTCGACGACGTTTTTGCGACGACGGCGGCGGCGAAGGAGGAGTTGCGGCATTCGATCACCTGGAACTTCCTGATCGTCGCCCTGTTTGCGGTTCCCGCCGTATTGCTGGTGTTTGCCACCTGCATGCTGCTCAATCTGCGCCAGCAGCGGCTGGCGGATGGCCGGCTCAAGGACTTGATGCAAAGGATCATCGATACGCAGGAGGAGGAGCGCCTGCGCATTGCCCGGGAACTGCATGACGGCATTTCCCAAAATCTCGTCGGCGTGCGTTTCGCGATCGATCTCGCGCGGCGCAAGGTCACCCCGGATAATGTCGGCGCTGTCGAGGCAATCGGCAAAGGCGCCATTGCGTTGAACGAAGCGATCAAGGAAGTCCGCCGCATCTCGCACGATCTTCGCCCGCGTGTCCTCGACGATCTGGGGCTGACGGCAGCTCTGGAATCCCTGATCTCGAGTTTTTCCGAACGCACGGGAATTGCGGCGACGCTTGAATCCGTGGCCTTCAAGCATATGCTTGTCCCGGAGGCACGGGTTGCGCTTTACCGTGTCGCACAGGAGGCGCTGACCAATATCGAGCGCCATGCCGGTGCGACGCAGGTCGCCATCCGGTTTTCCAGCCGCGATGAACGGGTCCAGATGGATGTCAGCGACAATGGTCGTGGATTTCCGGCCGTTCGGAAGGAGAACGGGATGCCGGCAAGCAAGGGGCTTGGTTTGAGAAACATGCAGGAACGCATGACCCATTTCGGCGGCAGGCTGGATGTCGAAAGCACCGCCAGGGGAACCGTTCTGCGGGCGGTGCTGCCCATCACCGCCATGAAGGATCGCAATGACGGCTTACAGGAGGCCGCCGAGTGACCGTTCATCCGATCCGTGTGTTGTTGATCGATAACCATCCTCTGGTTCTGGACGGGTTGAGGGCTGTCCTTGAGACTTACGAGCATCTCGAAGTCGTTGGAACCGCGGTGTCCGCCATGGCCGGTATCGATGCGGCTGTCGCCACGCGGCCCGATGTGGTGCTGATGGATATCAATATGCCGCAGATCAATGGCATCGATGCCCTGGAACTGTTCAAGGAAAAGCAGCTTTCCGCCCGGGTGCTGATGCTGTCGATGCATGACAGCCGGGAATATATATCGACATCGGTCATGTATGGTGCGGCCGGTTACATTCTGAAGGACGTGGCGACTGAAGAAATTGTTGCCGCAATCGAAACCGTGGCTGCCGGCGGCACCTATTTTTCCTCTGGCGTTCGCGATGTGCTAATGGAGGGGGCGTCCGGCAGACTGAAGGCGCTGACGACACGCGAACAGGAAGTTCTGCTGCTGATCGCGCGCGGAAAGAGCAATCGTGACGCTGCGCTGGCGCTCGACATTGCCGAGCGCACGATGGAAACCCATCGCAAGAACATCAAAAGGAAACTGGATATAGCGACGACTGCCGGTCTCATTCGCTATGCGATCGATAACGGGCTTATCAAAGAATAACCGCCAAAGGCCAGAGGCCCCGGAATGTCGCCATCCGAGGCCTCGGTAGAGTCCATGTCGGCTTATTTACCGGCCGTCTGCATGGCATAGCCGTAGCTGTCATAGGTATATTCGGCGACGCGGAACCATTCGAAGCTCTCGTCGCGGAACTTCTTCCAGCCCGGATAGATCTTGGCCCATGCGGGATGCTTCTGGGTGTACTCGTCATAAAGCTCGAAGGTCGCCTTATAGGCGGCGTCGAGCACATCGCGGGGCAGCGGGCGAAGCTGCGTGCCCTTGGAAACCAGCGAGCGGATCGCATCCTTGTTCTTGACGTCGTACAGCGCCTGCATGTTGATGTTGGCGGCCTTGCAGGCGGTGTCGAGCGCTGCCTTGTATTCATCAGGCAGTGCTGCATACTGGTCCTTGTTGATGAAGAAGTGGATCGTCAGTCCACCCTCCCAGAACGCGGGATAATAGTAGTATGGCGCGATCTGGTAGAAGCCGAGCTTTTCGTCGTCATAGGGACCGACCCACTCCGCGGCATCAATGGTGCCCCGTTCCAGCGCCGGATAGATGTCGCCGCCCGGAAGCTGCTGCGGCACCGCGCCAAGTTTGGCGAGCACCTGTCCGGCGACGCCGGCAATACGCATCTTCAGGCCCTTGATATCCTCGAGGCTCTTGATCTCCTTGCGATACCAGCCGCCCATCTGGGCACCCGTCGCTCCACCGGGAATGCCGATGACGCCGTAGTCGGAAAGAAATTCGTTGTAAGCCTCGTTGCCGCCGCCATGGTAGAGCCATGCGTTCTGCTGGCGGGCGTTCAGGCCGAAGGGGATGGTCGAACCGATGGCGAATGTCGGATCTTTCCCCGTGAAATAGTAGCCGCAGGTATGGGAAATCTCGACGGTATTGGCTTTTACGGCGTCGATGGCCTGGGCTCCTGGAACGATTTCACCAGCCTGGAAGACCTGGATTTCGAACTTGCCGCCCGTAATGGCCTTCAATGCATTGGCCATGACCACGGCGCCGCCATAGATCGTGTCCAGATTGTTCGGGAAGCCGGACGTGAGACGCCAGCGAATAGTTGGCAATGACTGGGCTATGGCGGGTGTCGCAAGTGCCGAAGCAGCCGCAGCCGCTCCTGCAAGTACGCCGCCCGACAAGAGTTGTCTGCGACCTGGGTTGACCTTCATAGATTACCTCCTCCTATTGAATGTCAGCGATATTTGTTACGGGGGGCGCTTTCGCGCCCGGCCGATTGTCAGGGGGCGCCCGGCTTTCCGAAGCTCGGTGCGCTGTTGCCCGGCGCCAGGAAAGGATTGGCGAAAGGATCGGCGTCCGTACCTGCGCCCGGCATTGGTACATTGATATGGACGGCGGAAGGATCGGCCTGTTTTACGCCTGACTTGTAGTGCATCACGATGCCGGGGAAGGCGATGATGATGATGACCATGGTCAGCTGGATGAACAGATAGGGAATGGCGCCCAGATAGATCTGGGACGAGGTGACCGGCTGGATGGTCTGTCCGGTGATCCGGTCCTTGTAGGCGCGCGTGGGTGCGACGGACCGCAGGAAGAACAGCGAAAAACCGAAGGGCGGGTGCATGAAGGACGTCTGCATGTTAACCGCCAGCATCACGCCGAACCAGATCAGATCGATGCCAAGCGCATCGGCGACCGGCGCCAGCAGCGGGATGATGATGAAGGCCAATTCGAAATAGTCGAGGAAGAAGGCCAGGAAAAAGACCAGGAGGTTGGCGACGATCAGAAAGCCGATCTCGCCGCCCGGAACCGACGTCATCAGATGCTCGACCCAGACATGTCCGTTCACGCCATAGAAGGTCAGGGAGAAGACACGCGCGCCGAGCAGGATGAGCAAAACGAAGGACGACAGCTTTGCCGTGGCGTACAGAGACTGCTGGATCAGCCCGAAATTGAGCTTGCGGTTGGCAAGCGCAAGGGCGAGCGCGCCGACAGCACCCATGGCGCCGCCTTCCGTGGGGGTGGCGATGCCGAGGAAGATCGTGCCGAGCACGAGGAATATCAATACAAGCGGCGGTACAAGCGAGGTTATCACCTTGAGCAAGAGCTTGGTGCCGCGAAGGGTCCGCGCCTCCGGCGGCAGGGCCGGGACTTTCGTGGGGCTGATGATAGAGGTCACGATGATATAGGCCGTATAGGCGGCCACGAGCATGAGACCCGGAACGAGCGCGCCCTTGTACATGTCGCCCACCGAACGGCCGAGCTGGTCGGCCAGCACGATCAGTACGAGGCTGGGCGGGATGACCTGCGCCAGTGTGCCGGAAGCCGCAATCGTGCCGGCGGCGACCTTGCGGTCATAGCCATAGCGCAACATGATGGGAAGCGAGATGAGGCCCATCGAAATAACCGAGGCGGCGACGACGCCGGTGGTGGCGGCCAGAATTGCCCCGACGAAGATGACGGCGAAGGCGATGCCGCCGCGGACCGGTCCAAACAGCTGGCCGATTGTGTCCAGCAAGTCCTCCGCCATGCCGCTCTTTTCAAGAATGAGCCCCATGAAGGTGAAGAACGGGATGGCCAGCAGCGTTTCATTCGACATCTGGCCGAATATGCGATCGGGGATGGCCTGGAAAAGCGTCACTGGCAGCAGGCCGAGCTCTATTCCGATAAAGCCGAAGAAAAAGCCGACGAAGGCCAGGGCGAAAGCGACGGGGTAGCCGAGCAAAAGCACGATGATGAGCGCCGCAAACATGATGGGCGCGAGATTTTCCGCAATGAATGCCATTGTTGTTGTTTCCTTCGATCAGAGCAGTGCGGCGGCGGCGTCAGCCGCTGCAACCGGATCGGGGATATCGCCGCGCAGGATCGCGACACGTTTGATGAGTTCCGAAACGCCCTGAATGGCCAGCAGGCTGAAGCCAATCGGTATCAGCGCCCAGACGGGCCATTGAATGAGGCCGCCCGTGTTGTTTGAAACCTCACCGGACGCAAGTTTCTGCAGAAAAACCGGCCAGGAGAGATAGACCGTGATGAGGCAGAAAGGCATGAGAAAGAAGATGGTCCCGAGAATATCGACCCACAGCTGCCCCTTGCGCGGAAGACTTCCATAGATCAGATCGACCTTCACGTGCTCGTTGTTGAGAAGCGTATAGGCGGCGGCGATCAGAAACACGGCGGAAAACAAATACCACTGCGATTCAAGCCAGGCGTTGGAGCTCATCGAAAACGCCTTGCGCATGGCTGCATTGACGGCGCTGATAAAAATGGCCGCGAGAAGCAGCCAGGAAACACCTTTGCCAATGGCTGCATTGGCGGCATCAATGGCACGCGAAGCGGCCAACAGAAATTTCATGACATCCTCCCCGAAAGCGGTCGCGTATTCCTCAATACGTGTGTGACCGCCATAATTCGGGCAGGATAACAACGGCGGCCCGATGCTCAAGGGCGCGCGCCGGCGAACTTTTCAGGACGTACCAAGAACTGGGTATGGGCAACATCAAAACCCACATCCAGGCATATGTTTCGCCTCCCGCTGTTCGTTCCGGGAGGCGTTTTTGCGGCGCGCACGGTCGGTATCGCGATTGGCGATCTCAAAACCGCCCAGGCGACGCTACCGACATGCGACGACAAGCTCGGCTTTGGCAATGCAGATTAGCCGCTTGATTGGCGACCATGCCACTATTTGGTTGCGGTCGCCTCTTTTACCGCCAACGCCGCCATGGCCAGTGCAGCATCGCGGGTTCTCGCCGCTGCGACAAACCGGCCGTTGTGGCAGAAGCTTGCGCCTTCGACGCCGCAAACCGCTTCCAGATCCTTATCCGTCAGGCCTGCCCAGGCGGCCGGCAAATCCGCCCGCAGCTCAAAACCTTCATCCGCGCGACGAATGCCGGTAAGGCACCAGTCGTTGTGACGCGGATGAACGACGAAAAGCAAATGGTCCGCCCCCGCCTTCACGATGGCGGGCCGGAACGGCATGCCCACCGGCAGTTCCAGAATATGACCCTCGCCGGCATCCGCGATAGCCCGGTTTACCAGCGTCTCGGCCCGCAATTTCGCGGCGCTGTTGGCAATCTTTGCCTCCACGAAGCTGCGGGCGATGGCCAACGCCGCGTGGAAACTGCGATTGTCCGCTTCGGGATCTGTCTCGTCGAAAACAGGCTTCAGAGTTTCGAGCAGGACGGGCAGGGTCAGTCCCGCGAGCGGCCCGGCTGTGGAGGGGCTGAGCGCACCGTTGTCGACCAGATCGACCGGCAGCACGAAGCTGGCGTCGAAAGAGGCGTGAATGGTTTCGATATGGTCTTCCGGAACGCCAAAGGCGGCAAGATAATCGCGGCCGAAATGCTTCCAGATCAGTCCGAACGAACTATAGGGCTGACCGTCCTTGCGCAACGGCGCGCCGCGCTGGTGGTGATCAAAGGCTCCCTTTGTTGCGTCATAAGAGCCGCCGACGTCGTAGACGATGCGATCTGCGCCGGGTGCGATCCATTCGGGCGCCCTGCTGCGGATCAGGCGTGCCTGCGGGAAAAGCTGCGTCAGCACAACGCTCGACAGCAGTTCGTCGGCATGGAAGCCACCGGAATGGGTGACGAGGAAGTCCGGTATCATGTCAGGATGCGCCTTGTTGTTTGCGGAAGGTCCGCCTGAGAGTGGCACCTGATACCCTTTGCCGGAGGTCATCTCAACCCGCTATTCGCCATGGAGGCTAAAAGCAATGACATGCTGGATGTGGTGATGTGTGGGAAGGGTGGTTTGCGAAAGCGCCAAAGAATTTGCCGGGTCGTGTGCGCTGCTCGCCATCTTCGACGCCAACGCGGCGATTTCATTTAACACAAAGGGAGCGGAATCGCGCGGTGACTTCTATATTCAGGGGCGTTTCTGGACGATGGAGGCTCTTCTGGACAATACACTGGGGCACGTAACGGCCATGAGGCGTCATGCCCAGCCCTTCAGCGCCCGCCCGGAATAATAGCTGGGCGTGATGGCGCGGTAGATCGGTATGCTGGCGGCGCCCAGGTGAGGCAAGTCGCTCATGATCGATTTGCGTATCTCCGGCGGCTCGACGAAAAAATCCTCGCCGAGTATATCCAGAGAGCCGATACGCCGCACGATATATTCGACAATCCAGTCCGGCAGCGATCCACCGAAAATGATGGCTGCCGGATCCATCGTGCGGGCGACTGTCAAAGAAAGCAGGCGAAGCTGATCCGTTGCCCGTTCAAGCCAGGACGCCACGGCGGGATGGTCAGCATAACTCTCGTCAATATCCTTCAGACGTCGAATGGCGACGCCCTGAGCAGCCAGAGTGTCGCACAAGTCCTGTCCCGAGGGGCGGGGATGGGATTTTGGAAACAGTCCGCCGAATTCGCCGGCATTGCCATTGGTGCCGCGATAGAGATGGCGCTGCACCACCAGCGCACCACCGATGCCATATGTCAGCCAGATCATCGCGAAGTTTCGGATATTGCGGCCTGCACCATAATAGAGTTCGGAAAGAATGACGGTATTGCCGTCATTTTCGTGAAAGACCGGGAAATCGAAATAGGGCTGAAAGTCCTTGTCGACGTCGATATCGCGCCAGCTTTCGAACTGCTTGATGCGGAAGACATGGCCGCGATCCCGCTTGAAATGGCCGGGAAAGCTGATGCCGCAGCCTAGCACATCTTTTTTTCTTATCTTCGCTTTTTCAAGCACTTGCCGGGCGGCCGCCTCGGCCATCTCCATAATGTGCTCGAAACTGTGCCCCTCCAGTTCCGATCTGATTTCCTGTCTTATAGTGCCATTGAGATCGGCCACGCAGACACGCAGATCGTCAGGATTGAAGTAGACCCCCAGCGTGAAAAGCCCGTTCGGGTTGATTTCGATGGCTGTGGACGGTTTCCCCCGTTTGCCGTCATTGCGGGCTTCCTCTGCTTCGATGATGAGGCCGGATTCCAGCAGATTGGCCGTCAGGCGGGTAAGGGTCGGTGCGGAAACATCCATTTCGCGCGCCAGTTCGATGCGCGACATGCCTCCCTTACCGCGCAAAATCTCGAGCAGACGCCGCTCATTATAGCCGAGATCGATCAAACAAGTCTCCCGCGAGAAATCATGTCGGATGATTAGCGAAAATTAAGCGATTGTACACCGCGTTTCGCCGTAAATCGCGCCATTGAAACTGCGCGTCTGTAAATCGAAATCAGGGAATGATGTGTTTTTTCAATAGGATATTTTATTGTCATAATCGAAATAAATTTCGGCTTGACTAATTAATTTACGTAAAGAAAATAAATAGCAGACAACGGGTAGCGACAGGCAAAACCAAAAAGAAATCATGTCGCCGGGCCGGTCTGTCAGGGAACAAAAAAACGGAGCCCCCTCATGCGTCAATCATGCACTATTTTCGCGCGCCTTTTTGCCGGCGCCACTTTCCTTGCCAGCGCGGCTTTCGCTCATGCCGAAGGCAGCGTCGTGGTCTATTCCGCTGCCCCGCAGCAGCTCATGGACGAATTGCTGCCCATGTTCGAAAAGAAAACCGGCACCAAGGTCGAGCTTGTCAAAGCCGGATCGGGCGAGCTGATGAACCGCATCAAGGCGGAGAGCGGCAAGCCGGCGGGCGACGTGATCTGGAGCGTCGACGGGACGGTTATCGATTTCTCCGCCGACCTTTTCGAGCCATACAAGCCGGTTGAGGCTGCATCGATCAACCCTGCCTTTTCACCGAGCGCGAATTGGGTGCCTTTCACGGCTGTCGTCACGGCTTTTATCGTCAATAAGGAGGCCCTGAAAGGCGCTCCCGTTCCGACGTCCTGGGCCGATCTGGCAAAGCCGGAATATAAGGGCCTGATTTCGTCAGCCCGCGCCGATCAGTCCGGCTCGGCCTATATTCAGATGGCAACGGTATTGCAGGATTTCGACAGCGAGGAAAAGGGCTGGGAAATTTATACCGGCATCCTCACCAACTCTGTTCTTTCCACCTCTTCAGGCGCGGTGCCGCGTTTCGTCAACGATGGCGAACAGGCTGTTGGCATTACGCTGGAAGATGCCGCGCTGCGCTACAAGCTCGGCAACGCGCCGGTCGAGATCGTTTATCCGAAAGAGGGTACGGCAATCGCGCCTGACGGCATGGCGCTCGTCAAGGGAGCGCCGAATGCTGACAATGGCAAGGCTTTCATCGATTTCATCGTCTCCAAGGAAGCGCAGGAAATCGTGGTGAAGGCGGGTCGTCGCTCGGTTCGAACCGATGTTCCCGCCAATCCGGCGCTTGTTCCGCTGGCCGATGTTCCCGATGCGAAATACGATTTCAAATGGGCTGCAGACAATCGCGCGCGTCTGATGGAAAAGTGGAACGAGACATTGCTCGACGTTCAGTAAGGTAATTGCCGGGGACGGCGCAGCGGCGACCGTCCCCCTTTATTTCATTCACAATTCGCTTTTCGTTTGTCCAGCGTGGTCACGGGCCGTGCAGGATCTGTCATGGAGCAGCACATGGCCGCCGTGGAAATTACCAGCATCAAGAAAAGTTACCGGGATGTCGTCGCTCTCTCCGACATCAATATCTCCATCCCCTCGGGATCGTTTTTTACGCTTCTCGGTCCGAGCGGATGCGGCAAGACGACCCTCCTGCGCACGATTGCGGGGTTTCACCAGCAGGATAGCGGCAGTATCAGCATCGAAAGACAGGCGATCGAACATGTGCCCGCACACAAGCGCGATGTCGGCATGGTTTTTCAGGATTATGCGGTCTTCCCGCATATCTCCGTCTTCGACAACATCGCCTTCGGTTTGAAGCAGCGCAAGGCGTCTTCCCCCGAGATTCGCGAACGGGTCGGCAAGATTCTCGACATCGTGCAGCTCGCTCCCTACGCCAGGCGCATGCCGCATGAATTATCCGGCGGTCAGCAGCAGCGTGTCGGCCTTGCGCGTGCGCTTGTCATCAATCCCAAAGTGCTGCTGATGGACGAGCCGCTATCCAACCTCGATGCGAAACTGCGTGTGGATCTGCGGCGCGAGCTGCGCGAAATCCAGCAAGCCATGAACATTACCACGGTTTATGTGACCCATGATCAGGAGGAGGCGCTTGCCATGTCCGATCTCGTCTGTGTGATGTATGGCGGCGTGATCCAGCAGGCCGCAGCGCCCTGGGAGGTTTACAACAACCCCGCCAATCGTTTCGTCGCCTCCTTTGTGGGGGCAAACAATTTCCTGACGCTGGATCGTGCGGGTGGGCGGACCTCCATTTCCGGGCACGGCGTAGGGTTGCCGCAGGTCGACGCCATTGCGCCGCAACGAACGGTCGTTGCCGCCATCCGGCCCGAAGCCATTACCGTCGGCTCGCCTGCGACAGATGGTGAAGGCCACATCGAACTGCCTGTCACCATAAGGCAGGTCAGCTTCACCGGCCGCGAGATGAATGTCGCCGCGGTGCTGTCGTCGGGAGAGGAAATCGAGGCGATCACCAAGCCGTCGCCTGACATCATCGCCCTTCAGCCCGGCCAGAAAACGGTTTTCTCCTGGTCTGCCGGTGATACCAAGCTCTTCGGTGAAGGCGTTACCGGGGAGCGCCTGTCATGACGGATATGACCGCGACTTCAATGCCCGGAGGGTTTCGTTTGCGGCTGCCGGGTTTCTGGACAAGCGTGACGGTGCTTGCCGTTATCCTTTTGGCTGTCTTCCTGATCCTGCCGATCTTCAGCGTATTCTTCATCAGTTTCTTCGACGCCAAGACGGGTGCTTTCGGTTTCGGCAACTATGTGCAGGTGCTGACGCGGCGTTTTTATACTGTGGCATTGTGGAATACGTTGGTCATCGGCGTGCTCGGCATGTTGGGTGCCTGCCTGCTCGGTATTCCGCTTGCCTTCTGCACCTCGCGTTACCGCATTAAGGGCCGTACATTCATTGCCACCTTCGCGGTGCTGGTTCTATGTGCACCGCCCTTCATCGGCGCCTATGCCTGGATCATGCTGTTCGGCGCCAACGGCGCAGTCACCAATCTCCTGTCTTTCGCCGGTATTTCCTTGCCGACCATTTACGGGATACCCGGCATCGTGATGGTCTTCAGCCTGAAGTTCTTTCCCTATATTTTCCTGATGACGGAAAATGCGCTGAACACCATCAACAAATCTTATGAGGATGCGGCGGAAAACCTCGGTTGCACGGCGTTCCAACGGTTCCGCAAGATCACCTTGCCGCTGGTCTTTCCGGCAGTCAGCACCGGCGCGATCATCTGCTTCGTCTTGTCCATCGCAGACTTCGGAACGCCGGCAATCCTCGGCAAGGGCATCAGGACGCTCTCGACCATCGCCTATGCGCAATATACCTCCGAAATGGCGGGCACGCCGACCATGGCAGTCACGATTTCCATGGTGATGATTGCTATTTCCATGGCCGCACTTCTGTTGCAGCGGCACATTCTCTCCAAACGCCGTTACGCCAGTTCTTTGACGAACCGGCCGGTTAAACAGCCCATGCGCCCGTTGAAATCGTTCATCGTGCATGGCTTCTGCTATCTGGTCGTCTTTGTCGCCATGCTACCGTCCCTTACGGTCATCTACACATCGTTCCTTGCGACGAACGGCCCTGTCTTCAGAGGCGGTTTCGGGTTGGACAGCTATGCCCGCATTCTTCGCGATTCACCGCAGGCGATTGCCAACAGCTTCACCTTTGCGATTGCAGCCGTGGTGTTGATCGCCATCGTTTCCGGCCTGCTCTCATTCATCGTGGTCAGGCGGGACAATGCAGTATCGGGTTCGCTCGATCTTCTGCTGATGGTACCCTATCTGATACCTGGCGTCGTCATGGCAATCGGCTACGTCACGACGTTCCGTTATCCGCCTTTCGACATCACTGGCACGGCGCTCATCATCATCCTGTTGGTGTTTATCCGCCGCCTGCCTTACGGCGTCCGCTCCACGACCTCGATCCTGCGGCAGATCAAACCCTCCATCGAGGAGGCTGCGGTCAATCTCGGCGCTTCTCCGGCAAAGACGTTCATATCGGTGACGGTGCCGCTGATGTTGCCAGGTCTCATCATCGGTTCCTTGATGAGCTTCATCACCGCCATAAACGAATTGTCCTCGACGCTGATACTCTACACGGCGCGGACGATTACGATGCCCGTGCTGATCTATATTCAGGTGATTGACGGCGAGTTCGGCACGGCCGCGGCTCTTTCCACCTTGCTTCTCGTCAGCACCGGACTTTGCGTCTTCGTCGTCTTCCGGCTTTCGGAAGACAAGGAAGCCTCTTTCGTCTGAAGCCATCAAACATCATTCAAAACTGCAGCAGCGGCGACCCATGTGTCGCCGCCAGCCTCCCTCTGCAAGGACACCGGAAAGATGAATATCGCGAGCTTTTCGCAATCGAAATACAAGAACGCCGCAAAGCCGGGGGACGATGTGGCGCTTCTCATTCCCGGACGGGTTCTGGCCGTTTTCGACGGCGCGACCGACCCGACTGGAGCAAATTACGGCGGGCTGACTTCCGGCCGCATTGCGGCTCTCGCCGCCGCCAATGCCGTGGCTGAGATGAGCCTTGACGGCAGGCTGGAAACGCTTGCCGCGCCCGCGCTTTTTCAGAATATCAGCGATATCCTGAAAAAGGAGGCGCAGCGCATCAATGCCGGCCATCCGCCATCGACCACCCTGGCGATCGTGGCGGATATGGGCGACAGCTTCCGCCTGCTGCTTGCCGGCGATTCCGGCGTCAGGATCAACGGCACCCGTCTGTTTCAGCACACGAAGCTGATCGATACGGTAAGTACTTCGGCGCGTATATTCGTATTCAAACAGCTTCTCGCCGTCATCGGTGACGGTGATGCGGCTGAAGCAAGAACGCGTGCGACGATCTTCTCCGGCCTGCGTTCGGCGGTCGCAAACGGTATCATGACGGCGCGGGATGCGGAAAATGCCGTCACTGCCGCAGCCGGGATGAGCGGTCTTGAGAACGACGTTGAAACGGTCGAGGAATTCCTGATGGGCGGCATCCGTGTCCAGCCGCAATTCGCAAACCAGCATGGGCATGTGCTGGGTTACGCCTCGGTGAATGGCGGAACGGTCATGCAGGAGGGGACGGTTGACCTCCGCATTGCCAAAGACGGGCTCTCGAGCGTTGAAATATTCTCCGACGGCTATTTGTCCTTGCCGGCTGGGACGGATGTTGCGGCCTGGGAAGCGGAATTCGCGCGTGTCGAGGCGGCGGATTTTCACAAGCTGGGCGAGTATCCGTCCGTCAAAGGTTCGACAACGGCGGAGTTCAGTGATGACAGGACCGTCATTTGCCTCAACCTGGCTCAAGGGTAGTCCAGTTTACGAACCTCATGTGAGCCGGCCGACATCGCATATCGATGTCGGCATCATTCGCGATTGGTCAGCTTGAGATGTTTGCTGACGGAGACGGCCATGCCGCGCCGGCTGGCGCCAAGTTTCGCATAGATGGTCTTCAGGTGGAATTTCACGGCCGCTTCCGAAAGGCCGAGATCGTGAGCCATTTCCTTGTTGCTGCGGCCTTTGGAGAGAAGTTTCAAAACGGTGGTGGTTAATGTCGATGCCGTTCAGGGAGCAGGAAATGTCAACGAGTTCTGTTCCGATCCGCAATTCGTCGGAAAATTCCGGAAACTGGACGCCGTCTGTAGGAGCAAGTTTCACACATACACCGTCGGCAATTTGTTTCTCCCGAAACCCATGCCCGAAAAAACCGATAGGGTGCGCTCGGTTTTGAAAACGTGCCGGTCAGGTGGCTGCCGGGGGGCTTCCTCCGGCATTGGAACGGAACGCCGTCGCCGCGCCATGGTCAAAGCACTCGATCAGAATTTCGGTCAGCACCCGGATTTTTCTTGCAGGATGCTGGCCGGGCGGTCTGACGACAAATATTCCCGCCGGCGGCGGCGGATAGCGTTTCATGACGCGGACCAGCTCGCCGGAGTCCAGATGATCCTTGATGAGATCGTCGGGCAACACGGCTATCCCCAGACCGGCGGTTGCGGCGACGGCGAGGGCGGCCCCGTTGTCGGCCTTGAAACGTCCCTGTGGACGAATGCTTGTCACCCCGTCTCCATCCATCACCTGCCAGGTCTCCGTTCCTTGCATGAGAGCCTGATGGGTTAGGAGTTCTTCCGGTGTCTCGGGAGAGCCATGGACCCTGATATAGTCCGGGCTGGCGACGAAACTTCCGTAGAGCGGGCCGACGCGTCTGGCGACAAGGTTGGAATCCTGAAGGTGGCCCACCCGGATCGCACAATCATACCCTTCTGCGATCAGATCCACGAAACGATCAGTGTAACAGGTCTGAACCTGGAGTTGGGGATAGCGGCGCGCCATTTGCGCAATCACCCGTGCGAAATGCGTCGGGCCGAAAGAAAGCGGCGCAGCAATCCGCAGACGCCCGCGGAGCTCGCCAGCCGGAAGAATTGTCTCCCTCGCCACATCGATTTCAGCTGAAATCCTTGCCGCATAGTCCCGGAAGGTTGCGCCTGCTTCTGTCAGGGAAGCGCCGCGTGTGGATCGGGCCAGAAGCTGGACACCAAGCTCGGCTTCAAGCCTTAAGAGCCGCCGGCTGACCATCGACTTGGAGATGCCGAGCCGCAGCGCGGCCGAAGTGACGCCTCCCGCATCTGCAACTTCGACGAATGTCCGAAGATCTTCGATATCCACTCAGCGTTCCTCATTCTGCGACACAGCTCAACGCTGACAATGACTACCGCATCATAAACAGGAATGACAAGTTTCGCCCCGCGGCAACGCCCGAAGGGGTGCATGTCTTTGCGCAAGCGCTTCAATAAAACGCCAACATAGGATGAACCCATGACCTTTCGTAACGGCCTCGATTCACTTCTCCGCCCTGAAGATTCCGTCCTCGTTCTGATCGATCATCAGCCCTATCAGCTCGCAAATCTCAACAGCCACGATCCGCAGGCTGTGGTCAACCTCACGACCGCACTGGCGAAGCTGGCAAAAGCCTTCAATGTTCCGACGGTTCTCACCAGCGTAATCGCGGCGCGCGGCGGACTGCTCTTCAAGCAGATTACCGACGTGTTTCCGGACCAGGAAGTCATCGATCGCACCTGGGTGAACACCTGGCAGGATGAGAATGTGGTGAACGTCGTCAAGGCGACCGGCCGCAAGCAACTGATCATTGCGGGTCTATGGACCGAGGTCTGCGTTGCAATGCCCGTCATCCAAGCAGCCGGCGAAGGCTGGGACGTAACCGTGATCACCGATGCGTCTGGCGGGATTTCCAAGGAGTCTCACGAGGTCGCCATTCAGCGCATGATCGCAGCCGGCGCGAACCCGATGACGGTAATGGCGCTCGCCGGCGAATGGCAGCGCGATTGGGCGCGCACCGAGCATGTCGAGGAACTGACCGAAATTCTCATCCAGCACTTCGGCGGCAGCGGCATCGCCTATCTCTGGGAACAGCAGCTTCTCAACACGCCGGCGCCGGCCATAAAGGGCGGCCAATAGAGCCGGAGAGGGATGGTGCGGGCGTCTATTGGCTCCCGCATTCCGTCGCCTCAAGCTTATTCTCTGACCCTGCAAACGAAGTCGGCGCAGCCCCATGGTAAAGGGAGGCCCCCGGCTTTGATCGCTTGCCTATGGGCGCGCGCATAGGCAAGCGAGTTGACGGCGCTCGGTCTGGCGGAACTGTGCGGCGTCGATGTTGCGGCCCTGCGAGGCGATGCCGAGATATTCGCGCCCGACGGATCGGTCGATGCCGAAGACCATGCCCGCTTCGTACGCGCCATAGACACTGCGCGGAGCTGGCAACGATCCAAAACCTGCGCAAGTGCGGCTCTGTCGGTTGTGCCGACGGCGGGCATCTGATGTCTCCAATTTAAACAACAGGCGACAAAGGCGCCAGAATTTGATAAATTACAAAACAGCCGGTTGCGGTTTTACGCCTCGATAGAAGTCACAGAGCGTTCCTGTACCGCCAGCCGGATCATGGCGCAGGAGGAGAAGTGCTATGACGGCATTCCATGTCATGTCCGGTGCAAGTGGTGAATTTGCCCGCCCGGAAGTCCGCAAGATTGGCATCCCGGATATCGTGGATGCGTTGAAGCTGGGACTTGAGGACTTTAAAGAAAAGCCGTCCCACTATGTTTTTCTCTGTCTTATGTATCCGATCGCCGGTGTTTTTCTGGTGATGTGGAGTTCCGGCGCCAATTTGCTGCCGGTTATTTATCCGCTGATGTCGGGTTTTGCACTGATTGGTCCGATCGCGGCCATCGGGCTTTATGAAATCAGTCGGCGGCGCGAAAAGGGGCTGGATAGCTCCTGGCGGCATGCACTGGAGGTTCGTCACTCTCCGGCCCTGCCGTCTATCATCGCGGTCGCCGTCATGCTGTTGGTGCTTTTCGTCGTCTGGCTGATTGTTGCGCAGAGCATCTACACTGCGACTTTCGATGCGACCGGTCCGGTTTCGCTCTCTACCTTTCTGTCGGACGTATTGACGACCTCGCAAGGTCTCTCCCTCATCATCTGGGGGAATCTCGCGGGTTTCGTTTTCGCGGTCGTCGTGCTGGCGACAACGGTGGTGGCGTTTCCGCTGCTGCTCGACCGGGATGTCGGCGCAGTCGCGGCGGTGGATGCGAGCATCCGCGCCACGCTTGCCAACCCGGTTCCCGTGGCGCTTTGGGGATTGATCGTCGCGGCCTTGCTCGTTGTCGGCACGATCCCGGTTTTTATCGGCCTCGCGGTCGTCATGCCCATCCTCGGCCACTCGACCTGGCACCTCTATCGGAAACTGATCGTGTCCGATTATCCGAGCCGTACGCCTTGAATTGATAGAGGAAATATATCCGTAGATCATCCTTCCTGCCGTTGCGGCCCCGCTGAGGGGAGCCGCGGCGGTTGGAATGGCCACGCAGAGTGCGGGGACGCCATGTGGTATCGTTTTCTTCAGATCCGTCTGCTTTTCGCGATTGCCTTCCCGATTGATGCAGGCGCACAGGAAGGAGCCGCTACCATAATTGCTCGCCCGACTCATTTATGAGATAATGCTAATATATTTTGCGATGGGTTTTGGAAGCAGTCGTGGCCGGGTCACGGGAGGAGACGATGGCTGTCGTTGTGGTTCTCGTTCTGCTGGTAGTGGGATCGATCGTGTTCCACCTGCTGAGCCCGTGGTGGTGGACGCCGATAGCGTCGAACTGGAGCTATATCGACAATACGATCATCATCACTTTCTGGATCACCGGCTTCGTTTTCTCCGCCATCGTGCTGTTCGTCGCCTATTGCGTGTTCCGCTTCAGGCACCGCGCCGGAAATCGGCCGGCATATGAGCCTGAAAACAAGCGCCTGGAATGGTGGCTGGCGGGCGGGACCGGGGTTGGGGTGGCGGCGATGCTTTTGCCGGGCCTCTTCGTATGGAACCAGTTCGTAACCGTCCCTGACGGTGCGAGCGAGGTGGAGGTCGTCGGTCAGCAATGGCAATGGAGTTTCCGGCTGCCGGGAGCGGACGGACGGCTCGGGCGGGCGGATACGCGCGCTATTGGACCCAACAATCCGCTCGGCCTGAACAGGAACGATCCCGCCGGAATGGACGATGTCATCGTTGAAGGCGGCGAGTTGCATCTGCCCGCCGGCAGGCCGGTGAAAATGCTGCTGCGCGCGGTCGATGTCGTGCATGATTTTTACGTGCCGGAGTTCCGGGCAAAGATGGACATGATCCCCGGTTCGGTCACCTATTACTGGTTCACGCCGACCCGGACGGGGACATTCGAGGTTCTCTGCGCGGAACTGTGCGGTGTGGGCCATCCGCAGATGCGCGGCACCGTCGTCGTTGATACCGACACCGATTATCAAGCCTGGCTGGAGCAGCAGCCGACTTTCTCGAAATTGCTGGCCTCGGCGGAAACGTCGGCGGCCAGATGAGCGTCGTGCATATTGAGAGGGGAAGACCGCATCGGGGGAACAGGGAGGATGGAACATGGTCGAGATTGGATCTGGCGCCGGGCAGGTCATTCAGCCCGCTGAAGTCGAGGACGTCGAGCTTTATCACCCGAAAAGCTGGTGGACGAAATATGTTTTCAGCCAGGACGCCAAGATCATCGCCATTCAATATTTCCTGACAGCCATCGCAATCGGCATGCTGGCGCTGGTGCTTTCCTGGCTGATGCGCCTGCAACTCGGTTTTCCCGGCTATTTCTCCTTCATCGACGCGGAACATTATTATCAGTTCATCACCATGCATGGCATGATCATGGTGATTTACCTGCTCACCGCGCTGTTTCTTGGCGGTTTCGGCAACTATCTGATCCCGCTGATGCTCGGCGCGCGCGATATGGTGTTTCCTTATGCCAATATGCTGAGCTACTGGCTCTACCTCTCCGCCGTCCTTGTGCTGGTGGCCGGTTTCTTCGCACCCGGCGGGCCGACGGGCGCCGGCTGGACGCTTTATCCGCCGCAGGCGCTTCTTTCTGGAACGCCGGGCGGGCGCGACTGGGGCATCATCCTGATGCTGTCATCGTTGATCCTGTTCATCATCGGCTTTACTTTGGGCGGGCTGAATTACGTCGTCACCGTGTTGCAGGGACGCACGCGCGGCATGACGCTGATGCGCATGCCACTGACGATATGGGGCATATTCACGGCGACCGCCATGGCGCTACTCGCTTTCCCGGCGCTCTTCGTCGCCGCCGTCATGATGTTGTTCGACCGGCTGCTCGGCACGAGCTTCTTCATGCCGGCCATCGTGGAGATGGGCGAACAATTGAAGCAGGAGGGCGGCAGTCCCATCCTGTTCCAGCACCTGTTCTGGTTCTTCGGCCATCCGGAAGTCTATATCGTCGCACTTCCCGCCTTCGGCATCGTCTCAGATCTGATCAGCACCCATGCGCGCAAGAATATCTTCGGCTACCGGATGATGGTCTGGGCGATCGTCATCATCGCGGCGCTGAGCTTTGTCGTCTGGGCGCATCACATGTATGTCAGTGGCATGAACCCGAATTTCGGGTTCTTTTTTGCAACCACGACGCTGATCATCGCGGTGCCGACGGCGATCAAGGTCTATAATTGGGTGCTGACGCTCTGGCGCGGCGATATTCATCTCACCCTGCCGATGCTATTTGCGCTCGCCTTCATCGTCACCTTCATCAATGGCGGATTGACCGGCCTATTCCTTGGCAATGTCGTCGTCGATGTGCCGCTTTCGGATACGATGTTCGTGGTCGCCCATTTCCATATGGTGATGGGGGTCGCGCCGATCATGGTGATCTTCGGTGCGATTCACCACTGGTATCCGAAAGTCACGGGCCGGATGCTGAACGAGGCGATGGGGCACGTCCATTTCTGGATCACCTTCCTTGGTGCCTATGCCATCTTCTTCCCGATGCATTATCTCGGGCTGATGGGCGTGCCGCGCCGCTATTACGAGCTGGGCGAAACCGCCTTCATTCCAGATTCGGCGCACACGTTGAACATATTCATCACCGTGGCCGCGCTCATTGTCGGTGCGGCGCAATTGCTGTTCGTGTTCAATCTCGAGTGGAGCCTGCGGTGGGGCAAGAAGGCCGTCGGCAATCCGTGGCGGGCCACGACACTGGAATGGCAGACGCCGCAGACGCCGCCGGTTCATGGCAACTGGGGCAAGGAACTGCCGGTCGTTTATCGCTGGCCGTATGATTACAGCGTGCCCGGCGCGGCTGAGGACTTCCTGCCGCAAAACCAGCCGGCTTCGGCGGGGTCGTCCGAGAGGGCCTTGTCATGAGCGCCATCCTTGTCTTCATGGCCGGTATCGCCGGCATCATCGGCTGGTGGATGGCGCGGCAGCGGCTGGCCTCGAAGCCCTGGCTGGAAGTTGGTCTGGCAGGCGATGCGCCGCAGATGCAGGGATCGTCGGTGACAATTGCGAAACTCGGACTTGGGATATTTCTGGCGGTGGTCGGTGCATTGTTCACCTTGCTCATCAGCGCCTATCTCGGCCGCATGGGCGGCGCCGACTGGTGGGGTATTCCGCTCCCCGGACTGTTATGGGTGAACACCGCGGCGCTCGCCGCCAGCAGTCTGGCGCTGCAATGGGCGAAAACCGAAACCCGTCCGGATCATCGCGACAGGCTGAATGCGGCTCTTGTGACAGCCTTTGCGACGGCTGTTTTCTTTGTGGCCGGTCAATTCCTGGCGTGGAGGCAACTTATCTCCGCAGGCTATGTTCTGGCGGATAACCCATCGAACAGCTTCTTCTACATGATTACCGGCCTGCATGGCCTGCATATATTGGGCGGGCTCCTCGTACTTGGGCGCACCGCAATCCGTGCCCGGAGAGAGCCCTTGTCGGCAAGAATGCGCCTGAGTGTGGAGCTGTGCGCGATCTACTGGCATTTCATGCTGGTCGTCTGGCTCATCCTTTTTGCGCTTTTCGCCGGCTGGGCGAATAGTTTTGCCGATCTCTGCCGTCAATTGGTCACCTGAGGAGTGTCGATCATGGCCGCATCCAGGGAGGAAAGACCGATTAGTGATCCGCATCTGCGGCCGGCTGGACTGCGCGGCGTCGCCGCCGATCTGTCATCGGACCAGCGGGCGTTCATGAACGTCTCCTGGGGCAAGGCAATGATGTGGATATTCATTCTGAGCGATATCTTCATTTTCGGCTGTTTCCTGCTGGCCTATATGGCGGCGCGCATGTCGGCCACCGCGGCCTGGCCCAATCCGAGCGAGGTTTTCGCGCTCACGATTGCCGGCAGGCACATTCCGCTGATCCTGATTGCCATCATGACCTTTGTTCTTATCAGCAGCAGCGGCACGATGGCCATGGCCGTCAACTTCGCATATCGCCGCGACCGTCGCAAAACCGCCGCGCTGATGGTGGCGACGGCAGCGCTTGGCGCGACATTCGTGGGAATGCAGGCATTCGAATGGAGCAAGCTGATCGCTGAGGGTGTTCGTCCCTGGGGAAACCCGTGGGGTGCAGCGCAGTTCGGTTCGGTTTTCTTCATGATCACGGGCTTTCATGGCACCCATGTTTCCATCGGCGTCCTGTTTCTTCTCATCGTCGCGCGCAAGGTGTGGCGGGGAGATTTCGATGAGGAAAGGCGGGGGTTCTTCACCAGCCGCAAGGGGCAATACGAGATCGTCGAGATAACGGGGCTTTATTGGCACTTCGTGGATCTGGTGTGGGTCTTTATCTTCGCATTCTTTTATCTGTGGTGAGTGAGGATGGCATCATGGCGCAGCAACAGTCACAACAGGGACAGCAGCATCCGATAAGACTTTACATGGTGGTCTGGGGGCTGCTTTTCGTTCTCAGCGCCTTCTCCTATATGATCGATTATCTCGGTATCCAGAGCTATCCGAGATGGTCTCTCATCATCCTGTTCATGATCCTGAAGGCGGGGTTGATCATGGCGATTTTCATGCACATGGCCTGGGAACGGCTGGTCCTGATCTACGCAATCCTGTTACCGCCGGTTCTCGTGCTCGTCTTTGCAGCCCTGATGGCCTCGGAATCCAGCTATACGGCTCTTACCCGGCTGACCTTCATGGGGGCGGGTTCCTAGAACCGACGCAAGATTTTCAGGATTGTGGAAGCAGCACGCCGACGGCGAATTCCTCGTCGGTCGCGACGTGGCCGACCTGAGTCTTGCGGTATTCGCTGGGGGTGAAACCGCGCTCGGCTCTGAGCGTGCGGGAAAGGTGCGGCGCATCGCAAAAACCGGTGGCGAGCGCAATCTGGGTGATGCTGTCACGCGTCGTGCGCAGGAGCGACAAAGCGCGATCAAGCCGCAGTTCGAGATAGACCTTTGAAGGCGTTGCGCCCAGGTCGGTGAGGAAACGCCGTTCGAGGCTGCGGCGGCCAAGGCCGAGATCACTCGCCAGTTCCTGCACGGTTCTCGGAACCTCGATATTCTGCTGCATCCGCAGGATCGCTTTTTTGATGAGGGGATCGTTGGCCTTGCGCGCGCTCTGCTGGCCGGGTTGAGGTTTTTCGCCGCTCAGCGCACTGTCGATCATCATGATGTTGAGGCTCTTGATGGCGGCGGACTGGCCGACATGGCGCTCGACAAGGAACGCCGCCAGATGCGCTGCTCCATGGCCGCCGGAACAGGTCAGCCGGTCGCGGTCGATGACGAAGATCTGGTCGGAAATCATCTGGACGGTATCGAAACGGTCGAGAAAGTCCTGGCGGTGGAACCAGCTCACGCAGCAGCGATAGCCATCGAGCAGGCCGGCCTCATGCAGGATGAAAACGCCGGTGCAGAGCCCGACGATGGGAACGCCGGCCGCTGCCCGCTCTTTCAGGAAGCGCAGCGCTTCATGCGGCAGGGCGCTGTGATCGCTGATCAAACCGCCGACAACGACGATATAGTCGTAATGCGCAGCGTCCATCAGCCGCGTGTCCGGCTGCACCTTCACGCCGCAGCTCGACTGCACGCTGCTCAAACTTGCCGAGAGCACCGACCATTCGCACAGGATAGGCCGTGAACGGTCCGCCTCATCGGCCGCAAGGCGCAGCACATCGACGAAATTCGCGAAGGCCGACAGCGTGAAGCGGTCGGCAAGCAGGAAGGCGACGCTGAGGCGTTTTCTGGCGCGGTGTGAGGTCATGACGCAAATATTCATGCAAACAGACGCGATTGTCCAGCCGGGGCGCGGCAAATGCTCCTAGCTTTTGCGACACGAGATTTTCCAACCATCGGGTCCCGCTCATGACGCGTTTTAATGCCTTCAATCTTTTGCGGAATGCTCTGACCGGCCACAAGGACTGGGACGAGCAATGGCCCGACAGTCAGCCGAAAGCCGAATATGACGTGGTCATCGTCGGTGCCGGCGGCCATGGTCTGGGCGCTGCCTATTATCTGGCCAGCCAGCACGGCATCACCAATGTCGCCGTCATCGACAAGGGCTGGCTCGGCGGCGGCAATACCGGCCGCAACACCACGATCATCCGCTCGAACTATCTCTATGACGAGAGCGCCCGTCTTTACGATCACGCCGTCGATCTGTGGGAGAACCTGAGCCAGGAATTGAACTACAACGTCATGTATTCAAGGCGCGGCGTGTTGATGCTGGCGCATAATGTGCACGATGTGCAGAGCTTCAAGCGCCACATCCATTCCAACCGTTTGAACGGCGTCGACAATCGCTGGCTCAGCCCGGAAGAGTGCAAGGATTATTGCCCGCCGCTCAGCATTGCGCCGAATGCGCGTTACCCCGTCATGGGCGGCGCGCTTCAGGAACGGGCCGGCACGGCGCGACACGATGCGGTCGCCTGGGGTTATGCGCGCGGCGCCGCAGCCCGTGGTGTCGATATCATCCAGAACTGTCCGGTCACCGCCATTCGCCGTAACGCCGATGGCTCCGTCGCGGGCGTCGAGACGGCGAGGGGCTTCATCAAGGCGAAGAAGGTTGCGGTCTCGGCCGCCGGTCACACCTCGGTCGTCATGGACACGGCCGGCGTGCGTCTGCCGCTTGAAAGCTATCCATTGCAGGCGCTGGTGTCGGAGCCGATCAAGCCGATTTTCCCCTGCGTGGTCATGTCGAACGCCGTCCACGCCTATATCAGCCAGTCCGACAAGGGCGAGCTGGTCATCGGCTCGGGCACGGACCAGTATACCTCCTATTCGCAGCGCGGCGGCCTGCCGCTGATCGAACATACGATCGCGGCCATCGTCGAAATCTTCCCGATCTTCAACCGCATGCGGATGCTGCGCAAATGGGGCGGCATTGTCGATGTGACGCCGGATCGCTCGGCCATTCTCGGCAAGACGCCGGTCGACGGGCTCTACGTCAATTGCGGCTGGGGAACCGGTGGCTTCAAAGCAACGCCGGGCGCCGCCCACACGTTCGCCTGGACCATCGCCAAAAACGAACCGCACCCGATCAACGCGCCGTTCACGCTGGAACGCTTCCGCTCCGGCCGCCTGATCGACGAGGCCGCCGCCGCCGCCGTGGCGCATTAATTTCCACGCATTTTCCGGACGTAAAACCGCTTCGCACTTTTACTGGAAATGCTCCGAGGATTTGAACCATGCTTTTGATCCGCTGTCCCTATTGCAACGAAACGCTGCCCGAAGCCGAATTCACCTATGCCGGCCAGGCCCATATCGTCCGCCCGGCCGACCCGTCGTCGCAAAGCGATGAACAATGGGAGGAATTCCTGTTCATCCGCGAAAACGTCAAAGGTCCGCATTTCGAGCGCTGGCGGCACCTGCACGGCTGCGGTCGCTTCTTCAACGCCGTGCGCGACACGGTGAGCGACCGGTTTCTCACGACCTATCGCGCGGGTGAGCCGCGCCCTGAACTGTCTACGCTGACACGCGCACCAGCAAGCTCAGAGGTGTCGAAATGAACTCCTATCGCGTTTCCGGCCGTGGCCGGGTGGATGCTGCCCGTTCCGTGAGCTTCACCTTCGACGGCAAGACCTATCGCGGCGTCAAGGGCGACACCGTCGCTTCCGCGCTTCTCGCCAATGGCGTGCATCTGATGGGCCGCTCGTTCAAATACCACCGCCCGCGCGGCCCGGTGGCGGCGGGTTCCGAGGAACCCAATGCGCTGATCGGCACCCGCCGTAGCGCCGGTCGGTTCGAGCCGAATACCCGCGCCACGGTGCAGGAGATCTGGAACGGGCTCGAAACCACCTCGCAGAACAAATTTCCGAGCCTGAAATTCGATATCGGCGCGGTCAATGACATGGCCTATATGCTGTTTTCGGCGGGCTTCTACTACAAGACCTTCATGTGGCCGAAGAGCTTCTGGGACAAGGTCTATGAGCCCTTCATCCGTGCAGCGGCCGGTCTCGGCGTTTCGCCGACGGAAGAAGATCCCGATACCTACGCCTCGCGCAACCTGCATTGCGATGTGTTGATTGTCGGCGCCGGTCCTGCCGGTCTTGCAGCGGCGCGTGCGGCGGCGGTCGATGGTCTCAAGGTCGTGCTGGTCGATGAAAATGCCGAAGCCGGCGGCACGCTTTTGTCCGAACCCCAGGCGAAGATCGACGGCAAGCCAGCGTGGACCTGGCTTGCGGATGAATTGACGGCCCTGAAGGATCGGGGCGTCAAGGTCATGACGCGCACGACGGCGATTGCCTATTACCACCAGAACATGATCGGCCTTTGCGAAAAGCTGACCGACCATCTCGAAACCGTGCCGAAGGATACGCCGCGCGAGCGCCTGTGGCGCGTTCGGGCGCGTCAGGTGGTGCTGGCGCAGGGCGCGCTGGAAAAGCCGCTGGTTTTCCACGGCAACGACCGGCCGGGCGTGATGCTGGCGGGTGCTGCCCAGACCTATCTCAACCGCTATGGCGTCAAGGTCGGCAACCGGCCGGTGGTCGTGACGAGCCATGACAGCGCCTGGTATGCGGCTTTCGATCTTCACGGCGCCGGCGCGCGCGTCCAGGCGATTGTCGATACCCGCGCCAAGGTGCGCGAGGAGCTGGTGAACGAGGCGCGTGCGCTCGGCATTCCCGTCAAGCTGTCGCATACGGTCACGGCGACGTCGGGGCGGCTGCGCGTCAAGTCGGTCCGCGTCAATCCGGTGAACGGTTCCACGGTTCGTGCGGGACAGGAGATCGCCTGCGACGCGGTGCTGATGTCGGGCGGCTGGACGCCGTCGCTGCATCTCTTCTCTCACACGCAGGGCAAGCTTGCCTGGGATGACGAGCGGACGACCTTCGTGCCCGCCATGACGAACGAGGACTGCGTGATCGCCGGCGCCGGGCGCGGCCTGTGGGGCATCGAGGCCGCGCTGAAGGACGGCGCAGAAAGGGGCCGCGACGTCGTCGCAGCGCTTGGCAAGACCGCTAACGTTTCCAGCCATGCGGTGGATCATGATCGTACCGGCAGCGGCGTTTCCCACACCGAACTGCCGAGCGACCGCGACGCCGGCAAGGCCAAGGCCTTCGTCGATTACCAGAATGACGTGACGGCCAAGGATTTGCGGCTTGCCGTGCGCGAGGGCATGCGCTCCATCGAGCATGTCAAGCGCTACACCACCAATGGCATGGCCACCGATCAGGGCAAGATGTCCAACATCAACGGCCTGAACATCGCGGCGGAAGCACTCGGCAAACCGCAGCCGCAGGTGGGACTGACCACCTTCCGCCCACCCTATACGCCGACGACCTTCGGGGCCTTTGCGGGTTATCACCGCGGCGCGCATTTCGAAGTGACGCGCAAGACGCAGATCGACGGCTGGGCTGAGGAGCATGGCGCGGTCTATGAACCGGTCGGGCAATGGCGTCGTGCCTGGTATTTCCCGAAGCCGGGTGAAGACATGGACGCGGCCGTCGGCCGCGAATGCCGGGCGGTGCGCCAGAGTGTGGGCATTTTCGACGCCTCGACGCTCGGCAAGATCGAAGTGGTCGGTCCTGACGCGGTCGAGTTCATGAACCGCATGTATACCAATCCCTGGACGAAGCTTGCCGCCGGCCGCTGCCGTTATGGCCTGCTGCTCGGCGATGACGGCTTTATCCGTGATGACGGCGTCATCGGCCGCATGACCGAGGACCGTTTCCACGTCACGACCACCACGGGCGGTGCCGCCCGGGTGCTGAACATGATGGAGGACTACCTCCAGACCGAATGGCCCGATCTTAATGTCTGGCTGACTTCGACCACCGAACAATGGTCCACCATTGCGCTGAACGGTCCGAACGCGGCCAAGCTGCTTGCGCCGCTGGTGGAAGGTGTCGAACTGACGGAAGACGCTTTCCCGCATATGTCCTGCGTGGAATGCACCGTGGCCGGCATGCCGGCGCGGCTGTTCCGCGTCAGCTTCACCGGCGAGATCGGCTTTGAGGTCAACGTGCCGGCGCCGCTTGGCCGCAAGCTGTGGGAAATCCTGTGGGAGGCCGGTCGGCAATATGGCATCACGCCTTATGGCACCGAGACCATGCATGTGCTGCGCGCTGAAAAGGGTTACATCATCGTCGGCCAGGACACCGACGGCACGGTGACGCCCTATGACGCCGCGATGGGATGGGCGGTCGGCAAATCAAAGCCCGATTTCGTCGGCAAGCGCGGCCTTGCCCGCCCCGATCTCGTCGCCAAGGACCGCCGCCACCTCGTCGGCCTTCTCACCGAAGACCGCTCCAAGCTGGAAGAGGGCGCGCAGATCGTCTTCGATGCGAAACAGCCGATACCGATGAAAATGGTGGGTCACGTCACCTCCTCCTATCACTCGGATGCGGTTGGCCAGCCGATTGCGCTGGCGCTGGTTGAGGGCGGCCATGATCGGATGGGTGAGACCGTCTACATTCCGATGCTGGACCGCACCATTGCCGCAAAAATCACCGGGATGGTCTTCGTCGATCCCGAAAATACCCGCCTGAAGATTTGACCTGGAGATGACAATGAATATGCGCGTTTCCTCCCCTGTTCCCGGCACGCTGGCCGAGAGCAAAGCTGCCCGGGTCAGCGTTCTGGCCGCGCAGGCGCGGCTGTCGCTGCGCGCGCGCGGCGATCTCGCCCCGCTCAACGCCGCCCTTGGCCTGACCTTGCCCGACCGGATCGGCCTCCGCGCCGCTTCGGGCGACATTGAGGTCCTGCGCCTTGGCCCCGACGAATGGACCGTGCTTGCACCTGTCAGTGCGGTTGACGGGCTGATTGCCGCCTGCGCAGGCGTTTACGCCAGCCATCCGCATAGTCTCGTCGATATTTCCGGACGGGAAGTGACGCTGCTGATCGAAGGTGCGCAGGCCGCCGAGTTGCTGACGCTGGGCTGCGCCCGCGACATCGACACCATTGCGGTGGGCGAGGGACGCCGGACGATTTTTGACGGCGTCAGCGTGGTGCTCTGGCGCGATGCGGAAAACCGTTTCCGTATGGATATCTGGAACAGTTTCGTATCGCATCTTGGCCATCTGCTTGAAACAGGCTGCAAGGAACTTGCGGCGGACATCGCCTGATCTGGAGGAGAAAAAATGCTCAACCGACTGTCACATAATACCGTTTCGGACACGGTGATCGCCGACGCCATCGCCGAGGAACTCGATCGCCAGAAGACGCAGATCGAGCTGATCGCTTCGGAAAACATCGTCTCCGCCGATGTTCTGGCGGCGCAAGGCTCGGTGTTGACCAACAAATACGCCGAGGGTTACCCCGGCAAGCGTTATTACGGCGGCTGCGAATTCGTCGACAAGGTCGAACAGGTCGCCATCGACCGGTTGAAGCAACTCTTCGGCGCGGAATTCGCCAATGTGCAGCCGCATTCCGGCGCGCAGGCCAATCAGGCGGTGTTCCTGGCGTTGCTGCAGCCGGGCGACCGGATCATGGGCATGTCGCTCGCCCATGGCGGTCATCTGACCCACGGTTCGCCGGTGACGATGTCTGGCAAGTGGTTCGATGTCGTTTCTTATGAGGTCGATGCCGAGACGCATCTGATCGACATGGAGAAGGTGCGCGCGCGAGCGTTGGAAACGAGGCCGAAGCTGATCGTGGCGGGCGCATCTGCCTATCCACGCCAGATCGATTTTGCCGGCTTCCGCAAAATAGCCGACGAAGTCGGCGCCTACCTTATGGTCGATATGGCCCATTATGCCGGTCTGATCGCCGGCGGCAAATATCCGAACCCCGTGCCGCACGCCCATGTCGTCACCTCCACCACCCACAAGACGTTGCGCGGCCCACGCGGCGGCGTGATCCTCACCAACGATGCCGATCTCGCCAAGAAGCTGAATTCGGCGGTCTTCCCCGGCAATCAGGGTGGCCCGCTGATGCATGTCATCGCCGCCAAGGCTGTGGCTTTCGGCGAGGCACTGCGCCCGGAATTTTCCGATTACGCCGGCCAGGTCGTCGCCAACGCACAGGCGCTGGCGAAGGTCCTGACCGATGGTGGGCTGGGGATCGTCTCTGGCGGAACCGACAGCCATATGGTGCTGGTCGATCTGCGCCCGAAGGGCGTCACCGGAAAGGCTGCCGAAATCGCGCTGGAGCGGGCGGGTCTCACCTGCAACAAGAACGCCATTCCCAACGATCCGGAGAAGCCCTTCGTCACCTCCGGTATCCGGCTCGGCAGCTCCGCCGGCACCACACGCGGCTTTGGTGTCGCCGAATTCGAACAGATCGGTGCGCTGATCCTGCGTGTCATCGATGCCCTGTCCAAAAATGCCGAGGGTGACGCCGCAATCGAGGCCGAGGTGCGGGCAGAGGTTGCTGCACTTTGCGAGGCCTTTCCGATCTACGGTTCGTAAGCCGCCTCGCCGGGCTTCGGCAAGTCTCAATCGCCGTCCTGACCATGGCCGGCGGTTCATCGGCGATCGGCGAGAAAGCGCAGGCGATCCGTCCGTGCGGCAAAGACCCAGGGAGCAGAATTTGACAACCTATATCATGACAGTCTCGTGCCCGGCGCGCCGTGGCATCGTCGCCGCCGTATCCGGTTACCTCGCCCGGTCCGGCTGCAACATCAATGACAGTTCGCAATTCACCGACCAGGAGACGGACCGCTTCTTCATGCGGTTGAGTTTCGTTTCCGAACAGGGATCGGGACGCGATGGGCTGCTCGACGGCTTCGGTCCCATCGCGGCCGATTTCGATATGGATTATGACATTCACGACCTCTCCCGAAAGACGAAAGTCGTGATCATGGTCTCGCGTTTCGGCCATTGCCTCAACGATCTGCTCTATCGCTCCCGCATCGGTGCGCTGCCGGTCGAGATCGTCGCGGTGATTTCCAATCATCTGGATTACCAGAAGCAGGTGGTGAACGAGGATATTCCCTTTCACCACATTCGTGTCACGCCGGAAACGAAGCCCGAGGCGGAAGCCGCGATCTTGCAGGTGGTGCGGGATACCGGAGCGGAGCTTGTGGTGCTGGCGCGTTACATGCAGATCCTGTCGGACCGGCTGTGTCAGGAAATGTCCGGCCGTATCATCAATATCCACCATTCCTTCCTGCCGTCTTTCAAGGGTGCCAACCCTTACAAGCAGGCCTATGAGCGCGGCGTGAGGCTGATCGGCGCGACCGCCCACTACGTCACTGCCGATCTCGATGAAGGGCCGATCATCGAGCAGGATACGATCCGCGTGACCCATGCCCAGAGCGCGATGGATTATGTCAGTCTTGGCCGGGATGTGGAAAGCCAAGTTCTTGCGCGGGCCATCCACGCCCATATTCATCACCGGGTCTTTCTGAACGGAAACCGAACTGTCGTCTTTCCCGCGTCCCCCGGAGAACATGTGTCCGAGCGCATGGGCTGAGCGCAGAGCCCCAGCCCATGCAATTCAGGTTTATCCCGAGCGGCTTCTCGCCCGGGATGACCTCGATCCTTTGTTCTTACTCCGCAGGTTGCTGCATTGCGGCCGCAGGGCCGGATCGTTCGTGATTTCCGGAAAGGGCGCGCTGGCCGAGCCCAATGATGACGACGGTCGAAAGGCTGGCGGCGACGGACACCCAGAAACCGTTATCCGGGCCGAAATTATCGATCACCCAGCCGGAGACGAAGGCGCCGAGCGCCATGCCGATACCGATGCCGGTCATCACCCAGGTTACACCTTCCGTCAGCATCGATTCCGGTACGCGGCGCTCGATCAGGCCGAATGAGGTGATGAAGATCGGCGAGATTGCAACGCCGCTGAGGAAAACGGCAAAAGCGAGAAGCGCAACGGAGGTGTTGGCGACAAGCAGCGGCAGGGCGGTGAGCGCAAGCACGCTGACGGCAATCAGCAATTGTCGTTGCAGGGGCATTTTGGGATTGAGCGCGCCAAGGATGAGGCCGACCACGAAGGAGCCGATTGCGTAAACGCCGATGACGAGGCTGGCGGCTTCCGGTTGACCAAGCGCCTTGGTGATTGCGACGGCGCTCACCTCGGCCGTGGCGAAAGTCGAGCCGACGAAGATCAGGGCAAGCGTGATGATCTGGACCGGCCGCAGGAAGATAGCCGAACGCTGCCGGCGGCCGCTTTCAACCGGCCGCACCTTGGGCTCGGTCGAGCGTTGCAGAAGGAAAGCAAAGGTGCCAAACGCCAGGAAGGTGGTGCTGATCATCATGCCCGCTTCCGGAAAGAGCGAAACCGCAAGTCCAACGGAAAGCGAGGCGCCGGAGATGTAGACGAGTTCATCTGCGGCGGACTCAAAGGCGAAGGCGGTGTTCAGTTCAGGTCGGTCGCGGAAGATTTCCGTCCAGCGGGCGCGCATCATGGCGGGAATGCTTGGCATGGCGGCGGCGAGGAAGGCGGAAAGGAACAGCGTCCAGGCAGGCCATTTCTGATTTGTCGCGATAATCAGTACCGCAAAGGCGATGACCGAGACGATGGTGGCGGGGATGAGGACCTTACTCTGCCCTTTGCGGTCCACCAGTCTGGAGATTTGCGGGGAGAGGGCGGCATTGGTCAATGCAAAGGTTGCCGAGACGGCGCCGGCCAGCCAATATTCGCCATGGGTCTGGGAAAGCATGGCGACGATGCCGATCGGGGCCATGGCAATGGGGAGGCGGGCGAAGAAGCCGGCGGCGGAAAAGCCTTTTGCGCCTGGAGCCCGGAAAATTTCTCTGTATGGATTAGACATCGGGATGCACCTTGTTCGAAGGGTGTCCACCACATACATACGTGGCGTATGTTAATGAAATAATTGCATACGGCGCGTATGTCAACTAATATACGTGACGTATGAGAAAAATGGAGAAGAAATGCGCAAACCTCGCAGTGAAATGATTGCCGAGACGCGGGCGAAGCTTCTGGCTACGGGCCGCAAGGCCTTTGGCAGCATCGGTTATGCTGAAGCGTCTATGGACGACTTCACCGCCGAAGCCGGTCTCACCCGTGGCGCGCTCTACCATCATTTCGGCGATAAAAAAGGCCTGCTTTCGGCCGTTGTGGCCGAAATCGACGCGGAAATGACTGCAAGGCTTTGTGATATTTCTTCGAGGGCCGATTCCCGGTGGGAGGGTTTTGTCGAGGAGAATCTCGGTTATGTGCGCATGGCTCTCGAACCGGAAATCCAGCGGATCATGTTTCGCGACGGACCGGCGGTGCTGGGTGATCCATCGCGCTGGCCAAATGCCAATGGCTGTATTTCCGCTGTCGCCCGAAGTCTGGAGGCGCTCCGGGAGGAAGGCACCATCGGTGACATCGATCCGGAGGCATGCGCCCGCTTCATCAATGCAGCAAGCAGCAGCGCCGCCCAATGGATCGCCAATTCCGACGATCCCGAAGCCACCTCGAAGCGGGCGGTTGAGAGTTTCCGGGCCTTTCTGGAAGGACTACGGATCAGGAAAGGTTGATCGATCCGGGCTATCGTTTGGTCTCGCGGGTGTCGATTGCTCCAGCGAATCGGAGGCTTGTTGAACGCGTCCGACGGCCTGTTCCGGCGGCGGATGATGAGAAACTCGAGACATCTCGATACAGTTTTTCCGACGCAAAGAAAAACCGTCCGATCCAGCCGATTTCTGTTTACTTTTGCCGAAATTGCACGCCATCACGCTTGCTGAATTCGCTGCCAGGCGTATCGCAAAACCACGGAGGATGAGATGAAGGCACTGGTGCTGGAAGAAAAGGGCAAGCTCTCGCTCAGGGATTTTGATATTCCCGGTGGAGCGGGTTCAGGTGAGCTCGGACCGAAGGATGTGCGCATCCGCACCCATACGGTTGGCATCTGCGGCTCGGACGTCCATTATTATACCCATGGCAAGATCGGTCATTTCGTCGTCAACGAGCCCATGGTCCTCGGCCACGAGGCTTCCGGCACGGTGATCGAAACCGGTTCCGATGTCACCCATCTGAAGGCGGGTGATCGCGTCTGCATGGAGCCCGGCATTCCCGATCCCACATCACGCGCCTCCAAGCTCGGCATCTACAATGTCGATCCGGCTGTCCGCTTCTGGGCGACGCCGCCGATCCATGGTTGCCTGACGCCGGAAGTCGTTCACCCCGCAGCCTTCACCTACAAGCTGCCGGACAATGTGTCCTTCGCCGAAGGCGCGATGGTCGAACCTTTCGCAATCGGCATGCAGGCGGCCCTCAGGGCACGCATTCAGCCCGGTGATATCGCCGTTGTCACGGGCGCCGGCCCGATCGGCATGATGGTTGCCCTGGCAGCATTGGCCGGCGGTTGTGCCAAGGTCATCGTTGCCGATCTCGCTCAGCCGAAGCTCGATATCATCGCCGCTTATGACGGCATCGAGACGGTCAATATCCGCGAACGCAACCTTGCCGAAGCGGTTTCGGCCGCCACGGATGGCTGGGGTTGTGATATCGTCTTCGAATGCTCGGGTGCTGCACCCGCCGTGCTTGGCATGGCGAAGCTGGCGCGGCCGGGCGGTGCCATCGTGCTTGTTGGCATGCCCGTCGATCCGGTTCCGGTCGATATTGTCGGCCTTCAGGCCAAGGAGCTGCGGGTGGAAACGGTCTTCCGTTACGCTAATGTCTACGACCGTGCCGTTGCGCTCATCGCCTCCGGCAAGGTTGACCTGAAGCCGTTGATTTCCGCGACCATTCCCTTCGAAGACAGTATCGCCGGTTTCGACCGCGCGGTGGAAGCGCGGGAAACGGATGTGAAATTGCAGATCGTCATGCCGCAATAACGGCTGAAGCCTGCCGCTGATGATTGAGCGGCAGGGACGTTGCGGAAAAGTATGAGTGTGGCCTGCCGGCATCCGGCAGGCCACACGTCAAAATTTCACCTGAAATCGTCTTCGGCTGCGCATTGTCTGGGCGCATCACGCCAAATTGAGCGGAAAATTCGCCACGCCCGCCGCGTTTATAGTCAGCCCTTTCAGACGACTCTTCAATTCTCGACAAAAAAGAGTCAAAAAAGTATCGGCAATTTCTTCGGCGTGATGTGGATGCAGAGATGCCGCACGCCATATGCTCTCATCAACGCCTTGGACGAGCCATAAAGAGGAATGGCCCGCTCCGTGAATACGGCGGACGTAAGGATGGGAGGAACTATGATGCAGCCCGATCTGGAACTGGTGCACATCCGCAAGGGCGAATCTTTCGCTGCCTGGCGGCATGGCTATCCGTTCCGTACCGTGCGCTGGCACTATCATCCCGAATACGAAATTCATCTGGTCGTCGCGACGTCAGGCACCTTTTATATTGGTGACTTCGTCGGCCGCTTCGGCCCCGGTCAGCTCATCATGACCGGCCCCAATCTCCCCCAGAACTGGATCAGCGAGATCGAGCCGGACGAAATCGTGCCGACACGCTCTCTCGTGATCCAGTTTCCGGAGAGTTTTATCGAAGATGCCTGCGCCTCCATGTCGGAAATGGAGGTCGTGCGCGGCCTCCTTGATCGCAGCCGTCGCGGTATCCTGTTTGACGACGAGACGAGCGACCGCGTTCGTCCGCTCATCCTTAGGCTTATCGAGGCGCAGGGCCTGACCCGTCTGGCGCTCTTCTGGGAAATTCTCGATCTCCTGGTCAACGCGCCGTCTTCAGAAGTGCTGGCGAGCCTGAGTTACGAGCTCGATCTGACCGGTATAGGCGATAGCGGCATCAACCGTGCACTCTCGCATCTGCGCGAACATCTGACGGAACAGGTTGAGGAAATCGATCTCGCCGACATGGTGGGCCAGAGCCCGAGCGCCTTTTCCCGCGCCTTCAAGCGCCATACGGGAACGACGCTGGTGCGCTATCGCAATCAGTTGCGCATTGATCTTGCCTGCCAGATGCTGCTGGCGGATCAGGACGTGAAAGTGGCGGAGGTCTGCTACGATGTGGGCTTTTCCAACCTTTCCAATTTCAACCGGCATTTCCTGAAATTGAAGGGAATGTCGCCGTCGAGGTTCCGAACCATTTTTGCGGCCCAGAAGGCAGCTGTGATGGCGGAGTAAACCAGCGACACATCGCCGATTTCCAAGAATTCGGGCAGAGGTCTGTCCGGAAACGGGCACCTGTTGCCCCAACTTTCCAAACGGGAGGAAGAGTGAGATGAAAATGAAATCCAAGTTTCTGATGGCGACAGCCGCAATTGCAATGATGGCCGCTCCGGCGCTGGCGCAGGAAAAGCTGAAGATCGGCATGACCTTCCAGGAACTGAACAATCCCTATTTCGTATCGATGCAGGAAGCCTTGAAGGAAGCTGCCGCCAGTATCGGCGCTGACGTCGTGGTCACCGACGCCGGCCACGATGTGGCAAAGCAGATTTCCGACGTTGAAGACATGCTTCAGCAGAAGATCGACATTCTGCTTCTGAACCCAACCGACAGCGCCGGCATCGAAGCCGCCGTACACGCCGCGAAAGCTGCGGGCGTGATCGTTGTTGCTGTCGACGCCAACGCCAACGGCCCGGTCGATACCTTCGTCGGTTCCAAGAACCGTGATGCTGGCTATCAGTCGTGCAAATATCTCGGTACGTCGTTGAACGGCAAGGGTGAGGTTGCCATCCTCGACGGTATCCCGGTCGTTCCGATCCTGCAGCGCGTCGAAGGCTGCAAGGCTGCACTCGCGGAATTCCCCGAGATCAAGCTCGTCGACACGCAGAACGGCCGTCAGGACCGCTCCGTTGCTCTCGGCGTCGTCGAAAACATGATCCAGTCGCGCCCGAACCTCGCCGGCATCTTCTCGGTGAATGACGGCGGTGCCATGGGAGCGTTGGCTGCTATCCAGGGTTCCGGCAAGGACATCAAGCTGACCTCGGTCGACGGCGCCCCGGAAGCGGTGAAGGCAATTGCAGACGGTGGTCCGTTCATCGAAACCACCGCGCAGTTCCCGCGTGACCAGGTCCGTGTCGGCCTTGCCATGGCGCTCGCCCAGAAGTGGGGTGCTCGCGTTGTGCCGAAGGAAGTACCGATCGACGTCATGGTCGTCGACAGCAAGAACGCCGGCGAGTTCAGCTGGTAAGAACGCCTCCCACGTCCCGTCCCCGCTTCATGCGGGGGCGGGGCAGTCCCGACCATTGAGGAGGGTGAAATGCTGGAACTGAATGGAATAAGAAAAAGCTTTGGCAAGATCGAAGTCCTGCGTGGCGTCGACCTTGAGGCGCGCGCCGGCGAGGTGCATGCGCTTCTGGGCGAAAACGGCGCAGGCAAGTCGACGCTGATGAAAATCCTGTGCGGCATTCTGCAGCCCTCGGAAGGGACGATCCGCATTGATGGCAAGGATCGCCGCTTCGCCAACTATGACGAGGCGATTGCCGCCGGTGTCGGCATCGTTTTTCAGGAATTCAGCCTGATCCCCTATCTCAACGCCGTGGAAAACATGTTTCTTGCCCGCGAAATCCGCGGGCCGCTGCGCCTTTTGAACAAGGGCGCGATGCGCAAGCGCGCCGCGGAAATCATGAGCCGGCTGGCGGTTGATGTTCCGCTTGACGTGCCGGTGCATCGCCTTTCGGTTGCCCAGCAACAATTTGTCGAGATCGCCAAGGCACTGTCGCTCGATGCCCGCATTCTCGTGCTCGACGAGCCGACCGCCACACTGACGCCTTCCGAGACGGAGCATCTATTCACGGTCATGCGCGAGCTGCGGCGTCAGGGTGTGGCAATCATCTTCATTTCGCACCACCTCGAGGAAATATTCGAGATCTGCGACCGCATTACCGTTCTGCGCGACGGCGAATTGATCGGTTCCTGCCTGACCTCGGAAGTCGACAATGACCGCCTGGTGGAGATGATGGTCGGTCGGCGCATCGAAGCCAGCTTTCCGCCCAAGCCGCAACTTGATCCCGCCGCCGCAAAGGTGATCGAAGTCGAAGAGCTGCAATTGAAGAAGGGCGGTCCCGTCTCGCGCTTTGCTCTGCGCAAGGGTGAGATCCTCGGCTTTGCCGGGCTCGTTGGCTCGGGCCGCACGGAAACCGTTCTCGCCATGCTCGGGGCACATTCCGCCTCGCGCCGCAAGATCAAGGTCGACGGTGTGGACACGCGCTTTTCCGGCCCTGATGAGGCGCTGATGCGCGGCATCGGCCTGCTGCCAGAAAGCCGCAAGGAAGAGGGGCTGATTACCAGCTTCTCCATCCTCCAGAATATTTCGCTGAACAACTATCGCAAGTACCGCAAGGCTCACTGGTTCCTCGATCTCAAAAAGGAACTGGAGCATACGACAAAAGCGATGGCGCAGGTGCAGGTCAAGGCGCAGGGGCCGTACGCCCGCGTCGACACGCTGTCCGGCGGCAACCAGCAGAAGATCGTGATTGCCCGCTGGCTGAACCATGACATGCGCGTCTTGATCTTCGACGAGCCGACACGCGGCATCGATGTCGGCGCAAAGGCAGAAATCTATTCGCTGATGCGCGAATTTGCCGCCAGGGGCCATTCGATCATCATGATCTCCTCGGAGCTGCCGGAAGTGATCGGCATGTCCGACCGGGTCTGCGTCTTCCGTTCCGGCGGCATCGTCGCCACCGTCGAAGGCGCAGACATCAATTCAGAAACAATAATGACAAACGCCACCACCGGGAGAGTTGAACATGTCGCTTGATGCAAACACCGGCACCGCCGCGAAAACGGGCGGCTTCAGTCTTGGCGCCATGCTGCGTTCGCCGCTCGCCCTGCCGCTGGCGGGCCTGATTGTCGTCTCAATCCTCATGGGGCTCGCGAGCGACAATTTCTTCAGCGTCAACAACATCATGAACGTGCTGCGGCAGGTATCCGTCGTCGGCATTCTGGCCGTTGGCATGACATTCGTCATCCTCACCGGCGGCATCGACCTGTCGGTCGGTGCGGTCATGGCGCTGGTCGGCACGCTGTCGGCCGGCCTGATGGTGAATACCGGACTGTCTCCCGCGGTTGCTTTGCCGGCTGGCCTCTTTATCGGGCTTGGTATCGGCATCTTCAACGGGGCGCTGGTCGCCTGGGGCAGGATGCCGGCCATCATCGTCACGCTCGCCACCATGGGCATGGCCCGTGGCCTCGGCCTCATCTATTCCGGCGGTTACCCGGTCAGCGGCATTCCGAGCTGGATTTCCTGGTTCGGCGTCGGCCGCGTTGGCATCGTTCCGGTGCCCGTTATCATCATGGTGGTGATCTATGCGGTGGCGTGGGTGCTGTTGCAGCGCACGGCCTTCGGCCGCCACGTTTATGCGCTTGGTGGTAACGAACTGGCCGCCCGTCTTTCGGGTGTGAAGACCGGGCGCGTCAAGCTTGCCGTCTATGGCATCTCCGGTGTGACGGCCGCTTTTGCCGCCCTCATCCTCACCGGCCGCCTGATGAGCGGTCAGCCCAATGCCGGTGTCGGCTTCGAACTGGACGCCATCGCGGCCGTCGTTCTCGGCGGCACGGCGATTGCCGGCGGCAGGGGCCTCATCCTCGGCACGCTCATCGGCGCGGTGCTGCTCGGCATTCTCAATAACGGCCTCAACCTGATGGGCATCAACCCCTATCTGCAGGATGTCATCAAGGGCGGCATCATTCTGCTGGCCATCTATATCGGGCGCGAATGGCGCTGAGCCGGCCTGGAAACATCTTCATAAACGCAGGAGAATTAAATGTCTGAATCGCTGCAAGGCAAGATCGCGGTCATCACCGGCGCCGCATCCGGCATCGGGCTTGCCACCACCGAAGCGCTGTTGGAACAGGGCGCAACCGTGGTCATGGTCGACTGGAACGAGAAGGCCCTGAATGATCTGGTCGCCAAGCTCGGCGACCGCGCCATCCCGCAGGTCACCAATCTGCTCGATGCCGACAGCTGCAACGCGATGATCCCGGAGATTCTCAAGAAGGTCGATCATATCGACATTCTCTATTGCAACGCCGGCACCTATATCGGCGGCGATCTCACCGAAACGACGCCCGAAGCCATCGACAAGATGCTGAATCTCAACGTCAACGCGGTCATGAAGAATGTTCATGCCGTCGTGCCGCATATGTCGGAGCGCAAGACCGGCGATATCGTCGTCACCTGCTCGATCGCCGGTCATTTCCCGACCTACTGGGAGCCGGTCTATTCCGGCTCGAAATGGGCGATCACCAGCTTCGTGCAGGGCATGCGTCGCCAGATGATCCCGCACGGCGTGCGCGTGGCGCAGGTCTCTCCCGGCCCGGTCGTTTCCGCACTTCTCGCGGACTGGCCGGAGGAAAATCTTCGCAAGGCCAAGGAATCCGGCAGCCTTATCGATGCGAGCGAAGTGGCCGATGCCGTCGTTTATATGCTGACGCGCAAACGTACCGTCACCATCCGCGACATGCTGGTCTTGCCGACCAACTTCGACCGCGTTTAATAATCTCTGAAGCGGCGGAAGAACCGGAACGGTTCCGCCGCTTTAACCTGTTTAAGCGCCGGATGATCCGCTCCGAGGAGTATCGCAAATGGCTTCCTATCTTGTTGGCGTCGATGTCGGGACCGGCTCGGCGCGGGCCGGTGTCTTTGATGTCGCGGGCAAGCTTCTCGCCACCGCCAAGCGCCCGATCAGCATGCATCGCGAGGATGGCGGCATTGCCGAACAATCGAGCGCAGAGGTGTGGCAGGCGGTCTGCGACAGCGTCCGCGAAGCCGTTTCCCGCGCCGGTATCGATCCGGCCGAGGTCGCTGGCATCGGTTTCGACGCCACCTGTTCGCTTGTCGTGCGCGGACCGGAAGATGAGACCCTGCCGGTGGGCGCACCCGATCATCCCGAGCGCGATATCATCGTCTGGATGGATCACCGCGCCGTCGAACAGGCGGAGCGTATCAATGCCGGCGAACATGCTGTGCTGAAATATGTCGGCGGCCGTATTTCCCCGGAAATGCAGACGCCGAAACTGCTGTGGCTCAGCGAAAACAGGCCCGACATCTATGCCCGGGCCGAGCATTTTTTCGACCTCACGGACTTTCTGACATGGAAGGCGTCGGGCGCGCTTGATCGCTCCGCCTGCACGGTAACTTGCAAGTGGACTTATCTCGCCCACGAAAAGCGCTGGGATGCGGAGTATTTCACCCGTATCGGGCTTGGCGATCTCGCCGAGCAGGGCTTTCGCCGCATCGGTCAAAGCGTCGTCCATCCCGGCACGGCGCTGGGTAACGGTTTGACGGAAGACGCTGCAAAAGCCATGGGTCTGGTTGCGGGCACAGCCGTTGCCGCGGGTCTGATCGACGCCCATGCCGGCGGCGTCGGCACGGTGGCTGCGGGCGGCGATGCGTCGCGATGCCTCGGTTATGTTTTCGGCACCTCGTCCTGCACCATGACGACCACCACCGAGCCCGCCTTTGTGCCGGGTGTCTGGGGGCCCTATTATTCGGCCATGGTTCCTGGCGCATGGCTGAATGAAGGCGGCCAGTCCGCTGCCGGCGCTGCCATCGATTATCTCGTGCAGCTGCACCCGGCCTATGCAGAGGCGAAGGCGCTTGCCGACAAGGAAGGCAAAGCCTTGCCGGTATGGCTCGCTGACCGGGCGCTCAATCTTGCCGCATCCGCTTCCGCTGCTGCAAAGATCACCGAGGATTTTCACGTGGTGCCGGAATTTCTCGGTAACCGCGCGCCGTTTGCCGATCCCCATGCACGCGCCGTCATCGCCGGTTACGGCACCGAGACCGGCGTGGATTCCCTCGTGGCGCTTTATGTGGCGGGTCTTCTCGGCCTCGGTTACGGGCTTCGCCAGATCATCGAAACGCAGGCCCGCAACGGCGCGCCGGTGGAAACCATCAGCGTCAGCGGCGGGGCAGGCGCTCATCCGCTTGCCCGGCAGTTGCTGGCCGATGCGACGGGGCTTCCCGTTGAACTGACCGAATGCGAAGAGCCGGTGCTTCTCGGCTCGGCCATGCTGGGCGCCGTTGCCGCTGGAACCTATCCCGACCTCATTGCCGCCATGCCGGCGATGTCGCGGATTGTAAGCTGCGCAAGGCCCGATCCTGATTTTCAAATGGTTCATCAGGTGCGTTACGACGCGTTCCTGGCGCTCCAGATCGCTGCCCGCGCCATTCGCGCCTCCAGTCATTCCTGAGCGGCTCCAAGAACTCACATCATCCGGCCGTCATGGCCGCAAGAAATAAAGAGGATTCCATGCAGTTTTCCGGAAAATCCGTCATCATCACCGGCGCAGGAAAAGGCATCGGCCGTGCCTGCGCGCAACTGATGGCCGCCCGCGGTGCGGACGTGGTGGCGATCAGCCGCACGCAGTCCGATCTCGACAGCCTGAAAAGCGAAATCGGCGGACGTTCGATCCGCGTTGATCTTGCCGATGTCGCCGCCACCCGCGCTGCGATGGCGGAGGCTGGCCCCTGCGATTTCCTCATCAACAGCGCCGGCATCAACGTGCTGGAAAGCGTGCTCAACATGAGCGACGCGGGTTATGAAGCCGTGCTGGGGATTAACTTGCGTGCGGCCCTCGTCACCTGCCAGGAATTTGCCCGCGCCCGCATCGCAAATGGCGGCGGCGGCGCCATCGTCAACATCACCTCAATCGCCGGTCATCGCGGTTTTCAGGATCACCTGTGTTATGCGGCCTCTAAGGCAGGTCTAGAGGGCGCAACGCGCGTTCTCGCCAAGGAGCTCGGGCCCCACGGTATTCGCGTCAACGCCGTCGCCCCAACAATTACGCTGACTGAACTCGCAGCGGAAGCCTGGAACGACCCCGCAAAGAGCCAGCCGATGATGGTTCGTCATCCGCTCAACCGCTTTGCGGAAGCAGAAGAGGTGGCGCAGAGCATCGCGCTCTTGCTTTCCGATGACAGCAAGATGATTTCCGGCGCCGTATTGCCTGTTGACGGCGGTTTCCTCGCTGTTTGATGTGCGCGGGAAGTCTGACGCGCAAACGCCTGCCCGACAATAAAAGAACGCCCGACAAACCGCCGGGCGCTCCTCTAAATAAATGACAATGCTATTAATGACGATGTTCTGGCATGTCCTTCAGCTGGTCCTTGGTCCATGACGTGACCGCGTGGACATCGCCGTCCTCATCCCGCATGAAATCAAGATCGCTAAGCGGTACTGCGACGGGCTTTGCGCCGATACCAAGAAAGCCGCCGACATCGATGATGGCGGTGCTGCCTGCCCCGACGCCGTGAACATGATCGACCTTGCCGACCTTGTGATCGTCTGCACCATAAACGGTGGCGCCTTCAAGAACGGACGGCGTCAATTCGGTTTCAACCAGGCGGACGTGATTGGTGTGATCCATTGTTCTTGCTCCTGTCGTGGTTTGCAGAAAACAAACTCCTCCAACGCAAAACCGTTCCATCGAATGGCGCTGGCCGGCGTCAGCCGGTGAGGTCTGGTGATTTCTCATCGGTACATTGTTGGGGTTTGCGGCAGGCGGTTTCGAAAAGGTTGCGGAATGGTCACACCTTTTCTCTGGAAGACAAGTTTTCGCTAAATTGCAACCGCTAAAGTTGTTGCGATGACGTGGCTGGATGTTATCTCTGCGTCAGGTTGAATCATCAAGGGGATGAGGGATGAAAAAGTTGGGGGCGGTTTTGCTGGTGGCTCTTTTGAGCGCATGTGCAAAGCCATCTGACGGACCGACCGCAGGCAATATCCGATCTGCGACTTTTCCTCGAACCAACGAAAAAATCCCCGTCATCGAGCTCGCGAATGCGCCGGCGGCTACGGTTTCCGCCGGAAGCCTGCAGAATGCTTCCGGCCCCGGCCTCACAGCGCTTCGCAACACCGGCTACAACGCCCAGAGATTGCGTCGCGGCGACGTGATCGACATCACCGTGCTGGATACCGGCGAAGACGGGCTTTTCTCCCCGACGCAAAGCAAGACGCTCAATCTCGGACGCTTCACGGTGGACCAGAGCGGATCGGTGAATATCCCCTTCGTAGGCAAACAGAGGGTGGTGGATTCGACACCCGAGGGGCTGCAATCGCAGGTCGTCGCCGGGCTCAAGGGATCAGCCGTGAACCCGCAGGCCGTCGTCACTGTCGTCGACAAGCCGACGAGCGCCGTCATGCTGAGCGGTGCGGTGAAAAACCCCGGCAAAATAATGCTTACCGCCCGTCAGGAGCGGGTGCTCGATGCGCTCAATCAGGCTGGCGGCCCGACCGTCGCTCCGGGCGCTGCCACGGTTACCGTCGTTCGCGGCTCGCACAGGGCGAGCGCGCCGCTTGACCGCGTCATGCGGGAAGACCGCCAGAATATCCGCCTGTCGCCGGACGATCAGATCATGATCGATGGCGATGCGGCGAGCTACACCGCGCTCGGCGCTTTCAAGAGCGCCGGCGAGTTCCAGTTCGAAGCCGGAAAACTCACGCTGGCGCAGGCTGTCGGCCGCGCCGGCGGGTTGCTTGATGACCGTGCGGACGCGCGCAATGTCTATGTCTTCCGCAACGAGATCATTCAGGTGCCGTCGGCAACCGCATCGGGCGCGAAAGGCCCGGTCGCGACGGCCACGACCATGCGGCCGGTGATTTATCACGTCAATATGCGCGATGCTTCCAGCATTGCCCTCATGCAGCTCTTCCAGATGCAGAAGGGCGATGTGCTCTATGCCAGCAACGCGCCGCTGGTGGATTCGGCCAAGCTCCTGACCGTGTTCCAGAAGAGCGTGCCGACGGCCGCAGCACCGCTTCCCGGCGGCGGCAACTGACCAATTAAGCGCTACAAAAGCTGTAGCGCTTCCATCGCCGATTGCGGACGCGACGCGGGTTCGCCCTGACAACAGGCGTCCGCAAAATCCGTCAGCCTTTGCGTTGTTCGCACCTCGCCCGTCGCGATAAGCCGCCGGGCAAGCCGCCCCACGGAGAATATATCCTGATCCGGCTTTGCGGTTGCGTCCCGCATCCGTTCCGGTGCTGCAAATTCGTGCGAGGCGGCAAAGCGCATGCCCCGGTCCGCGTGTTTTTGGCCGATTTCCAGAGCAATACCGAAATCGCCAAGCCTGCCCCTTTCGAAATCGCCATCCTCCAGCAGAATATTGGCTGGCGTGACATCGCAGTGGACGTACCCCCGTGCATGCATGGCGCTCAGCCCCTCCAGGAGGCGGCGAAGGATTGCGATCGCCTGCGGCGCGGTAACCGGCGGCTGCGATTCAAGCGATGCCAATGATTGCGGAAACCATGGCTGCAACAGGCCCGGCCGGCCATCGGCCAGTCTCAGCAGCGCCGATGTTTCTACCAGAAACGGATGGCGCAATGTCAGGCCGAGCTGCGCCTCCTCGCGTAATCTTTGCAGCAGCGCCGCGTCGTTTCTCAACGCCGGCGGCGTGGTTTTCAGGGCATGAAGGGAGCCGAGATCACGGTGCCGCACCTGCAGCAGCAGCGTGTTTTCGCTTTCGTAGGCAATCCGTTCAAGGGCAAAACTGTCGGCGATCCAGCCGGGTTTCGCATCGGAAAAATACGAGATTTTCCGGTCCAGCGCATTTCTCACCTGATCGATCAGGTCTTTCTGTTCTTCGGCAGGCCTTTCCCGCATGCCGTCATGGCGAATGCTTTGCCATAGATCGGAAAAGCGCTCGGAAACCTGCGGATAGGCAGGCCCGTCGCCCGTTTGTTTACCCTTACTCAAGCCGGCTTCCAATCACGATGGCGCTGACATTCTCGCGTGCGTCCTCGATCAACGCTTCCTGGATCAGGGCGCTGGCGCAATCCTTGATCGCAGTGTCGCCGACAATCTCGGCAATGGCTCGCTCCTTCAGGATTTGTACCAGCGGATAGCTGCACAGGAGCAGCCTGTCCTGCGCCCCCCAGTCTTCCCCGACGATATCCGGGCGGAATTGCTGGGAAAGGCCGACACATTGCGCGAGCTGCCTTTTCATGCCGACAACGACGTGATCGCGCGAAAGCTGATGCATGGTTCCGTTTTTCAGGAGATAGGCGCGCGCATCGCCGGACCACAGGACGCTCAGTCTGCGGCCGATAATGGAGGCAATGATGACGCTCGCCATCGGCCTGCCGTCGGCGCCCAGGGCTTGTCGGGAAAGAAGCAGGCTGTTGACGGTGCCGAGCTTTCCCCTGATCTGCTGCGCCATCACCCTGGGGCTTTCGGCATCGGGTGTCTCGGCAAGAGTATTTGTGGCCAGACGTGCTGCTTCCACGGCGCTGTGCGTATCGCCCTGTCCATCCGCTATGGCGAAGAGGGCAGGGGTCTGGGAAACGAAGAGCGAATCCGCGTTCAGGGAAAGCCGTGTTCCCGGGTGCGTGGCATAGCTGTAGATCACCGATGACGGCTGTTCGGTTGGCGGTGCGGGCGCGGACGTCATCACGGGCGGAGTTTTGGGTTTCGCACTTTCCTGCGCCTGTACGGATGTCGAGCGGTCCTCCTCGCTCTTGCCTGCCATGTCGCTGAAGAGGCGCAGGAAATCGGAAGCTTTCGGTTTGCCGTCGAATTTGAGACCGCGGGCACGGCGGCTGACGGGATCGATGCGCCACCAGAGGCTCGTCGGTACGCGGCCACGCACCATGTCCGCCGCATCATCATCGTCTTCCCGTGGTTTCGGCAGGCGCAGTTTCTTGACGGAGGTATTAAACCGGGACATGTCGAAATCGCCCGTCATGGATGTTTCGGCCAGCGCCTCGGCGGCCATGAACCAGGTATCGTCTAGATAGAGCGTTCTCGGGTGTTTCCGGAAGCTATTGAGCTGCGCGATGATGGCAAGCGGATATTTGCGCCCCACCCGGTCTGCACTGGGTACCAGCACGCCGGCATAGGCGCAGTTTCCCCATATCCCGTTTTCGATGATAAAGCGTATGGGCGGCGATGACGTAAATATTTCGGGCCATCGGCTCGAGAAAGTGTCCGCGCAGGCGTGCAGGCCGGATCGCATCCAGTCGTCAAATGTCCCGATCAGCTCCCGTTCAAGCCCATCGGAGATGAAGTCGCCATGGCTGGGGACCTTGCCGAAGAAGCCGATACGGTCGCTTTGCGCCGCGGTTTCGGCGGGCCTCGATGCCTGATTGGCCATCAGTCGTTATTGACCGCGTTGCTTTTCATCGTTGTTTTCATCATAGATCCCCTCCTTAAAAAACGGTGCGCTGCCCCGCCGCTAAAATTGCGCGGGGCAGGCAAAGCCGGCGATGGCGTCCAGCCTGAACGGGTTGAGAACTGAGCCGAACTGAATATCGAATTCGGCAGCCTGCCCGCCATTTGCAAATCGCACCCGCAGCAGATCGCCCGACTGGTTTTCGATGTCGGCGCCGTCGAACAGCCGGAATGGCGACCAGTCGCCGTTTTCGGTTTTCGCCTGCTGCCAGCCGCCCGGCTGGAAAGCGATGCGCGACAGGCTCGCCGTGTTTTCGCGCGAGGGCCAGGTGATCGATTTCGCCTGAATGGGGCCGTGATAATAAACCACCCGCTCGCCTTCGATTTCCAGCATCACCGCGCTGGAGGCATTGGTGAGCGAAACGGGTTTGACATTGATAGACACCGCCGGCGTCTCGCTGCCGTTCGGGAAAAAGGCGCGCGAAATCTTGTCGGCATTTTCGAACTGGGCAACGGCGCTGCTTGGAATGCCCGCGGCGCCGAAGGTGCCTTTCCAGCTCCAGGGGTTGGTCGTCTTGTCGACAAAGGCTTCCATTCGCTGTTTGAAGAAGGACTGGAAAACACCGGTCGGCCCAAAGAGACGGGTGAAATCCGCGATGGCGACATCGCGGGAAGATGACCTGTCGAAAGGATAACGCCCGGTCACGATGGAAGAGCAAAGGGATGCCGCATCGGCCGCCCAGAGTTCGGCAATGCGGCTGCGGGCGGATTTGACCGCAAGCGAGCCGACATCAGCCGCCACACCCGCCACCCACACATCGAGGGGCGCCGGCAATTCACGGGCCTGCTGCAACAGATCCTGATTGGCCTTGGTGAGTTGACTATCCACGTCGAACACCTTGGCGACTTCATCGGAGGTGGTTGCCGAACGGGCAAGCTGCTCGTTCAACATCTTGAAATGCGCGAGCAACTGTTCCGATGGCGAACCTCCGGCCTTGCCGCCATTGGCCTGCTCGCCCGTTGTGGCAGCGCCCTTCGCCGCCAGCATGTCCCGCAGTCTCGCATAGGGATCGGCTGCGTTCACCGTGGCGGCCAGAACGGCCGATGTTGCGTCGTCTTCAGCGGCGGAGGCGAGGGCGGCGGGGTCTGCTCCGGGGCGCAGATCGGTCGCCTCCGCGATCGATCTGGCAGCCTCCATCACGATATTGCGTTCATTGCCAAGCGCGCGGGTTGTTTCCACCGCGTCGCCAAGGGTCTGGGACGGCTTGACCCGAAGGTCGGCCAGCGTATCGGCCCATTTTTTCTCGAAACGGTCGAAATAGATTTGCAGCGCGGCCTGCGCCACCTGCTCGACGGTTGCGCCACGGAGTGCATCATCGGAACCGCGCACCCATCCTTCGGAAAGTGCGATGCGCGCCGCATGGGCGATCTGCGGAATGACGACGCTGCGATATCCCTCCGCCGTGAAAAGACCTTCGATACCTTCCGCCATCGGCGCTTTGCTGCGCCGCTCGAAGGCGCGCTCTCCCAGCGGGCCGAAGGCCGTGGCGGGTGTCCATTCCATCAATTCCCGCGCCTGCGGAAGACCGGCGAGAATATCATAGGCGCGCGTGCCGACAGCCTGGTTGCGAATGGTTTCACGGGCAGTTGCGATGAGCCGTGCGTCGAGCTCAATCGGGGCGAGTACGCCGTCCGCCAGCGCTTTTGCATGCTGGTCGAGCGCTTCTCTCGCCGCCGCCCTTCCATCGCCGGGATAGAGGGAGGCAAACATCTGGTGCGTCTGCACGGTCAGGAAATCGGGGTCCAGCGGACCCATGCCGCCCAGCATTCCGTAGAGCTTCAGCGAATTGAAGGTGCGCGTGACATCCTTTTCATCCTCGAGCTGTTTCTGCAGCTGCACGATCATGCGCGGCAGGAGCAGGGCATTGAGCGCGCGCTGATAGGCGTCACGCTGCCGTCCCACGATCTTGCCTTCCTGATCGAGCCCGAAACTGACGTTCCACACTCTCTCGCGGGCAAAGCCGGAATTGACATCGCGCAGATTGTCGAGCGCGGGAAGGATGCGGAGAAAATCGGCGTCTGAAACATCGCGCACGGGAATGCCCTGAACAAGCTGTTCATAAGCGCCAAGTTTGCGATCTGCTTCGGCAAGCGCCTGTGTATTGGCGAAATAGGTGAAAATCCAGCCGGTGAAGACGATGGCGACTGCTGCGGCCGAAACACCATAGGCGATGCGTCGCACCAGCAATTGCCGTCCGGAAAGGCGCTTGTCGCGCATCACCAGCGCGGCTTCGGGGAAGATGACATCCTTGAAAAGCCGCGACAGGAAGTAGCTTCGGCGGGTTCGGGGCGCTGCGGGAGACCTTTCCGTTTCCGGCTGCGTTCCCGAAGCGAGATAAACGCCACGCAAAAGCGGCGCTTCGATCAGCGGGGACCGTGCGCAAAGTTCGGTCAGAGCCTCATGGAGCCGGTCTTTCAGCCGCGCGAGTTCGGCGGGGAAGCGGAAGATGCGGCCGCGCGTCTCGGCATTCTGCTCCTGCTGCAGGCGCTCGATCAGCATCGCATCAACCCGCTGTTGCAGCAGTTCGAACTCTTCCGTCAGGCGTTGCGGTAGATCCTCGGCGGTATAGCTCTCATCCAGCTTGAAGGTCGTGCCCCACACCTGCTGGCGGTCGGTCTTGTTGAAACCGTCGAAGAATTCGACGAAACCATGCAGCAGATCGGCCTTGGTCAGCACGATATAGACCGGAACGCGGGCGTGCAGATATTCATCCAGTTCCGAAAGCCGCTGGCGGATGGAGCGCAGTTCCTGCCGTTGTTCCTCGGCGTCGCGGGTGAGAAGATCGGGGATGGACAATGTCACCAGCGCGCCGTTGATCGGCTGCGAGCGGCGATAGCGTCTCAGAAGGCCGAGGAATCCTTCCCAGCCGGCTTTGGATGAGCCATCGAGGTCATCCTGTGTGGTGTAACGGCCGGCGGTATCGATCAATATCGCCTCGTCGGCGAACCACCAGTTGCAGTTACGCGTGCCGCCGATGCCCTTCACTGCGTTTTCGCCGAGCGCATCGCCAAGCGGAAATTGCAGACCGGAATTGGTGAGCGCCGTCGTCTTGCCGGAGCCGGGTGCGCCGAAGATCACGTACCAGGGAAGGTCGTAAATATAACCGAAACGCTTTTTCGTGACCCGCCGCAGCAGCGCCAGCGCTTCCTTGAGACGCATCTGGATCTCGCCGACCTCGGCCTGGCGGTTGGCCAGGGCTTCGCGCTCGATACTGTCGACAAGGTCCTTGTCCTGCTTGCGCCCGCGATAAATGGTGACGGAGATATAAAGCAGCCAGATGGCGAGAACAATGCCGATGGCGATGAGCCGGGCCTGCGTCGTTCCCAAGGGCTTGAAATCACCCAGCGCGACCAGATAACCGTAAAACCAGATGACGATGCAGAGCGCGATCACCCATAACAGCGACAGGAAACGGCGGCCGATGAGAGCGGCATAGCTCTCGACATAGGATCGGATCGTATAAAAATAGCTCAATGGATTCATGGCTGTGCCTCTTGCGACTGCTGTCCCGAACTGTTCTGGATGGTCGGCGAGAGAATGCCGGCGTCGCTCAGTTTTTCATCGGGATTGGTCAGGACCATGATTTCCGTTCTGCGGTTGATCTGGCGGCCTTCCTCCGTTTTGTTGTCGGCGATCGGGTCGCTGTCGGCACGGCCTTCCGTCAGGATCGCCTCCGGGCCGGTGAATTGTGAAAGAATGTCCCCGACGGCCTTGGCGCGGGCTTCGGAAAGGTGCCAGTTGGACGGAAATTCCACCGTCTTGATCGGCACCGTATCGGTATAGCCGATGACAACGGCGCGGAATTTCTCAGCCGCAAGCGCGCCGCCAATACGCTGGATGAGATCGCGGAACTGCGGGCTGACATCGGCGCTGCCGGTGGAAAACAGGCCCGAATTGTTGATGCGAATGCGCAGCCGCCCGTTTACATCCGCCAGCGTGACAAGCTTCTTTTCGACTTCCGGCTGAAGGAAGGCCATCAGCTTTTCAAGCCGGGAGGGTTGCCGTGGTTCCAACGGCTTCGGCGGTTCCACGACCTTGGGCGTTTCGACGAGCGCCGGCGGCTGGGGCGGGCTTGCGATCAGCACGCTCGGCGTCTCGTTCGGTGGGAGATGAGCGAGCCTCTCGAATGTGACATCTGATGCGTTGTTGAGCGACAGCGTGAAGAAGAGATAACCAAGCGCAAAGGCAAGCGCCATCAGGGACAGCAGGGTCCACAGCGCGGCCATCGTGCGCAATGGCGTATGACGGGCTTCCACGCCTTTCCAGTGCGGCGAAAGCTCCCGTTCGAAGGTGCCGTATTGGCCAATCAGCGTCTTGTAGAGGCTGTCGCGGATGCGCGAAAGCTCCAGCGCGCCCTTTGGCGAAACGCGGGTGCGCCCTTCGAAAGCCAGCGACAGGCACAGATAGATCAGCAGCAGCAGATCCTTGCTGGCGCCGGGCGACTGGTGGAAATGGTCGAGAATGTCGAAAACCCGGTCGCCGCCGGTGACATCGTTGTGGAAGGTGGAGACAAGGCCGGAGCGCGCCCAGCCTGCCCGCACGCCCCAGGGTTTGCTCAGAACGACATCATCCACCGTGGCGCAGACGACATAGTGCGCCGCTCTTGCCCGCTCGGGGCTGATGCGGGCGGAAGCGAGATCGCGCTCGTAGCGGGTGATCGCCTCAATGCAGGCGCGGCGAAGCTGATCGGGATCCGGCTCCGCATCGCTGAAGCGCAGCAGATGCGCGAGGTTGAGCAGGGGAGCGGCCGATTGCACGAGCGTCGGTACATCGCCGCCGCCGAAATGGAAACCGGAGAGCAGCTGATCGACCGGCATGGCGGCCGCGCTTGCCTTCGGTTGCCCGGCCGGCGCGTCGGTCTCGACAATGTCTTCGAGGATCGCCGCCATGTTGCGGGCGTTCTGGTTGCGTCGGCGGCTTTCCTCGGTGATTTCGACCACCGTTGGCAAATCCTGCCAGGAGGAGGGGTTTTCCTTGCTCATTCGCGTAACGCCCACATTTCCATCTCAAGTCCGGGGAACTCGCCTGCCAGATGCAGGGCAATCGCGCCGGAGGTCTCAAGCTGCTTCCAGAGGGGCGATTGCGTGTCGATCTCGAAATAGACGGTGCCGGACCGATAGGGCAATTGCCGCGGCAGGACCGGCAGGGAGCGCACTGGAATGCCGGGCAGAGCCACATTGACCAGTTCAGAAATTCGCTCCACCGGCCCGACCTTGATCTGTGCCGGCAGACGGCGGCGAATGTCTTCGGCGGCCATATCCGCGCGCACTGCGAGCACGAAGCCGGCATCGCGCAGCAGCGTGCGATCGTGGATGGTGCCGACGCGGACGCCGTGGCGGCGCTCCACCAGTTCGATCGCCACGGCTGCCTGTTCCAGGACCGCTGACAGCAATGTGCGCAGATCGTCGAAAACCGCCCCGAAGGTGGCTTTCAAGTCCTCGTGCCGATAGGGCGGGAAATCCGTCGCCCGCTTTTTGTCCGTGGTGAAGGTTGCAAGCTCGCCGGCAAGCTGGATGCAGTCTTCGTAAAAACGGATGGGGTGAAAGCGCGTGGCGTTGGCGCAGCGATGCGCCAGCAGCGGATCGGCCCGATTGAGGATTTGCAGCAGGAAATAATCGCCCACTTCCGCCGTTCCCCTGATCGTCGGATCGCCGATGCGTTCGGCAATTGCCTGGGCGCGGTGACGCACGATCCCCAGAAGCTCCGTCAGCAATTCGTTGAGGCGGGGTGCCGCCGCGCAGCTCAGGCTCGGAGGAATGAAATCCGGGTCCAGAATGACCGCGCGATCAGAACGGACCTCGATGACCCTTGCAAGACCGATGAGATCGTAACCGGAGAGATCGTCGCCGGTTTTGAGGAATTTCAGGCTAAGACGGCCAACATCGATGGGCGCCACGAAATCCGTCTCGATATTGGTGTCGGAGACCTCATAGCTGGAGGCGGTGAAGCGCACATTGTTCGCATCGTTGCGGCCGCTGGCGGACATATCCGCCTTGCCCGGCTGCCGGGCCGGCAGGGCGAGATAGATAACGGCGTTCTTGACGCTTTCGTCGAGATCGAGCGGCGGCGGCAGGTCGGCATCTTCAGGCGCTTCGAAGGGCGTTCCATCGGGAAGAACGCCGCGCAGGTTCGACAGGGCGAATTGCCCAATCGACAACGCGCTGCGGTCCACGCCGATTTCGGCGATGCCCCACGGGAAAGGCGAGAGGTTGCGCGTGGCGTTGCGCACCAAGCGTTCGGTCCAGCGGTCGGATTGCTGAAAATGCTGAACGCGAAGAAACATGCCCTCGCTCCAGGCAACACGGTTCTCATGTCTCATCGTGGTTGTTTACCCCCCTTTGCATCGGCCTTTATCGCGTCAGGTTCCTGCGTGGGCGCGGCCTCACCGCGCGCTGCCCGCTGCAGGAACTGCCTGACCGGCAATGGACGGCCGTTTTCCTCAAATTGCTTTTTGTAAGTGGACCAGTAGTCGGTCTTCATGATCAGCCCCTGCCAGTCGCGGCGCTCGATTTTGGCACGAAGATCGTTGCCGGCATCGACAGAGGCTTCGAGAAGCCTCGGCTCGAGTTTTTGCGTGCAGCCATGGATCAGCGTTTCGAGCGAGGCGGCGAGCCGCCGCTGCTGGCGGATGAGCGTTTCCATCCGTTCGCTCAGGGAGGCTGACGAACCGTGGCCGGCGCTCTCGCCTTCAACGTCGAGAATGGCCAGACAGTCGGCGCTTTCCTGCTCCAGCACGGTCAGAAGATCGCCGATCTCCTGCGCAGTCGAAGCGCCCGCAGCCGATGTATCCTCTGGTGTCAGGTCTTCACCCGTTTCCGGGAAAACGCTGTCGAAATCCTCGTCAACTGAGGCCGAAACCGGACGAGAGATCATCACCGGCGTGTTCAGGGCGTCGGTATGTTCGTGCTCGCTGCTTGCAACCGGCTCCTCGTCCCAGTTATCCGGCAGAACGGTGCCTGTTCTACGCGCCGCGGGCGGCTCGCTCCAGCCGATCTCGACATTTCGCGAAATGGATTTCGCCTTCCGCTTCGCGCCCTCGCGCCATGTTTCGGACCAGTCGTCGGCGGAGGCGGTGTTGCCTAACACGCCGCCGGCCGAGCGGCCATTCGGGGCGATGTCGGCAAGTATCGCCGAAATGGTCAGCGGCTCGTCACTCATGCGCAGGGAAGCATCGGGATCGGAAAAATCCAGCTCGGCATCGCCGCTGATGGCAACGTGAAAAACCTGCCCGCCAATGTTGATTTGCGAACCGTCGCGGAGACGCGCGCTTTCGCCTTCCAGAAGCAGGCGGCCATCGACCAGCGTGCCGTTCGCGCTCTGGTCCAGTATCGTGAAACCTTCGCCATCGCGGCTGAGCGTGCAGTGCAGCTTGGAAACGCGCCGCTCATTGTCGTCGATCTGCCAGTCGCAATCGCGAGACCGGCCGATGACGCGGCGGCCGCGCTCGAAGCTCCACTGACTGGCTCTTGCGGCTCCGATATTTCGTGTGTCCTTGAGTGCAAGCTTCATGTTCATGCCCTCACGCGGAAATCGCCGAGCCTTCCCGCTCGGTCACCACAGCATCGGCGCTGTCTTTTTGGGCAGGCGCCACACGAGCCCAGCTGTTCCAGCCGAGGCGGGCGGGGGCATCGGGCTGGCCGAGGCGGCAAAAGGGAATGTCCTCCTTTTTCAGGATCACCTGCACATCGAAATGCAAGGCGCTTCCGACGAACAGGCGTGTCAGCGAAAATATCTCCGCAAGCCGCTTCGATCCGGGCGTCAGGGCCAGATAATCCGCATAGGCGACGGGACCGATCACGATCCGGAAGCCGCCGCTCATATCTTCGACAGCGCTTCCTGCCGTCGTGTTCTGTCCGAGCCTCAGCCCGGATGCCTGCCCGAGCTGACTTTGTTCGTGAAGCGGCAAAGCCACCCATCGCCGACGAAACTGCTCGACATTCACCGGAAGTCCCGTGAATTCGCAAAGCATGGAGGTCAGGGCCGAAACATTGCGGTTGCGGCCGGCCAGAAGGCCGCTGAAACGCAGGAGCGCATCTTCGCTCACGCCTGCCTTTTCTACCAGACCGGCTGTGCGGAACCCGGTGAGTGCAAGCAGGGTTTTGCGAAAACCGTTCTCCCGCTGCTCGGCCGACCAGCGCAATCCCCTTGCGAGGCGGTATTTTTCGGTCGCGGATACAAACAGTTCGCTGAACCTTACCGCGAACAGATTGAAGAAGCTTGCCAGCGCGCCGGAGCGACTGCGCTCTTCCCGCTGCAGCAATTCGCCATAGACCGGCGGCAGCGAACCGAGCGGCCCGACAATGGGCGCGAAGGCGGATTTCAGTTCGGCCTGGCCGCGTTTGCGGTTGAAACCGCTGATCGCCAGCGGGGTCGGCTGTGTTCCGCCATGAGCGCCGACGACAATCCCATCATCCGCCGAAACCAGCTGGGCGACGCGAAACGCGGTGGCGGGCTCAAAACGGCCGGGATCGTCGCTGAGAAGCGCGGCCTGCCGGTCTTTCATGGTTGGCGTCTGCTGTTCCATCCCGGTCTCCTAGAGCAGCGGCCGGTCGGCCGCGCGGGCCGGCCAGCGGGCAATCGGTTTGGAGTGGCCGCGCATCGTCGCGGTCAGCCGCGTGAAACTGTTGATCGAGGTGTAGAGCCCGAAGAAATGATTGAGGACATTGGCAAACACAAATGCGGCAGGCCGCGCGATCAGCGCGGGGTCGAACTCCACGGTGATATCCGTTCCCGGCACCATGGCCGATCCGATCCGGGCATGGGAATTCTGCGCCTCGACATTGCTGATCGCCTCCACGAGCTGCCGGGTCTCCGGGCTGTCCCTGAAGGAATAGAGCGACAGAATGTCCTTCAGTGCCGCGCCGCCGCTGTCGGTGAGGGAGAGATGGTTGAGGAGGAGATGCGAAATCAGCCGCCATTCACGCGCCGAGCGCTCGTTGACGCGGATCGCCGCGGTCGGCGGCATTAGCGCATGGATGGATTTTATAGCCTCGTTACCGGTCGAAAGCTGCAGGAAGGGGTGGCCGCCGCCAAAGGGAAGCTGGCTTGGCAGCTCGCGATTGATGCACAGCGTATCGATGCTCGCCACCATGTCGAGCGGTCCAAGCGGTCCGCGCTTCTGATCGACGAAGGCGATGTCCGTATCGGAAGAACCATCGTCGTCGAAACGGCGCTGTATCTGCCAGAAAACGTTTGCACCGTTGTTGCGCTGGGTGCGGCCGAAAAACGGGGAGGTCTTTTCCGTCTGTCCGGAACGGCTTGTCAGTTGAACGTTTTCGACGGCATAGATTTCGCGGGTCCGCTGCCGCCGTGCATCTGGCAGCAGCCGGTATTCCGTGCGCGTGCCATCGAGGCTGAGCGGTTCGCAGCTTTGTTTGAACAGGTTGATGACCGGCGAGGCGTTCAGCACGAAATCCCGGACCGATACCATGCGTTCAAGCTGTGCGTCCGCTGCATCCAGATAGATGTAAAGTTCGCAGTCGCCGCCGCTCCATTTGTCCAGCCCGTCGATGTCGAGAAAGAGAAATTTCTGTGGCAGCGCGAAGAACTCGGTGAGAAGCCGGTATCCGTCAAAACTGTTGGCCGGATAGGGCAACATGGCCTGATCACGGGAATAGCCCGATGGCGTGAGATTGCCGGCGGGCAGGAAAACGGCTTCCTTGTCCTCGGCGTGCCGCGCAAGCGCCATGCCCACGCAATGATTGGTCAAAAGCTCGTAAAGCGCCGTGGCCTGCTGCCATGCGGCGGACAGAAAAACCTGAAGCTTCGTCAGGCCCATTTCCGGGAAAGTGCCGCCGCGCGGCGCCGTGCTGCGCAGCGAAAGCCGCAGGCAGCTGGCGGCGCCGGTAAACGAGGCCGAAAAAGGCGCGTCGATCGGCTGGCCGGACAGCGTTGCGGCTGCGATTTGCAGCGGCGCGATTTCCACTGCCTGCGTGGTGCGAAAACGGCAGCTTTCACCACCTACTGGCTCGGCAAGGATTTCGCTGTGTCGGGGAAGTGTCTGCACGGTTGCGAGCGCCGTGCTTGGGGTGAATTGAACCACGCTCATGGACGGGATCGGCGCAAGATAATGCGGGTAAAGCGTTTCCAAGAGGCTGTCCGACAGTTCCGGAAACTCGTCGTCCAACTTCTGGCGCACACGGGCGGCGGAATAGGCGAAGCTCTGGATCAGCCGTTCGACATGGGGATCGTCGGCGACATCGCCCGTCATGCGCAGCCTGCCGGCAATCTTCGGAAACGCCGCCGCGAAACGCGATGCGCGTTTTCGCAGCGCGAAGAGTTCGTCATTGTATTTTTCGAGAAAGCCGTCAGCCATTCGTCGCCTCCACCAGAAAAAGCTGCGTTGACGGATCGATCCGGGATTCGAAGCTGATCGGCGGCATGCCTTCCTGAAGGCGGAAACTTGCCTGTATGCGCATGCGAAGCGCCCGGTCGCCATCCGTGCGGTTTTTCAGGATCGTCACATGCACATCGCAAAGGCGGGTTTCGAACAGGGAAATACGCCGCTCGATGCTGCGTGCGAGCCGCGCCTTGGAGGCATCCGTCACCAGATTGGCCGAAAGAATGCCGTCCACGCCATAGCTCACCAGCGCATCGGCAAGCTCTTTCAGCGCCGCCGGCGGACCGGCGGGGTTACGGCGGGTATTGAGCAATGCCTCGAGATCGCGGCGGATGACCTCGCGCATCTCGCGTGCCTGATCCTTCAGGCTGACGAGCATATCCGTTTCCGCATCCGGCGCGTCATCGAGCAGCCGGTCCAGAACGGAGCGTGACAGCGTTCTCTGCCGCGCGCGATATTGCTCGAGCGGATCAACCACGGGCGATCTGCCTTTCATCGTCGGAGGCGGCGGAAAGGGAGCCGAGCTCGTGGAACGGCACCACATCGTCGCCAATTAGCAGGCAGCGCTGGCCTTGCCCGGTTGCCAGAGGCCGGTCATCCTCGCTCCATCGGGTTTCCCGGCCGAGGAGGAGGCCGACATCGTCCTTTGCACCGTGGTAGATCGCCGGGAGCAGCACGGATGCGACCGCGCCGTCGCGCAATGTCAGCTCAGCCCCGCGGAAAGCGAGGTCGCGCGGGCGGCTCATCGGGTCGATGATGAGGCTTTCTATCCGATCGTAATCGATCCACAGGTAGCGACCGCCATTGGTCAGCACTTCCAGCGCATGCGGAATCCGGTCGTCCAGATCGCGAATATCGCCGGCGCTCTTGCCGTTGCGGCTGATTGGTACGTTGCCGCGTTTTTCATCGAGTTCAGCCAGTGCGGTTCTGGCGGCATCCGCATCGCCGCTGCGTGCAGCGATATTCGCCCGGATGGCCAGTTGGTCGAGTTCGGACGGACCGCCGGGAAAATCTGGCACCGCGCCGGTTTCGAACCACGCATTGCGCGCGGCCATGGCGCGCAGCTGGTGGCGAAAGAGGGAAAAACCGACGCTGTCCTGCGGCGAAAATGTTGCGGCGAGATTGCACTGTGCATCGGCCTTTTCATAGTCGCCGGCAAGGACCAGCAGGTCGATGTAGAAATGACGGCCATCCTTGTCGGTCGGCTTTGATTTCACATGGTCCCGCGCGAGCCCAATTGTGTCTTGCAGCCGATTGTCGTCCAGGAGGTGGGAAATATCGTCGCGCAGTGTCATGCGGATATCCTTTGCGGCTCGGCTGAAGACCGGGATGCGGCGGCGGGCGGCATCATGGTTTCGGCAATGAGGTGGAAGCTCGTGGAGACGTCATCGAGCTGGAAATGCGGCTGAAGGCGCACGGTGCAGGAGAATGTTCCCGGCTTGCCGGGAACCTCGAAAACTTTGATCCCGGCGGAGCGCAGCGGGTAGCGCGTGCGCAGCGCCGCTTCCGCATCGTCATTGCCAAGCGTGTATGAGGAAAGCCAGCCTTCCAGCTTGCGCTCTATCGTCGAGGCATCGCTCAGCTGGCCGATATCGTCGCGCATGATGACCTTGAGGTAATGCGAGAACCGGGAGGCGCACAGCACATATTGCAGCATGGCCGCGAGGCGGGCGTTCTGTCTTGCGGCTTCGCTGGAATAATGGCCGGGGGCATGCAGGGACTGGTTGGCGTTGAAGATCGCCATGCCGGAGAGATAGGTGGTGGAGACGGGCACGATGCCGAGATCGGAAAATTGCTGCTCCTGCCCGGTCGTCAGCTGCACTTCGACGGGCGGCTGCGCGGATAGGCCATTGCTCTCGATGCCGAGATCGAGCGGTGGCAATTGCCGGGAAGAGAGCATGCCGCCATCCACGGCATCCTGCGTCACACCGCGCAGATCCGCAAACCAGCCGGAATCGACGAAATTGCGCACGACCACCGTTGCAAAGGCGAAAGCGGCGTTGCCCCAAAGCAGGGTCTCGCCGCTTTCCGCCACATGCTCGCGGAATGGAAATCCGTCATCGCGCCCCCGCGCGTAGGGCCTGTATGGCGAGCGCATCAAAACGCGCGGCGCAACAAGGCCGACAAAGCGGGAATCGTCGCGTGCGCGAAGCGCATGCCAGCGAAGCCGCGATTTGTCCTGCTTCAGCGAGGAAAAGTCGTGAACTCGGCTGAGTTCGGAAAAATCCTGCAGTCCGACGGCGGAAGGTGCTGCCGCTGCGACGAAGGGGCAGAAGGCGGCCGCAGCCACCATGCCGATCTGTGACAGCGTGGTGATGGAATCGGCGCCCTGAAGATCATCGGGGGAAAAGGCGTAGTCGCCGATCAACAGGCCGACCGGCTCGCCGCCCGGCATGCCGAATTCGCGATTATAGACGACTTCGAAAAGATGGCTCTGGTCGAAGTCGGTGGCCCGTTCCGTGTTGCGGGCAAGATCGCGCCAGCTGGCGTTCAGCAGCTTCACCTTAACGTCGGCGCCGCGGCCAGCCTCACGAACGACCATGGCAAGCCCGCGCCATCTCGCTTCCATCGCCTGAAAATCAGGGTGATGGAGAATGGCGTTAACCTGAGCGGTCAGCGCATCGTCGATGAGGGCGATGAGCTGATCGGCAAAAATGCGGGCGTCCGGAAAGGACTGATGCGCCATGAGCGGGCTCCGGGTGACGAACGGGGCCGGGGTGGCGGACCACCCCGGTCCAGGTTCAGTTCTTGGACGGAATACGCGCGACCATGCGCAGCGAGGTCGTCAGTTCTTCCATCTGCAACCAGGGCCGCATCCATGCGACCGCATTGTAGGCGCCGGGTTTGCCCGGCACTTCCTGCACGGTCACCTTGGCGTCGCGCAGCGGATATTTCGCCCGGCTTTCTTCACCCGCTTCGTCATTGGCGTTGACGTAGTTGGCGATCCAGCGGTTGAGCCAGACTTCGCAATCGGACGCTTCCATGAAGGAGCCGATCTTGTCGCGGCCCATCACTTTGAGATAATGCGCGAAGCGCGACGTGGCCATGATGTAGGGCAGGCGGGCCGAAACGGCGGCGTTGGCCGTGGCTTCCGGCTTGTCGTAAAGCTTGGGCTTGTGCGCGGTCTGGGCACCGAAGAACACTGCATAGTCTGTGTTCTTGTAGTGGCAAAGCGGCAGGAAGCCGAGCTTGCCCAGTTCGGCGTCGCGACGGTCGGTAATGCCCACTTCCGTCGGGCATTTCAGATCGAGATCGCCGTCATCGCTGGAGAAGACGTGCATGGGCAGATTTTCCACCCGGCCGCCATTTTCCGCACCGCGGATCGCCGTGCACCATCCGCTCTTCGCAAAAGCGTCGGTCAACTTCGTTCCCATGACGTAGGCGGCGTTCATCCAGCAATATTCGTCATGCTGAAGGTCGCCATTCACCGCACCCTTGGTCTCGTCATAGGCGAAATCGTCGATAGGGTTGGTCTTCGGGCCATAGGGCATGCGCGCGAGCACACGCGGAAGAGCGAGCGTCACGAAGCGGGAATCGTCGCTTTCGCGGAAGCTGCGCCACTTGGCGTATTCCACCGTATCAAAAATCTTCTCCAGATCGCGCGGGCGTGCAAGATCGCGATAATCCTCGAAGCCGAACATGTGCGGGCTGGCCGCCGAGATGAACGGCGCAAAAGCCGCCGCCGCAATCGACGAGACACCCTGCAGCAACTGCACGTCGTCGAAGGAATTGTCGAATTCGTAGTCACCGATGATGGCGCCGAGCGGCTCGCCGCCGGGGGTGCCGAATTCGTCTTCATAGATCGCCTTGAAGAGGCGGGACTGGTCGAATTCAACGGCCTTTTCCAAATCGCGCGCCAGTTCCCGCTTGCCGGCGTTCATGACGCGGATCTTCAGGTTGACGCTCGTCTCGGAATTCTTGACGAGATAGTTGAGCCCGCGCCAGGTGCCTTCCAGCTTGGCGAATTCCGGCGCCTGCATGATCGCGGCGAGCTGTTCGGAAATGGTCCGGTCCAGCTCGGCAATCGCTTGGTTGAGGGTGACGGTGAGGTTGCGGTCATATTTGACCGTTCCCTTCAGCGCCTGGTCTGTTAGCGTGCGCAGGAGGTTCTGCGCGCGGTCCGGTTCGGTCTGGCGGGTTGCGGCAACCACCTTGGACAGCAGTCCCTGATCTTCGGCGGTCGTTGCCTGGGCTTCGCTTTTCAGCAGGCTTTCAGCGCTCATGTTTCAGTCCTTCCACATGCGGCTTTTAAATGCCGCTTGAACAGTTGAAGCCCCAGAGCGGGGCCGTTCGGGGAGGTTTTCCTCCGCACAGGCGATTATTCGCTCGCGCCGTTCTTTTCCTTGAGTTCGGAAACCAGCGTTGCGAGGTCGGTCTTGTTCTGCAGAATATCTTCCAGCAGCCGTTCCAGATCTTCCGAGCGGTCGGCCTTGGACAACAGGTCGCGCAGTTCGTTGCGGGCGTCCAGAAGCGCCTTGAGGGCGGGAACTTGCTGCACGACGGCGCCGGGTTCGAAATCGTCCATGCTTTCGAACTTCAGGTTGACCTGCATGTCCGTGCCGTCTTTTTGCAGCGTGTTGGCGACGGCAATGTTGAGGCCAGGCGTCATGCGGCGCATCACCTCGTCGAAATTGTCGCGGTCGATCTGAACAAATTTGCGCTCGCCGAACGGCTTCAGCGGCTGGGTCGGATTGCCCGAGAAATCGCCGAGAACGCCGACAACGAAGGGCAGTTCCTTGACCACCATCGCGCCTTCGGTTTCGACTTCGTATTTGATGTGGACGCGGGGCTTGCGAACCCGTTCCAGCTTTTCGTGTACACTTGCCATTTCAACCTCCTTGATGCCACTTGGCATGGCTGACTGTTACTGGACGGCGTCTCCGTCCCTCGCCTCGTTATTTTCCGTTGTTGTCTCCGCCGGGCTTGATCCCGGCGGCCGTCAGAACGGCATTGCGGGCCTGTGCCTCGGGCAGAAGCTCCGCCAGCAGTTCGGAAAAATCCATGCGCCCCCTGCGAACCAGCGTTTCGATGGAAAGAGAAATCGGCGAATGCGGTTCGGTCCGGCGAAAGTAACGCGCAACCGAAAGAAGAGTTTCAAACGCTTCATCGCGTGAAGATATGCCTTCCGGAGAAGTTGCGGGTGTCCGCACGGCGGGCTGGCCGCTTTCATCCGCACTGGTAGCCGCAGCCGTAGCCCGTTCGAGCGGTGCCGTTTCCTCGTCGCGCCCACCCAGCGTGCGAAGTGCCGCAGCCGCTTCGATAAGCGTGTTGCGTATATTGGAGCTCGGCGGGGCGGCCTGGCCGCAACGTTCGGAAAGAACGGCCGTGATGGCATCAAAGGAGGAGAGGCAGGCGTTTACCTCGGCCAGATGGGAAGACATGGCGGCAACGCCTGCTTCTGATGCGAGCCGATACAGTTCTTCGCGCCGTTTGCTCTCGTTCGGTCGCTGCGCCAGCTGGAAATCCCAGAGGCTGTGCTCTCCAAATTTCCTCCCGGGGATCAGCGGCGCAAGCCGAAGCGGCTGCACAAGCGTCCCCTCGGCGCCGATGCCGTTCAATCCCGCAAAAGGTGCAAATTTTTCCTCATCATTATCATCGCTGATGGAGCGCAATGAGTCCCAATGGTTGTAGAAAAGATCGCCACAAAGCTCATAGATTTCTCGCAGTCCAGGAAAGCCGCGCAGCCGCAGGCTTGCTTCGGCAAGCCACGCCAATATTTCTATGTCCTTGCTTTCGGAATATATAATCTGCAATCCAAGATTGCTGACACTGTCCCAGCTACTGGAGATCTTTAAGTTATCCTGTGGGGAGGTGGCGCGCTCTTCTGTGCGTGCCTGATTTCTTTCATCCTTAATTCTGTAGTATATTTCACGCGTTCTTGAATCGATCCGGATATTTTCTCCGCAATCGCCAAAAAATTCTGTATCTCTTTTAACATGCGGCGCGTTCAAGAGCAGTTTATCCCCAGGAAATAGTAATGGATTTTTTGTAGTTACTTCCCTTACGTAAGGCTATTCCTCAGACAGACTTATTCAAAATGTGTCTAAATTGTGGCGCATACCACCTAATCTAATCCGATGAAAAATAAACTTCGGGGTGGACAACCCGGTTTCATCATCATAGTTATTCCACGTTACGTTGTGGAATGAACCCGGGCAGGAGGCTCATTGCATGTCGCATATCGATCTCAATCGCCTCGTTGAAGCGCTTGAGCCTGACCTGCGTGTCTCGCTTGAAGCTGCGGCTTCTGTTGCGGTGCGTATGGGGCACAGGTACGTGGATATCCCGCATTGGCTGCTAGCGGTTGTAGATGCCGGCATCTATGCGAAAACATTCGAAGAATTAAAAATTCCACTTCCGGTATTACAGACGGAAATCGACCGCAGCCTGGAAGAGGCTGTTATCGGCGATGGAGAGGCATTGTCGCTCTCCCAAAACATTCTGACGGTGGGCCGTGAGGCATGGGTTCTCGCGTCGCTGGAGGCCGGGCGCGACCGCGTGACGCTTTGCGATCTGCTTCTGGCGATGGACGAGGAAACCTCGCTCCGCTCTTTTGTCCGCTCGGCATTTCCGTCGCTGAAGGCGATGGATCGCGCGGCTCTCGAACGCCTTCGCAGTTCGGTTGAAGACAGCAGCGGAAGAGAGGTTCCTTCCGCGACGGCGGGCGCCGCGCCGGCCGCCGGCCAGAACGATTTTCTGCGTCTTTACACCCAGGACATGACCGCCGACGCCCGGAACGGCAAGGTCGATCCGGTGATCGGGCGCGATGATGAATTGCGCCAACTCGTTGATATTCTTACGCGCCGTCGTCAGAACAATCCCATTCTGGTGGGTGAAGCCGGGGTTGGCAAAACGGCGGTCGCCGAAGCGCTGGCGCTCGAAATCGCTTCCGGAAATGTGCCGGAAAAATTGCGCAACGTTCGCCTGCTGAACCTCGATATTTCGCTGCTGCAGGCCGGTGCCGGCGTGAAGGGTGAGTTCGAGCGCCGTCTTCATGGCGTGATCGATGCGGTAAAACGCTCGGCCGAGCCGGTCATCCTGTTCATCGACGAGGCGCACGGGCTTGTCGGCGCCGGTGGTGCGGCCGGACAGGGCGATGCGGCCAATATTCTCAAGCCTGCTCTCGCGCGCGGCGAAGTCCGCACCGTCGCGGCTACGACCTGGAGCGAATACAAGAAATATTTCGAAAAGGATGCGGCGCTGACGCGTCGTTTCCAGCCCGTGCATGTGCGCGAGCCGGATGAAACGACCGCGATCCGCATGTTGCGCGGTGTCGCCGATAGCTTCATCAGCCATCATAACGTTATCGTTCGTGACGAGGCGATTGTGGCGGCGGTGCAATTATCGGCGCGTTACATGCCGGCGCGGCAATTGCCGGACAAGGCCGTCAGCCTTCTCGATACGGCGGCGGCGGCCGTTTCGTTGGCGCGGCAGACCCTGCCGGAACGGCTGCGCGCGATGGAAAGCGAGCGGCGTCTTCTGACCGATGAGTTCAACTGGCTCCTGCGTGAACCGCAGGATGACGAGATGCAGGGCCGTATCCAGTCGATACGCGACGAAGTCGAGAAGCTTGAGAGCGGGATCGACGATCTGCGTGGCCGTTATGATGCGGAAATGGCTGAACTCAGCGAAGAGCAGCCCGTTGAAACCGGCGCGTCGAATGTGTCGCGCCTGCGGCCTGCGGCTGAGACCAAACCGGCAAATGCCGAAAGACTAGTGCCGACGATGGTCGATCGTGAAGCGATTGCATCCGTCGTATCGCGCTGGACCGGAATTCCGCTCGGTAAACTTCTGGCCGATCAGATCGAAAGCGCGCGCACATTGGATGCGCGCATGCGCCAGCGAGTCGTGGGGCAGGATGCTGCAATCGGCCGCATCGCCGATGCCATGCGCACCGCCCGTGCCGGATTGTCCGATCCACGCCGCCCGCCTGCCGTGTTCTTCCTCGTCGGCATGTCCGGAACGGGCAAGACCGAGACGGCGCTGTCGCTCGCCGATCTGCTCTATGGCGGCAACAGCCATCTGACGACGATCAACATGTCGGAGTTCAAGGAGGAGCACAAGGTTTCGCTGCTTCTCGGTTCGCCGCCCGGTTATGTCGGTTTCGGCGAAGGCGGCGTGTTGACGGAAGCGGTTCGCCGCCGGCCGTTCGGCGTTCTCCTTCTCGATGAGATCGATAAGGCTCATCCCGGCGTCCAGGATATTTTCTATCAGGTGTTCGACAAGGGCGTGCTGCGCGACGGCGAAGGTCGCGACGTCGATTTCAAGAACACCACGATCTTCATGACGGCCAATACCGGTTCGGAACTGCTGGCCGCGCTTTCCGCCGATCCGGATACGATGCCGGAAGGCGAGGCGCTGGAAGCGCTGCTGATGCCGGAGCTGACCAGACAGTTCAAGCCCGCATTCCTCGGGCGCACGATCATCCTGCCTTTCATGCCGCTCGGTGCGGAAGAACTCGCAAGGATTGTGGATATGCAGATCGGCAAGATCAGGGAACGCGTGCTCGCAATATACGGCGCCGACCTGACCCTTTCCGATGCCGCGCGCGACGCGTTGGTGGCGCGTGCCGGTGCAAGTGAAATCGGCGCACGCGCCATCGAAATCATGATCGGCAGGGATCTCCTGCCGCCTCTTTCCAGCTTTTTCCTCGAGAAGGTCATCGCGGGAGAGCGTGTCGGGACGATCATTGTCGATTTTGGTGAAAACGGGTTCGGCATTCGTGCCGAAGAGGCTGGGGAAGCAGATGAATTCGCCGTAACCGAAGAGGTTGGGGTGGATAAAGTTGCCGCGTCGGATGGGGCTACCCGACGCATGCGGCATTAAACGAAGGGTAACTCGGCCTCGGAGCAAGAGGTCATTTCAGCTACAGGAGCTTACAGCATGCCAATTTATCTGCAGATTGACGGTATCCAGGGCGACGCCACGCATGAGGAGCACCGCAAGTGGATGGATATTGAAGCCATTCACTGGAACGTGGCCCGCAACATGAACACCTCTGCTGGTTCTGCTGCAAACCGCGAAGCATCCGAGCCGACGATCTCGGAAGTCATTCTGACCAAGGTTAGCGATTCTTCTTCCACCAAGCTTTTCCAGGAAGCCTGCGCCGGCCGCACTGGCAAGCTCGCAACCATCCATCTGGTGACCACGGGCAATCCCGGCAACACCTATATCGAGTATCTGCTGACGAACACACTCATCGCCAGCTACTCGGTGGATTCCAGCGGTGACCGTCCGGTGGAAACGATCAAGCTCAACTTCACCAAGATGGAAGTGAAGTACACGCCGTTCGACGACAACAACTCGCCGCAGTCTCCGATGATCGCCTCTTACGATCTGGCGACGACGAAGGCCGCCTGATGACAAAGGTCCGGTGCCTTAGCGGGCACCGGACTATATATCCGGGCTTGCGGACCAACAGCTCGTAACGCTGACGGTGCCGCATTTTTCGTTATGTCGTCCAGAGGGAGGCGTGTTGAATGCCTAATTTTTCCGTTTCTACAGACAGTTTCACCGTCCGTCCCGTTCGGCAGGACGAAGTCCTGGCACCTCAGAAGATGGGTCGAGGACCCGATCTTTCGTATATGAGCCTTCCCGACGGCCCGAGGCAATTCAATCAGCGCGCAGCTGTCGGTGGAGCGGCGGCAGCCGTGTTCAGCCAGGCTGCCGCCGCTCTCAACGAGGGCGCAATTTCCGTCTGGTTGCGGAAGTGGCTGCGAGCAAATGAAACCAAGATTGGCCAGGCTTTGCTGCAGCACCGGCACAGTGCGTTCGCCTTGCAGGTGAATTATGCCGTCGCTAATTCGTTCGGCAATCAGATGTTCTTATCGAGAGACATATATCTTCTCGGAACCGCACCCACGGCGAAAGAGATCGGGACCGTTCTTACCCCGGATGTGATGTTTGGCCCAAAGATGGATGTGACGACCAACTATGCAACGAAACTCCAATACGCTTATCTGGTTGGGGAGCGACGCTGACGGAAGTTCGAGCATGGAGACCCTTGGCTCTCTTTCTGGCACGAACGAATTCAGGTGATGAGTGACGGCGCCGAGCGCCCTCGCTTCACGATCAGCAATAGTTGAAGGCGATAGCCCATGCATGCCGCTTCTCATTCTGTACATTGCGGAGATAGACAATGAGCGACCAGCCCTCGCCGTCTGATTTCATTCAGGCGAGCCGCGTTCTGAAGGTCACGTCCCCGTTGGGTGAAGATCTGCTTTTGCCGGAACGCCTGAAGGTCGAGGAAGGCGTGTCGCAGCTCTTCGACATTCGCCTGACGGTGCGCGCCAAGAAGGAAGCGGTCAAGCCCGAAGAACTGATCGGACGGCTGGTCGATGTGTCGGTCGAGGTGCAACAGGGCGATGGCGAAGAGGGCAGCGGCGTGCGCCGCCCCTTCAACGGCCTGGTTACCGAGTTGCATGAGGGTCCGCCTATCACTCGGGGCCTTCGCTCCTATGCCATGACCATCCGCCCGCAAATGTGGCTTCTGTCACGCCGGTCGGATTGCCGTATCTGGATGGACAAGACGGCGGTGGAGATCGTCCAGACGCTGTTTTCCGAGCACGGCATTCCGGCACCGGACACATCGGGCATCATCTCGCCGCCGCCTGCACAGCACTACAGTGTGCAGTGGAATGAGACCGATCTCGATTATCTCACCCGCCGTTTCGAGGAGGATGGCCTGTTCTACTGGTTCAGCCATGAGGATGGTTCCCACAAGCTGCATGTGGCCGATAGCGCCAGCGGCTGGCTCGGGCCGTCACCGGCCGCGCAGGGGGAGGGGACGGTGCGGCTGGCGCAGGGGTCGTCGGATCGCAACCACATCAACGACTGGGCGCGGCGCTTTTCCTATGTCTCCGGCCAGCGGGCGGGTGCGGACTGGAATTTCGAGACGCCGGGCATGGTGCCGGGCACGATGACGCCATCGCTGGTGCAGATGCCGGATGCGACGAAGCGCGAGCTCTACGAATATCCGGCCCGCATCAGGACGGTGGAAGAGGCCGAGCGGGCGCAAAAACTCAGAACCCAGGCGATCGAAGCCGATCATGACCGGGTTTTCGGTTCGTCGGCCTCGCGCATTCTGGAGGCCGGCCGCCGCTTCACGCCTTACGAAGTAGCCCATCCCGAACATGCCTATGAAGAGCATGTGATCATCAGGGCAAGCCACAGCATCGTCGATCTCTCCTATGAGACAAACAGTAACGAGCCTGAGTATCGAAATCATTTTGAGGCAATTCCGGCGCGCGTTCCCTTGACGCCGCACCGGGTGACGAAGCGCCCGCGCATCGAAGGCACGCAGGTGGCGATCGTCGCCGGACCTGAAGGCGAGGAAATCCATCCTGACCAATATGGCCGCATCAAGCTGTGGTTCCCGTGGGACCGCAAGGCGAAGAAGGATGGCACGGATACGTGCTGGGTTCGTGTCAGCCAGGCATGGGGCGGCGGCACTTGGGGTGCGCAGGTTATCCCGCGCATCGGCATGGAGGTGATGGTCGCCTTTGTCGATGGAGACCCGGATAAGCCGCTGGTCATCGGCGTGGTCAACAATCCGGCCAATTCCGTGCCTTACGACCTGCCTGCCAACAAGACGCGTATGGTGTTGCGCTCCAACAGCCACAAGGGTGACGGTTTCAACGAAATCACCTTCGAGGATGAGGCCGGCAAGGAGAACCAGTTCTTCCACGCACAGAAGGACCAGACGACGCGGGTTCTGAATGACCGGACCAAGCGCATCGACCGGCATGAGGTCGCCTCGGTCGGCGGCAACCGCGCGGTGGAAGTTTCCGGCAACCAGAAACACGAGATCGGCGGCTCGGTAAACACCGTCGTCGGCGGCACGGGACCGATGGCGATGATGGCCATGGCGGGCGTGCAGGCGCTATCCGGGCAGACGGCTGGTCTGCTTTCGCAGGCAGCCCAGATCGCCGGCGGCGGCGGCCCGGGTGTCGCGGCCTTCGCCACCACGCTTGCCTCATCGGCACTAGGTTTCCTCGGTGCGGGCGGTCTTTCCGCACGCGAAGGTGTTGTCTCAGGCCCGAGCCCGCGTGCGGATGCGGGTACGGCGCTAGCCGGCTCCGGCTCGGGCGTCGGTTCCGATGCTTCGGGATTGTTTCCGCTGCCGGGCATCATGAACACGATCGTCAGTTCGTTTCAGTCCACATCTGTCGGGGTGGCGAAAACCGAGCAGGTTGGGGTAAGCAAGGTCACGAATGTCGGCCAGACGTCGCTGGAAAATGTTGGGAAATTCAAAAAAACAATCGTCGGCGAGGAGTTTGTCATCGAGTGCGGCGCTTCGAAATTCATTATGAGAAAAGACGGCACCGTCATTATTCTCGGCACGAACTTTAACTTTACCGCATCCGGCCCGACACAGATCAATGGCGTGGTCGTTGACTTGAACAAACCCGGTGGCGGTTTTTCAGACGCCGCGCCGACATCGGCGGACTCATCAGCAAAAGGTTGATCTGAAATGTCCGTCGATAACAGGACGCCATTTCCCGCCCTTGCTTTCCGACAATACAACTTGCTCGGGGAGCTGATGGGAGTCGTGGTTGCAAGGGGTACTTTCAAGCTGACAAATGGAGGGCCTCTCCAACTCTCGGACAAGCAATCGCCCCTCGTCATGTCAGATATCTATGACGGTGACCCGCATCAATCACCTCAGATGGCATGCACCGATCTTGCGCCATTCAAGCCCGGAACCGACGTGACATTTATAGGCGCAACATTTTCACCGGGTGGAGAGCCTTCATCCTCGTGGACTTGCGGTTTACGGGTAGGCTCAATCGAGAAGCGTCTCCGCGTTCACGGTCCACGTTTCTGGCGGGCAAAAACGCGCAAGACTTGGCGTGGTTTGATGGATCGGGCGCATGAGGATGCCCTGGATGGTTGGGAACTCACAGAAGGCCAACCGGTACCTCACGTCCCGTTGGACTGGCGGTTGGCATTTGGAGGACGGCTGGGCCATGAGGCTATAGAGGCAAATCCTGTCGGCATAGGCCTCGTAGACGAGTCGCGGTTCAGGGAACGATCCGAATGGCCCGCTCCGCAGATTGAAGACGAAAACCTGCCAATTCGCGCGGTAAGCGACAGGCCGACGCCTGCAGGTCTTGCTCCGATTTCACCCTTCTGGCTGGATCGCGCCGATCTCGCAGGAACCTATGATGACGAATGGTTGGAGAAGCGGCATCCCCTGCTTCCGACGGATTTCAATTTCTCGTTTTGGCAGGCTGCACCGAAAGACCAGGTTGCCGAGCCTTGGTTGACGGGGAACGAAGCATTTGAACTTCACAGACTCTTGCCGCAGTTTGAAACTCTGGAAGGGTTTTTACCTGACATCTCGCTGCGGGTGGAGCTCGACCAGGGACGGGGCGTTCAGTGGTCCCCTCTTGTTCTCGACGGTGTCCACTTCGACATGAGGCCCGGAATTGGCCGAGTATTTCTCACGTGGCGGATAGGATTTCCTTGGCCCGAACGGCGCGGTGTTCCGATACTGTCAATCGCCGACAGGCACGCGGAGACGATGGCATGAGCGATGATGTCACCGTCCTGGAGCCAATTACTGTTTACGGCTCAGATCCTTCGCCGAACATCGCCTTGGCGAAAGAACTGAACCTGCCGCAGACCACCCTCTTCCACGAACCCGACCGCGCTGCAGGGTACGTAGATTACAAAAGCAGCCTTGATGCGGAGGAGCAGCGCGCATATTTCAATGACCCCGAAGAGGGAGACGAATATCATCCGCCGCCAACGACCGCGGATCCGAGCCCGCCGGAATTTATTCCAGATGATGCTTCAGCGTTGGCTGTATGCCTGTCCCCAGATGTTTGCAAATCGCCGGACAAACCGGTTCCTTACATGTGCTGGGGCAAAGGAGATGACAAGAACAACTATTCGCCCGATGTGCGATCAAACGGCCTCGTCATAAAGCGCCAGAATTCGCAGTTCCGTTGCTCGTATGGCGATGAGCCCGGCGTAGGCCTTGGTGTAAAGTCAGGAACCGTCGGCAATATCGTTGAACCTGTCACTTCGTCCACTATCGTAAGGGCGAACGGAATACCTGTTCAACGGCACACAGATCGCTGCACGCTCAACAACGGAAATTGCCCAGGCGAATACGTCAACGTCAAATCGACCGAGACAAGTGCGCCGCCAGACGCGAATGATGAGCAGGATAAGGCGTGGTATGAACAAGCGTTGGACTGGACCGGCCAAAAGCTTGATGAAGCTGGAAAGGCGATCAGCGAATTCGATGAAAACAATGGGAGGATTGTTACTCGAACTGTAGGTGGTCTGCAGGCGGTTGGCGGTGCTGCGGAGGCAGTTGCCGGCGCTGCCCTTGCCGGGGTTGGAGGCGCGGCAACCGGCACGGGTGTCGGTGCAGCACCGGGTATCCCGGCCATGATCGGCGGTGGCCTTCTTGTTGCTAACGGCTATGACAATTTCCAGGCTGGCCTGCGTCAGGCGTGGACGGGTGAAGCGACTTCAACCGCCATTGCAAGCGCCTCCGGCGATGTCGCTAGGCTTGCCGGTGCATCCGAACAGACTGCACAACAGGTCGAAAACACCATCGGAATGGTCCAAGGTGTTGCGGGTGGTACCGGAGCTGTTGCTGCAGGCATGAAAGTCGCAGGCAGAACCGCCGCAACGGCTGAGGCTGGTGCTCTGGCGAGAAGTCAGACACAGACAGCTGGCCGAACGGCGGTGGAGACAGGTGAGCAAGGTGCAAGAAGTACTCGGCGCATAAGCCTTCGCAGGCAGTATCTGGGCAATACTCCTTCCAAAACCTCACGTACCGGCAACGAGGTTCGTGAACGGATGCGTGAAGAAGGCCTGTTGCGGACGAACCGTCGGGGGCAGGATGAATTTCTTGACGAAAACAATGTCTGGAGACCGGTCGATTCACCTCAAACGCATATGGGGCACCACCCGGTTGACGCTGTCGACTATTGGAATTCTACGGGACGCTTCCATGGCGCCCGATCACAAGAAGTGCGAGATTGGATGTTGAACTCTGACAATTATCGGTTTGAATGGGGGCCATCAAACTCGAGTCGAGGGGGGCAAACTCGCTCCCGTTACCTGCCGCCTGCCAACTGAGGAAAAAAATGACTAGAAAGCCTGAAATAGAAGCAAGCCTGAAGGCACAGATTGACAAATTGCTGGATTTATCTGGTCAGAAATTTCAGGCCGGAGATTTGGCGGGATCTGTCGAACTGGGGCTCCAGGCTTGGGCGTTGATACCTGAACCTAAAGAAAAATGGGACTATTACCCGCAGAGCCTATCAGCAGGCTTTGTCCAAGACTATGTCGATCTGGGAGATAAGGACAACGCCTCCAAATGGATCGAAGTCATGGCGAAAATGTATGACGATCCAAATCATGAGGACCACCTTGTTCTTATGACGGAAGGGGAAGCAATGTACAAACTCGGCGATAGAGAGCGAGCGTACTACGTATTTGGTAGAATATTCGAAATATATGGGCAGAAAGGATTCGCAGGGGATCAAAAACAGTACCTGGATTTCTACCTCAAACGGAAAGAAGGCCGTGAATAATAACGAGCAGGAACTCCCCGACGATATCTACCGTGAAGTAATTCGCCTCTCATCCATAGGTGACGAGTTCGATGAGCGCGGTTTGCCGGTGGAAGCGATAACTTCGTGGCGGCAAGCTCTCGCTCTTTTGCCAACTCCGAAGCGGATATGGGATGCATCGGTATGGTTGAACGCTTCTATTGGTGATGCATTCCTACAGGTTGGTGACTGGGAAAACGCTTGTCGTGCCTTTCGGGAGGCGGAAAATAGTGGGAACGGCTTCTCCAATGCATTTGTCCAATTCGGACTCGGAGTTTCCTTTTTCGAGCTAGGCGATACTTTTGCGGCGAAAGAACATCTTTTGCGCGCATACATGCTGGAAGGCTACGATCTATTTGCGGATGCGGACCCTAAATATTTATCGCTCTTGAAAAAAGAGAAGCTAATATAAATCCGTGTTAATTCTCGTTTTGTTCGTAGTTTTTGCCCGGGACGATCGGTTGCATGTCTTTGACTATGAACATTGTGATTTCGGTCATCTCTCATAGTCTTGACCGGAGCCATGTGGCGGTTTGGAAGAGACCGTGAAATGGCTTCGCCGGTTTGATTTAGCGGAGCCTGTTTCTGCGTTTGCCAGCGGAAGTTCCGCTTCTAGTCGCCTGGCCCGAAAGAAACGCACCGACATCCTCTTCCCGAAGCGGCGGCGCATAGATGTAGCCCTGCACCAGCGTGGCGCCGAGGCCTTCGAGTGCGGTGAGCTCGGCTGGTGTTTCCACCCCTTCCACCACGCATTCCAGTTCCATGTCGCGGCTGAGGGTGAGAAGGGATTTCACGATTTTGTAGCTGGCCGGTTTTTCGTGCAGGTCCGTGACGAAGCTGCGGTCGATCTTGATCTTGGTCAGCGGCAATGCATGCAGTCGCGTCAGGCTGGAATAGCCGGTGCCGAAATCGTCCAGCGATATGCCGCAGCCGAGGCGGCGCAGCATTTCGACCGATTGCCTCACCTGTTCGAAATCATGGGCAAAAGCCGTCTCGGTAATTTCAAGGTCCAGCCGGCATGCATCGAAGTTGCTGTTTTCGATAATGCCGAGAAGGGAAAGTACGCCCTCATGGGAATTGAGGTCCTGGGCCGAAAGGTTGAACGACAGGCGCAGGGAGGGTTCCCATGTGGCGGCGGAGGCGAGCGCCATCTTGAGAAGCGGTCGTGTCAGCGAACCGACGATGCCGGCCCGTTCCGCGATGGGGAAAAACTGGCAAGGCGGCACATGCCCGAGAACCGGGCTGTGCCAGCGCGCCAGCGCTTCAAACCCTGCCGTTCTTCCGTCGCGTATATCGACGATCGGCTGAAACACGACCGAAAGCTCGCTTTCCATATCCCGTTGCTTGAGCAGGTGCTCGACGCGGGCTTCGATATTGATCTGCTTTTCGTGCTCCGCATCGAACAGAACGGCATCGCCTCGCCGGGTTTTCTTGGCGTGGTAAAGGGCATAATCCGCCCTGTCGAATAGCTGTTCAAGCGTTGAGGCGAGGTGCGGAAACACGGCAATTCCCATGGATGCGGAAACATGCACGGTGCCCTCCGGCAAATGGTAAGGCGCCCTCAACTGCTCGGAGATCGCATTGGCATTTGTGACGAGTTGCGCGTCATCGGGTATGATCGGGGCGACGATGGCGAATTCGTCCCCGCCGAGCCGAAAGGCCCTGCTGGCTTTCAGATTGGCGGTGAGGCGTTTGCTGACATTGACCAGCAGCCTGTCTCCTACGGAGTGTCCGTAAAGATCGTTGACCGGCTTGAATCCGTCCAGATCGATGACACCCAGCGCCAGCCGGGTTCCGTTGGCCCTGGCTTTTTCGAGCTCGGCTTCAAGGTGGGCGAAAAAGGCACGGCGGTTGGGCAGTTCCGTCAGGCTGTCGATATTGGCAAGCAGCAGGTTTTCGTTGCTGAGCGCTTCCGTGCGCTGTTGTGAAATGACCATGCGCTCGAAATTGCGGTAGTTGGTCAGCAGAATGGACATCATGCCGATGCAGACCAGCAGCACGTTGATGGCAATGGCAACGAATGTCGGTTGCTGCGAGGCCAGAAAGAAGGCGATGAAGGCGCCATTGACGATGAGCGTCACCGTGAAGGCGGCCGAGCGCACATACATCAGACAGAAAATGCAGGAAATGACAGTAATCGCCATATAGAAGGCGACGTGTGATTGCATATAGGCATCCCCATAGGGCACCAGAAGGAAAGACCATAGCGTAAATGCCATGGCGATGCCGGCAGCGAGGCGGTTCGTGCGCCGAAGGGCTGCATGCGCCACCCGCGGTTCGGGATCCATGCCGCGCGTCCTCCACCAGAAGGCGATCCTGAGCGTGCAGCCGAGCGTGAACAGGGTGGGAACTCCAACGGTGAGCCAAAGCGGCGCCAATTGCATATGCGTTACTGCAAGCGCCCATGTGCTTGAAAGCAGGATGAAATACATCATCGGCATCTGTCGGCTGAAAGCGCGATACTGTGCTTTCAGCAGATCAGGATTGTCGGACCGGACGGACATGAAATCATGCAGTTTTTGCGTGGTGGTCAGTATTTTCATTCATGGCTCTTCAAGTACAGAACGACATTTGTAACATAATTCCTGTTACGCCATCGGAAATACACAGGGTTAACCGACAGACAATTGTATCAACCGCAAGATGCAGGCGCTTCGCTTCGCAACATTCCACTGTTTTCAGTATTTTATGTTTCCGGGTGGGGGATTTTTGATTGGAAATAAGTCCTTTGCTTCAAACTGCCTGTTTCTGCGAAGCTGTTCATTTGGCATGGGCGGCCCGCCCACTCCCAATGTTCATCAGCACCTTTTCAACGCCCCTTGAAAAGTTTGAACGCGCGTGCAATATGAACGCGTGTTCAAACTTTGAGAAATGGTTCTTGCGCATGGATTCGATCCACTATCCCGATACATTGGCAGCGCGTGCCGAATTGTGCCGCAGCGTTATTCTTTCCGCCGGGGAGCTGGTGCTGAAAGGTTTTCAGGGCGAGGCGACGCGCAGCTTTTCGATGAAGGGGCCGCAGGATTTTCTGACAGTGACGGATGCTGCCTCCGAAGCGCATATTCGCGGCGCGATCGCGGCCGCTTTCCCGGAAGACAGTTTTTTCGGGGAAGAGGGCGGCGGCGAGATCGGTGACCGCGTCTGGGTCGTGGATCCCATCGACGGCACCGCCAATTTTGCCCGTGGCATTCCGCATTTCTGCATCTCCGTCGCCTATGTCGAAAACGGGCAGGCCGAAATCGGGGCGATCTGTAATCCCGCCCTTGGCGAGCTTTATTTCGCCCGCCGCGGCGAGGGAGCGACGCGCAACGGGCAACCGATCCAGACTGCGGAAACGGAGCGCTTCGATGCTGCTTCCATCGAGATGGGGTGGTCCACCCGTATCGCGAATGCGACCTATCTCGATGTCGTTGGGAATCTGCTCGATATGGGCGCCAATGTCCGCCGCGCCGGCTCCGGTGCGCTGGCGCTTGCCTATGTGGCTGATGGCCGTTCCGATGGCTATCTCGAATTGCACATGAATTCATGGGATTGTCTTGCGGGGCTGCTACTCGTCAGCGAAGCTGGCGGCGATGTGTGCCCTTTTCTGGAGATCGGCAGTCTCAGGGAAGGCGGGCCGGTGCTGGCCGCAGCCGCCGGTGTTGCCAAAGGCGTCAGCCAGGCATCGAATGTAGCGCTGGCCGCCCGGCAGCTGTCGGATCGTCCGCGGGCGGCATCGGCGTGATTTAAGGCGGAGGCCCTTTTGCAGAGCGGGCCTCGTGCTTCATGCATGTGGAGGAATGAGATGGATGGACCCGTTTATGCCCGGCCCCTGCCGTGCTTCCGACTGGATCGACAGGGTCGAGGGCAGATGGTCGAGGGCAGAAAGACCGCTCAACCATGCTGACACGCACGCTTCCCTCCGTTGCCGTCATCGCTGACGCGCATTTCCATGACACGGCAGCCGATTTCGGATTTCCCGGCATCGAAATCGATGGTCAGCGCATCACCATGCGCAGCTGGTCGGATACGCGTGAATCCACCCGGGTTTTCAATGAAAGCGCCGATGCATTGCATGCGGCGCTGGAGGAGGTGCGGCAGCGCGGCATTCGCCATGTGGTGCTGCTTGGCGACTATACCGATGATGGCCAGCGGGTGACGACTGAAACGCTGAAGAACATCCTGCAACGCCACAGCGACGCCCACGGCACGGCCTTCTACGCATTGCCCGGAAACCACGACATTTTCGGACCGCGCGGCCGGCACCACACCAAGGAGTTTCTGACGGAGAACGGCAAATGCCTTTCCGTTTCAAGCGATGCGCGGCGGGCCGGTGAGCGCGTCGTCGTAAGCGACGGGATGTATTGCGAAGGCTATCCTGCAGGCCTTGGCCCGATGGCGGCTTTCGGTTATTTCCGCCAGCCGGATTATCTGCATTGGGAAACCCCTTTCGGTGTTTCCGATGCGCCGGAGGACCGGTTGTACGTGGTGCGCTCACCTGATGGGTGCAATGTCTACCGCCTGATGGATGCCTCCTATCTGGTCGAACCGGAACCGGGCCTGTGGCTGCTGATGATCGACGCCAATATTTTCGAGCCGCTCGATGGTGCGTTCGAAGCGGGCGAGGAGGCGGCTTTTATCGACAGCACCTCCGGTGGCTGGAATGCGCTTTTGCGCTGCAAGCCCTTCCTCATCGACTGGATCGCCGATGTGCGCCGCAGGGCGGAGCTGCACGGCAAGACATTGCTCGGCTTTTCCCACTATCCGGCGCTCGATCCTTTCGATGGTGCAAGCGGTGCGGAAGGCGCCCTGTTCGGTGAAACCAATGTCGTGCGCCGCACGCCGCGCAAGGCGGTGGAGGATGCGCTGTTACAGGCCGGGCTTGCCGTCCATTTCAGCGGGCACCTGCACGTGGAAGGCGTGACCCGGCGCGGGGAAGGCGAAAACTCGCTCACCAATATCGCCGTGCCGTCGCTCGTCGCCTTTCCGCCTGCCTTCAAGGTCGTCCACCCGTCGCGGCAGGAAATCCTTGTCGAGACGGTGGAAATGGCTGCCCTGCCGGTCAATGGTCGTATTTCCGATGGTTATGCACAGGAGACAGAACTGGCGGGTGAGGCGAACGACCCGGCTTTTGCCGCCGGCAATTACGGTGAATTTCTGCTGGGCCACAAGCGGGCGCTGATCAGGCACCGTTATTTCCCCAGGGAATGGCCGTCCGAGGTCGTCACGGCAATCGCCGATAAAAGCGTTCGGGAGGTTCTCGATCTGCTGAGAGGGAAAGGCCTTTTTTCTTCTGATGCTACTGTCCTGTCCTTGGACCTGCCGATGTCCGAGCTGATTGCCGACTGGTATTGCCTGCGCCAGGGCGCAGGCCTGGCGCTGCCGCACATCGCGCCGCAACGGCTTTCCCTTTACCGAACGCTGGCGGAGCGCTTCGGCCGGGAGCCGGATCGTCACGATGGTTCGGTCGAAAGCTTTCTCGAAATCTTCTTCGGAGCCCTCGGCCTGTTTCTCGAGCGTGCCGAAGGCAGTCCGCGCGATCTGAAGCTTGGGCTTGTACCGCAGCGTGAACGCGTTGCGGTTTGATCTGAAGATTTTTGACCGGAAAGACATTTGGTCTACCGCGCGGTGATGCGCTCGACCATGGAAACGGGCACGACCTGAAGCCGGGTTTCCGGCTCATCGCTATCGAGCGCGGTCAAAACCTTCTCTGTCAATGCGTCGAAAGACTGGGCAACAGTCGTCAGCTGGTAGCTTTTCCAGCCGGCCTGCGGAATATCGTCGAAACCGACAATCGAGATATCTTCCGGCACCCGGCGGCCCATTTCCAGCCGGGCGGCGTCCATGAAACCAAGTGCCAGCAGATCAGTGACACAGAAGGCGCCATCGATGGTCCTGTCCGCGAGCAATTCTCGACCGGCCTGATAGCCACTGTCATAGCAGGTGGGACCGCCGCACCATGGAACCACCTGGATACCCTCCATGGTCATGCGCTCGGTGAAAGCGTTGACGCGGCGCAACTGTGCGGGCGTCCGGCTGCCGCTGGAGACAACCGCAACCTTTCTGCACCTGGCTGCCACAAGCCGCATGGCGGCCAGGTTGGCGCCGTGGGAATCGTCGCTCAGCACCATATTCGTATCGGTGCGGTCCAGATGCTGGTTGATGAGGATGAGACGCACGCCGTTGGCGATGCATTCGTCGATAATAGAGGCCGGAGGTTCACCGGAAAGAACGATGATAGCCTGCGCGCGGAATTCGAAGACACGCTCGATGAGTGGTGCAATGTCCTTGCGCGCATCTGCGGCATTCAGAAGCAGGCATTGCAGGCCGCGACGCAGAAGGCCGATGCTGAGGAGATCGAGTTGCTTTGAAATGAAGGGAGAACCGAGGTTGGCGCCGACGACCCCGATGAGGTTGGAACGGTCATTGTTGAGGCCCTGCGCCAGCCGGTTGACGCGGTAGCCGAGTTCCTGTGCCGCTTTCAGTACCTTGCGCCGGACGGCCTTGGATACGCTGCCGCCGGGAGTGAAGGTGCGTGAAACGGCGGAGCGTGAGACACCCGCCTTTTTCGCCACTTCTTCGGCTGTCACGAACCCTCGCGCCATTCAATCCCCCGTTGCCAAACCACATGTCTGATAGCACAGGTCAGATTGCAGCGACTATTCCAATCGAAATATTTCAGCTTCTGTGGTCGCGGTCAGTTTTGCGGTTCCAGCGCGCTTGCCGCAGCCTCGGCACGCGCGGCTGCCTGTTTTGCTTCCCGTTCGGCGCGGGAGGCCGCTTCCGGGTTGCTCGAACCGTCATAACCTCCCATGGCGCGTTCCCCGATGGCAATGCGGACATCCTTGAGCTGGACGATGACAAGACCGGCGAGGATGGCCGCGCCGATAAGGAATGCTGTTTTCCCGTTTATGGTCATTCGACTCCACGCTTCGTGTTTGCCGGCGGAGGAAACAGCCGGCAAAACCGCCGCTCAGCGGGTCAGCAGGCCGACGCCTGTTTCCGCATCGAACAAATGCATATCGGACGGGTCGATGTCGAGGCCGATCGTTTCACCGGCCTTGACTGCGCTGCGTCCCTGCACCGCGATGACCAGTTCGGTGGAGGTTCCCGTCGTGAGGAAGGTCGCCGAACCGGTTGTTTCCACCGCGGAAACCGGCAGCGCCAATGTCGCTCCGGCTGCTGCGACAGGCCGGATATGTTCCGGCCTGATGCCGACAATCACATCTTTGCCGGGCGGCAGAGAGGCCGGATTCCCAATTGATTGCTGCGGCTCGCCTTCGCCGAAGCTGAGCTGAAGGGACGCGCCATCCGGGCTGACGGTCGCCGGAATGAAATTCATGGCCGGCGAACCGATGAAGCCCGCAACGAAACGATTGACCGGGCGGTCGTATAGTTCCAGTGGCGTACCCTGCTGCTCGATCACGCCATCGCGCATGACGACGACATGGTCGGCCATGGTCATCGCTTCGATCTGGTCATGGGTGACATAGACTGAGGTTGCATGCAGGCGATCGTGTAGCGCGCGGATTTCCTTGCGCATGTGGACGCGCAGCGCCGCATCGAGATTGGAAAGCGGCTCATCGAACAGGAAGGCCTGCGGGTTGCGGATGATCGCCCGGCTCATGGCCACGCGCTGGCGCTGGCCGCCGGAGAGTTCGCGCGGATAGCGCTTCATCAGCTTTGAAAGTCCTGTCGTGGCGGCAACTTCTTCCGCCGCCTTGCGGGCCTCGGCCTTGGCGACGCCGCGCATCCGCAGCGAATAGGTGAGGTTCTCCTCCACGGTCATATGCGGGTAGAGCGCATAGGACTGGAACACCATGGCCACATCGCGCTTGCGCGGCGGCACACCGTTCATCAGCGTGCCGGCAATGCGCATGTCGCCGGCCGATATGGTTTCCAGCCCGGCGAGCGAGCGCAGAAGTGTGGATTTGCCGCAGCCCGACGGGCCGACAAGCGCGACGAAAGTGCCCTTCTCGATGGAAAGGTTGATGTTCTTCAGCGCATGAAAGGCGCCGTAATATTTGTTGACGCCGGAAAGTTCTATCTGAAGAGTCATTTGAGCGCTCCTGAGGTCAGGCCGGATACGATGCGGCGCTGCAAGAGAATGAAAAGGGCAAGAATGGGCGTCACATACATGGTCGCATAGGCCATGATGTTGTTCCATTCGCTGGTGTTGGGGCCCATGAAGGAATTGAGGCCGACGCTCGCCGGCTGCAAATCGGCCGCCTGTATCATCGATTTCGAGTAGACGAACTCGCCGAAGGCCTGCATGAAGATGAGGATGGCGCTGACGAGAATGCCGTTTCTGGCAAGCGGCAGTACGATGTTGAAAAACGCGCCAACCCGGGAATTGCCATCCACAAGTGCCGCCTCTTCCAGCTCCTGCGGCACTGCCATGAAGGTGGCGCGCACAAGCACCACGAAGAAGGGCATGCTTTTCGCCGCAATGGCGAGGATGACCGACAAGCGCGGATAATCCAGAAGCCCAAATTGCGAGAAACCGACGAAGATCGGCGTGATCATCAAAGATGCCGGCAGAACCTGCAGCATAAGGATGAGGAACAGGCCGATATCCACCCAGACATTGCGATACCGCGCCAGGACATAGGCACAGCCGACGCCGAGAATGGTGATCAGCAGCACCGCGCTGGAGGCGATCAGCACCGAATTCCACAGGTAGCGCCCCATATTGCGGCTGTTCCAGACATAGGCATAGGTCTGCCATTGCGGATCGCTGGGCCAGAAGGAGGGCGGATTGGCGAACATTTCCGAGCCGCTCTTGAGCGAGGTCAAATACATCCAGTAAAGCGGGAAGAGGTAGATGATGGCGAGTACGATGGCGATGGCCAGCATCAGGCGGTTGCGGGTCGTGATGCTCATCCGCGCACCTCATGCCGAGTGGAACGCACATAAACGATGGAAGCCAGCATGACGAACACGATCATGATGACGGAGATCGTGGCGCCCTTGCCGAAATCATATTGCCGGAAGGACAGATCCCAGGCCCAATATTGCGCCACGTTGGAGCTGTTATTCGGTCCGCCATCGGTAATGGCGGCGAAAAGATCGAATTGCTGCAGCGTGAAAATCAGCCCGAGCGAGACGATGGCGCCGATGGTGGAGCGCATCATCGGCAGGGTGATGGTGTAGAAGCGCTGCCAGGCGTTCGCGCCGTCCAGTTCCGCGGCCTCGTACAGGTCGCCGGGAATGGAGGCGAGGCCGACGGAAAGCAGGATCATGTTGAAGGAAGTGCCGAGCCAGATATTGGCGATGACGACGGCCCAGAGCGAAAAATTCGCATCGGAGCGCCAGAAGATATTGCCCGATATCAGGCCGCTTTCCCGTAGGAAGAAATTCAACACGCCGAAATCGCCCGAGAGGATCCAGTTCCAGATCGCGCCCACCACGAGGCCGGGCATGACCCAGGACACGAGAAAAAGGCCGCGCATCCAGGTTGCGCCGGGAAAATTGACCCAGAAGAACAGCGCCAGACCGAAGCCGATGGCGAATTGCCCGGCAATCGAGGCCACGACAAAGGTGACCGTGTTGAAAAGGATCGGCAATGTTTCCGGTTGCCGGAACAGGTCGATATAATTCTTGAAGCCGACGAAGGGGCGCACGAAGGTGCCCAGGCTGAACATGTCGACTTCCTGAAAGCTCATGACGATGTTGTAGATGAGCGGCAGCCCCGCCATGACGAACAGGAAGCCCAAAGGAAAGGCGACAAGGACGATATCGAAACCGCGACCGTCACTGACGCTGGAAAACAGTTTTTTCATGAAACATCCTCGCAAGCTCCAGTCGGGGCCGCCGCCGCTTGTCGCGGCAGGCAGCCCCACCGGGAGGAACCCCTTGGGTGGAGGCCGGAGAAAGCCGGCCGCCCGCCCGGATCAGCCTTCGACCAGCTTTATCTTTTCAGCGGCCTGGTCGAGCGCGGCTTTCGGCGTCATCTGACCCGAAAGCGCGCCCTGAATGGCATCCTGAATAGCCTTGGAAATCTTCGGCCATTCGGGCGAGGGGCCGCGCGGCTGCGCATATTTCAGCTGTTCCACAAAGGTCTTCAGCGCCTCATCCTTCAACGCATTGCCGGTCGGCGGAACGGGGATATCCGAGCGCGCCGGCAACTGGCCGAAGTTCTTGAACATGTCCTTGTCCTTTGAGGCGAAGAACTCGATTGCCTTGAAGGCTTCTTCCGGATGTTTCGTCTTGGAGAAGATCGCCCAGTTATAGTCGCCCATGGCCGAAGACCGCGGAGCGTCGGGCGTGGGCACCGGCAGCAAAGCGACACCCCAGTCGAACTTGGCGTCCTTCAGCATGCGGTCGATTTCCCAAGGGCCGGAAATGACCATGGCGGCGTTGCCGGCGTTGAAGGTGGCGGTGGAGTCCCACTGGCTGCGCGTCAGCGTATCGGGCGATGCCAGCTTTTCATCCAGCATCAGCTTCCACGTTTCCAGCGCTTTGACGGCGCCCTCGGTATTGATGTTCTTGTAGGTCGCGCCTGCCATCTGCGCCCAGGGCAGGAACTGGAAGGTGCCTTCCTCATTCGCCTTGGCGCTGAAGCTGATACCATAGATGTTCTTCGAGGGGTCGGTCAGCTTGCGGGCAGCATCCACCAGCTCATCCCAGGTCTGCGGCGGTTTTGCCGCGTCCAGCCCAGCGGCCTTGAACAGGTCCTTGTTGTAATAAAGCGCAATCGTGTTCGTGGCCTTGGGCACGCCGAAATATTTGCCGTCCCACATCACCGATTTCAGCGGTCCCGGAAAATAATTCTCCGTCTTGATGACATCCGACTTCGCAATCATGTCCGTCACGTCGAGAAAGGCCCCGCGTGCGGCGAACATGGCGTGGTTGGGGTTGTCGATGGCGATGATGTCGGGCGCGTTGCCGGTGGAATAGGCGCGCATGGATTCGCTCACCACATCATCGAACTGCAATTGCCGGTATTCGATCTTGATGCCGTTATTGAGCGCGTTGAACTCCTTGATGAGGTTCGGTGCCGGCTGGATATCGCGATCCAGCGACCACAGCGTCAACGTCACATCTTCTGCCTGCGCCGCAATAGCGCCGGCGGACACGCCCGCCAGCAGAAATGCGCCGGCCATCATGCATTTTGCGATACCCATAATCTCCTCCTCTTGGTTATCGTCTCTGCAATTTTCAAAAACCTTCTCCCAAAAGGCTTCCGTTATGTGGGGTCGACGACGAAATCGCCGCCGCGGCATTTTTTCAGATAATTCAGGCCATGCACCTGTCCCGTCATTTCCAGCGCGTCGCGATAGACGGGGTCATGCCAGCCTTCGATGTCGATGGAGCCGGACCAGCCGGCGAGGCGTAGTTCGGAAATAATGTCCGTCCAGTTGCTGTCGCCGAAACCCGGCGTGCGCATGAAGACGAATTTTTCCTTGCCGAAAATGCCGTGCTCGCGAATGACATCCCAGCGGATGGTCGCGTCCTTGCCGTGAACGTGGAAAATCTTGTCCGCCCATTTGCGGATCTGCGGCAGCGGATCGATGAGATAGACCATCTGGTGGCAGGGTTCCCATTCGATGCCGATATTGTCATCCGGCGTTTCGTTGAACATCATCTCCCAGGCATCGGGATTGTGCGCGATGTTCCAGTCACCGGTCTGCCAGTTGCCGTCCATGGCACAGTTTTCAAAGGCGATCTTCACGCCCTCGTCGGCGGCGCGCTTGGCAAGCTCGCTCCAGATTTCTTTGTACCGCGGCAGGCTTTCCGGCAGCGGCCTGCCACGAAGCCTGCCGGTGAAACCTGCAACGCAGGTCGCGCCGAAATGGTGAGCATTGTCGATGCAGTCTTTCCAGCCTTGCAGTGTCTCAAGGTCAATGTCCGTCTCCTCCAGCGGATTGCCGAACATGCCGAGCGTACTGATGGTGATGTCGCGGTCGCCAATCGCATCAAGGCAGCGCTTGCCGAGTTCGGCAAGGTCCTGACCGTTGGTGGTCTGCCAGAAGAACGGCTCGAAGCTTTCAAAGCCGAGATCGGCGATCTGGCCGATGCGTTCGGCCGCCTGTCCCTTGGTGGCGCTGACCATGGTGCCGATGCGGATGGATGTTGCCGGATTGCTCACGTCTTTCAGTCCTTATGCTGCAATGGAAACACGCTGGCCGAGGCGGGCGCTTTCAATCGCGCCGATCACCATGGCAAGGCTGTTGATGTTGTCGAAGGAGGCTGTTTCCGGCATCTCACCCGTGCGGATGGAATGAAGGAACGAGAGAATGACGCTGGCATGGCCACGCGTATCCTTCTCGGAAACGGCATCGGAAACGTTTACGGTTTTAAATCCACGCAAAAGTCCCTGCTCGTCACCGGCCACGGAGGCGGAGAAATTGTCTTCACCGTCCCAGAGGATCATGCCCTTCGAGCCGATCAGCCGCCAGCGCGCTTCCCAGCTGGTCCGCTCGCCTTCGGCGCACCAGGAACCACGATAGGTAAAGACGACATCATTTGAGAACTCGAAAATGGCATTGGCGCTCGCCCCATGGGCATACCATGAGCCGGCCGGGTTCTTTTCCACGCAAAAGACGGAGAGGGGTTTTTCATTGGCGACGAAACGGGCCGCATCGAAGGTGTGGATCGCCATGTCGAGAAGCAGGACGTTCTTCATTTCTTCACGGAAGCCGCCGAAATGGGGCCCAAGGAAAAAATCGCAATGGATGGCCGTCAGGTCACCGATGATACCGTCTTCAAGCGCGCGGCGCAGCCGGCGGATACCCGCAATAAACCGCCGGTTTTGCACCACGGCATGAATTCTGCCGGCATTTTTTGCCAGTTCCACCAGCGTGGCGGCTTCCTCCATCGAGGCGGCAAGCGGCTTTTCGCTCAGCACATGGCACCCCGCCTCGAGACCGGCTTCAACCACGGCAAAGCGTGCCTGCGGGATGACGATATCAAAAAGGATGTCGGCTTTTGTTTCAGCCAGAACGTGGCGAAGATCGGTGCCGATGACCGCATCCGTGAGGGCGAATTCTTCGGCAAGTGCGCGGGCTGTGTTCTCGTTCAGGTCGACCAGACCGGCGATCCTGATCGCGCCGGCGATTTCCGGCGTGGATTGAATGGCGCGTAACCAGCCTTTGGCCATTGCTCCGCATCCGCATAAAACGGCATTAAATGTCATCTCATCTCCCCGGGGCTCTTTTGCAAACTCCTCTTTGCGCAGAGCGTCGTAAACGTTTACGAGACTATGCCAATGGTGTTAGATATGTCAAGACCGTTAAGGGACGCGTTGACTGCGCGCCGGGCCTGGGAGGGGAATGAATGAAAGGAATTCGTCAGCTTGCCGATTATCTGGAGATATCGATAGGCACTGTTTCCCGTGCCCTGAACGGTAAGCCGGATGTGAACGAAGAAACGCGGCGGCGTGTTCTCGAAGCGGCGGAAAAGCTGGGTTATGTCGCCAACCAGTCCGGCCGCAGCCTCAGGCAGGGAACCACCAATGTCATCGGCCTCATGACCGGCAGCGACGCGCAGACCGTGGAGAACTCCGACAACTTCTTCCTGGGCGTGACGGACGGTCTGCAAAGCGTGTTTTCCGAGCATAATCTCGATCTCATCGTTCTGCCCTGCCCGGGGGAAGAGGATCCGGATGAATATCTAAAGCGCATGGTGGCGCGCCGCATGGTGGATGCGATGATCATTTCCGCGACGCGGCGGATAGACAAACGTGTGGATTTCCTGAAGCAGACCCGCCTGCCTTTCGTGGCGCTCGGTCGGACCGCTTCCAGCGACACCCACGCCTGGATCGACCTCGATTTCGAGGGCGTTGCGAAAAACGCGGTCGACCGCCTTGCCGCTGCCGGGCATCGTTCGATTGCGGTGGCGGTGCCCGACAGCGACATCAATCTCGGTTATGTTTTTCTGGAAGGATACAGGCGCGCGCTGGAAGACAATGGCATGGCTTACGATTCCTCACTGGTCATCCGCGCGAAATCCAGCGAGCAGGGCGGTTATCACGCCGCCAGCGAATGGCTGCAGATGCGGCCCCGGCCAACGGCGATCGTGCTGATCTACGAACTGATGGCGGTCGGTCTTTATCGCCGGCTTGCGGAAGTGGGCCTGAAACCGGGGCGCGATCTCGCCGTCATCGGCTTCCGCGATGGCCCGCGCGGCCAGTTTCTGGAACCACGGCTGACCAGTTTCCGCATGTCCCTGCATGATCTCGGCGTGACGGTGGCTCAGACACTGTTATCGACCATGCCGGCCTACGCGCCGTTTTATCCCGATCAGGCCCGCCATTGCGTTTGGCCCATGCTTCTGGTGGCCGGCGAGAGCGATCCCGCCCCATAAGACAGCAGGGGGGCGTTAAAGTCTCAGGTCGTTAACGCTCACGACGCCGAAAGGATTGAATTTATATTCGTCTTCCTCACACTGTGTGTCGTCGGAGAGGGAGGCGCCACGGCCCTTCAAGGTGGCTTCAACGTCTTCACGCGCCATTTGCTCGGCGATATCGTCTATCAAGGCGGCTATCTTCAGCTGTTCGGCGTTGGTGGACGGCTGATCCCCATCTTTTTTGGTGAAGCGCACCTGCACATCGGGCAAGCCGATCAGGTGAAACCTAACGCTCGTCATGCCTTCGGCATCGTCTCCTATGGGGCGGCGTGCGAAAGCCAGACGACAGGTTTTGGCAAGCACCATCCCGTCATCGGCGGCCGCTTTGCCACGCGACTGCTCGTAGAGCTGCTTCCAGCGCCTTGCGCCATGGGCGACGCCCGCACTTTCACCCTTCACGGCGACAGCGCCGTGATCGAGCATGTGCTGTACGAATCTGAGGGCGTTTGCGGATGTCTCCACAGGTGTTTCGGCATCTGGACTGCCTTCATGAAGTATGGCTTATGAGCCTCAAAAGGCCATCGAAATGGTAGCGAAAAGACACAAGGTAGAAGAGATCGTCACGAAGCTTCGTCGGGTTGACGTGCTGAATACGCAGGGAAAATCGATGGCGGAGGCGATCCGGTCGATAGGGGTGACAGAAGTTACATATCACCGGTGGCGTTCCGAATACGGCGGCTTGAAGGGCGACCAGGTAAAGCGCCTGAAGGAGCTGGAAGCGGAGAATGCCCGGCTCCGGCGCGCCGTTTCCGACCTCACCTTGGACAAGATGGTTTTAGTGGAGGCCGCCAAGGGAAACTTCTGAGCACGCCCGTCACCGCGTTTGCGTGAACCATGTGATCAATGAACTGAGGTGTCCGAGAGACGGGCGTGCCGGGTCTTGGGTCAGCATCGTTCCACGCTGCGCAAGATCGCAAAGACTCAGGATGATGAAGCGGCGTTGACTACGGACATCACGGCGCTCGCCCTCCAGTATGGTCGCTATGGCTATCGCGGCATCACGGCGATGCTGCACCAGGCGGGCTGGATCGTGAACGTCGAGCGCATCTGGCGACGGGAGAGTGCGTCACAAGCAACCGAAACGCGGGCGACTGTGGTTGAACGACAGTTCGTGCATCCGGCTTCGGCCGGAATATCCCAACCATGTCTGGTCCTACGACTTCGTCGAGGATCGCACGCACAACGGCAGGAAAATCCGCATGCTCAACGTGATCGACGAGTTCACGCGAGAATTTATCGCCATCAGGGTCGGGAGAAAGCTGAAGGCAATCGATGTCATCGACGTGCTTTCCGACCTCTTCATCCTACACGGCGTTCCCACCCATATTCGTTCCGACAACGCCCGGAGTTCATCGCCAAGGGGCGCTACGGGAGTGGATAGCGCGGTGGGTGCCAAGACCGCCTACATCATGCCAGGTAGCCCGTGGGAAAACGGCTACTGTGAGAGCTTAACTCGAAGCTCCGTGATGAACTGCTCAACGGCGAAATCTTCTACACGCTCAAGGAGGCGAAAATCATCATCGGAAACTGGAGACAGCATTATAATACCGTGAGGCTACAATCATCGCTGGGCTATAAGCCACCGGAACCCGAAGCAACGGTCTGGTCTCGCCAAAATGGACCGGCGTCAACACCAACAGTGGCTAGCAGGCTGAGCATGCACTAACATTCCAAACGGATCACCTCGTGGGGGCAGGCCATTTCCCAAAAAGAAAATACCCGGCAACAAGATGGCGCTGGCTGGTACCAGCAAGCCGGAAAATCTGGACAATCTCATCGCCTAAGTCGAAAGCGTCGCTTCGAAGCCGGCTGAGTGAAAACAGTGCGGCTACGTGGTGGAAGCAAAGCTCCTGGCGAAGGTCAGGCGCCTGCGCGCTACACTTGCCTCACTTCGCCTTCCGCCAACTGGGCGAGGCCCGGCAGATTGCAGACCAGAAGCTTCTGCCGCCCGCCCTGCACCAGCCCCTTACTCTCCCAACTGCTGAGGATGCGGGAAACGGTGTGCAGTGTGGTGCCGGTCATCTCGGCGATATCCTGCCGCGAGATCGGGAAGTCGATACGGATGCCGTCTTCCTCCTTGCGGCCTGCCTGCTGCGAAAGGCGCAGCACGGCATGGGCCACCCGGCGCTCCACTTCCTGCGTCGACATTTCGCGGATGCGCGTATGGGCTTCCTCGAGCCGCTGGCCGATCGTCTGCATGGTGGAGACGGCAAGATGTGGGTTCTGTTCGACGAATTGCGGCCAGAGGTCCGTCTGCCATGACAGGATGACGCTTTCGGCAGCCGTCGTGGCGGTGCCGGGATAATCGGACCGTTGCAGTGCTCTTGCGAAACCGAAGAGATCACCGGGATGCACCACGCGCACGATGATCTGCTGGCCGTCATGCGTCACCTGCGTCACCTTCAGGCGGCCGTGTATGAGCAGGAAGAAATGCGTTGCCGACTGGCCCTGCTCGAAAATGGCTTCACCCGGCGGCACCAGCCGGGACGTGGCGTGGGTCAGCAGGCCGTCCAGCTCATCGTCGGCCATCTTGGCAAACAAGGCCAGCGACCGGATGACGCTTCGGTCAATCTTCACTTGCACCCTCTCCGGTGATCGGACGATCCCGCAGGTGAATGCATTGGCAATCGGGGACCGGCCTTTTCTGTATTGTCAGCATACAGCACTATCACCGGCGGCAGAAGATCAAATGATATGAATCAAGCACTTGTTTTAATTGATGATTGTCAAGAAAACAGGGCAGTGGCACGAAGCTTTTCGAGAAGCGGCGCGTACCAGCGTGTGTCTCTTACGAGCCTGAACCCGAGATTATCAGGCGGTACGCCAACGGCGCAGCCGCCGCTTTTCGGGTTTTTGACGAAGGCGCTCATCGCCGCCCGGTGTTTTCCCGAAGCGACCGGAATGCCGCAGGAAGCGACGCTATCGATCGCCTCACCATCCTTGCCGAGCGTCACGCGGTGGCTGCAACTCGAGGTCCATTCCCAGACATTGCCGCCGAAATCGGCAAGGCCATATTCGTTTTCGCCGAAGCTGCCATAGGATTGCGGAACGGGGTTGCCCGAGGCCTTGCGGCTGGTCTGTCGCTCGTAATCCGCCAGCCAGCGCAAAGCGGGGTTTTCACTGTCCGCAGCCACGCCGAGCGTCTCATCTGGGAAAAGCGACCCGGCGGCGAAGGCCAGTTCAGCGTCACTCGGCAGGCGCCAGACCTCGCCTGTCCGCTCGCTCAGCCACTTTGCATAGGCGCGGGCGTCGTCCTGGCTGATGCCGGTTGCCGGTATCGCGCCGCCGACCGGAGCGGCAAAGCCGGGTTCCGGCTGTTGACAGCCGCCGTCTGCGACGCAGCGCGCATAATCCGCGCTCGATACCTGATATTTCATGATCGTCAGATTTTGCCGCATCGTTACGTCAACCATCGGCCCATCGACAGCATAACCATTGCGGAAATATTCGCCCTCCACCCGGTAGGTGAAATGTCCGGCGGGCACTGTAACGACCTGTGGCGCCGTCATGGCGGCGCGGTCATCAGCGCCGCTGCGGATGATCCCGGACTGGAAACCGATGGCCGTTGCCAGCAGTGTGGCAAGCGAGAGCGGGAGAAGAAGCGAGACGGCATTTGGGAAATGGCTGTTGCCGGGAATGCCCATGGGAACCTGCCTGCGTCGAGAAGACGCCAGAGTTCGGGCCTGCTTTCAGGCCGCATAGCAGAAGGGGGAGCGCGCCGCACCTGCTGGCGGCGCGCTCCGGTTTGCGTCAGATGCTCGATGGGGCAAGCACCGCCTGCATCAGGTTGTTGTTCCACTCACCCGTCACCTTGAAGTGGGCGGCCGCGCCCAGTTCGAAGGCTTCGATAAGGTTGTGGTTGACATAGGCGTAGATGCCGGGCTGCTCAAAGGTATAGAAGGCCGCGCCCGCTGTGCCGCCGGGGATGAACCAGGTTTCCTGGTCAAGATCCGGTGGGTTGCGGAACTTGCCCGTCGCCCAGACATAATCGCCGTGGCCACCAATGAGGTGCGGGCGGGTATCACGGTTCGCCTGCGAATGGACGATCAGCACCTTCTCGCCAACGGCGGCCTGAAGGGCGTGTTCCCCGGTCAGGGCGCCGACTGCGCCGTTGAAGACGATGTGGCTCGGCGTCAGCTTGCGCATCACCTCCAGCGTGTCGGCCATGGCGTCGCCGGCGCTTTCATATTTCTTGAAATTGCCGTTCTCGTCGCGCGGGATGTAGAAGTCCTGCTCGCCGACATAATAGACCTTGTCATAAACAAGTTTCTTGCCGTGGCCGTCCGTCAGGCCCTCTCGCGGCAATACCATGATCGCGCCATTCATGCCCGAGGTGACGTGCCAGGGCACCATGCCGGGAGGTGCGCAGTGATAGACAAAGACGCCAGCCTTGGTGGCCTTGAAGCGCAGGATCGCCTTTTCACCGGGGTTGACGATGGTGAGCCCGCCGCCGCCGAGCGCGCCGGTGGCCGAGTGGAAGTCGATATTGTGCTGCAGCTCATTGGTATCAGGGTTGATGAGGGTCAGTTCGACATAGTCGTCCTGATGCACCACCATCAGAGGCCCGGGAACCGAACCGTTGAAGGTCATGGCGTGGACCTCGGTGCCCTTGTCGTCGAGGATCATCTTCTGCTCTTTGATCGTGAGCGTGAACTCGACGATCTTCGGTCCACCTTCGGCTTTCTGCGTGTGGGCGTGCACGAAGGGCGGTTTGACGAGATCAACTTTTACGCGAGGCAGCGCTGCAATCTCCGCGCTCGTCAATGGCTTGGCTGTGGCCTTCTTTTCCTCTGCCGCGCTCGCTGCCGAGGGCATGATGACGGGAGCTATAGCCCCTGCAAATGCTGCGCCTGCGAGAATATTACGCCGTGTGATGTGGAAGGTTTCCGTCATCATTCTTCTCCTATCCCTCTTGGGGCAGAGCATGTTTCGCTCTGTCACAGCATTTGTAGCGGAGGGGCGGAAATACAATTTGAGATGGAGCAAACTTCGCTTTCGGCGCCCTGCGACATTTTGGCAGGCGGCTGAAGGCCGGCGTGGAAGCGTCGCGCCGCCTCTTTGCCTGTTCGCAAAGAAGCCGGACGGGCTTGGGTCTAGACATATGTCAAGACCAAGCAAGGAGTATTATAATGAGTGGCAGCGAAACCGTTCTCACCCAAGGGCGCAGCCGGCCAAAGGGCGGCATTCCAAGAGGGCTGGCGCGCACCGGCCCGGTTATCTTTTCTTACGGCTTCCGGCCGTTTTTCCTCGGTGGCGCCCTCTGGGCCATCGTGGCGATGGTGTTGTGGATCGCAGCCCTTTCCGGCTTCATCGACCTTGGCGGGGATTACGGCGCACCGAACTGGCATGCCCATGAGATGCTGTTCGGTTTCGCTTCGGCGGTGCTGGCCGGTTTTCTTTTGACGGCGGTGCCGAACTGGACGGGACGACTGCCGGTGTCGGGCAAACCTTTGGTGTGGCTGTTTGCGCTCTGGTGTGCCGGCCGGCTTTTCCTGCTTGTGTCGGAGACGGTGGGCGTGGTCACCGCCGCAGCCGTGGACGGGCTTTTCCTGCCGGCGCTTCTGGCGATCTGCGCGCGCGAGGTCATTGCCGGGCGCAAATGGAAAGATCTGAAGGTGCTGGGCGGGCTGCTGGCGCTTTCCGTCGCCAACATCGTGTTCCATGTGGCGGCGATCGAAGGCGACCTGAGCCAGATCGCGACCCGCCTTGCGGTCTCTGCCTATACCGTGCTCGTCATCATCGTCGGCGGCCGCATCGTGCCGAGTTTTACCCGCAACTGGCTGAACCGTTTCGGCCGCACGGATTTCCCCGTGCCCTATAACGGTTTCGACACCGCAGCCATCCTCACCGGAATCGCGGCGCTGGCCGTCTGGACAATAGAGCCCGAGAGCATCGTGGCCGTGCCAACGGCGCTTCTGGCGGCTTTCATGCACGCCGCGCGTCTTATCCGCTGGCGCGGCTGGACGACCTGGCCGGAGCAGGTGCTGGTGGTGCTGCATGTCGCCTATGCCTTCATTCCCGCCGGTTTCATCACCATAGCGCTGGCGGCGCTTGACGTGATGGATACGCGCTCGGTCCTGCACATACTCACCGTAGGCGTTATCGGCTGCATGATGCTTGCTGTCATGACGAGAGCGAGCCTTGGCCATACCGGGCGCAAGCTCGCGGCCAGCAGGGTCACCATCGCCGCTTACGTGGCGCTGATCGCCTGCGCACTGCTGAGACCGGCAGCCGAGTTCTTCCCCGGCGCGATGATGCATCTCTATGCTTGCTCGGCGCTCTTCTGGATCGTGGGTTTCGGTCTCTTCTGCGTTGAATATGGGCCGATCCTGACGCGTGAGCGCAAACCGCTGAAAGCGTAGTCGAGTCGTTGCTAAACCGCCAAAACGAACCGCCCCGGAAGCAATTTCCGGGGCGTTTCGTTATCGAGGGATTTTGTATCCGGCTTAATGCGCGCCGGCGCCAGCGCGGATGAAGATGCGAAAAGCCGTGCGCGCCTCGTCGAAATTGCCGGCCCATTGATGGCCCCGGGCCAGAAGGTCCGGGTAAAGGAAAGTCGGCTCCTGCGGTATCAGCACGAAGATCACGGCGCCAGGTGGAAGACGGTCAAGTGCGGCAAGCGTGCGGTTTGCCTGACCTTCGGCCGTTTCGTCGCTGAGATCGAGATAGATGACCGGGTCTGGCCATATCTGCGGCTCCTCGGCATTGCCCGCAATCGCCGGTGAAACAGAAATCTGCTCCGCTTCAGTGGATTGCGGCGTAAACAGCACTTCCCAGTCACCGCCGCCGATTTCCCTCACCTGATGGTCGAAACCGCGCTCTGCCATCACCTTGAACAGCGGAACGGGCCGGAAGGTGGCGTATAATCGCAGCGCCTCACCCGGCGCAAGTCCGGCCACGGCTTCCATGATTGCCGGAAAGGGCTCGCCGCCGCTCAGCAAAAGCGGCCGGACATCGAGTTCCCTGATTCTTTCCGTCATTGCATCACCTCATCTGTCGGCTGGCGGCGGCAAGGGCCGTCCGCCAGAGGTCTTTTCACCACATCGCCGGGGCAGGGGTCAATGTTCGGATCCGCAGCAGCATTCGCAGCCGGACATATCATCCTCGGAACCTTCGGCCTGTTCTTCAAGCCGGCCGATATCGAGGCGCCAGACTTCCGGACCCTGTTCGAGATATTCCCAGCCGAACTGGCCGGGGAAATTTGTGGCGAGCTGGTAAAGCAGCGGACGGGGATCGTGATCGCTGGTGATCTGCAGCGATTGACCCTCGGTCAACGCGCCGAGCGCACCGAAAATGCGCGGATGACGTTCGCGATGCGGAATGATGCGCACATCGATATTGGTTGCGGTTTGGGCTTCGGACATAGGCTGGCTCCACGGCCGCGGATGGAATGATGCCCGGCGGTGCGGCCGGCCGGCGGACTGGAAAAACCTATCCGCCGTGCCGTTGGGAGACATTGTCGCCGCGCAAACAAACCTGAGATTCGTCAGGTCCGTCTGCGCGACAATCAGCCGGCAAGGCTGCGATAGATTGCCGGCAGCGCCGATGGCAGCTTGGCGATCCTGTTGATGATGGCATAACCGTTCTGGCCGAACATGGCCGGAATATAGGATTGCGCCTTGCTGTCGACCGTTACGCCGAAGACGCTGACGCCCGAGCGCCGCGCCTCGGAGACCGCGCGGCGGCTGTCCTCGATGGCGAAGCGGCCCTCATAGTGGTCGACATCGTTCGGTTTCCCGTCCGTCAGCATCAGAAGCAGCTTGCGGCGCTCCGGCCTGTCATGCAGCTTGGCGCTGGCATGGCGGATGGCGGGGCCGATGCGGGTATAAAAACCGGGTTTCAGCGCCGCAATGCGACGTTCGACAGCGTGGCCCATTGGCTCCTCGAAATCCTTCACCGTTTCCACCCGCACCCAGGAACGGCGGCGGGAGGTGAAGGTCAGGATGGAGTGACTGTCACCACAGGCGGAAAGCCCGTGCGCAAGCACCAGCAGCGCTTCCTTCTCCACATCGAGAACCCGGCGATTGTCGAACCAGGCATCGGTCGACAAGGACACATCGACGAGGATCGTTACGGCGAGATCATGCGCCTGCGGGCGGCTGGCCATATGGATGCGGTCGCTGCCCTGTCCGCCGGCGGCGATATCACTTCTGGCGCGCACCACGGCGTCAAGATCGAGATCGTTGCCGTCAAGCTGGGCGCGCAGCATCTCGTGGCGCGGTCTCAGCACCTCGAATTGCCGCCTGACCCGGCGGATGAGGCTTTTAGTGTCCGGGTCGGGTTCCGGTGCCGTCTCCGCGTCTTTCGCCGGACCGGCGATGACCCGGCAATGATCGGCGAGATAGCTGCTGCTGCGATAATCCCATTCGGGATAGGTCAGTTCCGCCGTTAGCGCGGTATGGTTCAGTGCTTCGGGCGGCAGGTCCAGATCGAAGCGGAAGCGGGCGGAGGGCCGTCCCTTTCTTTCACCCAGCGTCATGTCATCCAGCTCGTCGGCTGCGCTGCCGTCGGCATCGTCGCTGTCGTCGCCGGGACGATCGACATTGACCATCTCCGCCATGGCGAGGATTTTTTCGAAACGGTTCAGGATGAAGGGGCTGCGTTCCGTCTGCCGGTTCTCCGCCTTTTCACGCACGGCGATATGACGGGCCGCTTCCGCCCCCTGTGGTGCTGCGCTCGCCGCCGGCTGGTCTTCGCCCTGCCGCGCCTCGGAAGTTTCGCGCAGCAGCGTGTCCGGCCATAGCGGCACCGGCAGCATCGGCAGGTAGCGCGGCGGCGCCTTGGCCGGAAAGCCGGCGGGTGGCGCATGGCCCTCGATCCCTGCCGTATCGGCGAGCATGGAAAGCACCCGTTGTTCCACCTGCTGTTCCGCCTGCGGCAGCGGCCGCTTCTGCCGCACCGCGAGCATGGCGGCGCAAAGCCGGCGATAACGGGCCTTCATTCCGGGGAAGGCATGGATGACGGCTTTTGCCAGTTCTGCGGCGCGGTCGAGCCGGGCGAGATCGTTGCGCAGCGGATCGGCAGCCATGACTGGTTCAAGCGGCATCATCGCCATGGTGGCGGCGAGCCAGAGATAAAGATCGCGGTTGAGGCGCCGGTCGGGAAACAGATCGAGCACCGGGGGCAGCATCAGCGTGGCATGATCGCGTCCGGGCTGGGCAAGCTTTTCTTCGCCGAGACCCATGCGCTGGCGAAGCCTCAGCCGGTGTGTGGAGGTGCGGGCGCGGGCCGGGGCGATCTGCACCGCATGTTCACCGCCAAAACCGCGGAAACATATGGCCAGCACGGCCTGCATATCCTCCAGCTTCACGGCATGATCCGGGAAGCGCAGCCATGTGCCGGTTTCGCCAATCAGCCTGTGCCAGGCGCGGCCGACGGTTTCTTCCAGTTCCAGAAAGTCCAGCATGGTTTATCCTCATGGCATCGAGCCGGAATGCGCGGGTAATACCGCGCATTCAGATATGGATATAAATGTGCCTTATCGGATGACCGCATCCGCGACTTCATGCAGCGCGGCCTTCACATCCGGCTCGTCGGTCAGCGGTTCGATCATCGCCGCGCGCACGGCCTGACGGGCGGGAAGGCCGGTATCGATGAGGCTGGCGCAATAAACGAGCAGGCGGGTGGAGACGCCTTCTTCCAGATCGTGGCCTTTCAGGCCGCGCAGCCGGTGGGCGAGATCGACGAGCGGCTCGACATCGCGGGCATCCAGCCCGCTTTCATGCGAAACGACGGCAATCTCCTGCTCCTTCGGCAGAAAATCGAATTCAATGGCGACGAAGCGCTGGCGGGTGCTGGGTTTCAGGCTCTTTAAAAGGTTCTGATAGCCGGGATTATAGGACACGACGAGCATGAAGCCGGAGGGCGCTTCCAGAACCTCGCCGGTGCGCTCCAGCGGCAGGATACGGCGGTCGTCGGTGAGCGGATGCAGCACGACAGCCACATCCTTGCGCGCCTCGACGATCTCGTCGAGGTAACATATGCCGCCCTGGCGCACGGATCGCGTCAGCGGGCCGTCCATCCACACGGTTTCGCCGCCTTTCAGCAGGTAACGGCCGGTCAGATCGGCGGCAGCTAGATCGTCGTGGCATGAAACGGTGGAAAGCGGCAGGCCGAGTTTCGCTGCCATATGGCTGACGAAACGGGTCTTGCCGCAACCTGTCGGACCTTTCAGCAGCAGCGGCAATTGCCGCACCCAGGCGCTTTCGAACAGCGTGCATTCATTGCCAATCGGGGTGTAGAACGGCGCGTCCGGCAAAGGCTGCGGCGCGGGGCGGAAAATCGTATTCATGGTCATCTCCATGGTTGATGGTAAGCACCGGCTCTCCGGGGGAAAAGGAGAGCCGGTCCGTTTCTCATTCGGCGGGCTGCACGAGGCGGGCGACGTCGCCCTGTTTCTGCTTGCCCGGCACCAGAACTGCCCAGATGAACATGATTGCCGAAATGAGAACTGCGAAACCGGAGCCGAGGCGGATCCAGTAGAAGATCGCCAGCTGGTCCTGCACATCCATGAAGCTTTCGCCCATGACACGCTGAAGCTGGATCTGCACCACGCCGGCAAAGGTCAGCGCGAAGGTCATGACCGACATGGCCGTGCACATCACCCAGAAGCTCGTCATCGAAAGCCACTGATTATACGGCGCGCGTTTCTTCATTTCCGGTATGGCATAGGCCATCATGGCAAGGTTCAGCATCACATAGGCGCCGAAGAAGGCGAGGTGGCCGTGGGCGGCGGTGAGCTGCGTGCCGTGGCTGTAATAGTTCACCGAAGACAGCGTGTGCAGGAAACCCCAGACGCCGGCGCCGAAGAAGGCCATGACCGAGCAGCCGATCGACCACAGAAGCGCTGCGCGGTTCTCATGCTTGCGGCCGGCCTTCCAGGTCATGACGAAGGTGAAGATGACCATGGTGAAGAAGGGGGCCACTTCCAGCGTCGAGAACAGCGAACCGATCCACTGCCAGTAACCCGGCGCGCCGATCCAGTAATAATGGTGGCCGGTGCCGAGAATGCCCGAGAAGAGGGCAAGGCCGACGATGACATAGAGCCATTTTTCCACCACTTCGCGGTCGATGCCATTGAGCTTGATCATCAGGAAGGCGAGGATCGAGGCCATGATCAGTTCCCACACGCCTTCCACCCACAGATGGATGACGTACCACCAGTACATCTTGTCGAGCGCCAGGTTCATGGGGTTGTAGAAGGCGAAGAGGAAGAAGATCGCCAGACCCCAGAGACCGAAGAGCAGGATATTGATGACGGTGGTCTTGCGGCCCTTCAGCGCCGTCATGGTGATGTTGAACAGGAACATCAAAACGACAAGCACGATGCCGACCTTGATCGCAAAGGGCTGTTCGAGGAATTCGCGGCCTTCGTGGATGCGGAACATATAACCGACCACGGCAACGGCGGCGGCCACCAGGAAGATCCAGAACTGCGCGATGGCGAGTTTCGGGCTGTAAAGCTCCGTTTCCGTTTCTTCCGGCAGAAGATAGAAGGTCGAGCCCATGAAGCCCATCAACAGCCACACGACCAGTGCATTGGTATGGATCATGCGCACGATGTTGAAGGGCAGAAGCTCGGAAAGCGTATTGGGCAGAACGTAGATCGTGGCGGCGACGACGCCGAACAGGATCTGCGCCACGAACAGCCCGATTGCGCCGTAAAAATACAGCATGGCGACTTTTTGCGTCTGGTATTTCATCTCGTCATCTCCTTGCCGTCAGCCTCAACCCGCATCGTTCGGCGGCCAGTTCTGCGTCTTGATCCGGCTCGTCCATTCGAGGAAATCGACGAGATCATCGAGTTCCTGTTCGGTGAGATTGAACTGCGGCATCTGGCGGCGGCCTTCGATGCCGGTGGGCTGGGCGGCCATCCACGCTTTGATGGAATCGCGCGCCGCTTCCTTATCTTCCACGCCGCCATAGCGTTTCCAGACATTGCCGAGTTCGGGCGCGAAATAGGCGCCTTCGCCGAGCAGCGTGTGACAGTTGATGCAGGAATTTTCCTCCCACACATGCTTGCCGCGCGCGACGCTTTCCGTCAGCGTGCTTTCATCCGTCGAGGTGGTGCGCATGTAATAATGGCTATGGGCCGTCAGCCCGACGAATATGGCGAAGAAGAAGATGGAGCCGCCGTAAAAGACGTTTCGCGCTCCTGTTTTGGTCAGGCGTTCTGCCATGCCAATGGTCCTTTCCATCCGGAAGACCGCTTGTGCGGACTGGCTTGATCGAACCCTCTTGCCGGAATTTGCCGGCAGGCTTCGGGTCTCGCCCCTTTCTAGCCGCTGGCCGCCGGCGTTCTTTGCCATTTGGCAAACAAATGGAGAGGTGGTGTGGTCCGCCTTTTCAGAGCGACAAAATGCCCTGCAGGAACGCCCGCAATAGGGCTGCGGCGGCAAAGATGGCCGGCCATGCCAGAAGTGCTGTGCGCAGCAGGCCACGCTCTTCGCGAAAGCCCAGAAAATCGTCGATGACGCGTCTGGATTTCAGGAGCGCGAAAAGCAGTATCAGGCAGGCGGCGGCGACCGGCGGCAGAAGCGCCGCTTTCCACGATGTCACGACGGTCGTACCGGCAAGAACAAGAATGGCGAGCATGGCGAAGCTTCTTGCAAGCTGGCGGGAGGTGCGGTGGATCATGATGTCAAACCAGATAAATAACGGGAAAAATGACGATCCAGACGAGATCGATCACATGCCACAGCGTCGTCACCAGCGTGACGTTCTCGTTTTTGGGGAAGACTGCGACGAGAAACAGCAGCACGGCCACGAAGACGACATGCAGCAGGTGGAAGCCGGTGAGCAGAAAATAGAGCTCGAAGAAAGCGCCATAGGCGGGATCGGAGGCGAAGGCGATTTCGGTGGAATATTCATAGAGTTTTACACCGACGAAAGCGAAGCCCAGCAGGCCGGCAAGCACAAGTGCCCGTCTTTTGCCCGCCAGCGCGGTGTAGCGGCTTGCCGCGACGGCCGCCTGCCAGCCGCTTGCCAGTAAAATTAGTGTGTTGAGGCCGGCAAGTTGTGGCTGCAGATGTAGGCGCGCGGCGGCGAAGGGCTCGGGATTGAGGGTGAAGGCAATGATGAAGGCGCCGGTCAGCGCGCCGAAAGCGGCAAGTTCGCTCCAGACCAGAATCCACAAAAGCAGGTTTCTGCTTTCCTCTTCCGTATTGATCGCCATTGCCTTGTCCGTAATTGTAAAACAGCAAGCCACGCTTAGGCGCCCTCAAACCCCGCTTCTTTGCGGTCGGTCAAAGAAGGGAGCGTGCAAAGTCCTATTGTCATGACAAAGCGCAACTCTGGAAAATGGAGCTTCCCATGAACGACGCGCAGGTCGGGCTGATTGTCGCAACCCCTATTATCATTGGCTTTGCGGTGCTGTTGTACCGTATGGGTGTGTTGCAGCGCATGGGTGCGGTTTCCGCCGTGCTTGCCTCCGTGGCCATTGCTTCGGTGCTGTTCCTGAACCAGTGAGAAGGCAGTCGCATGCTTGAACTTGTCGCCGCTCTTTCGCTTTTCGTGGCGCTGCATTCCATTCCCTCCGTCCCTGCCGTGCGCGGCCGGCTGATCGCGGCCATCGGCAGGCCCGCCTATTTCGGGAGTTATTCCGTCGTCTCGCTTCTGACGCTGGGCTGGGTATTTTATGCCGCGCTGTCGGTCGAGTATATTCCGCTCTGGGACGTCGCGCCCTGGCAGGCGCATGTCACCTTTCTGGCAGCGCCGATTGGCCTGTTTTTCGTGCTGGCCGGCCTCCTCAGCGTCAATCCGCTTTCCATTTCCGTGCGGCAGGGAGATATACCGGGGGCAATCGTGCGCATCACGCGGCACCCGGTACTCGTCGGCCTTCTGTTCTGGTCGTTGGGGCATGTCGTGCCGAATGGCGACCTGCGTTCCGTCATCCTGTTCGGCGGCTTTGCGCTGTTTTCGCTTGGCGGGATGGCGATGACCGAAAAACGCGCGCGGAAAAGACTGGGTAATACATGGAGCGCGGCGGCTGCTAAAAATGCAATGATCCCTTTCGCAGCAATGCTTTCCGGCAAAACGCGCCTCGCCGTGGACGGGCCGATGCTGTTAGCCGCAGCGCTGACAGGGTTGACGGTGTGGTGGCTGCTGGCCGGCGGCCATGCCGCGCTCTTTGGCGCTGACCCGATGACCTATCTTTGATGGCTCACGACGTATTCACCATATGCGGCTGCCATATCGGCGCCTGCGGCGCGGAAGCGATGCCTAGCTGGTCGATGGCGCGGGCGGCGAGCTGGTCGACAATATCGTCGACGCTTTGCGGCTTGTTATAAAAGGCCGGCACCGGCGGCATGACTATCGCACCTGCCTCCGTCACCGCGCACATATTGCGCAGATGGATGAGATGCAGCGGCGTCTCGCGCGTCATTAGCACAAGTTTCCGACGTTCTTTCAAATGCACATCGGCGGCGCGGGTAAGGAGATTGTCCGAAAGCCCGGTTGCAATGGCCGCAAGTGTGCGCATGGAGCAGGGGGCGACGATCATGCCTGTTGTCGGGAAGGAGCCGCTGGCAATCGCTGCGCCGATATCATCGACAGCATGATTGACGCTGGCGAGCGACAACATGCGCCCCATGGCTTCAGCACCTTCCTCATGCAGCACGGTGCGTCTGGCGGATTGCGACAGGACGAGATGGATTTCGACGCTTTTCATCCCGGCAAGGCGCTCGATAATACGCAACGCGATGCCGGCACCCGAGGCGCCGGTAACGCCGACCACGACGCGGCACGGGGTCAAGGCCGTTCTCCTAGGCCGAGATCGCGCCACATCAGGTCGACTTTCGCTATCACGTCAGGTGTCATGGAGAGCACGCGGCCCCATTCGCGCTCCGTTTCCGGCGGCAGCTTGCGGGTGGCGTCCAGACCCATCTTGCCACCAGGGCCGGCTTTCGGCGAGGCGAAGTCGAGATAATCGATGGGCGTATCGTTGATGATCGTTGCATCGCGCGAGGCGTCGAAGCGGGTCGAAAGCGCCCAGATGACATCCGCCCAGTTGCGCACATTGATGTCGGGATCGACCAGAATGATGAGCTTCACATAGCTGAACTGCGGCAGCATCGACCAGAGCCCCATCATCACCCGCTTTGCCTGACCGGGATAACGCTTGTCGATGGAGGCGACCATGATGCGGTAGGAACAGGCCTCCGGCGGCATCCACAGATCGACGATTTCCGTAAACTGCTTTTTCACGAGCGGCAGGAAAATCTCGAGCATGGCTTCGCCGAGAACAGAAGGCTCATCCGGCGGCCGGCCGGTATAGGTGGAAAGATAGATCGGATCGCGGCGCATGGTGATTGCCGAGAGTGTCATGACCGGAAAGGATTCGACCGAATTATAGTAGCCGGTATGGTCGCCATAGGGGCCTTCGAGTGCCGTTTCCGTTGCCGAAACGGTGCCTTCCAGCCCGATTTCGGCATTGGCCGGCACCGGCATCGGTACGGTCAAGGCGCTGGCAATGCGGCTTTTCGAGCCGCGCAGCAGGCCGGAGAAGCCAAGCTCGCTGATATGGTCGGGAAGCGGCATCACGGCGGAAAGAATGGTGGCGGGATCGGCACCGATGGCGACGGTAACGGGCATATCCAGCCCGCGCGCCTGCCACAGGCGGTGGTGATGCGCGCCGCCGCGATGCGCCAGCCAGCGCATGATCACCCTGTCCGGTCCCAACACCTGCATGCGATAGATGCCGACATTGATATCGTCGGGATCGTCAGGCGAACGGGTGATGACCAGCGGCCAGGTGATGAGCGGGGCCGGCTCGCCCGGCCAGCACCATTGCACCGGCAGGCGGGCAAGATCGACCGCATCACCCGTCAGCACCTTCTCCTGCACCGGCGCACGGGGAACGCTGCGTGTCCGCATGGAAAGTGCGGCTTTCAGCAAAGGCAGCTTACCCCACGCTTCGGCCATGGATTTCGGCGGCCTTGGCTCGCGCAATTCGGCGAGCGTTTGGCCAAGTGCGGGCAGGCCGCCGGTCTCAAGCCCCAGCCCCCATTCGATGCGCCGTCGCGTGCCGAACAGATTGGCAAGCAGCGGTATCGCCCGCACCTTGCCCTCATGGTCCACGGGTTGCTCGAACAGCAGCGCCGGCCCGCCACCGGCAAGCACGCGGCGGTGGATTTCGGTGATTTCGTGCACCAGCGATACCGGCTGGCGAATTCGTCGCAGCTGCCCATGTTCTTCCAGCAGCCGGATGAAACCGCGCAGATTGGCGGTGCGGATGGGTCTCGTTTCTGTTTCTTCGTCTCTCATGCCGCCTGTTTGAAGGCGGCAATGCGGCATGTCCTTGCGCTGCCGCAAATGCGGCTTCAGTGCGAACGAAGATAGTCGGCAAGAACCAGGGCGTGGTTGTGTTCGATATCGTGGGCGGCATAAAGCAGCGTGACCCGGCCCTTCGCCATCAGCTCCTTCATGTGCGCCACGGCATCGGGATTGGCGGCCAGCTCCTCATGATAATGCCGGGTGAATTCCTCAAAGCGGGACGGCATATGGGAGAAGTTCTTGCGCAATTCGTTGCTGGGCGCGATGTCCTTCATCCACAGGGAGAGCTTTGCATTTTCCTTGCTCATGCCGCGCGGCCACAGCCGGTCCACCAGAATGCGCGCGCCGTCATCGTCGCTGGTGGGTTCGTAAATCCGTTTGACCCTTAAATCGGACAGGGGTGGCCTCCTTGGCTTGGCAAGTGAATGATTTATAGCGGCTTTTGTGAAGACGCACCCGAAAATTTCCCTGTCTTTGCGTTCGCTCAAACCGCCACCCGCGCGCTGCGGTTAGGTTGCCGCCCGCAACTGAGCCGACAGGACCTTTCATGAGACCTTTTCCCGCCGCCATCGCCCGCCCCATGAATTTCCTGCCCATTGCCGTGGTGCAGCGAGCGACGGCGGCGATGCTGGCGCAGATCATGAAGCGGCATCCGGATATGTTCGTCCGGCTCGGTGAACATCGTGGCAAGCGCTACGCCTTTCTGCCCGTCGATCTCCCCTTCGCCTTCATGGTCGAGCCGGCAGGTCCCGCCATCACCGTCAGCCGCAAGGCTCGCCTGCCCAAGACGGACGCGTCGGTGGAAGGGCCGCTTTTCATGCTGCTTGCGCTGATGGAGGGGCGGCAGGATGCCGATGCGCTGTTCTTCTCGCGCGATCTCAGCGTCACCGGCGATATGGAGGCGATGCTGGCGCTGCGCAATGCGCTCGATGATAGCGGCATCGATCTGCCGCGCGATCTCGGTGCATTTGCTGGGCCTTTCGCGCCAATGGTAACGGGCCTTGCGAACCGCCTGCGCGGCCATGTTCTATCCGAAACACGGGGAGGTGAGGCATGGAACTGATCTGTCCTGCAGGAACGCCCGCCGCCTTCCGCGAGGCCGTGGATGCCGGGGCGGATGCGGTCTATTGCGGGTTTCGCGATGAAACCAATGCCCGCAATTTCCCCGGCCTTAATTTTTCCCGCGAGGAACTTGCCGAGGCCATCGTTTACGCGAAAAAGCGCCGTGTCCAGACCTTCGTGGCGCTCAACACCTTCATGCGTGCTGGCAATGAGGATATCTGGTATCGCGGCGCGGCCGATGCGGTTAAGGCGGGAGCGGATGCGCTTATCCTTGCCGATTTCGGTCTGATGGCGCATGTGGCGGAACATCATCCGCAGCAGCGTATCCACGTCTCCGTGCAGGCCTCCGCCTCCAATGCAGATGCGGTGAATTTCCTCGTCGATGCCTTCGGCGCGAAACGTGTGGTGCTGCCGCGCACCCTGGCTATCCCCGACATCGCCCGGCTGGCGCGGCAAATCCGCTGTGAGATCGAAATCTTCGTGTTCGGCGGTCTCTGCGTCATGGCGGAGGGACGCTGCTCGCTCTCGTCTTACGCCACAGGCAAGTCACCCAACATGAACGGCGTCTGTTCGCCGGCAAGCCACGTCCGCTACCGGCAGGACGGGCAGGCGCTGGTGTCGGAACTTGGCGATTACACCATCAACCGTTTTCCGGCCGGCGAGGCGGCGGGTTACCCTACGCTGTGCAAGGGCCGTTTCGAGATCGCCGATGACAGGTCCTATGCCTTTGAGGATCCGGTGTCGCTTGATGTGATGGACCAGATCGATGCCTTGCGCGAGGCGGGCGTCAGCGCACTGAAGATCGAGGGCCGCCAGCGCGGCAAGGCCTATGTGGCGGAAGTGGTTTCCACCCTGCACCGGGCACTTTCCGCCGGTGCTGAGGAGCGCGGCAGGTTGCTTTCCCGCCTACGGCTCTTGAGCGAAGGCCAGCGCACCACCGTCGGCGCTTATGAGAAACGCTGGAGATGACGGCGATGGCAAAACCCACAAAAACCACATTGGCGCTCGGCCCGGTCCTCTATCTTTGGCAGGGCGAGAAATGGCGTGATTTCTATTTCCGCATCGCCGATGAAGCGCCCGTCAGCCATGTTTATCTCGGTGAAACCGTCTGCTCCAAACGGTTTCATTTCACCGAGCCGCATCTGGCAGAGGTCATCGAGCGGCTGGAGAGTGCCGGAAAACAGGTGATCCTCTCGACGCTTTCGCTGGTGACACTGGAGCGGGAAAGCCGCCACCTGCGCGGCCTGATCGCCGACAGTCCCTATCCGGTCGAGGCGAACGATCTTTCCGCGCTCGGCATGCTGCACGGCACCCCGCATGTCGTCGGGCCAATGGTGAATGTCTATAATGCCGCGACCGCGCGGTTGCTGTCGTCTCGCGGCGCGAGCGCCATATGCCTGCCGCCGGAACTGCCGATGACTTCGGTGGAGCGCATCGTGGCGCAGACGCCCGATGTGGACTTCGAAATCTTCGCCTTCGGCCGCCTGCCCCTCGCCATTTCGGCGCGCTGCGCCCATGCCCGCGCCAAGGGCAATATCAAGGATAATTGCCAGTTCCTCTGCGGGGACGATCCGGATGGATTACCGGTACGCACGCTCGACCGGCAGTCGTTTCTGGCGCTGAATGGCGTGCAGACGGTGTCGCATACCTGCCAGTCGCTGCTTGGCGAATTGCGGGATCTGGCCTCTGCCGGCATCACCCGCTTCCGGCTGTCGCCGCAGGACTGCGACATGGTCGCGGTGGCGCAAATCCATGACGATGTTCTGGCCGGCAGGCGGGAGGCGGAGGACGGTCTTGCACGTCTCGGGCAAATCTATCCGGACGTGCCCTTTTCCAACGGTTTTCACCACGGGCAGGAAGGTGCGGCCTGGATCGCCCGTGCCCGCAACACGGCGCATGGGGTGAATGCATGACGACGAACGGGCAAAGTGAGCAAACGCTGTCCGCAGCGGCACCGGGCGGAGCGGATATCGCGGCGGCAATCCATCTGGTGCGCGACATTGTCTTGCAGAGCGCGCTTGATTGCAGCTGCCGCGACAGGGTGCACGAGGCGCTGCGCGAACTCGAGGATTTCGAGCGCCAGCGCAATATCGTCAAGCTTCTGGCCGCCGCCCGCGAGGAGCGGCGCAAGATCGCGCTCCTGACCGAGATGCTCTGCGATTTCGCCGAAGACGACACGGTGGATGAAGGTGTGGTTGAAACCGCAAGCCTCATGTTTCTCGATATCGCCGCCGCCGCTCAGGAGGGCTCGCGGCTCCTGCGTGACGCGCTCTCACTCAAGAAGGGTGAATAATCCCTGTTTTCGGCTCTGTTTGATCCTGCGCAAAGAGCGGGCGCTTGCAAAATGTCATTTCCGGGGTGGTGACGCGCCGGGACCGGTAAACGGTCTGAGCGGGCGTCACGCGCATTATGGCGCTTCCGGCGCGAAAGGATCAGGACCATGGCAAATCTCACCCGTCGTCAGGCTCTTTCGGCCTTTTCCGGGCTCGCGGTCGCGACACTTGCCGCACCGCATGTTGCGAAGGCGGAAGCGCCGCTCACCTTTTATGGCCCTCCGGCCGCGCCGTCGGCCGTGCTGGCCCATGCGGTAAAGGGCGGGTTCCTTAAGGATGTCGCACCCGGAGCGGTTTTCAAAGCCTGGAAAACGCCGGATGAAATGCGCGCCGCCGTCGCCTCCGGCTCCATGGGAGCGGTAGCGATGCCGAGCTACGGCGTCGCCAATCTCCATAATCGCGGTCTCGGCCTCGGGCTGTTGAACGTACTGACCACGGGCCTGCTCTATATCGTTTCGAAGGACGGGACGTTGAACTCGCTGCAAAGCCTTTCCGGCAAGACCCTCGCTTTGCCGTTCAAGAACGACATGCCCGATTTCGTGCTGCGCCGCCTAGTTGCCGAAAGCGGCCTGAAGCCGGGCGACATCAAGCTGGAATATGCCGCCTCACCGCCGGAAGCCGTGCAATTGCTGCTGACGGGACGGGTGGATGCCGCCCTGCTGAGCGAGCCGGCCGCGACCGCCGTGCTCATCAAGGCGAAGTCGTTTTTCATGACTCTCCATCGCACCATCGATATTCAGCGGGAATGGGCGAAGGTGGCGGGCAAGGCTGAAATTCCGCAGGCTGGCCTCGCCTTGACATCGCCGGTCCAGCAAAAACTCGGCAGGGCCGGCATCGAGGCTTTGCAGGGCGCCATGGAGACGGCGCTCGCCAGCGCCGTAGCCGATCCGAAGACGGCGGCCGATGCGGCCGCCGATGCCTTGGGTTTCCCGCCGGAAATCATCGCCGCCTCCTTTCCGACAAGTCATCTGTGCGCCCTGAAGGCGAGCGCTGCGCGCGCCGATCTCGAGGCATTCTACGATGAGCTTGCCAAGGCCGACCCGGCAATCATCGGCGGCCGGCGGCCTGATGACGGGTTTTATCTGGTGTAGCAGGCATGAACCGCATTCTCGAAAGTCTTGGCTGGATGGGCCTCTATCTCTGGGCGGGCTGGGCCGGGCTTTCAGGCATCTTCTGTTTTCTCGCCGCCTGGCAGGCCGGGCATGAGATTTATGGCTCCTTCATCCTGCCTTCGCCGGGGGAGACCTTCGCGGCAATGGGGCTTCTGGCGGCGCGGCCGGATTTCTTCGCCATCCTGTCGCAGAGCGCCGTCAGGGCCCTGATCGGCTTTGCCATCGCCGCCGGCATCGGCACGGTGGCGGGCGTGCTGGCGGGTTATTCCTTCGCGGCCATGCGGTTGATGAAGCCTGTCGTCACCGTTCTGCTCGGCGTGCCGCCCATCGGCTGGATCGTGCTGGCGCTTATCTGGTTCGGCTCGTCGGGGGGCACGGCCGTCATGACCGTCATCATCGCCTCGGCTCCCGTGTCCTTTGCCGGTGCGCTGGAAGGTGTGGCCAAGCGGGACCGTCAGTTGGAGGTGATGGCGCAGGCCTTCGGTGCTCCATGGTTTTACCGGCTGCGCACCGTCACCATGCCGCATGTGCTCTCCTACCTCTTCCCGGCCTGGACGACGACGGCCGGAAGCGCGTGGAAAGTAACCGTCATGGCCGAGCTCCTTTCGAATTCCGGCGGCATTGGCGGCGAACTGGCCACCGCACGCGCGCTGTTCGACATCGCACAGGTCAGCGCCTGGCTCACCATCACCGTCGCGCTGGCGCTGCTGACCGATTACGGCCTGCTGCATCTGCTGCGCGAGGCGCTGGAACGCTGGCGCGCCGCCGGGCTGCCATGGGGTGTCAAACGATGAGCGACCGTTCCATCCTGCGCTTCGAACATGTCGGCCACGCCTTTCTTGGCCGCAGCCTGTTCGAGAATTTCGATCTCGGCATAGCGCCCGGGGAAACCGTGGCGTTGCTTGGCCCCTCCGGCAGCGGCAAGACGACGATTTTGCAGATCGCGGCTGGTATCATCAATCCTGTTCGCGGCCGCGTGCACCGCCATTATCGCCGGCAGGGGCTGGTGTTTCAGGAGCCAAGGCTTTTGCCGTGGATGACGCTTGTCGACAATATCGCCTACGGCCTTGCGGCGGCCGGCATGCCGAAACGGGAGCGGCGAGAAAAGGCGGGCCTTTTTGCGCTGGAAGTCGGTCTGGAGGCGGCGGATTTCGGCAAATATCCGGTGGAACTCTCCGGCGGCATGCGCCAGCGCGCCGGCGTTGCGCGGGCGCTCGCCGTGGAGCCGGACATGCTGTTTCTGGACGAGCCCTTCAGCGCCGTCGATGTCGGCCTGCGCCGTCATTTGCAGGAGCTTCTGGTGGGCGCCGCCCGGCGGCGCGGTTTTTCCACCCTTCTCGTCACCCATGATCTTCATGAGGCGTTGCTGGTTGCCGACCGGCTGATCGTGCTCTCCGGCGTCGATGGCCGCGTCATTGCCGCGCATAAGCCCGCCGGTTCGCCGGGCCGGCGTATGGCGCGTGCGGTTTTCGACGAAGCGGAACGCCTGTCCGAGAGCCCGGCCTTCGCCGAACTGTTTTCAGCAAAGGAGCGGGTGCGATGAGGCAGCCCCCCATCCTTTCGGAAGCCCTGCGGCTGTTTTTCCCGCTGGCCGCCCTGCATGGCGCGGGCTGGCCCTTCCTGTGGATAGTCATCGGTGGTTATGCCCTGCCTTTTGCCGATGCGGTGCCTGCTTCGCAATGGCACGCCCATGAAATGATCTTCGGCACCTATGGCATGGCACTTGCCGGTTTCCTCGGCTCGGCGGTGCCGGAATGGACGGATACGAAACCGGCGCAGGGACGAACGCTGCTTCATCTCGCCGGTCTCTGGATGCCGGGCCGCCTTATCGGCTTTCTCGGGATGGAGGCCTGGAGCCTGTTTGCAGGTTTTTTCGATCTTGCCTTTCTGCTCGTGCTCTCTGTTGTCATCGGCAGGGCGATGTTGGCCCGGCGCACGATGAAACACCTGGCATTCCTTACCTGGCTTCTTCTGTTTACGGCGGCTGAAGCGGGTGTGCGTTATGCCTGGTGGAGCGGCGATCCCGAACTTGCATCCCGCTTTCTGGAGGCGGCGCTGTGCATCTTCACTGTGCTGTTTTCACTCTCCGCCGCGCGTATCAATGTGGTCGTCATCAATCTGGCGCTCGATCCGGGCGGCGAGACCACGCCTTACCGGCCGCATCCCGGCCGCCAGCATATGGCGGGCGCCATGGTGACGCTTTACATGGCGGCGAAGCTTTTCTTTCCGCAAAGCGATGTCTGCGCCTGGCTTTCGCTTGCGGCCGGGGCCGCCTTTTTCGACCGACTGGCCGAATGGTTCATCGGGCGTGCCGTCTTTAAGACCGAGGTGCTGTTGCTCGGTCTCGGCAACGCCTTTGCGGGCGCGGGTTTTCTGGAGCTCGGCGCAACAAGGCTCGGTTTTTCCGTCACGCCCGCCGCAGGGCTGCATCTGCTGTCGGTCGGGGCGCTGGGATGCGCCATCATGGCCGTCTTCATCATTGCCGGGCTGCGGCATACGGGCCGCAACCTGACGCATCTGCTGTGGCAGGCGCATGTGGCCGCCCTTCTGATGGTGATGGCCGGGCTGGTCCGCATCCTGCCGGAATTCGATTTTGCCGCAACATTGTCACCCTATCACCATGGCCTCAGCGCCGTTTTGTGGGCGGCGAGCTTCGGGGTCTGGTTGCAGGGCTTTCTGCCCTTCATGCGCGCGCCTGGCATCGATGAGGCGGGGGCATGCGGATGAGAGACACCTTGCCCCGCGGCGGCGACATCACTGTCCCGACCGGTTTGTTTATTTTTTTTGGCAAAAGCACAAAGTGAAATCAGTGACTTAGGGGAGGGATGTTGATGAATGTTAGTTTTGATAAATAATCAATAAAATCAAGTAGTTGAACATATCTTCTTTTTGGTCGATTATAACTCCAACCGAATAGGGAAACGCGAATATGCCTAAAATAGTCGCGCCTCAACATGCAGATGAAAAGCCAGGTCGGACGAGGGAACTTGTCACCTTCGCCGTTCTGGCATTCGGAATCTGGCCCATTCTGGCGGTCGGATTTGTCGGAGCCTATGGCTTTATCGTCTGGATGTTCCAGATCATTTACGGCCCGCCGGGGCCGCCCGGCCATTGAGGGCGAGATGATGATGGAAGTCTCTCTCAGCCGGCGCGATTTCCTGCGCGGCGGGCAAAAAAATAGACCACGCATCTGTCCGCCCGGGGTCGCGTTGAGCGACCTCGCCGCGTGCAGCGGTTGCGCAAAATGCGTCGAGGCCTGTCCCACCGGCATAATCGCCATGGCGGACGGTTTGCCTTCGGTGGATTTCGCCGCCGGGAAATGCACCTTTTGCGGCAAATGCGCGGAGGCCTGTCCCGAGCCGGTCTTTGCCGCCCCCGCGGCGCAGCGCTTCGATCATGTCATGGCGATCGGTGAGGGGTGTCTTGCCTTCGGCAATATCGATTGTCAGGCCTGCCGCGATGCCTGTCCGACCGAGGCTATCCGGTTTCGGCCCCGCCGCGGCGGCCCCTTCGTTCCGGAACTGCTGGAAGATGCCTGCACCGGTTGCGGGGCCTGCGTATCCGTCTGTCCCGCCAGTGTGATCGAGATCAAAGATAGAGCCACGGAGATGCAATATGCCTGAAAATACAGGCCGGTATCATGTTTCAAGCGCCGTGGTGGCGGTGATGCCGCAGATGCGGGACGCCGTGCTGGCAACGCTTTCAACGCTCGACAATGTCGAGGTTCATGGCGAGGGCAACGGCAAGATCGTCATCGTCATAGACGGCACGAGCACCGGCATGCTGGGCGATACGCTCACTTATATTTCGACACTCGACGGTGTGATTGCCGCCAACATGGTTTTCGAACACGTCGACACAGAGGAGACAAGCGGCGATGAGCAGCGAACTGACGCGGCGTGATCTATTGAAGGCCCATGCCGCCGGCATTGCGGCGGCAACGGCGGGCATTGCGCTGCCGGCCGCCGCCCAGCCGGTGCCAGGCGGGGTTTCCGCATTGCAGATCAAGTGGTCCAAGGCGCCCTGTCGTTTCTGCGGCACCGGCTGCGGCGTCATGGTCGGCGTCAAGGAAGGCAAGGTCGTCGCCACCCATGGCGACATGCAGGCGGAGGTCAATCGTGGTCTCAACTGCATCAAGGGCTATTTCCTGTCCAAGATCATGTATGGCAAGGACCGCCTGCAAACCCCACTTCTGCGCAAAAAAGGCGGCGTCTACGCCAAGGACGGCGAGTTCGAGCCGGTGAGCTGGGATGAGGCCTTCGACGCGATGGCGCAGCAGTGCAAGCGGGTGCTGAAGGAGAAGGGGCCGACGGCCGTGGGCATGTTCGGCTCCGGCCAATGGACGATCTTCGAAGGCTATGCTGCCACCAAGCTGATGCGCGCCGGCTTCCGCTCCAACAATCTCGATCCCAATGCCCGCCACTGCATGGCGTCGGCCGCTTACGCCTTCATGCGCACCTTCGGCATGGACGAGCCGATGGGCTGTTACGATGATTTCGAACATGCCGATGCCTTCGTGCTCTGGGGCTCGAACATGGCGGAGATGCATCCCATCCTGTGGACACGCATTGCCGACCGGCGACTGGGCTTCGACCATGTGAAGGTGGCGGTGCTTTCCACCTTCACCCATCGCAGCATGGACCTTGCCGATATTCCGATGGTCTTCAAGCCGGGCACGGATCTCGTCATCCTCAATTACATCGCCAACCACATCATCAAGACCGGGCGCGTCAACGAAGATTTCGTGAAGAAGCACACGAAATTCGTGCGCGGTGTCACCGATATCGGTTATGGCCTGCGGCCCGACAATCCGGCAGAGGTGAATGCCGCTAATTCCGCCGATCCGACCAAGACCGAAGCGATCGATTTCGAGACCTTCAAGGAATTCGTCTCCGAATACACGCTGGAAAAGACCGCCGCCATGACCGGGGTGGAAGCCGGTTTTCTGGAGGAGCTGGCCGAGCTTTATGCGGACCCGAACCGCAAGGTCATGTCGCTGTGGACCATGGGTTTCAACCAGCATGTGCGTGGTGTCTGGGCCAACCAGATGGTCTACAACATCCATCTTTTGACCGGCAAGATTTCCGAGCCGGGCAACAGCCCGTTCTCGCTCACCGGCCAGCCCTCGGCCTGCGGCACGGCGCGCGAGGTGGGCACCTTCGCCCATCGCCTGCCGGCCGACATGACGGTGACCAACCCGGAACACCGCAAACATGCCGAGGAAATCTGGCGCATCCCGCACGGCATCATCCCGGAAAAGCCGGGTTACCACGCCGTGCAGCAGGACCGCATGCTGCATGACGGCAAGCTGAATTTCTACTGGGTGCAGGTCAATAATAACGTCCAAGCCGGTCCTAACACCAAGAACGAGACCTATCAGGGCTATCGCAACCCGGAAAATTTCATCGTTGTTTCGGATGCCTATCCGACCATCACGGCCATGAGCGCTGACCTCATCCTGCCCGCCGCCATGTGGGTGGAGAAGGAGGGGGCTTACGGCAATGCCGAGCGGCGCACCCATGTCTGGCACCAGCTTGTCGAGGCCTCGGGCGAGGCGCGCTCCGACCTCTGGCAGCTGGTGGAATTTTCCAAACGCTTCACCACCGATGAGGTGTGGCCAGCGGAGATACTGGACGCCAATCCCGCCTATCGCGGCAAGACGCTGTACGAGGTGCTCTTCAAGGACAGCGATGTCGGCAAGTTCCCGCTGAGCGAGATCAACGGCGAATACGAAAACCAGGAAGCAAAACACTTCGGCTTCTATCTGCAAAAGGGTCTCTTCGAGGAATATGCCGCCTTCGGGCGCGGCCACGGTCACGATCTGGCGCCTTACGATGCCTATCACGAGGTGCGCGGCATGCGCTGGCCGGTGGTGGATGGCAAGGAAACGCTGTGGCGTTACCGCGAGGGTTACGACCCCTATGTCAAACCGGGCGAGGGCGTGAAGTTCTACGGCAACAAGGACGGCAAGGCGGTCATCATCGCCGTGCCCTACGAGCCGCCGGCGGAATCCCCGGATGCGGAATTCGATACCTGGCTGGTGACGGGCCGCGTGCTGGAGCACTGGCATTCCGGCTCCATGACCATGCGTGTGCCGGAACTCTACAAGGCTTTCCCCGGCGCCCGCTGTTTCATGAATGCCGACGATGCGCGCAAGCGCGGGCTCAACCAGGGCGCGGAAATCCGCATCGTCTCGCGCCGTGGCGAAATCCGCTCCCGCGTGGAAACACGCGGCCGCAACCGCATGCCGCCCGGCGTCATCTTCGTTCCCTGGTTCGATGCCAGCCAGCTCATCAACAAGGTCACGCTCGACGCAACCGATCCCATCTCCAAGCAGACGGATTTCAAGAAATGCGCAGTCAAGATAGAGCCAGTCGCATGATCAGGAAACACGGATGGATCGCCGCCACGCTTCTGGTCGTGGCGCTGGCGACGGGGGCCGTTGCGCAGATGGTGCCGGAATTGTCCGGCCCGCGCGGCGACGCCATGCAGACCGAGCCGGCCAAACCCCTGCCGAAATGGGTGATCGACGATTTCAGGCGCATGCGCGCTTACCCAGAGCAGCCGCCGGTCATCCCGCATTCGATCGACGGTTACCAGCTTTCGGTTAATGCCAACCGCTGTCTCTCCTGTCACAAGCGCGAATTCACCCAGGACTCCGGCGCGCCGATGATCAGCGTCACCCATTACATGACGCGCGAAGGCCAGATGCTGGCGGATGTTTCACCGCGCCGTTATTTCTGCACGGCCTGCCATGTGCCGCAGGCTGACACACGGCCGCTCGTGCCCAACACCTTTCAGGACATGAGCGAGATGGGCGTCAAACCGGCGGGTAGCGAATGATGATCGCCCGTGTGAAAAAACTTCTCGCCTGGTTATGGGCGGTTCTGAGGACGCCGGCCGGCACGCTCAGCCTCGCCTTCCTCACCCTTGGCGGTTTCGTCGGCGGTGTCATGTTCTGGGGTGCCTTCAACACAGCGCTCGAAATGACCAACAAGGAAGCCTTCTGCATTTCCTGCCACGAGATGCGGACCAATGTTTATGAAGAACTGACGCGGACGGTGCATTTCTCCAACCGCTCCGGCGTGCGCGCCTCCTGCCCGGATTGCCATGTGCCGCATGAGTGGACGGACAAGATCGCTCGCAAGATGCAGGCTTCCAAGGAGGTCTGGGGCAAGATTTTCGGCACCATCGATACGCGCAAGAAGTTCCTCGACAAGCGGCTGGAGCTTGCCCAGCATGAATGGTCGCGCCTGAAGGCCAATGACAGCCTGGAATGCCGTAACTGCCATTCCTCCGCCGCCATGGACTTTACCAAACAGACGCAGCGCGCCGCCGATATTCATTCCAAATATCTGCTGACGGGTAAGGCCACCTGCATCGATTGCCATAAAGGCATCGCCCATGAATTGCCCAATATGGAAGGCATAGACCCCGGCTGGAAAATGCCGCCGGCGCTCAACGACCAGCCGGGGCCAACGGCGTCCGCCGTCGACGACCTGCGTCGGGCGATGACGGATGTGCACCGGAACGTTTTTTGAATATCGAGGCGATCGGTTGAGGAGCCGTGACCGGCTTCAGACCCGGCCGGCTTCTTCGATGAACCGGCGCACCAGCGGCAGATGCCGCCTTTCGGCAAGGCAGATCGCATATTCGTCGATGAGTTCGTTGGCGTCGCTGAGCGGCACGAAGGAAAGGCGTGCATCGTGGCCGAATTCCAGATCGGCCACCACGCCGCATCCCATCCCGTTGGCGATGGCTTCCCGTACGCCTTCGCGAGAGGAAATCTCGATGACGGGCTGGATGGAGATGCCGTGATCGGCAAGGTTCTTTTCGAAGATTTCACGGGTGCGCGACCCCCGCTCGCGCATGACGAAGGACAGGCCTTCGAGCTCGGCCATGAAAACGCTCTCCCGCTCAGCCAGCGGGTGAGAGACGGGCACGCACAGTCCGAGCCACATGCTGAGGAATTTGACGCCGTAGAGGCGTGGATCGTCCGGTGCACGGGCGGTAATGGCGACATCGGCCACCGACAGCGCCGGCAAGAGCATCGCGGACGATTTTCGCGTGCGCGTCGCCGGCCCGAACGCCTATACCATCGCCGTGTTCCCCGATACGCAGGACTATACGTCCAATGACGGTATCAAGCATCTGTTCGGCGAGATGACGCAATGGTTGGTCGACAATCGCGATAGCCACAAAATCGTCTTCATGAGCCATGTGGGCGATATCACCCAGAACAATCGTCCCGCTGAATGGGATGTCGCCGAACCGGCGCTGCGCAAGCTTGACGGCAAGGTGCCTTACGCGCTGCTGCCCGGCAACCACGATCAGGCGAATGGCGGAACCGCGGCCGATCACAGCTCGGTCGAACTGGACCGGTTACAGCGCCTGCGAAGCGATCCCCAACGCCTTCGCTCTCCCCCGCGGCCTTTTGAGCGCAGGAATGGTCAGGCAATTTGCCGACCGTCCGCGCGGTGAACGTCGGCAGGCACAGACCCAACCGTGTTTTGACGACGTTCTTACTTATTTGTTGGACCAGTATTAAGCATTTTTGCCAGGGTCGAGCAAATATGGCCTCTTCAATTGACATTTTCTTCGTAACATCCAACAATTGAACATCGGATGGGAGGGGCCATGCACATCATTGATAAAGCGCCTTCCCTGGATGCGCCGCGTGGTTCGGCCGTTGAGCGGCTGATAGCCAATATCCAGCGGATGATTTCGGACAGGAATCTCGCTTTCGGCGATGCATTGCCCACGGAGCGCGAGCTTGGCCTTATGCTGGGGGCGAGCCGCAATACGGTGCGCGAGGCTTTGCAATATCTGCGCGCCTACGGCGTCATCGACATCAGGCCGAAAACAGGCGCGGTGTTGACCAATCGTCAAAGTCACGCCGTCGATCGGCTGATGACATTGCATCATGCCATTTCGCCCGCCTCCTTCCGCGAGGTGCAGGGCTTCCGCAAAGTGGTGGAAACAGCGGCGGGGGAGATCGTGCTCCTGCGCGCGGCGCAAAGCGACCTCGACGCGCTGGATGCCGCCAATCGCAGGGTGCGGGAAAGCGTCGGCGTGGAGGAGGCCGCAGTGAATGATTTCGTCTTTCACGATCTCCTTGTGCAGTTGGCGGGTAACAGCGTGCTGCACGCCAGCTATCTTTCGCAGCGTAATGCCATGCTTGAAATCATGCGGATTGGAAAAGGCAATCGGCCCATTCACGATGCCACCTATACCGCGCATCAGGAGATTATCGATGCGCTGCGGGCGCGGGACCGCCTCGCTTTCAGTTATCTTCTGAGCCGGCACTTGGATTTCGGTCTCAGATTCATCGAGGCAAAAGACGGCGTTTCAGAAGATGTTGACGGGGCAGGAGGCGTTGATGAGGGAGTTTGAGGGCAAGATTGCCCTGGTAACGGGAACCTCCGGCATTGGCCGCGCGTCGGCGCTGGAATTGGCGCGCGCCGGCGCGCATGTCACCTGTCTGGGCATTGATGAAGCTGCAAATGATGGGTTGCGGGATGTGGCGCGGTCGGAAAAGCTCGATCTTGCCATCCGGACCTGCGACGTTGCCAGCAGCAGCGAGGTGGAAGCGGCCTTTTCGGCTTTCGAAGGGCTCGATGTGATCGTCAATTCCGCAGCCATTCACCCCTACGGAACCGTTGTGGACACCGATCCTGAAGTCTTTCTAAAGGCTTACGCGGTCAATGTCGGCTCCATACAGCTCACGGCCCGCCATGGCATCCCTTTGATGCAAAAGCGTGGCGGCGGCGCGATCGTCAATATTTCCTCCGTGCAGGGGCATGCCTGCCAGAAGAATGTCGCAGCCTATGCCGCCACAAAAGGCGCCATTCATGCCCTGACGCGGGCCATGGCGCTGGATCACGCGGGCGACCGGGTCAACTCGGTCAGCCCCGGTTCCGTGCGCACGCCCATTCTGGAACTCGCCGCGCGAACCTTCGATGGTGCTGACGCCGACGTAGAGGAGGCCTTCCGCAGATTTGGCACCGCTCATCCCATTGGCCGGATTGGGAAGCCGGAAGAGATCGCGGGGCTGGTGCTGTTTCTGGCCTCGGACCGCGCCGGTTTCATCACCGGTGCCGATTACCTGATCGATGGCGGCCTGCTGGCGGGACTGGAGGTAAAATAGAGGCGATGAGCGCCGGCCTTCGTATGCGTATATTTGCGCTTTTGTGCTGTTTGATGCTTCATTCCTCTTGACATCGCCCTGCGAAAGAGCCGAGATTGAAGTGGCTTCGCATCGGGAGGACAGCGTGAAAAAACTGGATCGGCAATTGCGCGTCGGTGTGCTCGGTTGCGGGCCGATCGCCCAGTTCGCGCATTTCGAATCCACGGTGAAGGGCCGGAATACCAGGCTCTATGCGATCTGCGACGTCGTGCAGGATCTTGCCGCGCGCATGGGCGCGACCTATGAGCCGGACAAGGTGTATCATGATTACGATGCCATGCTTGCCGATCCGGAGCTTGAGGCGGTCGTCATCGCCACGTCCGACGCTTTCCACGTCCCGGCGGCGATCCGCGCGCTGGAAGCCGGCAAACACGTGCTGTGCGAAAAACCGGTTGGCGTCAGTGTCGAGGAAGTCGAGACCCTAGCCGAAACCGTGCGACGGACTGGCAAGGTGCTGCAGATCGGCCATATGAAGCGTTTCGATCCCGGCATAGAGGCGGCCAAACACTTCATCGACAATGAGATGGGCGAGCGATTGGCGCTGAAGGCCTGGTATTGCGACAGCACCCACCGCTACACGATGACCGATGCGGTGCAACCCTTGCCGGTTCTGTCGAAGGCGGCCCTGAAGCCGCGGGAAAATCCGAAGGCTGACCTCAAGCGCTATTACATGCTGGCGCATGGCAGCCATCTGGTCGACATCGCCCGTTATCTTTGTGGCGATATCGAATGGGTGAGGGCGAGACTACTTCAGCGTTTCGGAGCCTATTGCTGGTTTGTCGAAACCGGCTTTGCCGATGGCACGCTCGGCCATCTGGACCTGACCGTGGCTGTGCGGATGGACTGGCACGAGGGCTTCCATATCTATGGCGAGAACGGCAGCGTCCTCGCAAAAACCCATAATCCCTGGTATTACAAGGCAACCGAGGTGGAGATTTTCCGCGAGCGCACCGCATCCTATGAGCGGCCGCTGGGCGCGGACGGCCATTTCTATCGACGGCAACTCGAGGGTTTTGCAGAGGTCGTTCTCGACAGCGCACCGATGCGCGGCGCTGGCATCGAGGATGGGCTTGCTTCGGTTCGCGCCATGGCTGCCATCGCGAGATCTGTCGAGACCGGCCAGCGGATCGATGTCGCAACGATGACAGGGGCGGTCTGATGCAGGTGGGCATATTCGCCAAGACCTATCCGGGCACGGATCCTCTCGAGGTTCTCACGCGTGCTGCGGCCGATGGTTACGCCTGTGTGCAATATAATCTCGCCTGTTCCGGTCTCGCCTCGATGCCCGACGCCGTATCCGAGGAGGCCGTGGAAGCCATCGCCACCGCCACCCGTGCGACGGGTGTCCGTATTGCCGCCCTTTCCGCGACCTATAACATGATCCATCCCGACCATGCGCGACGCATCGAGGGCATGAGGCGTCTTGGGGTCTGCCTCAAGGTCGCCGCGTGTCTTGCCACTCCCGTGGTGACGTTGTGCACGGGCACGCGCGACCGCGAGGACCAGTGGCGCCATCACCCCGACAATGACACGGCGGAAGCCTGGAGAGACCTTGTCGAACAGATGGCCGCTGCGGCGGAACAGGCTGATACCCTGGGGATCAGGCTCGGTATCGAGCCGGAGCAGGCCAATGTCGTGCGCAACGCGGACGATGCTGTTCGATTGATGCGGGAGATCGGCTCGCCATCCCTCGGCATCGTGCTCGATCCGGCCAACCTGTTTGAAAAGGCGGATGCCGACGGCGCGCGAGCGATCGTGGCCGACGCCATCGACCGGCTTGCCGGCCATATCGTGATGGCGCATGCCAAGGATCGCGATGCCGAGGGCCGATTTGTAACCGCCGGGCGCGGCGTCATCGACTTTCCGGATTTCATCAGGCGCCTCGATATCGCCGGTTTCGATGGCCCGGTCGTCACCCACGGACTTTCGGAACAGGAAGCACCGGACGTGCGGCGTTTTCTCGCCCGTCTCATCGCATGAGCAGATATCTTCACAGGCTGCCGGATGGGCGAAAGGTTCATATCGAAGATTGCGGCGCGGGCTTTCCGGTTATCTTTCAGCATGGGCTTGGCGGCGATCTCAGGCAGGTTGCGTATGGTTTTCCCGATGGGCTTTCATGTCGCCGCATCACGCTCGAATGCCGTGGCCATGGCCTTTCAGGGCTGGCGAGCGGCGAGTCTTATTCCATCGCCGGTTTTGCCGATGATCTGATCGCCGTTGCCGATGCGCTTGGCCTTGCGCGGTTCGCGATCGGCGGCATCTCCATGGGCGCGGCGATTGCGCTGCGTATCGCGGCCCTGCACCCCGGTCGGGTGACGGGCCTGATGCTCATCCGTCCCGCTTGGCTGGCGGAAGCTGCGCCGGAGAACATGAAGGCCTTTTCCGTGATCGCCGATCATCTCCGGCAATCCGGGCGGAACGGACGGGCGGCGTTTCTTGCATCGCCCACGGGCCGCAGGCTTGCGCATGAGGCGCCGGACAATCTTGCGTCGCTTGCCGGCTTCTTCGATCATCCTGAACCCGCAGCCATTGCAGTGCTTCTGGACGCCATCGCAAGGGACGGTCCGGGTGTGGATGAAAGACAGATCCGCGCGCTCAAGGTGCCGGCCCTGGTGGTCGGACATGGGCTCGATCTCATTCATCCGCTGGACTACGCCCACAGGCTGGGTGAAATGATCCCCGATGCCCGCGTCATTGCAATCACACCCAAGGCCGTCGACAGGGCAGGCTACAGCGCCGACTTGCACGCTGCCCTCACCGACTTCATCCGGTATCTCGACACATTCCAGGAGACATGCGCATGGCCATGAAAGCCGCAGCCAATTGGTTCGAGGCTCTGCCGCGGGACCGTCTCCTGGGCGAGTTTTCGTTGTGGTCGGCCGATCTCGCCAACCTGGAACGGGAAATCGCCCGCGTCGATCCGCATGTGGATATTTACCATGCCGATGTCGCCGATGGCCGTTTCGCGCCCTCGTTCCTGTTTTTCCCGGATCAGCTTTCGCGTATCCGTAAATTGACGTTTCGTCCTATACATGTCCATCTGATGGTGGAGGGTGATATTGTGCTCAGCCAGATCCGTCAGTTCGCCGAAGCAGGCGCCGACCTGATTTCCATACACCCGGAAAATGGCGCGGTGACGCCGCAGGCCATTGCGCTGATCCGTGAATTGGGTCCGAAGGCGGGTGTGGTGCTGCGTCTGGAAACGCCTGTCGAGACAATCCGGCCGCTTGTGGCGGATATCGACTTCGTCACGCTGCTGGGAACGGCCATCGGCGTCAAGGGGCAGGGGCTTTCCGAGGCGGCTTGCCCGCGCCTGATCGAGGCGGCGGCCATCCTCAAGGCGCAGGGGCGCGGCGATGTCGTGCTGGCGGCCGATGGCGGTATTCGGGATAATACGGTGCCGCTGTTGCGCGAGGCCGGCGCACAGACCGTGGTCCTCGGATCGCTCGCCTTCAACGACCCGGATCTGGCGGGTCGTATCGCCTGGCTGCGCGCGCTTTAGTGCATTTCCAGTAAAAGTGCGAAGCGGTTTTACGTCCGGAAAATGCGTGAAAACAAAGAACTGGAGCACGTCCATCGACGAAGCTCAGGCGACGATCAGCTGGGTGCCCGCCTTCCTGATCGCCGTCATGATGGCATCCGGCGGCCAGGCATCCGTCACGACAAAAGTGATCTGGCTGAAGGTCGCCACGCGCGCGAAGGCGGTGACGTTGAATTTACTCTGATCGATGAGAGCGATGGTGCGCGTCGCCATTTTGATCATGGCCGCCGTTTCGGAGGCTTCCTCGAGCCTGCCCATCGAAATACCGCTCGCTGAAATGCCTGTCGCGCCGATGACGGCGGTGTCGGCGCTGATGCCCGGTACTTCGGCAAAGCCAACGGTGCCGATGGTGACCTGTGAGACCGGCCAGTAGATTCCCCCGAGAATATGCAGCGTGCGCAGCGCGTTTTCCGGCGCCACTGGCGGCAGGCGCAGATTGTTGGTTATGACCGTCAGGTTCTGCCTTTCGCCAAGCGCCGCAGCGAAATAACAGGTGGACGATCCGCCGTTGACGATCAGTGTTTCGCCATCGCGGATGAGGTCCGCTGCCGCCTTGCCCATACGCTGTTTGGCGGCAGTAAAGGCGTCCATCCGCGTGCCGAGCGTGGTGTCGACCCTGACCAGCGCGTCATTGTAGATCGCCCCGCCATGGGTACGCAGGATCAGGCCGCGACTTTCCAGTTGGTCGAGGTCGCGGCGGATCGTGTCGCGCGACACCGAAAGCTGCTCGACCATCTCCGCGACGGTCATTTGACCGTTCCGGCGCAGGAGATCGATCAGGCGATTGTGACGAACGGCCGGAAGCGCCGCGCTGCCCGGGCTTTGGGCAGGAGAGGCCGCACTGTCGGTTTCGTCTGTCATCGGCGTTTACTCACGGTCATGAAAAAAGGCCAGCTTGCCGCCGGCCGCTTTCCTTAAAACATGCACCCGGCAGTGGGAGCAACCTTATTCCACGCAAAGACACAGATGCTGTCGCTCCGCATGGCTCAGCCTCCAATCATCAGCTTCACGACCTCGTCATGCGTGGTCTCGGAGATTGCTCTCTCGCCCGCGACAATCCCACGGCGCAGGACGACGATCCGGTCGGAGACGGCGAAAATATCCTGCAGATTGTGCGAGATGAAAATCACGCCGCGACCCTGCGCCTTCAGCGATTTGATCAGTGAAATGACCTTGCGCTGCTCCGGTACGCCAAGGGCCGCCGTCGGTTCGTCCATGATCAGGATTCTGGCGTTCCAGTAGACCGCACGTCCGATAGCCACCGCCTGCCGCTGGCCGCCGGAGAAATTGCTCACCGGCGCATCCAGGCGTTTGACGTGGAAATCGAGCCTGGCCATGGTTTCTGCGGCGGCATCCGCCATGCGCTTGCGATCAAGAACCGGCAGGAAGCCGAAGAGCTTTTTCATGGGCTCGCGACCGAGGAAGATATTTGCGCCGATTGTCAGATTATCCGCCAGCGCAAGATCCTGATAGATGGTCTCGACACCCAGTTCCCGCGCCTCCTGGGGCGAGGAGAATTTGACGGGCCTGCCTTCAATCAGGATTTCGCCCGAGCTTGGCGGATAGACGCCCGACAGTGTCTTGATCATGGTGGTTTTGCCGGCGCCATTGTCGCCGGCCAGCGCCACCACCTCACCCGGACGAACCAGCAGGGAACAATTTTCCAGCGCCTTCACCGCGCCGAAATGGCGGGAAAGATTGCGAACCTCGAGAAGCGGTTGACTATTCATCCTGCTTGCCTCCGCTGAACCGGCGCTGGGCCTGATCGATCAGCACTGAAATGATGATGACGATGCCGACGGCAATGAATTGCCAGAATGGCTCGACGTTGAGAAAGACAAGGCCATATTGGATGACGGCGATCACCAGCGCGCCGGCCACCGTGCCGATGATCGAGCCGGAACCGCCGAAAAGCGATGCGCCGCCGATCACCACTGCGGCGACCGAGTCGAGCAGCAGGGGCTCGCCCGCCTGTGCGGCGCCGGCGGTGAAGCGGGCCGCATAGAGCGCGCCGCCGAGACCTGCACACATGGCCGAGAGGACATAGAGCTTGAGAATATGTTTCTTGATGTCGATGCCGGCGCGCCGGGCCGCCTGAACATTGGCGCCGATGGCGTAATTATGTTGACCGAAGCGCGTCTGGCTCAGCACATAATGCATGATGAGCACAAAGGCGGCGGCGACCAGCACCAGATAGGGAACGCCAAAAAAACGGCCGTTGCCAAGGGCGGCTAGCCACGAGTTGGATACCGGGACAGTCGTGCCGGAAGCAAGCAGAAAGGCGGTGCCGCGCGCAACGCCGAACATGCCAAGCGTACCGATAAAGGGCGGCACCTTCAGCCGTGAAATCAGCAGCCCATTGATCACGCCCGGTACGCCCGCCGCCAGAACCGCAAAGGCGATCCCGATCAGCATCGCGACGGGAGCGGGGAAATAAAGCCCGGCAATATTGGTCACATGCGCCGCCACGACCGCTGCCAGCCCCATGATGAAACCAGTCGAAAGGTCGATGCCGCCCGAAATGATGACATATGTCTGGCCGATGGCGATCAACAGCGGGGCGACGGCGAATACCGCCACGGATTGCCAGTTGAAGGCGGACAGAACGAAGGTGCCGCCGAAAGACAGCCGCGCCCAGATTTCAAACGTTACGATGAGCGCCGCGAGAAAAAGCCAGGCGCGAAGCTGAGCCACCCGCTGCACGAACGTCTTGCTCACTTCGGCGTGGTCCGCCTGCGGGGCGACGGACTTTTCATCTGAAGTCGTCATGGTGGGGATATCCATCATTGTATCTTCCCGGCGGCCGGGCGCCCATCGCCCGCCGCAAAACATCCAGGTAAATGACGCCCGCCCCGCTGGCGGGACGGACGCCCAGTTGTCGGGAGGCTACCTGTTATTCCGAGTAGATGAACTTCGCGACCTTCGGATCGGACAGGTTCGACTTGTCGATCACCGTGAAGCCGGTACCGATGGCGGTCGGAATGGAATTACCGGTCAGGTGCGCGTAGGCCGCCATGACGCCGAAATAACCGATTTCCGCTGGATGCTGGGCAATGGCCATGTCGACAAGGCCGGCATTGATGTTGTCGACAATGCTGCCGGGCGCATCAAAAGCCACGACCTTGATGGTGCCGGATTGACCCGCCTGCTTTACGCCATTCGCGGCGCCAAGTGCGGAAAACAGGTTCGCGCCGAAGACGCCAGCAAGGTCGCTGTTGCGCGCGTAGACGGCCTGAAGCTGCGAAGCCGCCTTGTTGGCGTCGTTATCGTTAAACTGCGTTTCCAGAACCGTGATGCCGGGATATTTGGCCATCTCCTGCTTGAAGCCCTGCTCACGCTGATCGGTTGTCGAAATTCCCGGTTTAACGTTGGAGACGTATACCTTGCCTTTTTCACCGATCGCCTTGGCCAGCGAGCGCGCGGCGATCTCTCCGCCGAGCACATTGTCGGACGCAATGTAGGAGATCGGGAAATCAGCGTCGCCGCCGCCGGTCTGATAAACACCGGTTCCGATGAATGTATCGACGGTGATCACCGGAATGCCGGCATCCGCGGCCTTTTTCAGCGGTTGAACGAGCTGGGTCTTGTCCGTCGGGGCAATCAGGATGGCGTCCGGATTTTTGGCGATCACGGCGTCGAGAACCGGAACCTGGGTGACGGGGTTAAAATCCGGTGCGCCCTGAAACACCAATGTAACGCCGACCGCCTTGGCGGCGGCTTCCGCGCCCTTGCGCATGGTGATGTAAAAGGCGTCCGTGGTCAGGCCCGGAACGAGGGCGATGGTATATTTCTTGTCCTGCGCGCTTGCCTGTCCTGATGTCAGCGCGGCAGCCGCGGCAATCGATGTGACTGCTGCGGCCTTGAAGAATGAACGGCGCTCCATAGTCTCCTCCTTATGTGAGCTGAATTCTTCACGCCGGCAAATCCTCCATAAACCGGCTGAAAATTATATTCACGCCCGCAAAGTGCGTCCGTCAAGTGAAATTTCTTCCTGAAAATAATTTCTTGCGTTTTTGTGCGCTTTTCAGAGGGCGTGACGGTCAGGCCGCCGCGCCGCCGTTTCTTTGCAGAAGGTCGAGAATGGCCTGTGCGGTCGCGGTATCGGTCACCACGGCGTTGATCATGCCCGAACGCACTGCGCCGATGACGCCCGCTGCCTTTTCCACCGTGGCCAGAACGCCGATCGACAGCCTGGTGTTGCGCAATTGATCCGGTGAGGCGGCGATCATTCTTTCCTCGCCATCCCAGGCCAGCGGATGCCCCTCAATATCGAAATAATGGCGGATCACATCGCCGACAGCGCCCAGACTTTTTTCGTTATTGGTGGCGGCGCTCGCTTCGGGTGGGTTGATGGCATGCGGCAGGCCGATGCCGACGATGCAGCAGTCGAGCCGGTCCCAGAGGCCGGTGGTTTCCTGCACGCCGGGGTCGTTCAAAAACGCGTCTCGCAATGTCGTCGACGAAAGGTAAGGGGCGTGCAGGAAATGCGGTGTCCCCCCCAGTTGTTCGGCCGCCTGTCTTGTAAATTCGTTGATCTGGAAATGCGCCGCTGCCTGCTGCATCCCGCCATTCATCGGCACGGCCACAATGCCCGGAATGCGTATCAGACCCGCCGTGAGCACTTCGCGTACCGCACGTCCCCAGCCTATTCCGATAACCGACCCCGCGCCGAGGCCTTCCTCTTTCAACAGGGCGCCAAGCGGCGCGGCCAGTGCGCCAAGCACACCGGTTGCCGGTGTGTCGATCACCGCCGCCCGTTTCAGGCCCAGCGCCTGAATGAGGTTCTCGGTTATATCTTCGGGGGAGACGAGATCGAGCACTTCGATGCGCACGATGCCGATGGCGCGGGCCTTTTGCAGCAGGCGTGACACGGTTGCCGTCGATACGCCGAGCTTCCGGGCGATATCCACCTGGGCCATGTCGGCCTCATAATGCAGCTTGGCCACCATATGGATCATGGCGCGTGTTGCGGGTGTTTCCTGGGCTGGTTGGGGAGGCATCTTGCAATTCCTTTCTGAAACGTGTTACAAGAACACGCCTTGGAGGAGTTATCGCTGAAAACCCGCAAAACCGCAATGCACTGAAAGCCCGACATTTTTTGGCTGTTTCAGGACGCGTCCTTCGCCGGGCGCGTCGCGGTTGAATATTGCGTTTTTTCCGATCCTCGCCGGGCATTCCATCAACAAATGCTGACCAGACAGCGGAGTCGGAGATTACACCATGACAGCCATGACAACAGCGGAACGACGCGGATACCACCAGATTTGCGGCGCCAATGGCGCGATGATGGTGATCGCCTGCGATCAGCGCGGCGGCATGCGCTCTCTGCTGGCCGCAACGCCCGAGGAACAGGCGTCCATCGGCAACGATGTCTTGGGCGATACCAAGGCTGATATCACAAGGTTTCTGGCCGCCCATGCCGGTTGCGTGCTGGTTGATCCCATCTGCGCCGTACCCAAACTGGTCGACAACGATCTCCTTCCCCGTGACACGGCGCTTTTGATCGGCATCGATGCTTCGGGCTGGGACACCTCGCCGGAAGGTTACCGGATTTCGAAGATTGTCGATGGCGTCAATGCCCGGCGGGTGCGGGAACTTGGCGGCACCGGCGGCAAGATCATGGTCTATCTCAGAATGGACACGCCGGCCGCCAATACGAAAAATCTCGAAACGCTGAAGGCGCACATCGAGGATTTCGCCCGTGAAAACCTGCTTCTGGTCGTCGAATTCCTCACCTACCGGCTGGAGGGGGAAAGTGCGGAAAATTACGCGGCGAGAATTCCCATGCTCATCAGACAGGGGTCTGAAGCCTGCCTCGCTCTTGGCGCCAAGGTGCTGAAAATCCCGTATCCGGGTTCTGAGGAAGCCTGCGCTGAAATCACACGAATTGCAGGCGATGTTCCCTGGGCTGTGTTGTCGGCGGGGGTCGATCACGAGACATTTCTGGGCCAGGTTGAAGCGGCGATGAAGAATGGCGCTTCCGGCGTCATAGCCGGTCGATCGCTGTGGAAGGACTGCATTTCTCTTGACCGGGCGGTTTCACAGAAAAAACTCTCGAGCGTGGCCGTGTCGCGGTTGCGCGATATCCAGGCGGTGATTTCGCGTTATTATCGGGGTCAGAACAGCAAGGCTGCATGAAACCAGTGGGTGGAGATGGACATGCAAGATTGCACCATTGGTGTAGATATTGGCGGCACGAATATTCGCGCCGCCCGGATTTCACCGCAGGGTGAAATTCTGCGCAAGAAGATCGTGTCGGGCAGCCGCGACCCTTCGACGGCGATCAAGCTGATCTTCGGTCTGATATCGGAGATGGATGCTCCCGACGTCCTTGCCATTGGTATCGGTGTCCCCGGCCGTGTCGATGGGGAAACCGGCGCGGTACTCTCCGGCGGCTATCTCGATCTGTCTGGCTGCGATATCAAGGCTTTGACCGAAAAGACCTTCAATCGCCCGGTGGCGATCTCCAACGATTGCAGCATGGCGCTGGTGGGCGAGACCGCCGTTGGAGCGGCGGCGGGGGCTGCCAGCGCGGTCATGCTGACCATTGGCACCGGCATCGGCGGTGCGTCCATGGAAAACGGCCGGATCGTGCAGGGCAGGCAGAGCGCCGGTCAGCTCGGCCATATCATCGTCAATCACAACGGTCGCAAATGTGTGTGCGGCCAGCGCGGCTGCGTCGAAACGGAATCCTCCGGTACGGCGCTTGGCCGTCATATCGAGGAAGCAGGTTATCCCGCGGAAACCCGTTTCGACGATATTCTGCAATTGGCCCGGGCAGGCGACGAAAGGGCGCTTGAGGTGCTGCGCAACTGGGCCGGGCCCCTGCGTGCGGCCATCGGTACATTGTCGGCATCCTTCGATCCCGCCGTATTTCTGCTGGGTGGCGGTATGGGACAGGCGGCGGTTACCGCGCTCGGTTTCTTACCCAGGGCGCAAGGCTGGTATTCGACGGACATACGTGCGGCAGCGCTTGGCGATGACGCCGGCATGATCGGCGCGGGCCTGATGGCGCGCCGGCTTGTGGAAACCTCGCCCGCCGTGCCGGCAAAGACGAGGGGCAAACATATCGTCTTCGTGAACGGCATCCCGGCGTCCGGAAAGAGCACTCTGGCGCGTATGCTGTCGCAGCAGACGGGCTGGCCGGTGCTGGCGCTGGACACGATCAAGAACCCTTTCCTTGAGCATATCGAGGGTGTCGACCGGCTGTTCAATCGGACGCTTGGCAAAGCCAGTTATCAGGCGATCTTTCAAATCATAAAAGACGCACCGGAAGGGTCGGGTTTCATCGTCGATGCTTGGTTCGGCTTTCAGCCCATCGAGTTGTTGAAGGAGCACCTTGAGAAAGCAGATGCGGCGGAACTCGCAGAAATCTGGTGCCATGCGCCTGCCGAGGTCGTAGCGGAACGGTATCGCGCGCGTCTCGCGGACAGGCTGCCGGGCCATCCGGGCGAAAGCTACATCCCTGAACTCATTGCGCTTGAGGCCAGAGCTGAACCGACAGGGCTCGCGCCAGTTTTCGATGTCGACACCACCCTGCCACCTGACGATGTCGCGGTTCTAAGGTGGGTGAAGGCCGCCTTCGCGAAGGGACCTCCCGGCTGGCAAAGGCGCGTGGCGTGAATTGCGGTTCAGCCCAGGGTCACCGAAGGGCCGGCCGGTGCGCTGGTGGACATGCCTGAAATGACGGGGGCTGTCAGATCTCCGGTTCGATATTGTGCGATGAATCATGAATTTTATTGATCGATTGCTGCGAATACACGCGCAATATTGACGTTTTTCGGGCACGGCGCTACCACCGGTGCCGGCGCCTTTCAACCGGCGGTCAGTCGCTAAAATAGCGGTGTGTCGGCCTGTTCGGGTCGTTGTGTCAAAGGGGGAACCGTCCTTGTCGCTTTTTCCTGCTCTCCTCGACAGGCTTGCCCGGCCAGATCTGTTTGCCGATCTCGCGGGCGTCACTTTCGGCGACCGGGCGTGGTCGGGCGCGGAGTTTGATGTTTTCAATCCTTCGACCGGCGCGCAGCTTGCGCGGCTGCCGGATATGGGGGCTCTGGAAACGCGGGAGGCGATTGACCGCGCGGCCGAAGCGCAGGGCATATGGGCGAGCCTGCCGGCCAAGGACAAGAGCGCGGTGATGCGACGCTGGCACCAGCTGATCGTGCTTCATTCGGATGACCTCGCAACGATGCTGACCGCGGAGATGGGCAAGCCGCTGGCGGAAGCAAAATCCGAAGTCTCCCACGCCGCCGCTTACGTGCAATGGTATGCCGAGGAGGCGAACCGCATCTATGGCGAAACGATTTCCGCCCCTTCCAACGATCGGCGGATGCTCGTTATCAAGCAGGCAGTGGGTGTGGTGGGCACGATCACGCCGTGGAATTTTCCCGCATCCATGGTAGCTCGCAAGATTTCGCCCGCACTTGCGGCCGGCTGCGCCATCGTACTGAAGCCCGCCGAACAGACGCCGCTGGTGGCGGGGGCCATGTTCGTGCTGGCCCGGCTCGCCGGTTTTCCGGAGGGGACGCTCAACCTGATTTATGCGAGCCACGGCGCCGACGTCGGTGCGGAATTGTGCGCCAATGCCAAAATACGCAAGATCAGCTTCACCGGCTCGACCGAAGTTGGCCGGCTGCTGATGAGCCAGTGCGCGCCGCAGATCAAGAAGCTCAACCTCGAACTGGGCGGTAACGCCCCTTTCATCGTTTTTGACGATGCCGATATTGATGAAGCCGTGGAAGGCGCCATTCAGGCGAAATTCCGTAATGGCGGCCAAACCTGCGTCTCTGCCAACCGCATCTATGTGCAGTCGGCGGTTCATGATGAGTTTGCGGAGAAATTCGTCGCGCGCGTGGCCGAGTTGAAGGTCGGCGATGGCTTCGATCCCGTTGTCACCATCGGCCCGATGATCGACAGCCACGCCATCGACAAGATCGAGGGGCATTTGGCCGACGCCAGCGCAAGAGGCGGCACAATCCGTTGCGGCGGCAAGCGCGCCGCGAACGGCGGAACCTTTTTCGAACCCACGGTCGTCACCGGGGTTACAGGCACGATGCGGGTTGCCCAGGAAGAGACTTTCGGCCCGCTCGCCCCCATCATCCGTTTCGAGGATGCGGAGCAGGTGGTGCGCGAAGCCAATGACACGATCTACGGTCTGGCTGCCTATTTCTACGCTTCCAATCTCAAGCGCGTGTGGCGTGTCGCCGAAGCCCTGGAATATGGCATGGTCGGCATCAATACGGGCCGCATGTCGTCGGAGGCAGCGCCCTTCGGCGGCGTCAAACAATCCGGCATCGGCCGCGAGGGTTCGCGCCATGGCATGGAGGATTATCTTGAAATGAAATATCTCTGCATGGGCGGCATATAGCTTCGGGCATTACCGGGCTTCATTGGAATAAAGCCCGTCGCCGATCACCGGATCGTCACGCCTGACGCAATTTTGCTCCTGCGTGCCGGAAATCCGGGCGGCGATCCCGCCTGGGATTCATCAAAGACAGTGTTGGGTGGACTGCTGATTCCGCGACCCCGTTGGGAAACCGATGGCGGGCATGGGAAATCACTATGGCGCGTCTACGATTTATCGCGAATCCGTCATCCGCCCGTTAGCCTTCGCCACTAGGCGTGCCGACATGGCCCTCGGGCCGATCCGTGTCGTGCAAGGAAGGCCAGGAGATGACGACCTCTTCAAACATGATCGCCAGCCGCCTCGGCTGATCCTGTCGCCGCGATTTCAATGGATAGTAAAAATGCGTTTTCAATCCGCCAATAATAATGTGCGTCAGATCAGGGGTGTGTTTGCGGGCTGCGCTGTCGCTTTCATCGGCGTCGGCCTCATGAGCGCTCTGGTCAATATTCTTTATCTCACCGGCTCGCTCTTCATGATGGAGGTCTATGACCGCGTGTTGCCGAGCCGCAGCCTGCCGACGCTCTTGGCCCTGTTCGCCATCGTGGTGGCGCTTTATGTGTTTCAGGGTCTGTTCGATGCCGTGCGCGGCCGCCTGCTGGTGCGCATCTCCGATCGTCTCGATCAGGTCCTGTCCTCTGTCGCCTTCACGCTTGCGTCGGGCAGCGCCCTTGGCGTGATCGGGGCCAGCGGTTCGGGGAAAAGTTCGCTCGCGCGGTTGCTGGTCGGGCTCTGGCGTCCGCTCAAAGGCTCGGTTCGACTGGATGGCGCGACACTGGACCAATGGCCGGCTGAAGCGCTGGCCCGCCACATCGGCTACATGCCGCAGGCGATCGAACTGCTGGACGGCACCATTGCCGAAAACATCGCCTCGATGCGACGATGACGCGGGCAAATCTGGCCATCATCGTCAAGAGCCTCGATCAATTCAACGCCCGCAAGGCGCGGCTGGAGAGCGAGCGTGACCGCGCCGGCAAGGTCGTGTTCCCGCAAGCGCTGCTTGGGCGAGCCGCCGATGCCGAGATGGCCGCGTTGATGAATGCCGAACAGCGTCTTTATGAAAACCGCAAGGCCGTTGGCGAAAGCAAAAAACGCCAGCTCGAACAGCGTGTGCAGCAGCTTCGCGATGAGATTGCCGGCATGGATGCCGAGCGCGCTGCGAATTTCCGCGAACAGGGCATGGTCGGCGAGGAGTTGAACCGCTTTCGCTCCCTGCACGAGCGAGGCCTGATGGAAAAAAGCCGGCTCAGTACGCTAGAGCGTCAGGCCACGGATATCGATGGCGACATCGGCCGGCTGATGGCTGGCATTGCCGGGGTCGAGGCGAAGATCAGCGAAACCAGGCTGCAAATTCTTCAGATCGACGAGCAATGGTCGGAAGAGGTGGGGGCCGATCTGCGCGAAATGGATGCCCGCATCGGCGAATATGTCGAACGCCGGGTGGCGGCCGAAGACCAGCTGAAACGTGTCGATATTCTCGCGCCGCAGGATGGGGTGGTGCATCAACTTTCAGTACACACTGTCGGCGGGGTCGTTGCGCCGGGCGAACAGATCATGATGATCGTGCCGGAAGTCGACAAGCTGGTGGTGGAAGCCAAGGTCGCGCCGCAGGACATCGACCAGATATTTTACGGCCAGACCACGAACCTGCGCTTTTCCGCCTTCAACCAGAAAACGACGCCGGAAATCACAGGCACTGTGGAGCGTATCTCGGCTGACGTGACGGTGGATCAGCGAACGGGCACGAGCTATTACCTCGTGCGCGTCGCCAGCTCGCAGGAGCAGATAAAGCGGTTGGGCGAATTCAGCCTCATGCCCGGAATGCCGGTGGAAGCCCTCATCACGACAGGCGAAAGAAGCGTATTGTCCTATTTCCTCAAACCCCTGCTCGATCAGGCGAACCGCACCTTCCGCGAAGCCTAAAGGCAAGATCTGGTGCGCCATTGGACGAAATAGTGCGATCCAATTAGCAACGCCGTGCATCTCTAAGGATGCACGGCGTTGCTTTGCTTATAAAGTGCGCAGAGCATTCTTCCGCCAAGCCGCCAAGCCGCCAAGCCGCCAAGCCGCCAAGCCGCGATGCGGAATATGCCGGCGGGCGCCTTGCGTCGTAAACAGTCTCCTGCGTTCCATGGCGGGGCGTACGGGCCTGGAGCAACTGTGTGATCAATGAGGGAGGGGCTGTCCGAGATGAGGACGTGGACATGTGCCGCTTCGCAAACATGCCTTCGCAACCCGGCAAAACGCCGCGCGTCCCTTCGGCCGCGCGGCGTCTTATGGTGAAACGGGATCGCGATTTCCGTCGCGGTCCGGCTGCCAATACGTCTATGGCTTAGCCGATCTTCACATTGTCATCGCGCTTGATGGCGATGATCGTCGAACGCGGCAGCTTGCCTTCGCCATCCGGGAAGGGGGCGTCGGGATGCTGGATGCCGACGAAGTGGGTGCGCTTGTCGCCGGACCATGTCTGGCCGGTGACTTCGGAACCCTTCGGGGCGGTGAGGAAGCGCTCGATGCGGCCGGTGGCCGGGTCGCCCGCCAGCATCTGGTTGTTGCCCTGGCCGGCGAAGGCGCCTTCGTTGCTGTCCTCTCCATCGGTCTGGATCCAGAGCAGGCCGGTGCTATCGAACATCATGCCGTCAGGCGAATTGAACATATTGCCTTCGTTGATGTTCGAAGAACCCGCATAGGCGTCCTTGTGGACGGTGGGGTTGCCGGCCATGCAGAACAGGTCCCACTTGAACTTGCCATCAGCATGGTCGTCATTTTCCGGATACCAGCGCACGATCTGGCCGTATTCGTTCTTTTCGCGCGGGTTGGCAGCGTTGATCGCCATGGCGTCGCCGCCGGCGTTTGCGCGCAGCTTGCCGTCCTTCATTTCGCCGCGGCGGCTGTTGTTGGTCAGCGCGCAATAGGCTTCGATGGCGACCGGGTTGATGGCGACCCATTCCGGGCGGTCCATCGTTGTCGCGCCGACCTTGGAAGCGGCCTGACGGGTGAAGACGCAGATTTCGTCGATCTTCATGCCGGTGGTTTCAGGTGTCAGGGCGAGCCATTCGCCAGCGCCGTCGTCAGAGAACTTGGCGACGTAAAGCGTGCCTTCGTCAAGCAGCTTGGAGGTGTCGCCGCCCGGCACGTAGATGCCGTTGGAGACAAATTTGTAGAGGAACTCGCCACGCTCGTCGTCACCCATGTAAACGACGACACGGCCGTCGCGGGCGATGACCACGGCGGCGTTTTCGTGCTTGACGCGGCCAAGCGCGGTGCGCTTGATCGGGGTGGAGGAGGCGTCCGAAGGATCGATCTCGACCACGTAACCGGCGCGGCGCGGTTCGTTGGGGTTCTTCGCAACGTCGAAACGCTCGTCGAACTTCTCATAGGCATAGCGCGTCTCGGCGACGATGCCGTAACGCTTGTAGTCGTCAGGCAGCTTGAAGGCGGCGTCGGTGGTGCCGAAATAGCCGTTGAAGTTTTCTTCGCAGGTGAGATAGGTGCCCCAGGGCGTGCGGCCGGCGCCGCAATTGTTGAAGGTCCCGAGACAGTCGACACCCTTCGGGTCGGCGGCGGTCTTGACGAGATCGGAGCCTGCGGCCGGGCCGGAAAGCTTCATCGGCGTATTGTGGTGGATACGGCGGTTGAAGGGGCTGTCGAGAACGATCTCCCAGCCGTCCTCATCTTCCGCGACTTCCATGACGGTCACGCCCTGCATGTTCTGCAGGATTTTCACGTCGTCGGCCGTCTTCGGGTTGCCCTTGTCAGTGTGCGGCAGGTTGGTTTCCGGGTTTACATATTCATGGTTGACGGCGATCAGCTGATGGCTGCCGACGACGAAGAGTTCCATGCCGTCGGTGTTTTCGCCGAAGACCTTGTCGGAGTTTTCAACGCTGACGCCCTTGGCGGGGTCGAGATCGGGAACGTTGGAGAACAGCGGTTGGCCCCATTTCGCCAGCGGCTTCCAGTTATAACCTTCCGGGACATGGATGGTGTGGTCGGTGGCGGCGGCAACCGGCTTGAAGGGGAAACGGCCGACGGCGGCTTCCTGTGCCTCAGCCGAGGTGCTGCTCATCAGGTTGCCGAGCGTGCCCATGGCGGCCGCGGCCGAACCGAAGGCAAGCACGCCGCCGAGAAAGCCGCGGCGGGAAATCGCGGCTTCAACCACGCGGTCGAAGTCGGTTTCGGCCGGCGGCGGGTTCTGCAGTTCGTCCCATTCGTCCCAGGACAATTTGCTCGTATCGATGTCGGTCATAGTCTGTCTCCACCGTTGCTTGTTTGGAATCATTCCAGCAAGGTCCCTACCGTCCCAATATTTCATGCGGATGACGGAAAGGGCGGTATCGGTGGTCGTTTCCCTGCGCCAGGGCGACTTTTTTCGTCAGCGCCCGATCAGGATGCGGGTGACGAGAAAGCCGTCGAAGCGGCAGAAACGGAAGGGAATCTCCGTTCCGCCGGGCCATTCACCGCCTAGGTCGGCGGTCAGCCGCAGCGAGGCAGAGCCGTTGTCGTCGAAGCCGGATAATTCCGCCGCCTCGAAAAAGAAAAACCGTTTCACTGTCGGATAAAGCGCCTTAAACAGGCTCTCCTTTGCCGAGAAAATCAGGCCGGTCATGAAGGGGTCGATGGTGTTGCCGAGGCTATGGCGTTCACGAGCGGTTAGGGCCTGTGTGGCGATATCGCGGGCTTCCTCCTCGCTCAGGAGCTTTTCAATATCGATGCCGATGCCGCGGAACCGCTCGGAAGAGCCGGCAATGGCAATCGCGCGTTCTTGGCTGTGGGAAATCGCGCCGATCACGCCTTCGGGCCAGAGGGGCGCGCGGTCCTGACCTATGCCGGGAAAGGTGGAGCGGCCGGTGAGGCGGCGGATGGCTTCTGCCGCGCACTTGCGCGCGGCGATGAACTCCGCCTTGCGTTTTGGCGTTGCACGCAAAAGCTGCGGCGGCAAGGGAGGGACCTCGCCGCCGCAGCCTTCATCGGCGTTGTAACGAAGGGTGAGGCAATGGCAATCACAGCTGTCGTCCGGCCAAGGCCAGAAGGCCTCGGGTGGATCGCCGGAGAAGGCTTTGCGATGAAACGCCGTTGCGACGGCCATAGTCTTCACCCTCAATCCAACGGCTCGAATTTAAGCCGCAAGCGTTGCGCCGCCATCGATGACGATCTGCTGCATCGTCACATGGCCGGCCTGATCGGAGGCGAGGAACAGCACCGTATCGGCGATATCGTCCGGCCTTGCGATCTTGCCGAGCGGAATGCCGAGCTTGAACTGTTCGGGCAGGCCGGCGACCAGCCGGTCCTTGCCGGAAGGATCGCTCAACATGCCGGCAAGCATCGGCGTATCGGTGGATCCGGGGGAGACGACATTGCAGCGCACGCCATAGGGCGCAAGCTCAAGGGCGGCGCAATGGCTGAGGCTGACCAGCGCCGCCTTGGAAGCGCAATAGGCCATCATACCGATGCGCGGCACGACGGCGGCATTGGAGCCGACATTGACGATGGCGCCGCGCCTCTGCCGCTTGAAGGTGCCGCTCCATTGCCGCAGCATATAGAACGGCCCTGCGGCGTTGACATCCATGCAGGCTTTCCAGTCCGCCGGCGTCAGGCTTTCGCTGTCACCGAGCCGTAAAATGCCGGCGGCATTGACCAGAATATCGAGCCCGCCCCATTCGCTCTCTATCGCCTTGCAGACCGTCTCCACTGCCGCCGCATCGGTGATGTCGAGTGCGATCTGGCGCAAGGGGGCCTCCGCGGCATCGGCCAGAAGGTCGAGGCCGATGACCTCGGCCCCTTCCTCGATGAAACGTTCGGCGATGCGGCGGCCGATGCCCTGGGCCGTGCCCGTCACCAACACGCGCCGTCCTGTAAATCTCTGTTGCGTCATCTTGTCCGTCCGCTCAGGCTGCGAGCCGCTTTTCGTCGATCAGCGCCCACCAGGCGGAAAGTGTCGGCACACGCGCAAGCTCATCGAAGCCGACGGTGACACCGCGCTCCTTCAGTTCGCCGGAGAGCTTCATCACCTGCAGCGAATCCAGCCCGTAGAAGATCAGGTTTTCATCGGGGTCGATGTCGCTTTCATCCTCCACCATTTGCAGGACGCGGGCTTTCAGCCATTCGCGGGTGCCGGTGGCCTCGCCCGCGCCGACAAGGCTTGCGGTGTCGATCACCACGCCGCAGCGCGTCGCCACATATTGCAGCGCCATGCGGTGCTCGGCCTCGGAAAAATCGGCGACGCCGTCACCGATCATGAAAGGCTGGATGTCCTTCATGAAGGCTTCCACCGCCGTCATCATGCAGCCGATATGGGCGTAAACGCCGCCGACGATGATCTGGTCGCGGCCCCAGCCTTTCATCCGCTCCGCAAGGTCGGAACGCTGGAAGGCGCTGTAACGCCATTTGGTCAAAACCACGTCGTCAGGTGTCGGCGCAAGTTTGTCCACCACCTTCTGCAATTCGGGATCGACGACCGTAAGCCCCGGTCCCCACATGTCATTCAGCAGCGCACGGTCGCCGGGCGCCTGGTTATGCGGCTGGGCGGTATAGATGACCGGCACGCCGTTCTGAACGGCCCATGCCTTCACCTTGGCGAGATTGTCGATGAGGGTGGTCATCAACTTGCCGTCGGCTTCGTAGAACCGCAGGAAATAACGCTGCATGTCGTGGATGAGAAGCACGGCGCGTTTCGCATCGGGCTGCCATTTTGTCTTGTTGGCCGGAAAGCTTGCGGCGACCGGCATCGGATAGTCGGAAATGGTGGGGATCGTCATGATGACCTCGGTTTTTTTTCTGCGCCGGCTCGGGCGGCGCGTAATCTTTGGAATGGGGACGCTCTTTTGAACGTCCCTTTCGATTGGCGCTGCTTGTCAGGCGCTGATGGCGACGGGGGCTGTCAGCAGGTCGCGCAGGCGCTTCTTGTCGATCTTGCCGACGGCGGTGAGCGGCATGGCCTCGATGAAGCGCACACGGTCCGGCAGCTTGTAATCCGCGACGCCGAGACCGGCGAGATGCTGGCGGATAGCTGGCGCCTTGAGCGCGGGATTGCGCGACACGACGAAGACGCAGCTTTTTTCGCCGAGAAGTTCGTCCTGCATCGCCACCAGCGCCGCGTGCGTCACATCCGGATGCCGCAGGATCAGGTTTTCCACCTCTTCCGAAGCGACTTTTTCGCCGCCGCGATTGATCTGATCCTTCACCCGGCCAACGACCCTGAGATAACCTTCGGGCGTGCGCTGCACGACGTCGCCGGAGTAATAGAAGCCATCCTTATCGAAGACCCGGGCGCTGTGGTCGGGCGCGCGGTAATAGCCCCGGAACGTATAGGGACCACGGGTCGCCAGCATGCCGGCTTCACCTTCCGGCACGTCGTTGCCGTCCTCGTCGACGATGCGGATCTCGTCGTCCGGGCTGATCGGCCTGCCTTGCGTGGTGAAGACGATATGGTCGGGATCACCGAAGCGGGTATAGTTCACCAGACCTTCCGCCATGCCGAACACCTGCTGCAGGTCGCAGCCCAAGACCTCAGGCACCTGGCGGGCGAGCGCTTCGGCGAAGCTTGCGCCGCCGACCTGTAGGAGCTTGAGCGACTTCAGCTTTTCGCGATGGGCGGGGGCTGCCTGCAGCCACAGGGCCACCGCCGGCGGCACAAGCGGCACGATATCGACGCCGTGTTTTTCGATGAGGTCGAAGCAGGCAAGCGGCTCGGGATTGGCGGCCATGACCACGGCACCGCCGGCGTGGAACACGCCGAGCGCGCCGGGCGAGCTCATCGGGTAATTATGCGCCACCGGAATGGCGCAGAGGAAACGGGTCTGCGGTGAAAGTTCGCAAATCTCCGCGCTGGCCCGGACGCTGTAGTCATAGTCGTTATGCGTCCGGGGGATCAGTTTCGGCGTTCCGGTGCTGCCGCCGGAAAGCTGGAACAGCGCCACCTCATCGGCGGCGGAAGGGGCGTAAGCCGGTGGATTTTCCGCCGGGGCGGCCAGCTTCTGCTCCAGGCTGCGCTGCGGATCGGCTTCGCCGAGCAGCAGGGTCAACGCAAGCTTCGGGGAGACCGCCTTCAGCGCCTCCACAAATGTGTCATCGGCGAAAAGCTCGTGGCCGCGCGAGGCGATCACCAGCTTCGGCGCGATCTGCTCCGCATAGGAGGTCATTTCCAGCCGGCGATGGCTGAAAAGCGCATTGACGGGGGCAGCGCCGATTTTGATGAGCGCGAAAAAGACGAGATAGAACTCGGCGATGTTCGGCAATTGCACCAGCGCCGTATCACCCCTGCCGATGCCTGCGGCGGAGAGATGTCCGGCCAGATTGGAGGATTGCCGGTCGAGATCGGCATAGCTGAAGCGACGGTCGCCGCAGATCAGCGCCGTCGCATCCGGCCGGCGCTCCGCCTGCTCAGTAAGGATGCCGCTCAGCGGCCGGTCGATCCAGTAGCCGCGTTCGCGGTATCGGCGAACGAAATCCTCGGGCCAGCGTTCAAATTCGATTGTCATGGTTTGTCCCTGGAAAAATTAGGCAGAAAGACCGCAGGCGTTCAGCATGGTCTTGAGCTTGGTCTGCACCTCGGCCCATTCGGACTCGGGCTCGGAGGCCTCCACGATGCCGGCGCCGGCGAAGAGCCGCACGGTTTCTCGCTGCACGGTGCCGCAACGGATGGTTACCACCCATTCGCCATTGCCTTCAGAATCCGTCCAGCCGACCATGCCGGTGAAGAGGCCGCGCTCGAAAGGCTCGACGAAGCGGATGAGGCGATGGGCGCGCTCGGTGGGGAAACCGCAGACGGCTGGCGTCGGGTGCAGCAGGCAGGCAAGCTGCAGCGCATTGGTTTCCGGATCGGCGAGACGGCCTTCAATGCGGGTCGAAAGATGCCAGAGCGCCGCCGTGTTGATGAGGGAGGGTTTTTCGGGAACATCGAGTTCGGCGCAGACCGGTGAAAGCAGCGAACGGATATCCTCGATGACGAGGCTATGCTCGTAATGGTCCTTTTCCGAAGCCGACAGCCGATCCGCATTGGCCTTGTCCGCTGCCGGATCGACCATGCGTTTTGCCGATCCCGCCAGCGGGTTCGAGATGATGTTCTCGCCCTGCTTGCGGATCAGGAGTTCCGGGCTGACGCCGATCAGGTCGCCGCCATCGGGCAGCGGGATGCGGAACTGGTAACCTTCGCGGTTCTGTTTGGCCAGACTCGCCAGCAATCTTTCGACATTGACCTCGGAGGCGAAAGTCAGTTCACGCATGACGGAGAGCACCGCTTTGCGGACTTCGGAATGGCGGAAATTGACGATGGTATGTTCGACGGCGCGCTTGAAACCGCTCTCGTCCGGCAGACTGTTCTGGCCGACAAGGGCTGGCATGGCCGAATCGGCAACGATTGGTTCCGCGTCCCTAGAATTCCATTCATAGTTGTATGGGATATACAGGCATGAAGGTTCGCTGACATCGAAGGGGATCGCGCCAATGGCGATGGGGTTCTGCTCGCCCTCCCGCTGCGCTCGCTCGAACGCGCCGGCCAGCGCCCGCTGTAGTGGGCTTGCAATGTCTTCGCCGCCCCGGGCGGGAATCGCGATCTTTTCGCGAATGCCCTTGGCGCGCAATTGCCCGCTGCCGGAGGTAAACAGAAAATCTCTATTAAATTCAGTAATTTCGTCGGATTCGACGTCATTCGTCCTGAGTGCTCCCGTTTTCATGGGATGCCTCCTGTGCGAGTGGTTGACGATGGTTTATACTTGAGTATGCTAATCATGTTTTGTCAACCGGTACAAATTCACATGCTAAATTTAACCCCCATGCAGGTGGCCTATTGGGTCGGCCGCGAGGCGGATGGAATACTCGGGAAAGTTACGCCCCATCTCTACCTCGAATTCGACGGGAAGGCGGTGGATGCGGAAAAACTGGCCGTTGCCGTGGAAAGGCTCTGCCGGCGTCACCCCATGCTGAGCCTCAGGATCGATGCGGAAGGCCATCAGTCCGTAGATCCTGCCGACCGGCCGCTCCGCCTCGATGTGGAGGACATGGCCGCACTCGATTTGGAGGCGCTTGCACGCCGTCTTGAGGCGAAGCGCGAAGAATGGAGCCATCGCCGGGCCGATCTTCTCATTGCCGCACCGGCGGCGATCTCGCTCAGCCTGTTGCCGGAAGGGCGTTGCCGTCTGCATGTGGACACAGACATGCTGGCCGTCGATCCGGCCAGCGTGCGGATCGTGATGGAAGACCTTGCCCGCTTTTACGAGACGGCGTCTGGCGCAGACGAAACCCGGACTTTCGAACCGGTTACCCCGTCGTTTTTCGACTGGGCGGAACGTCTCATGTCCGATCCGGACTTGAGGGGCTTACGCGAAAGTGATCGCCTGTGGTGGCGGCAACGGCTTGCCGATGTTCCGGACGCTCCGCCGCTGCCGTTTCTGTCCGATGACCCCTCGCGCGCCGTTCACACGGACCGGCTCGCCACGCTGCTTTCAGCGGCCGAGCGTAGCAGCCTGGAGCGGACAGCGCGGCGTTTTTCCGTGACGACATCGACCCTTCTGCTCGGTGTTTTCGCACTGGCGCTGTCTGAGGCGGCGGGGGCGGAAAAATTCCGGCTTTCCGTGCCGGGTTTCTGGCGCGCGCCGCTGGTGGAAAGGGTCGATGAAATCGTCGGCGAATTTTCCAATGTGCTCGTGCTCGGCGTCGACATCAGGCCTGAAGAAACGCTTGAAGCGCTGCTTGGCAGGCTGTTCGATGAGATGAACGGGCTTCTCGCACATCAGTCCTATCCGGGCGTCAGCGTCATGCGCGATCTCTCCCGTCAGCGGGGTGGTTTGCAGACCTCGCCGGTGGTTTTCACCGCAGGAGTCGATCTTCCGGGCGGAGAGCTCTTTTCGGAACGGGTCGAGCGGGTGTTCGGTCCGATGGTCCACACCGTCTCGCAGGGGCCGGGGGTGGCGCTGGATGCGCAGGTGGCGGCGGTGGATGACGGCTTGCTGATCAACTGGGATGTGCGGCTCGATGCGTTGCCGGAAAGCTGGCTGCGCGCTTTGTTCGAAACCTATGTCGCTCTTCTCCGCCGGCTCGCCGAAACCCCCGATCTCGCTTGTGAAAGCGTGGAGCGATTTGTCGCAAGGCAGTCGGAAGCGGTGGCCAAGGCAAAAGGAAAACCCATGGAACGTCCTCTCTCTCCGCTGCAACAGGCCTATCTGCTCGGGCGCGGCACCCATCTGCCGCTCAGCGGCGTTGCGATGCAGGAGTTTCGCGAATATCGCGGCGATATCGACCCGGAACTGCTTCGGTCGCGGCTTGCCGCAATGGTCGCGAGACATGAAAGCCTGCGCACCCGCATCGACGAGCGACGCCTGGTCCAGATCGTCTCCGACGAAGCGAAGATCAATCTCGATCTCGTCGATCTTTCGGCCCTGTCTCTTCCGCAAGCCGAGGCAAGGATCGACGCGGTGCGACGGGACTTCTCCCATGCACATTTTGATCTCGCCGCCTCTCCATGGCAGGTCACTGTGTTTCTTATGCCGGATGCAGGCCCGACGGGGCATAAGATCGTGGTCTTTCTGCGTTTCGACGCGCTTATCCTTGACGGGCGGGCCATTGCGAGCCTCGCGGCGGAATTCTTCGATGGTGTCGTGCCGCCGGAATCCCCCGCTACGATCGGAACGCCGAAGGAGGATATCTCGGCGGCCCGCGTCAGGGATGCCGCCTATTGGGTTGAAAAGTTGAAAGATGCCGAGGTGCCCTCGCAACTGCCGTGGAAAGCACCGCTCGAAACCATTCCCACCTCGCGTTACAGCCGCCAGAGCGTGACCGTGGAAAAACAGCACTTCACCGCCTTTTCACGCATCGGTGCGAAAGAGCGGCTGTTCAAGAATTCGGCGCTGACGGCTGTTATCCTCGATGTGCTCTCGCTCTGGCTCAACGAAGGTGCGCTCGTCGTCGGCATCCCCGTCGCACCGCAGGTGGAGGGTGCCTTCGCCAACCGCTCCAGCTTTATCGCCGTCCAATGGGATCCGGCCAAGAACAGCTTTGCGGAGCGGGCGGCGGGTCTCCAGACGGATGTGCTGGAAGGGCTGAACCATCTCGCCTTTTCGGGTATCGATCTCAATCGTGTGCTTCTCAATGCCAATCCGGGCGGGCTCGCCTTGCCGGTGGTGATTACCAACGGTCTGACTTGGCCGACGCTTTCATCCGGCTCGACGATGCAATGGACCGGCGGGCTTACGCAGACGCCGCAGGTGGCGCTGGATTTCCGCTTTTCGCAGAATCCGCAGGGCGATCTCGTGCTCGATATGGACTATGCCGAGCAGGCGATCGATGCGGCGACGGTGGCGGATATTCTCGCGGCAATCGAACGAGCGATTGCCGGGATCGCCAATAGCGGCGCTTTCTCCGTCAACGCACGCGACATTGTCGAGCTGTCTCACTATCGGCTGAACGGCGACGAAGAAAACTTCGTCTGCCCGCCATTTCTGGAACGGCTCGCCGGCCATCTTTTCGAGGGCGACCCGTCGTGCACGGCGCTCGTCAGCGGCAGGCGGCGCATCGCTTATGGCGAACTCGGTCAGATGGTGGCAGGGGCGATGGCGGGCCTTAAGGCGCGCGGCATCGGGCGTGGCGATGTCGTTGCTGTGTGCCTGCCACGCAGCCCGGACCATACGGCTATCACGCTCGCCGCAGCGCTGATGGGTGCGGTCTGGGTGCCTGTCGATGCCGGCTCGCCGGAAGATCGCCTGCGCTATCTGCTGACCAATTGCCGCCCGGCGATCATCGTCGCCCGCAGCGTTCCGCAGGGTTTCGACGCCGTCGATCCGGCGGCGCTTATGTCCGCGCCCGCACCGGCTGGCGCGCCCGTTACCAAGGCGGAGGTGGCGGCGCTTTCCCAAAGCGAAGAGCCCGCCTTTTATCTCTACACGTCGGGTACGACTGGCAAACCTAAATGCGTCGTGCTTTCCAACCGCGCCACGGCCAATGTCATCGGCAGCACGCTTGCGGAATGGGCGGTGACGGATAGCGATGTGTTTATCTCCGTCACGCCGCTGCATCACGACATGTCCGTCTTCGATGTTTTCGGCGCGCTCGTCGCAGGGGCGACGCTGGTGTTGCCGGAACCGGGCGAGGAAAAGGATGCGGTGCGCTGGAACGAGCTGGTGGCCGAACATGGCGTCACGCTCTGGTGCTCGGTGCCGGCCATCCTCGAAATGCTTCTCTCCTGCCGCCGTGGCGACCAGCTCTCATCGCTGCGGCTCGTGGCGCAGGGCGGCGATTACATCAAGCCTGTAATCGTCGAAGAGCTTCGCAGATTGAAGCCCGGCCTGCGGCTGATATCGCTGGGCGGACCGACGGAAACCACGATCTGGAGTATCTGGCACGAGATCGTTGCGGAAGATGTGGCGGCCGTGCCCTATGGCCATCCGCTGCCCGCCAATCGTTACTTCGTCTTCAACGATCAGGGCGGCCATTGCCCGGCCGGTGTCGTCGGCCGCATCCATACGGCCGGCGTGAATGTGGCAATCGGCTATCTTGAAGATGGCGCGATTACCCAGACGGATTTCGTGACGGTCGACGATCCGGAAGGAAACCCCGTTCGCGCCTTCCGCACCGGAGACCGGGGCCGTTACCGGCCGGATGGCAAGATCATGTTTGCCAGCCGCGTCAATGGTTACGTCAAGGTGCGCGGCGTGCGCGTTTCGCTGCCGGATGTGGAAAACGAGCTTATCCGCCATCCTTCCATCCAGCGGGTTCTGGTGGTGGATTACGGCCTCGAGCAAAAGGGCGAGGCGGCTATCGGCGTGCTTTACGTCGTTGCGCCAGGTCTTGAACTCTCGACCGCCGATCTGCGCAATTTTGCCCGGAGCCATCTGCCGGAATCGCATGTGCCCGGCCGGTTTCTCAAGGTCGACGATCTGCCGCTCTCGGCCAACGGCAAGCCGGATCGCCGTCGCGCCCGTGAATTGCTGAACGGTGCCACGGAACCGGTAAAAATCTCCGCCCCTGCGGCTCCTGCCGTCGATCAAGGCGACCGCCGGGTGCTGGATATCTATCTCGGCGTGTTGGGTAAAAAACCGGCGAATGTGGATGCGAACAGCGACCTGTTGGCGCTCGGTCTTCTGCCTTCGCATCTGAAAATCGTCTCGGCTGAAATCCGCACTGCCTTCGGCGTGGACTTGACACCGCAGCAGCTTTTGCGGTGCCGCAACGCCAGACAGGTGACTTCGCTCCTGGCCGCCCGGGCGGTGTGAACCCAATCATTTCGGGTGGCACTTCGCGCCCGATAACGGAAATTGTGCAAGGAAAAACAGATGGCGCATATCGATCCTGCCGGCGGCTGGCTTCCACTGACGCAGCCGCAACTCGATTTCTGGGAGGAGTTTTCCTTCCATCCCGACGAGCCGGTTTCCACCGTCGCCCATTACATCGATCTTTCCGGTGCTGTGAATGAAAGCGCGCTCCTCCAGGCGATCAAACGCACCGTGCGCGAATCCGAAGTCCTGTCGATCCGTTTCCGCATCGGCGACGATGGCGAGACGCCACAGCAACGCTGCGATCCAAGCCATGCCCCGGTGGTGGAACTCGTCGATCTCCGTGGCGATTCCGCTCCTCTGGAAGAGGCGCTGCGGCGCATGAACGCGGATGTGGAAGCAAGGCTCGATCTCAGAACCGACAGGCTTTCGGCGCAGCTACTCTACCGTATCGCCGATGACCGCTATCTCTGGTACATCCGCGCCCATCATATTGTTGTTGATGGTTATGGCCTGACGTTGGTCGAACAGCGTTGCGGCCAGCTTTACGGGCACTATTGTGGCAAGGGCGAAGCGGGTCCGGATTTCCACCCCTTCGGCGATTTCCTTGCCGAAGAGGAAGCTTATAAGCAAAGCCGGCGTTTTGAAAAGGACCGCGATTTCTGGGCGGCCTATCTTGCCGCACCCGCCGATCTGCCGGTGCTGGACAAGGATTGCGAGGACTATGGCGGCGGCGGCCTGCATACGGATGCGGCCTTGCCGCAGGGTTTCAGCACACGGTTGCAACAGGTGGCGGGCGCAATGGAGATCGGCTGGCCGGACCTTCTGGTGCTGCTTTCCGGACTTTATCTCCACCGTGTTCTGCCGCGGCCGGACTGCGATGTGCTGACCTTGTGGTTGCCTTTCATGAGTCGCTGGGGCAGCGTCGGCGCGCATATGCCGGCCATGCTCGTCAATATTTTGCCCTTCCATCTCACCATCGAACCGGGGGAGAGCCTCGGCGCATTTTTGACGCGCAACGCCGCCAATCTGCGAAAGCAGCGCCTGCATGGCCGCTACCGCATCGAGCAGATCGCCGCCGACCGCGAAATCCCGAAGGGTCGGCGCTTCTTCTTCTCGCCGCTCATCAATGTCCTGCCCTTCAGTGCGCCGGTCTTTGCCGGGCTTACCGTTATCAGGCACATCCTTGCCAATGGTCCCGGCGACGGGTTCAACCTGACCTTCCGTGGCGAGGATGACGGCAGCGAGTTGAACCTGCATATCGATGCGGATTCAGCGCTGACGCAAGCGGAGGATTTCGCCCGCTACCGCGAGGAGTTGCCATTGTTCCTCGATGCCATGCTGCGCGAGGAGGCGCTGACGCTTGCGGCGGCTCAGGTGTCCACGGCATTGCGTCTGGCGGTTTGAGGGCAGACAACGGACTTTGTCAACAATCTGAACCCGGCTCTGCGACGCAAAGCCGGGTTTTCGTTGCCCCAAGTCCAGCTCAGGCGAGTGTCGTCAACACACGGTTCGAAGCGCCGTTTTCAGCGAAACGGCCAAAGATGCGGCTGGTGGTGTGGCGCAGCCGCTCGACATCGTCAGGGCCGTAGCGGTCCGAACGGTAGCTCATCAAGACGCGAATGGAACGCTCGCCGCCGATTGTCTCTTCCATCACCTCGAATTGCAGCCCCAGCATGGATTCATGCTTGTCGGGGTCGATCTGGCGGAACTCCACCGGCTTGCCATCCGGCCCGGCAAGGGTGCCGTTCAGCTTGTTCTTGGCGTGAATCTGGATGAAGACCTCGAACAGATGGTCGCGGCCGGGTGTCATGCCCAGTGCCTCCTCGACGAGATCGATCGGGATTTCGCTATGCTCCAGCGAGCCGTTGATGGTGTTCTTCACCGAAGAAATCAGGTCGCCGACGGTCATGGTCTCGCCGAAACGCACGCGATGGGCGACAACCGTGGTGAAATAGCCGATCGTATCGAAATAGCCGCTATCGGTGCGGCCCGAAGCCGAGGTGCCGACCACGAGATCGCTAAGCCCGCCGAGATGGCGCAGCGATGCGGCGATGGCGGCATAGACCACGTTGAACAGCGAGGCGCTGTTCTGCTTGGCAATGGCGTAAAGCCCGTCGCTGACATGTTTTTCCAGCTTGAACTCGATCCAGCCGCCTGCCGGTGCTTCGTCCTGCGTTGCCGCGTGCGGCGTGCCGCCCTGTTCCTTGAGGGTAAGGCCTTTTGGCGCATCCCGCAGCATATCGGTCCAATAGGCCAGGTGGCCAGCATTGACGCCTGACGCGACCTGTTTTCTCGCAAATTCATGGAAAGGTGCCGGCTTGGTGGCAAAGACCGGAGCCTTGCCCGCCGCCCTTGCCCGGTAGGCCTCGGTCAGCTCGTCCATCATCAGGTTCACAGACCATTCGTCGAGCACGATGTGATGGAAGAGGAAGGAAAGCACCTGGCGGCCGGTCTGCGCATCGCGCAGGAAACGCAGCCGCATCGGCAGTTCGCGCGCAAGATCGAAGCGCCAGCCGGCTTCCGCGTGCCGGTCCACACCTTGGCTTTCTTCGCTGGTCCAGAACCATTTGTAACCGGGCAGGTCGTGCATCGGCACGATCTTCTGCAGAACTGTATCTTCTTCGACGTAGAAATGGGTCCGCAGGCCGGGATGGCGCTCGATAATGTCGAGGAAGGCGCATTCGAAGGCATTCTCATCCACGGGATCGAGGAAATCGAGCGCGAAGGGAATGTTGAAGATTTCGCCGAAACCGAAGGCGGCATAGGCCTTCCAAAGCGACATCTGCGCCAGCGAAAGCGGTGCGGTGAGCGAGCCACTCGCCGTTGCCTGCGCCTGCGCGGGTGCTGCGGTTTCGAGCCGGGTCGCCTGTCTTGCGAGAGAGGCGGCGGTCGGGTAGCTGAACAGGTCGTTGAAGCGCAGTTCGATGCCGTGATTGCTCAGAAGACGTCCGATGATGCGCGTCGCAATCAGCGAATGGCCGCCGAAATCGAAGAAATCGTCATCCGGCCCCATCTCGGGCGAGACGAGCGCTTCACGGAATTCCGCAAGGATCGTTGCGACGGTGTCGTCGTCGTTCTCACCGGAAACAGCGGGCGAAAGGGTCGCCTGCTGCGGTGTCGCCGCGGCGTTTTGAGGGACGATGCCGGAAAAATCCGTGCCGCCTTCGAGATGGCTGACGAAACGCTCCAGCAGGAAGGCCGTCGCATGCGGCGACGTCTCCCTGCCGCCTGTCAATTCGAGGCGGATATCGCCGGCGGCTGTCGGACCGGCGGCAAGCGTCAGGCCGAGACCGGATTGCAGGGAGGGCAGGGGCAGGTGCTCAAACTGGAGCCCATGCTCCGATGTGGCCTGAACGGGTGTCGCAAGCGCGTGCAGCGTGAAGGTGGCAGTTCCGCCTTCATTGTCGTTTCGCTGCTCCAGACCGGACAGCACGGCTTTTTCAGCCCGTTCGGGCGTTTGGTCGCGCGAGACAGCTACCCGTGCCGCAGCCTCGGCTGACATCGGCATTGAAGTGCCGACGCCGGGCTGCAGGCGCAGGGTCACTGTCTCGGGACCGCCGGTTTTTGCCAGGAAAAGGGCAAAACGCGATCCGGCGCGGGCCAGAAGCGCGTTCGTTGCCGTGGAGCAGTTGAGACCGAGCAGGGTGGCGGGAAGATCGACGCCGTGGCTGTGGCTCACCGGCCTGTCGATCCCGTTTTGCCGCAACGCCACGACGGTCGAGCCGGAGGCCGGACGTTGCAGCCAGTGGAGCGGAAGCGGGTCGACGCTGTCACTTTCGACCGCGCGCGGCGAAAGCGGCTTAGGCGCTTCCCCGGCGTAGGCGGCGGAAATACCTTCCAGCAGGATTTGCGGCGAGAGGACTTCGCCGAGCAGGCCGTGGACCAGAAAAGCCAGCAGGATTTCTCCCTCGCTTAAAAGCACGACGGCCTGAAACGGCGGATCGGTTTCGGCATCGAAGGGCCTTGCCTGCAGGTCGTGCAGCAAGGTCAGGGCCTCGCCCGCCGATGGAACATGCAGCAGTTGCACGATGGATGCGGACGGGGCTTCGATGCTCTTCGCCAGAGTGCCGTCCTCGCCGAAGGCAAAGCGTGCACGAAGCTCGGGCCAGACCTCGCAAACCGTCTTCAGCGCCGAGGTCAGACGCAGCAGATCGCACTCTTCACCGATGCGATAGGCGAGAAGGGCGCGGAAGACCTGATCGGGATCCTGAAACTGCTCGAACCAGACCCGTTCTTCGTATTGGCTCGGCGGGGCTGCATCCCCCCTGTCGAAACTCTCTTCGATGCGACGTGCGAGCATACGCGTATTGTCTGCTGCCATGGTCCTCTCCTTGGAATATACGGGAATCGCGCTCCGGCGCGAAACGTGCTGTGTCGTGGGATCAACGTCCCGCGCGCGACCGTTCGATGAGCGCCTGCCATGCGGCAAGCGTGGGCCGCCGGGTCAGATCCTCATAATCGAGCCGTGTTCCGGCAAGCTGTGAAAGCGGCGACATCAGCCGCATGAGGGCAAGCGAATGAAGCCCGCGACCGAACAGGTTGTCCTCCGGTTCGATGTCGCGCACCTCATCGTCGAGAACGCTGGCGATAAGGGCCTTGAGTTCCGTCATCATCGTTTCCGCCTCCGGCATGGCGTCCGCCGCGATTACCGGTTCATTCATCGAAATGATCGTGAACGCCGCTGGCGCCGCGCCGCCAGTAACCGGAAGCGCGGGTCCATTTTGGGTTGGCGCCGAATTCTTCAACCAGAAGGGCGCGAATCTCCTTTGCAGCCTTCGATTCGCAGGCGACCCAGCTGAAGAAATCGCCCTTCGGCAGGTCGAGCTTGCGCAGAGCGCCCACCAGCGCGTCGTGGTCGGTTCCGTTCTCCGTCTTCTGTGTCACCCAGACGATAGACGCATCCGCCTTCGTCGTGAGCTCCAGCCGGTCGGCATCCGTCTCGACCTCGATCAGCGCCACGACGCGGGTGCCTTCAGGCATTTCCTCCAGCCGCCGCGCCAGCGCCGGAAGGCCGGTATCGTCGGCGATCAGCAGGTGCCAGTCGTAGGTGAAGGGAACGGTGAAAGAGCCGCGCGGACCGGCGATCCACGCTTTGTCACCCGCTTTGGCGGCTTTCGCCCAATTGCTGGCGGGGCCGTCGTGATGGGTGGCGAAATCGATGGCGAGTTCGCCTTTTTCGGCATCGAAGCTGCGCGGCGTGTAGTCACGCGCCAGCGGGCGCGGCGCGCCTTGCGGGAACTCAATGCCGTTCGGGCCGATCACCGGCAGGCTCGGTTCGGTTTCACCGGGCTGGGGGAAGAACATCTTGACGTGGTCGTCAAAACCGAGGCTCACAAAGCCCTCCAGTTCCGGCCCGGTCAGGACGATGCGGACCATGGACCGGCTGAGCTTTTCGACGCGCGCGACATTGAGTGCGCGCAGCGCGACGGCGTGGCGATGGCGTTTTGGCGTGCGGTCCGGTGCTGCGGAACCTATCGTTTCTGGCATGCTCATGCTGTTGTCTTTCCTGGGATATTGCCGATGGGGTCGGCGGTGTCGCTGTCCCGGGTCGGCGGGCCGGACGATCGCGCGTTGGAATTTTCCGGCGAGCGATCCGGCCTTGTTGCGTCAAGATACGCGAACCATAACAGGCGGTTTCCGCTGTCGCAATATAACTTTCTCTAAAAACTCAAGTTTATATCACCTGAGGTTTTTGCTGAATTGCCGCTGGCCGATCAGCGGCGGCTGGCCCAGCTTTCCACTTCATCCAATGTGTGCAGGGCGCTCGGAATGGAAGGCGTCGTGACCCTGGTGGAATCGAGGAAAACGATCCTTTTCTCGCGCGCGGGTTTTACGAAACGCTCCCAGCCGGGAATGATCTTTTCGAGGGCGGCGCGCGTTCCGGCCTCACCGCGGGCGGGGCTGGTATAGCTGTTCATCACCACCAGCAGGTCGGGATTGAGCTTGCCGAAGGCATCGGCGCTGAGCGGCATCATCAGGGTCGAGCCCATTCCGCCCGAAGAAGCGGCGTTGTCGATCTTCAGGCGGGTATATCCCAGATCCTCCAGCGCCTGCACCGCGCCGGACATGTCACCCACCGCATTGATCTGGTCGGTCAGCAGGATCGCGAGATAGGTCTTGCCCTTGATATCGTCGCCCAGCGTCTTTTTGACCGTGGCAAGCTTCGTGTCATAGGTCTTCCGGCGCTCTGCAAAGACATCGCTTCGCCCGACCAGACCCGCAAGATCCTCCTCCACGCTGAAGCCATAGGCTTTGCCGGCGCTTGCCTTTTGCAGATAGACGGGTGCGACGGTGGAAAGCTGTTCGGCCTTGCCGCCATCCATTTCCGTGGCGACGATCAGGTCCGGTTGCAGCGCCCGCAGTTTTTCGAGGTCGATCTGGCCGACCGCGCCGAAACCCTTCGGTTTCGTGCGGCCTTCACCGAGCACGGTGTCGACGAAGTCGACGGCGGTGGCGAATTTGCCGTCGCTGTTGCGGCCATAGGCGCCGACCACATTGGCGCCGAGATCCATCAGCGGCACACCGAGCAGCGGCTCGTGCATGACGACGATGCGCTGCGGCTTTTCCGGAACGGAGACGGTGCGGCCGGCGGCATCGGTCACGCTGCGCTCGGCGGCGAGACTCGTTCCGGCGGCCAGAAGTGCGGCGATGAGGATGGCAATTCGCATGGCATTCCCTTTATTCGATGTCTTCAGTGGCTATCGGTTCTGCGCAGCGCCTGTAGGCGCAGCGTGAGGATGAAAAGCGGCACGCCGATCAGCGTCAGCGCAAGGCCGATCGGCATCGGTGTATCGGCGACAAGCCCGCGCGACAGCGTATCGGCGGTGACGACCAGAATGCCGCCGGTGAGCCCCGACAGGAAAAGCCTGGCGCGGCCGACGGCGGGCGAAACGAAAGTGGCGAGATGCGGGGCGATGACACCGAGAAAGGTCAGCGGGCCAACCGCGGTAACGGAGGAAGCGCTGAGGATCACCGCAAAAACAATGACGAGCGGACGCGAGTGCCTGACCGTTTCCCCGAGTGCCATGGCCATTTCATTTCCGAGATCGAAGACGGCAAGTGCGCGCCCGATGAGGAAAATGCCGGCAAGGCTTGCGGCAAAGAGCGGCGCGAAAACGGTGATGGTCGGCCAGCTTGCCTGAAACAGCGAACCCGCCATCCAGTCGGCCAGCGACAGCGAGGTTTCCGCCGGCGTATAGAGTAGAAGCACCGAGGAGACGGAGGAGAGCGCCGATTCAATTGCAATGCCCATCAGCAATATGGCAAGGCCGCTTGAGCGTTCCCGCCCGACGAGCGCGATGAGAAGGAAGGCGACAGCCAGACCGCCACCGACGGCCGCGAGCGCCACCAGCGTCTTGGGGGCCGTCGGCACCAGCACCAGAAGCAGCATGATGGTGGTCATCGACCCCTGACTCAGACCGAACAGGCCGGGATCGGCGAGCGGATTGCGGGCGACGGATTGCAGCATCGCGCCCGCCAGCGCCACGCTCCAGCCGGCCATGAAACCGATGAGGATCCGCGGCAGCCGCACCGTCCACAGCGCATAGGCCTGATCGTCGCCGAGATGCCCGCCCATCAATCCGCGCAGGAGATCGGCGAGGCCCGTTTCGGTATTGCCGAGGCTGACGGACAGGGCGGCCAGCGCCAGCGCCAGCACCATCAGCGCAAGGCCGGCTTTCAGATTGCCGATCCTGATCTGCAGGCCGCTCGGCAGCCGCAGCACCGCTTTGCCGTCGGTGGCGAAATACCGTTTCATGACAGCCCCCTTGCCGAAGGCGACAGATAGAAGCGCTTGACGATGACGATGAAGACGAGGCCGCCGAGCAGGTCCATGAACAGCCCGGTATTGACCACATAGGGTGCAAAAAGGGTTTGCGCGCCAAGATCGGCCAGCACGCAGAGGCCCGCGCCGACAAGCGCGGAGGCCGGCAGGGCAAGCGTGAAATTCACGCCGACCAGCGGCCGGATCATATGCGGCACGATGAGGCCGACGAAACCGATGGGGCCGCAGATCGCCACCGCCGAACCCGAGGCCAGCATGGTGGCGAAGAGCGCGACCCGGGAAATGCGCGTGACATTCACACCGGCGGAAGCGGCCTTTTCAGTGCCCAGCAGAACCAGCGTCAGCGGCCGGGCGATCGCCCACAACATGACGAGCGCAATCGCACCGACCCACCAGAAATCGGTGAGCCGCTCGGCATAGACGTGGTTGATATTGCCGCCTACCCAGCTCAGGAATTCGGCACGGCGTGTGGGGTTGGAAAGAAGAAGGGCGTTGGTCACGCCGATCAGCAGCATGGAAACCAGCGCGCCGGAAAGTATGAGCGACAGGCCGCGCGGATCGTTTGCCCGCCCGGCGAGACGCGCGACGACGAAGCAGGCGGCAAAACCGAAGCCGGCGCCAACAAGCGCCGCAAGGCCCTGTATTTCCGGAGAGACATCGAACACCAGCGCGCCGGCAATCACAAAGAGCGTCGCGCCGGCATTCAGTCCCAAGGTGGAGGGCGAGGCGAGGGGATTGCGTGCAAGCCCCTGCAGCACACAGCCGCTGACGGCCGTCGTCGCCCCCACATAGATCGCAATCAACGAGCGTGGGATCTGCTGATAGAGAAGCACCGACTGCTCATAGGTATCGGCCTCGCCGCGCCAGAGCGTCGCCACGATTTCGGCCGGCGGCATGTCGCCAGACATGACCAGCAGATTGATGGCGAGGATGGCGGCCAGCAGCAGCGCGGCGGCGAAAATCAGCGTTATTTTCGGGGTCATGCCGGAATGGCCTGTTCCTGCCGCTCCAGCCGGGGCACGCAGATGAGCCGCCCCTGCCGGGAGAAGATATCGGCTTCGAGATCGAAGACCTCGGCGACATTTTCGGGCGTGACCGTTCTTTCCACCGGCCCGGACGCCACAACCCCCCCGGCTTTCAGCATGATGACATCGTCGGCGAAAGTGGCGGCGAGGTTGAGATCGTGCAGCACGACGATGACGGTCTTGCCATGCCTGTCCGACAGTTCGCGCACGAGGCCGAGAACGGCATATTGATATTTCATGTCGAGATGATTGACCGGCTCGTCCATCAGGATCACGTCCGTATCCTGCGCCAGCACCATGGCGATGAAGGCGCGCTGGCGCTGGCCGCCGGACAGCGTGTTGACCTGCGCTTTCGCCTTGTCTTCCAGCCCGACGGTCTTCAGCGCCTCGGCAAAAAGCGCGCGGTCGCGTTCGGTCGGTCCGCCCGCAAGCCCGTAACGGGCGTAACCGGAAAGCTCGATCAGCTCACCGAGCGTCATATAGTCAGGGCAATGGCACTCCTGCGGCAGATAGGCGACGCGCCGCGCCAGTTTCCGGCGTCCGATCTCGTCGATCGAGCGCTCGCCAAGTCTTATTGCCCCCGAGGACAAAGGCACGAAACCCATGATGGTCTTCAACAGCGTCGACTTGCCGCAGCCATTGGGGCCGACCAGCGCGGTGACGCGGCCTGCTCTGAAACGGGCGGAAAGCCCCCGCAGGACGGGAACATGTCCATAGCTGGCGTGAAGGTCCGTGGCGTCAAGCACCGGATACAACTCCTGTTATTCATGCGCCCATGCGTCGAGACGCCGCACGGTCGTTATAAGTATTTGAATTTCAACATCGAACTCGCGGAAAAAGCACGTCTTTCCGGCGGGCGCGACGGTGTGGTCTTGAAGCGACACTAAACTATAGTAAAATTCTCCACAAATCGAAATTTGCCGATTCAACGCGCGGATTTCCTGCCGGTTATTTCAGTCGAGGTGCATCATGTCAGTCACAGCCAAGCTTCATGTCGGCATGTCGCTGGCCCCAACATGGCTCAGCGGCGAAGCCTGGCGGCGCGCGGACAGTGATATAAGCGGGGTGTTTTCCAGCGATTATTTCGTCGATCTGGCGCAGCGCGCTGAAGCCGCGCATGTGGATTTCGTGTTTCGGCCAGATACGCTTTTTCTGCGCACCGAGGGGCTGGAGACCGGCGGAGGATTTGCCAGCATGGACCCGACCATGCTTCTTGCGGCCATTGCACGGGAAACCAGCCATGTCGGGTTGTTGTCCACCGTTTCGACCACATTTCTGCCGCCCTATGTGGTCGCCCGCCAGATCCAGTCGCTGAACTGGCTGAGCAATGGCAGGGCGGGGTGGAATATCGTCACGGCGCTCGACGGGCACGAAAATTTCGGTCTGACAGAGATGCCTTCGCCGCAGGAGCGTTACGAGCGCGCCGCCGAATTCACGCAGGTGGTGAAAGCGCTATGGGCGAGTTTTCCGAACGAAGCTCTCAAACTCGACCGGGAAAGCGGGCGGTTCGCCGATTCTTCGCTGGTGCATCCGGTGGCGCATGAGGGCAGGCATTTCAGCGTCAAAGGCCCGCTCAACCTGCCGGCCCATGCCAGCCGTATTCCGCTCGTGCAGGCGGGCGCCTCTCCCGAGGGCCGCGATTTCGCTTCGTCGGTGGCCGATGCTGTCTTTGCCTCCACACCGGACATGCAGGCGGCCATCGAACTCAGGGCGGATTTGCGGCGGCGTGCCGAGGGCCACGGCCGCAACCCCGACGGGGTGAAGATGATGCCGGGCCTCAGCCTCTATCTGGCGGAGACCGGCAGGGAGGCGCTGGAACTCTTTACGGAGACCCACGTCCGCGCTAACCGCTCCCGCGCCTTTGCCTCCATTCGCGATATGACGGGTCTTGATCTCACGGACTGGCCGCTCACGCGGATCGTTACCGCCTCCGACCTGCCGCCGCCGCCCGAGACACCGCGAAGCCGCACCCATGCCGGCCTGCTGCGCCGGCTGATCGAGCGGGAGACGCTGAGTGTTGCGGAATTATTGCGGCGTCCGGAAGTGATGGGGTCGGGCCATTGGCAGATCATCGGCACCGTTGAAGATGCCTTTGAGGCCATCCGTGAATGGGCGGCTGCCGGGGCGATCGACGGTTTCGTCGCGGTGCCCGGAGGTTCGGTGGCGTCCATGCGGCTGGTGCTGGAGCGGCTGTTGCCGAAGCTCGCCGATGCCGGGCTTTTCCGCACGGCCTATTCCGGCCGCACCTTTGCGGAACATCTGGCCGAATAGGCTTACGCGCCGCCGGATTCGGCCGTCGCCTGTCCGGCGGCTTCGATCAGCCGGGAAAAATGCCGTTCGGTCTCAGCGGTTGCGACAAAGGATACGGTGGTGACGACACAACAGAGTTCGCCCTGTGCGTCGAAAACCGGCGCGGCCTTGCCCGTCAGAGCGGAGAACAGATGTTCATTGAGTTCCGCGCCACCCGCTTCGCGGATGGTTTCCAGAATGCCGGCATCGGGACGGGAGCCGCGAAAAGCGGCCGGTTGCAACCTGCGCACGGCAGCGATCCTGTCCGGCGGCAGGTAGGCCTGGAAAACCAGCCCGCAGGCGCTGTTGTCGAGCGGCAGAACATCGCCGAGCGCCACGGTGCTGATGGAAAAGCTAGCGCTTCTCGCCCATCGCACCACGGTCGGGCCGCGTTCGGTCCAGATCGCCACGCCGCAGCTGGCGCCGATCCTGGAGGCAAGCGCATTCATCTGGCGGCCGGCGGTTTCGACCGGATTGATTCGCCTGAGCGCGCTGATGCCTATTCCGAGCGCCGCGGGTCCGAGATCGTAACTACCGCTTGCGGGATCCTGTATCACTAGTCCTTCCCGCACGAGGCTCTGCATATAGCGATGCGCGGTGGAGCGGCCGGTGCCGGCGCGTTTGGCCAGTTCGCCCAGGGCAAGCGCCGTATCAGATCTGGCAAGCAGATTGAGAAAACGCGCCGCGATCGACACTGACTGAATGAGGGCCGAGCGCTTTTCGCCCTCGTTTTCCGGCAGATTGTCCGTATCGTCATCCATGGCGCTCAAGCCCGTTCCCCCGTTTTGTTGAGCATGCCTAACGCATCGGGGCGGAAATCGGAATCGATTTCTGCGGACGGAATTATGCTGTTCCCTTTCGAAACGCTGCGGGTGCACAAGCGGCGGCGGGTAAACTTTGTTGTAAATTTGGCACATCCCGTTACGGAAGCCTTTTTGTCCGCAATACAGAACGCATTCTCTATTGCGAAACGGATAACGCTTCCGTTACTTGAATATGACTTTAATACTCATGTTTATTAGGGGTTTGTGATGGGGTTCAGTTCTAACGGTCGTTTGATGAGCGGGGTCAGCGCTCTGACGCTGGCGACATTGTTTGTGACGCCGGTTCTCGGTCAGGATCAGCAGGCTGATGCGGTGGGCACCACCGTCTTGAAGCCGATCGTGGTGACCGGTGAAAAAGTGGCGCGCGACATGAAGAACACGGCGTCGTCCGTATCTGTCAAATCCGCCGAGGAAATCAGAAAAGAAAAGACCGGCGACCCGACCGTATCGGAAGCGATCAAGGATATTCCGAACGTCGTTTACACCGACAATGTCAGCGCACCGATCATTCGCGGTCTGGATACGCAGGGCCCGAATACGGGCGCGACGGCATTTTTCGCCGGCACCGTGCCACGCGCCACGATCAATGTGGACGGCCATTATCTCGGTTATAACGAATTCATTTATGGCGCGACTTCCATCTGGGACGTTGAAAGCATCGAAGTGTTCCGCGGTCCGCAGACCACCTCGCAGGGCGCCAACGCCATTGCCGGCGCGATCGTCGTCAACACGAAGGATCCGACATTCACGCCGGAAGCCTCCTATCAGGCGGAAATCGGGAATTACCACCAGAAGCGGGCCTCATTTGCGCTTTCGGGTCCGCTCGTCGAGGATCAGCTGGCGGCGCGTCTGGCGGTTGATTATTCCGGCCGCGACACTTTCATCGACTATATCAATTCGGGATTCGCGCATGGGGGCACGGATCAGGACTTCAAGGAGTTCAACGCGCGTTTCAAGCTTCTGTGGGAACCGCCGGAGATTCCCGGGCTGACGACCAAGCTTACCTATTCCTATAATGCCGCCAACCGGCCGAGCCAGGAAGCGGCGTCGCGTCCTTTCGAGGATCTCAATCACGTCACCACCACCATGCCAAGCTGGAGCCAGAACACCCACACCGGTATTCTCGACATCGATTATGATTTCGAGAACGGCGTGAAACTCTTCAACCAGACGCAGTTCTCCGCTTCGGACGCCAGACGCCGGGTTGGTGTCGTGAACAACGGCGATGCGGATATCGACCAGACGAACGCTTCTCACGAAACACGCGTGACCTTCGGTGACCAGGAAGACGTGCTGAGCGGTGTCGCGGGTATTTATTACGCGCATAGTCAGGCTGACGAGCTTCTTCGACTTACAGGGCGATTTAACAATAGTCTTTCGACGTTCGACGACACCAAGGACAATCTCGGCATCTTCAGCGAGCTGAGCTATCGCCTTACGGACCAGTGGACGCTGACCGGCGGCCTGCGTTACCAGACCGACCGCATCCAGCGTTCGGGTCGCTCGGTTTATTCAGCCCGTGCGGTGGATTTTGACGAGACCTTTTCCGAACTGCTGCCCAAGGCATCTCTCGCTTATGCGATCAATGACGACTGGACCGTCGGCGGCATGATCAGCCGTGGTTATAATCCCGGCGGTATTTCGCTGAACATCTCGTCGGGACAATGGTTGCCGTTCGAGAAGGAAACCATATGGAATTACGAGCTTTATACACGTGCGAAAATACTGGATGACCGGCTGACGCTCAACGGCAACCTGTTCTACATGGACTACAAGAACGCCCAGTACAATATTCCGGTCGTCATCTCATCCGGCATCACCCAGTCCTACACCATCAATGCGCAGAAGGCGCATGCTTATGGTCTGGAACTCGGCGCCGACTATCAGGTTCTCGACAATCTGACGCTGAAGGCGAGCGCGGGCGTGCTGAAGACCGAGATTGATGAGATTTCCAGCAATAACAGCTATGCCGGAAATGAATTCGCGAAATCGCCCGGCTTCATGTTCAGCGTCGGCGCGAGTTGGGATGTGACAGACAAGTTCACCGTCTCGGGACAGGTGCGCCATATTGACGGCTATTATTCCGACACGGCCAATACGGCTGCCTATGCCATCGATCCCTATACGATCGCCGATGTGCGCGCGAGCTACAGGTTCCAGGAAGAGATGGAGGTTTATGCCTATGTCAAGAACATCTTCGACGAGCGTGCGCCCACCTATATGCAGCAGAACCGCGGCATTGGCGGCATCGAGGCCAGCATGACCGAACCGCGCATGTTCGGCGTCGGTATTCGCGGCACGTTCTGAGCGATTGCCGGATTTGAAAAGCAAAAGGCCTTCGAAGTGATCTTCGAAGGCCTTTTTTGAAGCGATGCGGAGAAAGCCTCAGAAAAACGCCTGAATGCCCGTCTGCGCCCGGCCGAGGATCAGCGCGTGGACGTCATGGGTACCCTCATAGGTGTTGACCGTTTCGAGGTTCTGGGCGTGGCGCATGACGTGATATTCGATCTGGATGCCGTTGCCGCCATGCATGTCGCGCGCCTGGCGGGCGATATCCAGCGCCTTGCCGCAATTGTTGCGCTTGACGATGGAGATCATTTCCGGCGCCATCTTGTGTTCGTCCATCAACTGGCCGACGCGCAGCGACGCCTGAAGGCCGAGCGCGATCTCGGTCTGCATGTCGGCGAGCTTCTTCTGGTAAAGCTGCATGCCGGCGAGCGGCTTGCCGAACTGCTTGCGGTCGAGACCATATTGCCGGGCGCGGAACCAGCAATCTTCCGCCGCACCCATGACACCCCAGGAAATGCCGTAACGGGCGCGGTTGAGGCAGCCGAACGGGCCCTTCAGGCCGGAAACATTGGGCAGCAGCGCGTCTTCGCCCACTTCCACACCGTCCAGAACGATCTCGCCGGTGATGGAGGCGCGCAGCGACAGCTTGCCGCCGATCTTGGGCGCGGAGAGGCCCTTCATGCCCTTTTCGAGCACGAAGCCCCTGATCTGATTGTCATGGGCTTCCGATTTTGCCCAGACGACGAAGACATCGGCGATTGGCGCGTTGGAAATCCACATTTTCGAGCCGCGCAGGCGATAGCCACCGGCAATCTTTTCAGCGCGGGTCTTCATGCCACCGGGATCGGAGCCGGCATCCGGCTCGGTGAGGCCGAAACAGCCGATCAGCTCGCCGGAGACGAGGCCGGGCAGATATTTCTTCTTCTGCTCGTCCGAGCCATAGGCGAAGATCGGATGGATTACGAGCGAGGACTGCACGCTCATCATCGAGCGGTATCCGCTGTCGATCCGCTCGACTTCGCGGGCGACGAGACCATAGGCCACGTAACTTGCATTGGCCGCGCCGTATTCTTCCGGCAGGGTGACGCCGAGAAGGCCGGTGCGGCCCATCAGGCGGAACAGTTCCGGTTCGGTGGTCTCGGAAAGATAGGCTTCGGAGACACGCGGCAAGAGTTCCGATTTGCCGAAGGCGGCCGCGGCGTCGCGGATCATCCGCTCGTCGTCGTTCAGTTGGTCTTCGAGCAGAAAAGGGTCCTGCCAATTGAATGCTGCGTGTTCGCTCACGTGATGCCTCCGGATTTGCTGGCCGGATTATTGGTATTCGAGCCAGTCGGCACAAGCCATGTTTACTCATTTTTGCATTACATATAGTAATGGCTCATGACGTCTCTCAGCCGTAAACTCCTGCCCTCCACCAGCGCGCTCGCCGCCTTCGATTCCGTGGCCCGGCTCGGCAGCTTTTCCGCCGCCGCCGATGAGCTTGCCCTGACGCAAGGGGCGATCAGCCGGCAGGTTATGTCACTGGAAGAACAGCTTGGCGTGCGCCTGTTCGAACGCGGCGCACGCGGGGTTGCGCTGACGACCGAGGGCCGCGCCTATGCAAAATCGATTGCCGCAGCCCTTGGCGAGATTCGCTCCGCCTCCCTGCAGATCATGACCAAAACGCATGGCAATACGCTGAACCTCGCCATGCTGCCCACCTTCGGCACGCGCTGGCTTTTGCCGCGTATCCCGGATTTCGTGACGAGCCACCCCGAAATCACCATCAATTTCGCCACCCGCATCGGGCAGTTCGATTTCGAGCGCGAGCAGCTGGATATGGCGATCCATATCGGTCAGGCCGACTGGCCGGGGGCGGAAAGCACCTTTCTGATGCATGAAATGGTCGCGCCGGTGTGCAGCCCGCAATTCCTCAGCGCCCATCCCGTGGAAAAGGGAGAGGATATCGCCGCCCTGCCGCTTTTGCACATGGCCTCGCGGCCGGGCGCATGGGGCCACTGGTTCGAAAGCCTCGGCCTGTCGCTCGCCTTGCCGCAGGGCATGCGGTTCGAGCAGTTTTCCAGCGTGGCGCAGGCCTGTATCGCCGGACTGGGCGTGGCGCTGATGCCGCTTTTCCTGATCGATAATGAGCTGAAATCGAAACAACTGGTAAAGGCCTTCGATCATCAGGCCAGAAGCCCCAGCTCCTATTATGCGGTGGCCCCGCTTTCACGCGCCAATCACGTGCCGGTCGTGCTGTTTCGTGACTGGCTGGTGCGGCAGGTGGAAGCTTACCGCACGGCGAACAGCGACGACCCACAAAAATAATCGCACTTTTTTCGGGCAGTTAGACTTTATGCCCGGGTTTTCGCCGATTTTGCCTTTCACCGGACTCGACAGGGCGGCCTTGCTCGATTATCGTGATTAAACGTTTAATCAGTCTTTCCGGACCATCATGGCGTCTTCACGGCCTGCCACCAATCTGAGCGCGATAGCAGCGGCACTCGGCGTGTCGGCGGCAACCGTGTCCAATGCGCTGTCGGGCAAGGGCCGCGTTTCGCCGGAGCTGGTGGAGCGCATTCGCAAGACGGCAAGCGAGCTGGGCTACGTGCCGAGTTCAGCGGGCAGGGCGCTTCGCACCGGCAAAAGTGGTGTTCTGGGGCTGGTGCTGCCGGATATTGCCAATCCTCTTTTTCCGCAGATCGCGCAGGCCATCGAAAAGGCGGCCGTCACTGCCGGTTACGGTGTGCTGATCGCCGACTCGCGCGGCGAAATCGCCATGCAGACGGATGCGATCAACCGGCTGGTCGAACGCGGCGTGGATGGCATGGTTATCGTTCCCCGCCGCGGCACGCGCATTGCCGATGTCGATTGTCCCGTCGCGGTGATCGACAGCCCCTCGACGCCCGGCAACACGGTCGCCGCCGACCATTGGGATGGCGGCCGGCAGGTCGGCGACTATCTGGCCGGGCTTGGCCATCGCAAGGTGGTGCTGGTGGGCAAGAACCGCGATTCCAACGTGCAGAACGACCGTCTCGGCGGTATTCGCGATGGTCTTGGCAAGACATGCGTGACGCAGACGCTCTGGGTGGACGCCATTGAACAGGCGGGCGGTGCGGGTTGCCGGCTTGGTCTTGCAGAGAAGGTTGCCGAAGGGTTCACCGCCTTTGCCGCCGTCTCCGATCTGCATGCGCTGCGCGTACTTACCGAATTGCAGCGCGAGGGCATCGAGGTGCCGGAAGAAGCCAGTGTCACCGGCTTCGACGATCTCATCTTTTCCGCCGTGGTCACCCCGCCGCTCACGACCATGCGCATGGATATGGGCCGCATCGCCGATCTCGCTGTCGGCGCGCTGCTGCGTGCGATCGACGGCGTGGGCGAAAACGGCGTCGCAGTCGATGTGGTGGCGGACATCTCGAAAGTACCGATGGCGCTGATCATGCGCGGCTCCACCGGCAAGGCAAAGCATGATGCGATTGAAGCCAAAAAAACGACAGCAGGAGAACTCACACCATGAAAAAGATCATTTTTGCATCGGGCGCCGCCCTGATGTTTACGATGGGCGCCGCGCAGGCGCAGGACAAGACGCTGACGATTTCCGTCTACGCCTTCGCGCAGGACGAATTCAAGGAACTGGTCTATACGCCGTTCGAAAAGCAATGCGGCTGCAAGCTGGTCGTCGAGACCGGCAACAGCGTTGAGCGTCTGGCCAAGATGGAGGCCAACAAGGCCAATCCGGTGGTCGATCTCGCCATCGTTTCAATGGCGGATGCGCTGTCGGCCGCCCGCAAGGACCTGATCCAGAAGATAGACGCGTCCAAGGTTCCGAATATCGAAAAGCTCTATGACATCGCCAAGGATCCGAATGGCGACGGCATGAGCGTCGGCGTCAATTTCTACGCCACGTCAATCGTTTACCGCACCGACAAGATGAAGATCGACAGCTGGGCCGATCTTTTGAAGGACGGTATCGTCGACCACGTCGCTTTCCCGAATGTCACCACCAACCAAGGCCCGCCGGCACTCTATATGCTCGGCAAGGCCATCGGCAAGGATACGGCCGATCTTTCCGGCGCTATCGAGGCCGTGGGTGAAAAGAAGGACGATATCGTCACCTTCTATGTCAAGTCGTCGCAGCTCGTGCAGCTGATGCAGCAGGAAGAAATCTGGGCAGCCCCCATCGGCCGCTTCTCCTGGGCGCCTTTCACCAAGCTTGACCTGCCGCTTGCCTGGGCAACACCCAAGGAAGGCCAGACCGGCGGCATGAATGTGCTCGTGGTGCCGAAGGGCACGAAGAACGAAGATTTAGCGTTGCAGTTCATGGATTTCTGGCTCTCGACCGATATTCAGAAGGCGCTGGCCGAAAAGCTGGTGGACAGCCCGACCAACAGGGAAGTCAAGGTTTCCGACGAGGTGGCGAACAACATCACCTATGGCGACGAAACCGCAAAAAGCCTGCAGCTCATTCCTTCCGACGTAACGCTCGATAACCGCGACAAGTGGCTGTCGGAGTGGAACGCGAAGGTCGGTCAGTAAGGCCTTCACCGTTTGGAATGGGGCATCGTCCGGAAGGGCGGCTCCATTCCCGGAAAAGCGGTTCGGTCGTCCCCTGACCGCTTTTCCACCTTCCAATTTCTCAGGCCGGTGCGTCCGGCTGCCGTAACAACCGGCTTTGAGGCCGTTCAGGGAATAAACCAATGTTTCAGAACCGGGCCGAAGCGCTGGCGCTTGCCTTGCCCGCCGCAATTTTCGCGGCGGCGGTCTTTCTCGTGCCGGTCTTCATCCTGCTGTCTGAGGGGTTTCGCACCACTGACGGCTGGACATTGTCGGCCTATGCCGCCTTCTTTTCCGATCCGCTGAACCAGACGGTTTTCCTGCGCACGCTGAAGCTCGGCGCGCTTGTCACCGTCGTGTCGGCGGTGGTGGGTTATGCGGCGGCTTTTGCCATCGTCAACCTGTCGTCGGGCAAGAAGGGCCATGTGGTCAATCTCGTCGTGCTGCCGCTGATGATCTCGCCGGTCGCCCGCACCTATGCCTGGATCGTCATTCTCGGCAGAACCGGCATCGTCAATCAGGCGCTGCAGGCGGTGGGGCTGAGCGATGCGCCGATACGCATCCTGTTTTCCGAAACGGCTGTCTTCATCGGCCTTCTGCAACTCTTCCTGCCGTTGATGATCATCTCGCTCATCAGCGCGCTGGAGAATATGCCGAAGGATACGATCGCGGCCGCCCGCGTTCTCGGCGCGAACTGGTTTCAGGTGTTCTGGAAGGTTATCCTGCCCCTCACCAAGGAAGGGCTGGTCGTTGGCGGTACGCTGGTCTTTACCGGTTCGCTGACGGCCTATATCACGCCCGCCATTCTCGGCGGCTCCAAGGTGCTGATGCTGGAGACCCTGCTTTACCAGCAGGTGACGGTCTCCAACAATTTCGTTGCCGCCAGCGTCATCGCCTTCATCCTGATCGTCATGAGCTTTGCCGCCAATATCCTCTTGAAGCGCATCGCCACCGCGAGGAACAAGAAATGACCCGGCAGCTCTTCATTCCGCTCACGCTCCTTCTTGTCGTCGGTTTCCTGATCGGGCCGTTTCTCATCATCGTTGCGGCCTCGTTTTCGGCCGGCGATACGCTCGCCTTTCCGCCGCAGGGCTTTTCGCTGAAATGGATCGCCAAGGTCTTCACCGTCGAAAGCTTCCGCGAAAGTTTCGCCATGTCGATGTTCCTTGCCATCGGCGGCACCTTTGCGGCGCTCATCCTCGGCATTCCGGCGTCCTACGCCATGTCGCGCTACAAGCTGCCTTTTGCCGAGACAGTGCGCACCATCGTTTCCGCGCCGATCATCGTGCCCGGCATCATCGTGGGTCTGGCCCTGCTGCGTTATTTCGTCGTGCCCTTCGGCATCGGCATCACGCTTGCCCTGTTTCTCGCCCACACAGCGCTCATCCTGCCTTATGCGGTGCGGGTGGTATCGGCCAGCCTCAACAATCTGCGCTCCGATATCGAAGAGGCGGCGGTGCTGCTCGGCTCGTCGCGGGTGGGGGCGTTTTTCCGCGTCGTGCTGCCGAATATTCGCGGCGGCATTCTCTCAGCCTTCATTCTCGGTTTCGTAACGAGTTTCAATCAGGTGCCGGTGTCGCTGTTCCTGTCGGGTCCCGGTGTGCGCACGCTGCCCATCGACATGCTGGGTTACATGGAAATCGTCTTCGATCCTTCGGTGGCCGCACTCTCCTCGCTGCTCGCCTTCCTTTCCATCGGCATCGTCTTCATGGCCGAACGTTTTCTGGGGTTCTCCCGTTATGTCTGACGCAAATTATCTTTCGCTCCAAAAAGTCTCGCTCGCCTATGGCGGCAATGTCGCCGTCAAGGACCTCGATCTCGATATCCGCAAGGGCGAGCTGCTCGCGCTTCTGGGACCCTCCGGCTGCGGCAAGACCACGACGATGCGCGCCATTGCCGGGCTGATGCCGGTGGCAAGCGGACGCATCGATCTCGATGGCGCCGATATCACTCGCGTTGCCGCAAACAAGCGCGCCGTCGGGCTGGTGTTTCAGTCCTATGCGCTCTTCCCGCATCTGACGGTTTACGAAAACGTCGCCTTCGGCCTGAAACTCAAGGGCATGAGCGGCAAGGCGCTGGAAGACAAGGTCGCCTCCGGCCTGAAATCGGTGGGCTTGTCCAGCTTCGCCTCGCGCAAGCCGGCGGAGCTTTCCGGTGGCCAGCAGCAGCGCGTGGCGCTGGCGCGCTCCATGGTCATGGAGCCGAAGGTGCTCCTGCTCGATGAGCCGCTCTCCAACCTCGATGCCCGGCTGCGCCTTGAAATGCGCACCGAATTGCAGCGCGTGCAGAAGGAAACCGGTGTGACGATGATCTTCGTCACCCATGACCAGATCGAGGCGCTCGCGCTTGCCGACCGTATTGTCGTCATGAAGGGCGGCAAGATTGAGCAGATCGGCACGCCGGAAGAGATTTATAACGCGCCGGTTTCGTCCTTCGTGGCGGATTTCGTCGGCTTTGAAAACATCTTCGCGCTTGATGGCGGCGCGTTGAAAACCGCAAACGGCACAACACCGCTTACCGGACCAGTCCCTTCAGCATCTGGACTGGCCTGGCGGCCGCGCATGGTCACCCTCGGTTCAGGTCCTTTCCAGGGAACCGTGCGCGGCACCTCCTTTGCCGGCAACAGCCGCGAATATCTGCTCGATACGCCGCTCGGCCCCATCAAGGCGGAAACGGACGCCGCCTTGGCCGCCCACGCCATCGGCGATACGCTCGCCTTCGACCTGCCGGTTGACAAGGCGGCGAGCCTCAAGGTGTTCAGCTGACCATGGGTGTGTGGATCGATACCGATATGGGCTTTGACGACATCGCTGCCATCATGGTGGTGCAGTCGGCAGGTCTTGCCATCGACGGCATCTCGCTGGTCTTCGGCAATGCCACGCTGGAAGCGGTCTCCGGTAATGCCGCGGGTGCGGTTGCGGCCTTCGGCTGGTCGATGCCGATCCATCAGGGCCGCGCCATGCCGGTTCTGGGTGCGCTGGAAACAGCGCAATCGATCCTGGGCGAAAGCGGCATTCCGACCGTCGGGCAAAGCCTGCCGGAGGCGCCGGCTCTGCCGAAAAGCGATGCCTTTGCAGCACTCTGCGGCTGGCTGGAGGGGACAGGCGAGAAGCGTATTCTCGCGCTTGGCCCGCTCACCAATATCGCCGCCCTGTGCCTTGCCCGGCCGGATCTTGCCGCCAGATTTTCGGAACTCACCTGGATGGGCGGTGGCGTGACGAGCGGCAACCACACGGCCTCGGCCGAATTCAACGCCTTTGCCGATCCGGAAGCGCTGGCCATCGTTCTTTCGCACGGCCTGCCGCTGCGCATGGTCGATCTGGACGCCTGTCGCAAAGTCACTGCGGGAGCGGCCGATGTAGCGCCGATCCGTAACGCCGGCGGCAAGAATGCCGGGCTGATCGCCGATTTGCTGGAAGGTTTCATCGGCATCGCCGCCAGCGGTGGCAGAGCCGCCATGGCGCTCTACGATCCCGTGGCCGCCGTCGGCTTTACCTCCGGTCTCATCGGTTGGCGTCATGCGCGGATTGATGTCGAGCTTCACGCGACGCTGACGCGCGGGCGAACCGTGGTCGAGACGCGCGCTCAGAAAGCTCAGGCCTTCAACGCGCATTTCGCCGAGAGGGTGGATGCCGAAGGTACGAAGACGGCGATTCTCGAGGCGCTGCGCCGGGAGGCCGCCCGATGAGTGCGAACTCTTTGACATCCGAGCCTGCCGATCTCAACGACGACACGCTGCGCGCCCGTGCGGTCGCCGCCGCACGCGGTGATGCGCCTTTCGACATTCTCGTCACCGGTGGAACTCTGGTGGATGTGGTGACGGGAGAGCTTCGCGCCGCCGATATCGGCATAGTCGGCCCGCTGATCGCCAGCGTGCACGAGCGGGCAAGCCGGAGCGACGCCGCACGGATCATCGATGCGGCAGGCGCCTATGTCTCGCCCGGCCTCATCGACACACATATGCACATCGAAAGCTCGATGATCACGCCGGCCGCCTATGCGGCGGCGGTTGTCGCCCGCGGCGTTACCACCATCGTCTGGGACCCACATGAATTTGGCAATGTGCATGGTGTCGATGGCGTGCGCTGGGCGGTGAAATCAATCGAGAACCTGCCGCTGCGCGCCATTCTGCTTGCCCCGTCTTCAGTGCCGTCTGCGCCCGGTCTGGAATGTAGCGGGGCGGATTTCGATGCTGCCATTCTTGCCGATATCCTGACATGGCCGCAGGTCGGCGGTGTCGCGGAAATCATGAACATGCGCGGTGTCATCGAGCGCGATCCGCGCATGAGCGGCATCGTGCAGGCCGGGCTTGTCTCGCAAAAGCTGCTCTGCGGCCATGCGCGTGGCCTGAAAGATGCGGATCTCAACGCCTTCATGGCGGCGGGCGTCTCCTCCGATCATGAGCTTGTCTCCGCTGAAGACCTTCTGGCGAAGCTGCGGGCAGGGCTGACCATCGAGCTGCGTGGCTCGCACGATCACCTGCTTCCGGAATTCGTGGAAGCGTTGAATGCGCTCGGCCATCTTCCGCAGACGGTGACGCTCTGCACCGACGATGTTTTCCCTGACGATCTGCTGAAGGGCGGTGGGCTTGATGATGTGGTGCGCCGCCTTGTCGGTTACGGGCTGAGGCCCGAATGGGCGCTGCGTGCCGCCAGCCTCAATGCCGCCCAACGGCTCGGCCGCCCCGATCTCGGCCTCATCGCCGCCGGTCGCCGTGCTGATATCGCCGTCTTTGAGGATTTGAGCGGCTTTTCAGCCCGTCATGTTCTCGCCAATGGCCAAGCAGTTGCGGCAGGTGGCCACATGCTCGCCGATGTCCAGGCCTGCGATGCGACAGCCCTTAAAGGTTCGATGAAGCTGCTGCTGCGCAAGGCCGATGATTTCCGGGTCGCCTCGGAAGGGGCAAAGGTGCGCCTCGCCACCATCGACCGCCCGCGCTTTACGCAGTGGGGCGAGGCGGATGCCGAAGTGAAGGACGGTTTCATCGTTCCGCCCGAAGGCGCGACGATGATTTCCGTCACCCATCGCCACGGCATGGCCGAGCCGATCACCAGAACCGGCTTCCTCACCGGCTGGGGAAACTGGAACGGTGCCTTTGCCACCACCGTCTCGCATGACAGCCACAACCTCACCGTTTTCGGCGGCAATGCCGATGACATGGCGCTCGCCGCCAATGCGGTGATAACGGCAGGCGGCGGCATGGCTGTCGCTTCCGAAGGCAAGGTCACCGCAGTTCTCCCGTTGCCGCTTTCAGGCCTCGTTTCCGACGCCCCGCTTGAAGACGTGGCAAAGGCTTTCGAAGTATTGCGCGAAGCCGTCGGCAGGGTCGTGGAATGGCAGCCACCCTATCTTGTCTTCAAGGCCTGCTTCGGCGCCACGCTCGCCTGCAATATCGGCCCGCACCAGACGGATATGGGCATTGCCGATGTGTTGACGGGCAGGGTGATGGAAAGCCCAGTGATTGGGGTTTTGGGATTATAATATCAAGACGGGCTGCCACGATGTTGTCGCCACGGCAGCCCGTCCGTTTTTAGTTCACATTTTGAAGTTGCGCCTCTCCATTATGGAGAAAGCAGGCTTTAGTGAAGAGGCCCAAGTCCAGCAGGTTAGGCAGTCGGATATCGCGCATATCGGGAAGTCGCTTGTTTTCCTGATCAAATGAGCGGTCAATCTGGGAGATGAATGCGAAAATAACGCCAGTCTTTTGTGCGAATTCTCCAAGGACGCTCACTTGTTGAGAAAGGTCGGGCTTGTGCCGCTGCTGGTCGAGGATTTGCAGATAGTCTATTACGGAGAAAGTGCCGCGCGTGGCCGAAGACAAGTGGCGAGTAATGTAATCCGCGCATATCTCGTCCGACGTCACTATCTCGGTTTCTGTGTGACCGGCTGCATTTTTTTTGATGCGCTTTCGGGCCTGTTGTTCTGTCATTTCGAGCGTGAACAAAACAGACCGCCGTCCGTCCTCAGTTGCCGCGCACAACAGTTCAAACCCAAGCGCTGTCTTGCCTTGGCCCGGGCGCCCGGCAAGCAGAAGCATGTCGCCATCCACGATACGTGAGAACAGGTCTTTAGACAAAGAACTCGCCGCAAGGTGAGCGGAAAGCAGGCTCCACCTTGCAAACCCTTCCTCTCGCGCGATCTGGTCCAATGCCTCGTGTAAAGGAATGGTGTTATTTCGGACCATAAGTTTGGCCCGTCGTTTCAATTGAAAAATCGGAGTAGAAAGCTTCATCAAAAGACCTCTATTGCGGGTCCGAAACGCAATCCCTCCTTATGCGAATGCCCGAACAGACGGTTCGATGATGATGTTACCCCGCATGTCGAATGCTTCCCCGAAAGGAGGGGGGGAGGCTTGGGTCGAGCCGATAAAGCAAAGTTAGCGCCGTCCTCGATTCGCTGCAAGCGTCGAGGGCAGCGACGCACTGAATGTACGAAAGGTCACTCCGCCGCCAGTTCCTGCTCCACCAGCGTCGCCCAGAAAGCCACGCCCGGCACGATGGCCGCATCGTTGAAGTCGTAGGAAGTGTTGTGGTGCAGCGCGCCGTCCACGGCCGGGCCGTTGCCGAGCCAGACGTAGCAGCCAGGGGCTTCGCCCGCGAAAAAGGCGAAGTCGTCGCCGGCGGTCGAAGGCGGGAAGGCGGTGCGGGTCTTGTTGCCGAAGACGGTTTTTGCGGCGCGCAGCGCCCGTTTCGTCGCGTCCGCCTCGTTGATGACGGGTGGAATACGGCGGATGAATTCGTAATGCGCCTCGATGCCGAACATTGCCGCCGTGCCCTTTGCCAGCCGGCCGATTTCCGCTTCGAGCTGGTCGCGCACATCAGCCGCATAAGCACGCGCGGTGCCGCCGATTTCGACGAGATCGGGAATGACGTTGAGCGCCTTCGGGTCACCCGCCTGCACCGAACAGGCGCTGACGACAGCCGGCTGCAGCGGATCGACGACGCGGCCGACGATGGTTTGCAGCGAGGCGAGGAAGGCGCCGGCCGCCGTTACCGGGTCGCGGCCGAGATGCGGCTTGGCGCCGTGGGTGCCGATGCCCTTGAAGGTGACGCGCCAGCTATCGGAAGAGGCGAGCTGCGGGCCTTCCACCACGGCCATTTCGTCAACGCCCAGCCCCGGCATGTTGTGCAGACCATAGACCGCATCGCAGGGAAACAGGGTGAAAAGCCCGTCCTCCACCATCTTCTTCGCGCCGCCGCGGCCTTCTTCGGCGGGCTGGAAAATGAAATGCACGGCGCCGGAAAAATCACGGGTCTTTGCGAGGTAACGCGCCGCACCCAGCAGCATGGCGGTGTGGCCGTCATGCCCGCAGGCGTGCATCTTGCCGGGAAATTTCGATTTGTAGGGCCGGTCGGGAGCCTCCGGCATGGCAAGGGCATCCATGTCGGCGCGCAGGCCGATGCTGCGGGTGCCGTTGCCCACCTGCAATGTGCCGACCACGCCGGTGCCGCCAAGACCGCGATGCACCTTCAACCCGGCCCTTTCGAGAAGATCGGCGACGATGGCGCTGGTTCTTTCCTCTTCGAAGCCCAGTTCCGGGTGCGCGTGCAGGTCGTGGCGAAGCTCCGTCAGGAATGGCAGGTCCTCGCCGATGCGGTCCAGCAGTCTCATGGGCGGCTTGTCCTTGAATATGGGAAAAACCCGCGTCATAGGTGGGTTCGTCCGAATGCCTGTTGCTTTGTTTCCTTCTAGCTGAAAAAGCCAATGAAATGAACCCGCAGCCTGTTGTGGTTGTTAAAATGCCTGATGTGAAGAACCGGGTTGGCGTGGCTGAAAAATGTGAGCGCTTTTCGCCGCCCCGCTCCTGAAAGGAAAAGAACGATGCCGTCATCCGCATCGCCCGTCGTCCCATCCCCCGCCGCGCCTCATGAGTTCTGGCAGGACATACTTCCGCCCGCCACCTTCGATACGGCCGGTCCGCATTCCACCTTCTTTCCGGCGGAGCTGGATGACGGCCGGCAGATCTGCCTGCCGATAAGGCCGCTGGCGGATGGCGAACATGCGCTTGCCTCGCTCATCGTCAATCAGGCTTCTTTTGAGGTGCTGGAGGTGCTGGCGGCCGATCTGGCTGCAAAACTTCTTCCCTTCAAGCCCGATGTCGTCATCGGCCTGCCGACGCTGGGGCTGACGCTTGCCGCCGCTGTCGCCAGGCATCTCGGCCATTCCCGTTACGTGCCGCTCGGCACCTCGCGCAAATTCTGGTATCTGGAGGAACTGTCGGTGCCGATGTCCTCCATCACCACAAGGCAGGAAAAACGGCTCTATATCGATCCGCGCATGCTGCCGCTCATCGAGAACCGGCGCGTGGCGCTGGTGGATGACGTGATCTCCAGCGGCAGTTCAATCATATCGGGTCTTTCGCTTCTCGCCGCCTCCGGCATTCGGCCTGCCGTCATCGGCGCAGCCATGCTGCAATCGGATCGCTGGCGGGAAAAAATCGCCGCTTTCGGGCCGGAGTGGCCAGAGCGGGTGAGGGGTGTTTTTTCGACGCCGCTGCTCACCAAAGCGGAAGGCGGCTGGCGCGCCTGACGAAGCGCAAATTCCGCCAAAAGGCAAGTGGTGATAATTTCACCGCTGCCTAATTTGTGTCTTGCGAAGCTTTGTGAGATCGGCCTAAGATCACCGCCGACAGACAATAGCGGTCGGCGAATGGTGCGTCGGTTTGCTTTCGCGCGGTGTCATCCCGGCGTCTGCCCGCTCCCTTTGTTCTTGCCGGTTACTGGAATTTCTTCCCATGCATGCAGTGTTCGACGGTCATAATGATGTGCTGCTTCGGTTGTGGCGCAACAGCAAGGCCGGCGCCGATCCGGTGGCCGAATTCAAGAACGGAACACGTGAAGGCCATATAGACGGTCCGCGTGCAAGGGCAGGCGGTCTCGGCGGCGGCATCTGCGCGATCTATATTCCCTCCGGCGATCTCATTCTTCAGGAACCGGACGATAGCGGCCATTACAACACGCCGCTGGCTTCACCGCTGGAGCGCCAGCCCTCACTCGATATCGCCATGGAAAAGGCGGCGATTGCGCTGAGGCTGGACCGCGCCGGCGCCTGGCGGCTTTGTCGCTCCACGGCTGATATCCGCAAGGCCTTTTCCGAGGATATTTTCGCCGCCGTGCTGCATATGGAGGGCTGCGAGGCTATCGGGGCCGATCTCGACGCGCTGGAGGTTTTTTATGCCGCCGGCCTGCGCTCGCTCGGCCCGGTCTGGAGCCGGCACAATATTTTCGGCCACGGTGTTCCTTTCTCTTATCCCATGTCGCCCGATACCGCGCCCGGTCTCACCGATGCCGGTTTCGCGCTGGTGAAGGAATGTAACAGGCTCGGCATTCTCATCGATCTCGCGCATATCACCGAAAAAGGCTTCTGGGATGTGGCGAAGACCACCAACCAGCCTTTGATCGCCAGCCACTCCAACGCACATGCGCTCACTCCCGTCGCCCGCAATCTCACCGACAGGCAGATGGACGCTATCAGGGAAAGCGGCGGTCTGGTCGGCCTCAACTACGCCGTGACAATGCTCAGGCCCGATGGGCGTGACATTGCCGATACGCCGCTCTCCGACATGGTGCGCCATATCGATTACATGGTGGAACGTATGGGCATCGACTGTGTCGCGCTTGGATCGGACTTCGACGGCGCGACTGTACCCGTTGGTATTGCGGATGCCAGCGGCAACCACAATCTGGTTGCGGCGCTGAAATCGGCGGGCTACGGTGATGGAGAACTTGCTAAAATATGCCGGGAAAACTGGCTGCGTGTTTTGTCTGAGGCCTGGCGCGAGGCGGCCTGAGAACAGTTTTAAGCGAACCAAATCAATCTTATAACAAAAGGGGAGATCCTATGATCAAATCGCTCAACAAATCCATGCGTATTCTCGGCACCAGCGCCGCCTTGTCGCTGATGATGCTGTCTGCACCGCATGCCTTTGCCGCCACGCCGGCCGATACGCTGGTTGAAGGTTTTGCCATCGATGACATCATCACGCTCGATCCGGGTGAGGCTTTCGAACTCTCCGCCGCCGAAGTCACCGGCAATACCTACAGCAAGCTGGTTTCCATCGATATCAACGACACATCCAAGGTTGTCGGCGATCTGGCCGAAAGCTGGACGACATCCGACGATGGTCTGACCTATACGTTCAAGCTGAAATCCGGCCTGAAATTCGCCTCCGGCAATCCGGTCACGGCCGATGATGTGGCTTTCTCTTTCGAACGCGCCGTGAAGCTCGACAAGTCGCCGGCATTCCTGCTGACGCAGTTCGGCCTCAGCGGTGACAACGTCACCGAGAAGGCGAAGGCTGCAGATGCGAATACCTTCGTTCTGACGGTCGACAAGCCCTATGCGCCGAGCTTCGTGCTGAACGTGCTGACCGCGACCGTCGCTTCGGTGGTCGATAAGAAACTGGTCATGGAGAAGGCGAAATCCGTAACCCCGAGCGCCGATTACAAATATGATACGGATTTTGGCAACGACTACCTGAAGACCGGTTATGCCGGTTCCGGCCCTTACAAGATCCTCGGCTGGAAGGCCAATGAGGCCGTGATCATGGAAGCCAATCCGAATTATTACGGTGAAAAGCCGAAGCTCAAGCGTGTCGTCTACCGCCATATGAAGGAAAGCTCCGGCCAGCGTCTGGCGCTTGAAAACGGCGATATCGATGTGGCCCGCAACCTTGAGCCAGGCGATATGGAAGCCGTCTCCAAGAAGGAAGGGCTTGCCGTCACCTCCGCACCCAAAGGCACCGTCTACTATTTCAGCCTCAACCAGAAAAACGAAAACCTGAAGAAACCCGAGGTCATCGAAGCCTTCAAATATCTGGTCGATTACGACGCCATCGGCGCGACGATCATCAAGGGCATCGGCGAAATTCATCAGACCTTCCTGCCGAAGGGGCAGTTGGGTGCGCTTGACGAGAACCCCTACAAACTCGACGTCGCCAAGGCGAAGGAGCTTCTCGCCAAGGCCGGCCTGAAGGATGGTTTCACCGTTACCATGGATGTGCGCAACACCCAGCCGGTGACCGGCATTGCCGAAAGCGTGCAGCAGACGCTGGCGCAGGCCGGCATCAAGCTCGAAATCATTCCCGGCGACGGCAAGCAGACGCTGACCAAATACCGCGCCCGCACGCATGATATCTATATCGGTCAGTGGGGTTCGGACTATTTCGACCCGAACTCGAATGCGGAAACCTTCACCATCAACTACGACAATTCGGATGAAGGCAAGAACAAGACACTTGCCTGGCGTAATGCCTGGGACGTTCCGGAGCTGACCAAGGAAACGCAATCGGCGCTTTTGGAGAAGGACAGCGCCAAACGCGCGACGATCTACCAGAACCTGCAGAAAGAAGTCCTGGCGAAGGGTCCCTTCGTCATCATCTTCCAGCAGACGGAAGTTGCCGGTTATTCCGCAAAGCTCAAAGGCCTGAAGCTCGGTCCGAGCTTCGACACCAACTATGTCTACAACATCTCCAAGGAATGATCCGGAAGGATCGGTCTCTTGAGCATCGTTGAAGCAAACAGCCGGGCGAGGCAGGGCAAACGCCGTGCCAACGCCCGCGTGAAAGCCGTTCTCGGCTTCGCCGTCACCGTCATCACCACCTTCCTGGGGTTGATGGCGGTTACATTTTTCATTGGCCGTGTGGTGCCGATCGATCCCGCGCTGGCGATCGTCGGCGACCGCGCGCCTGCGCATGTAGTCGAGCGCGTGCGTGAGCAGCTCGGCCTCAACCTGCCGCTCTGGCAGCAGTTCTTCCTTTATCTGAAGCAGGCGTTGTCCGGTGATTTCGGCACCTCTGTCTTAACCACCAATCCTGTCATGGAGGACATCAAGCGGGTGTTCCCGGCGACGATAGAGCTTGCCACCATCGGCACGATCATCGGCGCCGTCTTCGGCATTCCGCTTGGCGTGCTTGCCGCCGTGAAACGCGGCAGCTTTGCCGATCAGGTGGTGCGCGTCATCGGCCTTATCGGTTATTCCGTGCCGATCTTCTGGCTTGGCCTTCTGGCGCTGCTGGTATTTTACGCCCGGCTGCAATGGGTGGCTTATCCCGGGCGAATGGACATTGTCTATGAATTCACCTTCACGCCGGTCACGGGCTTCTTCCTGATCGATGCCATCTGGCAGCGGCAATGGGACGTGTTGTGGGATCTCTTCCGCCACATCATCCTGCCGGCCTCTCTGCTCGGTTATTTCTCGCTGGCCTATATCAGCCGCATGACGCGTTCCTTCATGCTGAACGAGCTTGCCCAGGAATATATCGTCGCGGCCCGCGCCAAGGGGCTTTCGGAAACGCGCATCATCTGGTTCCACGCGCTGCGCAATGCCGCCGTTCCGCTGGTGACGGTGATCGCGCTCTCCTATGCCGGTCTGCTGGAAGGTTCGGTGCTGACCGAAACCATCTTCGCCTGGCCGGGGCTCGGCCTCTACATCACCAATTCGTTGCAGAATGCGGATATGAATGCCGTTCTCGGCGGCACGATCGTGATCGGCGCCATCTTCGTCGGCATCAATCTCTTCTCCGATCTGCTTTACCGGACGCTCGATCCAAGGACGCGCAGCCGATGACCCTTTCGACCGATACGATCAAACCCTATAGCCGCGAATGGCTGCTCTCCGACCGGCCGGCCTCGCGCAGGCAGGCGCGGCTTGGGCGCGCCTATGTCATCTGGCGGCGCTTTTCAGAAAACCGGCTGGCGCTGCTCGGGCTCGGCATCATCGTCGCGCTGCTATTCGTGGCGCTGTTTGCCGATGTTCTGGCCCCGCATAACCCGGTGCAGGGGGACCTGCGTAATGCCCGGCTTCTGCCACCCGGCACGGCCGGGTATCTGCTTGGCACCGATGATCAGGGGCGTGATATTCTTTCGCGCCTCATCCACGGTTCGCGGCTGACCCTGTTCGTTGTGCTCTTGGTTGCCATCATCGCCGCACCTATCGGGCTGATCGTCGGCACCGTTTCGGGTTATGCCGGGGGATGGGTGGATGCGGTTCTGATGCGCATCACCGATATTTTCCTTGCCTTCCCGAAGCTTGTTCTGGCGCTGGCGCTGGTCGCGGCCCTCGGGCCGGGCATTGAAAATGCGGTGCTCGCCATCGCGGTCACCTCATGGCCGCCCTATGCGCGCATCGCGCGCGCCGAAACCATGACCTTCCGCAATTCCGATTTCATCGCGGCGGTCAAACTCATGGGCGCGTCGCCGTTCCGTATCGTTCTAAAACATGTCATGCCGCTTTGCATGTCATCGCTCATCGTGCGCGTGACACTGGATATGGCCGGCATCATCCTCACCGCAGCTGGTCTCGGCTTCCTTGGCCTCGGTGCCCAGCCGCCGTTGCCGGAATGGGGCGCGATGATCGCCGCCGGCCGCCGTTTCATTCTCGATCAATGGTGGGTTGCCGCCATGCCGGGTATCGCGATCCTCATCGTCAGCCTCGGTTTCAACCTTCTGGGCGACGGCCTGCGCGATGCGCTGGATCCCAAGGAGGCGAACCAATGAGCGCGCCGCTTCTGACCGTTGAGGACCTGCGCGTATCCTTCCCCACCCGCACCGGGCTGGTGGAGGCTGTGCGCGGCGTGTCCTTCACGCTCGGCCGCGAGCGGCTCGGCATCGTCGGCGAATCCGGCTCGGGCAAATCGCAGACCGGCCGCGCCATCATGGGGTTGACCCCGAAAAACGCGCGTATCGAGGCGGACGCCCTTCGCTTCGGCGATATCGATCTGCTCAAGGCCTCTGCAAAAGAGCGAAGGATCATGCGCGGCAAGCGCATGGCCATGATCCTGCAAGACCCGAAATATTCGCTGAACCCGGTCATGACCATCGGTCGCCAGATCATGGAAACGCTGCGTACCCACGAAAAGATCGGCGGCAGCGAGGCGCGCCAGCGCACGCTTGCCATGCTCGAAGCGGTGCAGATACGCGATCCCGAGCGCGTCTTCGATCTTTACCCGCACGAGGTTTCCGGCGGCATGGGCCAGCGTGTCATGATCGCCATGATGCTGGTCTGCGGCCCGGAATTGCTGATCGCCGACGAACCCACTTCGGCGCTGGACGTCACGGTGCAGCTGGAAGTGCTCGATATCCTTGACAAGCTGGTGCGGGAACGCGGCATGGGACTGATTTTCGTCAGCCACGATCTGCGCCTCGTCTCTTCGTTCTGCGACCGTGTTCTCGTCATGTATGCCGGCAAGGTTGTGGAAGAACTGTCCTCCGCCAATCTGAAGGAAGCGAAACATCCCTATACGCAGGGCCTTTTAAACTGCCTGCCGGAAATTGGCGGTCACCGGCATCCGCTGCCGGTTCTGGAACGTAAGGCGGAGTGGCGCGCATGAGCACGGTTCTTTCCATCAGAGACATGGTGGTCGATTTCGACGGTTACATCGCGCTCGACAGCGTCAGCATCGATGTGGCCGAGGGTGAATCCTTCGGCATCGTCGGCGAGTCCGGTTCCGGCAAGTCGACCCTGCTGCGCGCCATTGCCGGCCTAAACCATTTCGACGAAGGCTCGCTAATGGTGGCAGGGCGCTCCTATGCCGGCAAGCACCGCGACAAGAGCTTCTACCGCGATGTACAGATGGTGTTTCAGGACCCGTACGGTTCACTGCACCCGCGCCAGACGGTGGATGCGCTGCTGCTCGAGCCGCTCGTCATCCACGGTCTCGACAATCGCGAACAGCGCATTGCCCGCGCACTGGACGAAGTGGGGCTCGGTTCCGGCTTCCGCTTTCGGTATTCGCACCAGCTTTCCGGAGGCCAGCGCCAGCGCATCGCCATTGCGCGTGCGCTGATCGTCGAGCCGAAAATCCTGCTGCTGGACGAGCCGACTTCGGCGCTCGACGCCTCCATTCAGGCGGAAATCCTCAACCTGTTGGAACAGGCCCGCAAGGATCGTAACCTCACCTTCGTCATGGTCAGCCACGATCTCGGCGTCATCAGCCACATGTGCGATCGCCTTGCGGTGATGAAAAGCGGCAAGGTGGTGGAAATGCTGGAGGCTGAGGCGCTGGAAAGCCGGGAATTCAGCGCGGATTATACCCGCCAGCTGCTTGTGGCGAGCGAGGGCTTCAAGCGCGTTTGAGGAGTGCGGCGTTGCGGCCCGGCACTTCTCCGCGCCGGGGAGAAGAAACAAGCGGCGATCTCTCCGGGTGAAGTATTCTTTCGCGACGCTGCAATGATATGGTGAGCGCCAACGCCGCCCCACCCGAAAAAGGTACCCACCCCATGCAATTGCGTGCATTGATGTATTTCGACGAACTGGTCCGCACCAATTCCATGCGCGCCGCGGCGGAAAACCTGAATGTGGCGCCGACAGCGGTGAGCCGGCAGATAGAGAACCTTGAATATTATTTCGGCTCGCCTCTGGTGGAGCGTTCCAGCCGTGGCGTGAAGCTGACCGCTGCGGGGGAGCTGCTCGCCGCCCGCGCCGGCAAGACGCTGCGGGAACTCGACCATGTGCACCAACTGATAGACGATCTGAAGGGCCTGCAACGCGGCCGGGTCACGGTCTATGCCAATGGTGCGACGGTGGCGAACCTTCTGGCGCCGGTGCTGGCGCAGTTCAGCCTGAAATATCCGAAGCTGCGTTTTGAGGTGCATATTACCAGCGCCCGCCAGGCAATGGAGGCGCTGGGTGCGGCGGAAGCGGACCTGGTCGTCAGCCTGTTCGCGCCGAAAGTCTCCGGTGTGAAAGTGCGCTCGCGCACCCGTATCAGCTATGACGCGATCTTTCCCGCCGGTCATGCGCTTGCCGGGCAGGCGGAAGTTTCGCTCAAAGAGCTGGCCGGGCTGCCGCTCGCCCTGCCGGACAAGAGTTTCGCTGCGCGTCAGGCCTTCGACACGCTGTTTGCTGATGCCGGCATCGAGCTTGATCCCGTCTTCATCACCAGCTCTTTGGAAATGCTGAAGGAACTGGTGCTGGGCCACGCCGCCGCCACGCTTTTGCCGGCGCTTTCGGTGGCGCGTGAAATCCGCAGCGGACAGATGGTCGCCGTTCCGCTCTCCGGCAAGAAAGGTATCCACACCCAGATCGATCTCTGCGTTGCGCCGGACCGGCAATTGTCCTTCGCCGCCTCCAAGCTTGCGGACTTCATTGAGCGCTTCATGCGCGAGGCGACGGCAGGGTAGTTTGTTCTCCCCGCCGGGAGAGGAATTGGCCAGTGTGGAGAATTGCCCACCAAGGTTGATTTCCATCCGCATTTCCGTGTAGCCATTTCAGCTACACGGAGCACACAAAAATCGAGATTGTGTGTGCGCCTGCAACATGACACTCTTTTTGCAACGGGCGGTCTTCGGAAGGGCAAAAATGCCCCGGCCGCCAGACAGGGGACAATGATGCCACGCACTTATCTTTCGCAGGCGGCAACGTTTTCGCGCCGCGCCGCGCTGACCCTCGCATTGGGCACGGCGCTCTGGCTGCCGCTTTCGGTAACGGTTGCCGAAGCCGCGCCAAAAACCACGCTGACGCTTGGCATGGCCGTCGAGCCGGCCGGCCTCGATCCGACCATCGCCGCGCCCGTGGCCATCGGCCAGGTCACCTGGCAGAATGTCTTCGAAGGTCTGGTGAAGATCGACCGCGAAGGCAAGGTGAAGCCGCAGCTTGCCGAAAGCTGGGAAATTTCCCCTGATGGCAAGACCTATACGTTCAAGCTGCGCAAGGGCGTGACCTTCCATGATGGCGAGGCTTTCGATTCCTCTGTCGCCAAATTTTCGCTGGATCGGGCGCGTGGCGAAAGCTCGGTCAATCCGCAGAAACGCTTCTTCGCCGCCATCGACACTATCGAGACGCCGGATGCCGTAACGCTGGTGCTGAAGTTGAAGCAGCCGGCCGGCAGCCTTCTCTACTGGCTCGGCTGGCCGGCCTCCGTGATGGTGGCGCCGAAAAGCGCGGAAAATAACCGCACCACGCCGGTCGGCACCGGTCCGTTTAAATTCGTGAACTGGGCCAAGGGCGACAAAGTCGAGCTGCAGAAGAACGACGCCTATTGGGACGAGGCCGTTTTGGTAAAGCTCGACAAGGCGACCTTCCGTTTCGTGTCCGATCCTCAGGCGCAGGCCGCAGCGCTGAAGTCTGGCGATATCGATGCCTTTCCGGAATTCGGCGCGCCGGAACTGATGACCTCCTTCGATGGCGACGCGCGTCTCGGCACCTTCGTCGGCAATACTGAACTCAAGGTCGTGGCGGGCATGAACAATGCTCGCAAGCCTTTCGATGACAAGCGTGTGCGTCAGGCGCTGATGATGGCGGTGGATCGCGGCACGGTGATCGAAGGCGCCTGGTCCGGCTTCGGCACGGCCATCGGTAGCCATTACACGCCGAATGATCGCGGTTATATCGATACGACCGGGGTACATCCTTACGATATCGACAAGGCCAGGGCGCTGCTTGCCGAAGCCGGCTATCCGGATGGATTCAACTTCACCATCAAGGCCCCGCAAATGGCCTATGCCCAGCGCACCTCGCAGATCCTGCAGGCGATGTTTGCCGAAATCGGCGTGACCATGCCCATCGAGACCACCGAATTTCCGGCGAAATGGGTTGCGGATGTTCTCAAAGGCGCGGATTACGACATGACCATCGTTGCCCATGCGGAGCCGATGGATATCGATATCTACGCGCGCGACCCGTACTACTTCAATTACAAGAACCCGGCCTTCAATGAGGTCGTGGCGAATGTCGAAAAGACGGCGGATGCCGGTGAGCAGGAGAAGCTCTATGGCGAAGCCCAGAAAATCCTCGCGGAAGATGTACCCGCTCTTTTTCTTTTCGTCATGCCGAAACTCGGTGTCTGGGACAAGAAGGTGAAGGGGCTTTGGGAAAACGAGCCCATTCCCTCGAATGTGCTGACGGATGTGCATTGGGAAGAATAGGGTTTGTTGTGAGGGGTAGGGCGCAGTTTCCCCATCCACCTCATTCCTGTGCTTGTCTCAGGAATCCAGCCAGCCCAAGTCCTTGGGCTGACAGGTGTCTGTCCGCCGCACGGACGCGCGTCGGCTGGATCCCTGTGACATCCTCGGGCATGTTCTGGGGAACAGGGATGAGGCAAGAGTGTGCGGGGATGACAGCAAATCTCTCCACGACATCCGGCTACAAAACCACGCAAGGAGAAGATGCCAGATGTTAGCCGTCTTCATTCGGCGTCTTTTAAGCCTCGTCATCACGCTGTTTGCCGTTTCCCTCATCATCTATATCGTCATGGGCCTGCTGCCGGGCGATCCGGCGGCCATCATGCTCGGAACCTCGGCGAGCCCCGATACGCTCGCGGCGCTGCAGAAGCAGATGGGCCTCGATCAGCCGCTGCCGCTGCGTTATCTCCACTGGTTGGCCGGCGTATTTCATGGCGACCTAGGGCAATCCTATACCTATGGCGTGCCGGTTGCGGGGCTGATCCTGGAGCGGCTGGCCGTTACCCTGCCGCTTGCGCTGCTGGCCGTCTGCCTTTCGGTGGCCACCGCCATTCCGCTCGGCGTGGCGGCGGCGCGGAGCCGCAACGGGGCGCTGGATTTCGCGGCCGGGCTATTTTCGCATGTGGGCATTGCCGTGCCCGGCTTCTGGGTCGGGCTGCTGCTCATCATCGTCTTTTCCACCACGCTCGGCTGGATGCCGGCCGGCGGTTTTCCCGGCTGGACGCCGAACTTTTCAGCGGGTCTTACGGCGCTCATCCTTCCGGCGGTCGCGCTGGCGCTGTCGCAGGCCGGAGTTCTCACGCGTGTGTGCCGCTCCGCCGTGCTGGAAGTGATGAATGAGGATTTCGTGCGCACCGCACGCGCCAAGGGCCTGAGCGAGCGGGTGGCGCTGTGGCGGCATGCGGTGCCGAATGCAATGATCCCTGTCATCACCATGATCGGCCTGCAATTCACCTTCCTCATTGCCGGCGCGGTGCTGGTGGAGAATGTCTTCAACCTGCCGGGCCTCGGGCGGCTTGCCTATCAGGCGCTGACCCAGCGCGACATCGTCGTCATGCAATCCGTCGTGCTGTTCTTCTCGGCGCTGGTGATCGTCATGAATTTCGTGGTCGATATCGCCTATCTCCTCATCGATCCGAGACTGCGGGCAGGTGCGCGATGATGCGATTGATCCGCCGCCGCCCCGCCTTTGCCGTCGGCATCGCCGTCACGGTCTTTCTGGTCGCAGTCGCCCTGCTGTCGCTGGTCTGGACGCCTGTGTCCCCCACAAAGATGCAGATCGTTCAGAAGCTGAAATCGCCCTTCGTTTATGGCGGTCTCGGCACGGATCATTTCGGCCGCGACGTGTTGTCGATGCTGATGGCCGGTGCGTGGAACTCGTTGTCCACCTCCATCGCTGCCGTCGCCATCGGCGCATTTATCGGCACGACCATCGGCGTCGCGGTTGCGGCGCTTCGCGGTTTCACCGAAACCGTGGTCATGCGCATCTGCGACATCATCTTCGCCGTGCCGCCCATCCTGTCGGCGATGATGCTCGGCGCTTTCATCGGCACGGGCCGTTTCACCGCCATCATCGCCATCGCCACCTTCATGGTGCCTGTGTTTGCCCGGCTGACGCTGGGGGCGGCGTTGCAGATATGGTCGCGGGAATATGTCACCGCCGCCACCAGCATCGGCCAGAACCGCGCCAAGATCACGCTTTTCCATATCGTGCCGAATATTTCCAACCAGATCATCGTGCAGGTGACGATCCAGCTCGGTCTTGCGATATTGACGGAAGCCGGCCTTTCTTTCCTCGGTCTCGGCATGCCGCCGCCCGCCGCCACCTGGGGGCGGATGCTGGCCGATGCCCAGACCTATCTCGGCACCGCACCCTGGCTTGCCATCATGCCCGGCCTTGCGATTGCGCTCGCCGTCTTCGGCCTCAATCTTCTCGGCGACGGCCTGCGCGACATGCTTGACCCGCGCGATACAAGCTGACCGTTTCAAGCCGATATCGCCCCTATTTCCTGTTTTCTGACGAGACGATGCCATGACCGATCTCATAGACCTCAACACGCTCGAAATCCTGGCGCTTTACCGGGATAGGAAGCTTTCGCCATCGGAATATTGGCAGGCGGTGGAAGCGCGTATCGATGCTTTCGAACCGGTGGTGAATGCGCTTTACGCCTATGATCCAGAGGATGCACGAAGGCAGGCGCTGGCCTCGACGGAGCGCTGGCAAAAGCGTGAAACGCTCGGGGCCCTCGATGGCATTCCGGTCTCGCTCAAGGAATTGATCGCCACGAAAGGCCATCCCGTGCCGCTTGGCACCAAAGCGGTGGAACTGGTGCCTGCGGTTGAGGACGCGCCGGTGGCCGCCCGCTGCCGTGAGGATGGCGCGATTATTTACGCCAAGACGACCTGCCCGGATTACGGCATGCTTTCCTCCGGCCTTTCCAGTTTCCACAAGCTCAGCCGCAACCCGTGGGACCCCACCCAGAACCCCGGCGGTTCCAGCGCCGGTGCGGCCGCGGCCGGGGCTGCGGGTTACGGCACGCTGCATATCGGCACGGATATTGGTGGCTCGGTGCGGCTGCCGGCGGGGTGGACCGGGCTCTTCGGTTTCAAGCCGAGCCAGGGCCGTATCCCGGTCGATCCCTATTATACCGGTCGCTGCGCCGGGCCGATGACCCGCACCGTTGCCGATGCCGCCTATGCCATGGCGACGCTTTCGCGGCCCGACTGGCGCGACGGCACCTCGCTGCCGCCGAACAGCATCGACTGGATGGATCTCGATATTAATGTGAAGGGCCTGAAAATCGGCCTGATGCTGGATGCCGGCTGCGGCCTGCCGCTGGAAGATGAGGTGCGCGACGCCGTGCTCTCCGCTGCGAAACTGTTCGAGGCGGCGGGCGCCATCGTCATCCCGGTCGAGCCGGTGCTGACACGCGAGATGCTGGACGGGCTGGACGATTTCTGGCGGGCGAAGTTCTGGGGCGACATGGCGGCGCTGAGCGCTGACCGTCGCGCCGCTATCCTTCCCTATATTCATGAATGGGCGCAGAAGGGCGCGGATGTCTCCGGCGCGCGCGCCGTTTTCGGTTTCAACCAGACCATGGAAATGCGTAAGGCTTGCGGGCGGTTGATGCAGCAGGTGGATGCGGTGATTTCACCGGTCAATCCCATCGTGTCCTATCCGGCCGACTGGGCCTCGCCCACCAACGATCCCGAACGGCCCTTCGAACATATCGCCTTCACGGTCCCGTGGAACATGTCGGAACAGCCGGCATCCTCGATCAATTGCGGCTTCTCCAGATCGGGCATGCCCATCGGCTTGCAGATCGTCGGGCCGCGTTACGAGGATTTGTTCGTGCTGAAGCTTTCAAAAGCCTTCGAGAATTGGGGCGGCGGCGTGCGGCGCTGGCCACAGCCGCCGCAGGTCCGCTGATCCCAGCTTTATCGGTCCTGTAGTATTGCCATAATACCCGCATCTCGATCCCGCCTGTTAGGGTGCCCAAAGGCATTCGAAAACGGGAGGAAAAGACATGCCGAAGAAAATTTTGATGATCGCCGGCGATTTCGCCGAGGATTATGAGACCATGGTGCCGTTCCAGACGCTGCTGGCGGTCGGCCACACGGTGCACGCCGTCTGCCCCGGCAAGAAGGCGGGCCAGACAATCGCCACGGCCATCCATGATTTCGAAGGCGACCAGACCTATTCGGAAAAACGCGGCCATAATTTCGCGCTCAACGCCACCTTCGCCGATATCAAGGTTGCGGATTACGATGCGCTGGTCATTCCGGGCGGCCGCGCGCCGGAATATCTGCGGCTCAATGCGGATGTGCTTTCGGCGGTGAAACATTTCTTCGAGGCCGACAAGCCGGTGGCCGCCGTCTGCCATGGCGCGCAATTGCTTGCGGCTGCGGGCGTCTTGAAAGGCCGCACCTGCTCGGCCTATCCCGCCTGCCGCCCGGAGGTAGAGCTGGCGGGCGGCACCTATGCCGATATCGCCATCGATGCAGCCGTTACCGACGGCAAACTGGTAACGGCGCCCGCATGGCCGGCGCATCCGGCCTGGCTTTCGCAATTCATGGCCGTGCTTGGCAAATGAGAACGGGGAGACGGGGCTTCTTCCGGTCCCGTTTTCCGCCTATCTTTCAAGCGTGGTGAGGGAGGAAACCATGTGCAAGCTTTTCATCAAGGCAGACCCGGCGCTTTGGGAGAGCCATACGCGGTCGCTCAGGATCGATGGCATGGTCACCAGCGTGCGGCTCGAGAATTTCTTCTGGGCGACACTGGACGAGATCGCGCGGCGTGACGGCATGAACAGCGTGCAACTCATCGCCAAGCTTTATAATGAATCGATCGACGCCGGGCACGATCTCGGCAATTTCACCTCGTTCCTGCGGGTCTGCTGCGGGCGTTATCTAGCGCTTCAGCTTTCCGGCGATATTCCGGCGCACAGCGATAGTCCGATTGCGGCGTTGGATGCAGACAGCATTCTCGATGCGGAAAAGGTGAATTATCACTAGGGCGCGTCCCGCTTTTGTGCCGCGATACCCTCAACCTCATTCCTGTGCTTGTCACAGGAATCCAGCCGTCGCGCGTCTGCGCGACGGGGAGAGTCCTTTTAGCCCAAGGACTTGGGCTGGCTGGATCCCTGTGACAAGCACAGGGATGAGGGAGAGAGCGTTTAGCTCTTCAGCGAGCGCGGGTCGAGCGCATCGCGCACCGCATCACCGATATAGTTGACACTCAGAACCGTCAGCGAAATCGCCAGGCCCGGCCACAGCACGCGCGAGGGCGTCAATTGCAGGAAGTTCGCGCCATCGAATAGCAGCCGTCCCCAGGTCGGGAAATCGGAGGGGAAGCCGAGGCCGAGGAAGGACAGCGCCGATTCCGTGATGATGGCGGCGGCAATGCCGAGCGTGGCTGAGACCATGATGGAACTCAGCACATTCGGCAATATATGCCTGAGGATGATGCGGTATTCGCGCATGCCACTCGATTTCGCCGCGATGATGAATTCCTGGCTTTTGATCGTCAGCACATCGCCGCGCACGATACGGGCCGTATGCATCCAGCTCGTTATCCCGATCACGAACACGATCAGGATGAAGATGCCGGTTTCCGGCCCGAAGGCCGCGCGCAGCGTATCGCGAAACAGCATCAGGATCACAAGTAGCAGCGGCAAAAGCGGCAGGGCCAGGAACAGGTCGGTCAGCCGCATCAAGGGGCCGTCCAGCCTGCGGAAGTAACCCGATAGAACACCCACCAGCGTGCCGAGGAACAGCGCCAGCAGCATGGCGGTGATGCCGACGGCAAGCGAGATACGCCCGCCGGCCAGAACCTGCGCCAGCATGTCCTTGCCGAGATTATCGGTGCCGAAAGGATGTGCGAGCGACGGCCACTGGTTGCGCGCCTTCACATTGATGGCGTTGGGCGCAACGGTGTGGATATAGGGGCCGACATAGACCGCCAGCAGGATGAAGATGAAGACGAAGAGGCCCGCCACCCCGCCCTTGTGAACGCGGAACTGTTTCCACATGTCGGCAAGGGCGGATTGTGTGGGGGTGGCCGCAACCGTCGGCCCTTCTATAGTGGCGTCAGTCATAGCGGATCCTCGGGTCGAGAATGCCGTACAGCACGTCGGCAATCAGGTTGAAGAGCACGATCAGCACCGCGAAAATGAAGGTCAGCGTTTGTACCAGCGGAATATCTGCGCCCTGAACCGCGGTGATCAGCAACTGGCCAAGCCCGTTCACGCGAAATATCTGCTCGGTGATGATGGCGCCGGAAAAGATGGTCGGCACGCCGAGCGCAATCACCGTCACAACCGGAATCAGGCTGTTGCGCAGCACGTGGATGAGCAGCACGGATTTTTCCTTCACGCCCTTGGCGCGTGCGGTGCGCACATAATCCTGATGCAGATTGTCGAGCATGGAGGCGCGCACGAAGCGGCTGATCTGCGAGACGTTATAGAGCGTCAGCACCAGCACCGGCAGGAACATCTGCTTCACCTGCGCTACGAAGCTCGCCCAGTCCCTGACTTGCAGATTGGTGTCGTAGACGGACGGGAACCATTGCAGGTAGGAGCTGAAAATGACGACAAGCAGCACGCCGGTAAAGAAGGTCGGCACCGAATAACCGACCATGGAAACGAAGGTGCCGATCTGGTCGAAGATTGAATATTGCTTGTAGGCGGAGACCACGCCAATCGGGATCGCCAGCAGCGCACCGAAGAGATAGGCGAGGCCCACCACCCACAGCGTCTGCGGCATGCGCTGAATGACGAGATCGACCACCGGGCTGCGTGTCGCCCAGGAGAGCACGCGCATGCGGCTGCCATCGCCGATCTGCCAGCCGGTCAGCTTTTCCAGGAGGTTCAGCGGTTCGTTGATGAAGAATTGCTGCAGCCACATCAGGTAGCGGATGAAAAAAGGCTGATCGAGGCCGAGCGAGGCGCGGATCTGTTCGCGCACTTCAGGCGGGATGGTGAGCGGCAGGTCGCCGGTCGGATCGTTCGGCGCAAGATCGAGCAGCGCGAAGATGACGAAGCTGATGACAAGCAGCGTCGGTACGGCAAAGGCCAGCCGCCGGAGTGTAAAGGTAAACATCTGAAACTCTCCAGACCCAGAGCGCGGCGCGACGAAAAGCGGGATCGTTTTCGCCTTGAACGCGGCAAATGTGTCTTCAGAACATGGTCCTGGGGCATGCAGAAGGCCGGCCTCTCCCGGGGGAGAAGCCGGCGCATCCGCGTGTTACTTCTTGCGGGACCAGTCCGCGACGTTCCAGAGTTCCGAGTCCCAGGCATTCATGCGAACGCCTTCCAGCGTCAGCGAATGCGAGGAAACGCTGCCGCGGTGGATGAGCGGAATATGCGCGCCATCCTCCGTCAGCATGTCGTTCAGCTGCTTGGAAAGCTCGGCGCGCTTGTCAAGCTCGGCGGTCTTGGAGAGTTCGCCCACCAGCTTGTCGAATTCCGGGTTGCAATAACGCGGAATATTCTGGCCCTGCCAGCCGTTTTCCGGGGCCGGGATCTTGTCGCACAGCCATTCCGCCAGATATTTTTCCGGGTCCGTGCCGTCGAAATTGTTGGTGTACATTTCGACATCGGCATAAAATTTTTGGAAGGTGTCCGGGCTTGCCGGGTCACCGCCGAAGAAGACCGAGGCGCTGACATTGCGCAGTTCCGCAGCGACGCCGATCTGCGACCACATATCCTTCACCAGTTCCTGCGTGGCCTGGCGAACCGAGTTGGTGGAGGTCTGGTAGAGGAAAGAAAGCTTCACGCCATCCTTGGCGCGGATGCCGTCTGCACCCTTTACCCAGCCGGCGTCGTCGAGCAGCTTGTTTGCGCCTTCCACATCCTGCTTCAGGCACCAGCTGTCATTCTTGGTGGAAGCGACGGCTTCCGGAGCCGGTACGATGTTGCAGGTCGGCTTGCCCGCTTCGCCATAACCCGCTTCGTCGATGATATCGCGGTCGATGGCGAGCGAAAGCGCACGGCGCACGGCGGGATCGGAAAGGGCGGGGTGCGGGCCGGCCTGCTTGGTGGAGCGCTTGTCACCCAGCGAAGGATCGGCATTGTACCAGTTGAGATTGATACGCTCGACCTGAGTGCCGAAGGCGGTCTCCAGCTTGCCCTTGCCGGCGGCCACCATGGTGGCGAGGATTTCCGGCTCCACCTGCATGTTCCAGGCATAATCGAATTCGCCGGTTTCAAGCACGGCGCGTGCGGCGGAAGCGGCGTCACCGCCGCCCTTCAGGGTCGCTGTGGCGAAGGCGGGCTTGGCGGGGTCGCGGTAATTGGTGTTGGCGACGAAGCTGATCACGTCATTCGGCTTGAAATCCTTGACCACGAAGGGGCCGGTGCCGATGGGGCCGAAATTGGCGGATGTGCAGCCGGGGGCTGCGGCGCCGACGCAGTTTTCGAACTGCTTTTTCTGGATGACCGGCGACTGTGCGCCCACGAATGCGGAGTAGGGGTAAGGTTTCGGTTCGGTGAAGCTGACCTTGACGGTGTGGTCGTCGATGGCCTCGACATTCTTCACGCCCTCATATTGCGCCGCCTGCGCGCAGCCGCCATCCGGTGCGGTGCAATATTTCCAGGTGAAAATGACGTCCTCGGCGGTGAACGGCGTGCCATCCGACCATTTCACATCGCTTTTCAGCTTCCAGGTCATGCTGAGCAGATCCTTCGCGACGCCGCCATTTTCGATCGTCGGAATTTCGGTGACCAGCATCGGCACCAGCTCGCCCTTTTCGTCGTAGCGCGCCAGCGGCTCAATCACCATGGACGAGCTGTAGACTTCCTTCGTGCCACCGGAAAGATAAGGGTTAAGTGTCGATACGGCCTGCCAGAACAGGATTTTCAGTTCGCCGTCACTGCCGCGCTCGGCATGGGCGACAGAGCCCGCAAAGGCCATGGCCGCCACCGTGCTGGCAAAGAGAACGCTGCGCTTCTTCATTGTGGTTTTCCCCTTTTTGGATTTTATCTGTTTGAATGTTTGACGCTTTTCCCGTCGTCGCACGCAAGGTCTGTTTTTCTAACTATTTGACTTTGCTAAGGAATATTCCTCCATTCCCGACGATGCTATTGTCAGTTTTTTTGAAATGCAAGTCCCAATGTCTCTTTGGTGAACAAATTTTGAGCCATTCAGTTTCCGGCCTATTTTTCGCTCACGCAGCAAATTTCATGCTTGCAAAACGAGAAATTCCAAACGCAATATGGCGTCCGACAACCCGGCGGGGAACAAAAAAAGGGAAAAAGAGAATGCCGATATTGAACCGTGTGGCTGAAATGCAGGAAGAAGTTGCCGGCTGGAGGCGCCATCTGCATGAACACCCGGAACTCCTCTACGATGTCTTCGAAACATCGAAATTCGTGGCGGAAAAGCTGAAATCCTTCGGCTGCGACGTGGTCGAGACCGGCATCGGCCAGACCGGCGTGGTCGGCATCATCAAGGGCCGGCACGGGGATGGCCCGACCATCGGTTTCCGCTCCGACATGGACGCACTGCCGATCCTCGAGACGAGCGGAAAGCCCTGGGCTTCGAAGACGCCCGGCAAGGCCCATTCCTGCGGTCATGACGGGCATACCGCCATGCTTTTGGGTGCGGCGCAATATCTGGCAGAGACCCGCAATTTCAAGGGCTCCGTGGCGGTGATCTTCCAGCCGGCGGAAGAGGGCGGCGCGGGCGCGCTCGCCATGCTGAACGACGGAATGATGGAGAAATTCGGCATTTCGCAGGTCTATGGCATGCATAACGAGCCGGGCATTCCGGTCGGGCAATTCGCCATCCGCAAGGGGTCGACCATGGCGGCGGCGGATAGTTTCGAAATCGTCATCACCGGCAAGGGCAGCCATGCGGCCGCGCCGCATCTTTCTATCGATCCGGTTTTGACCTCGGCGCATGTCATCATCGCCCTGCAATCCATCGTTTCGCGGGAGACGGACCCTTTGAAATCGCTGGTCGTCACCGTCGCCACCACCCATGGCGGCACGGCCGTCAATGTCATTCCAGGCGCCGTTACGTTGACGGGAACGGTGCGCACGCTGTTGCCGGAAACCCGCGATTTTGCCGAAAAGCGCCTGAAGGAAGTGGCGACCGCCACCGCCATGGCACATGGCGCGACCGTCGAAGTGAAATATCATCGCGGTTATCCCGTCACCTTCAACCACAGTGACGAAACCGAATTCGCGACCGGCGTGGCGATGGGCGTGGCCGGTGCGAACGCCGTCAACACCAACCCCAACCCGCATATGGGGGCGGAGGATTTTTCCTACATGCTGGAAGCGCGTCCTGGCGCCTTCATCTTCATCGGCAACGGCGATACCGCCGGGCTGCACAATGCGGCCTATGATTTCAACGACGATGCGCTGCCTTACGGCATCAGCTACTGGGTTTCGATGGCCGAAACCGCGCTTGCTGCGTAAGATACCCGGCGGCCTTCATGGCCGCCTTCTGCTTTTCAGGAGATTGGCATGCTTTTGGCGGCGACGTCCATGGAACAGACCGGCGGTTCGGTAAGCCCGGTTTTATCGGTTCAAAATCTCACCACATCCTTCCGCGTCGATGGCGGCTGGAAATCGGTGGTCCGCAACATGAGTTTCGAGATCGCGCCGCGCGAAACGGTGGCGATCGTCGGCGAGAGCGGGTCGGGCAAAAGCGTCACTTCGCTCTCCATCATGCGGCTCCTCGATAAAAAGACGAGCCGTATCGAAGGCAAGGTCATGCTCGGCGGGCGCGACCTGCTGGCGCTGCCGGAAGAGGAGATGCGCAAGGTTCGCGGCAAGGACATCTCAATGATCTTCCAGGAGCCGATGACCAGCCTCAACCCGATCTTCCCCATCGGCAAGCAGATCGCCGAGGCGCTGACCGTGCATCAGGATATTTCCTCATCCGCTGCGAAGGCAGAGGTCATCCGCCTGCTGGAGAAGGTCCGTATTCCCAATGCGAAGAACCGTTTCGACGATTATCCGCACCAGTTTTCCGGCGGCATGCGGCAACGCGTGATGATCGCCATGGCGCTCGCCTCCAAACCGAAGCTGCTGATCGCCGACGAGCCGACAACGGCGCTCGATGTGACAATTCAGGGCCAGATTCTCGACCTGATCAAGCAATTGCAGGAAGAGGAGGGCATGTCCGTCCTCTTCATCACCCATGATATGGGTGTTGTGGCGGAAGTTTCGGACCGCACCATCGTCATGTTCCGCGGCGATGTGGTGGAAACCGGCGCCACCGACGACATCTTCCATCGCGGCCGCCACCCTTATACGCGGGCGCTGCTTTCGGCGGTGCCGAAGCTCGGCTCGATGAAGGAGCGCGTGCTGCCGGCCCGGTTCCCGATCATCGATATCAAGACCGGCGAAAGCCAGCCTGTCGCCGAGGTGAAGGACACGGTCTCCGGAGGCCGCACGCCCATTCTTTCGGTAAAGGACCTCACCACCCGTTTCGATATTCGATCCGGCCTTTTCGGCCGCAAATCCGGCGCCGTGCATGCGGTGGAAAAGGTATCCTTCGATCTCGCCGAGGGCGAAACTCTTTCTCTCGTGGGCGAATCGGGGTGCGGCAAGTCCACCACGGGCCGCTCCATCACCCGGCTGATCGAGCCGACATCCGGCAATGTCATGCTCGACGGCTACGAGGTGCTGAAGCTAGACAAGACAACGTTGCGCACCATGCGCCGCAGCGTGCAGATGATCTTCCAGGACCCTTTCGCCTCGCTCGATCCGCGCATGAGTATCGGCACGGCGATCATGGAGCCCTTTATCGAGCATCGCCTTGGAAGCAAGCAGCAGGCCCGTGAAAAGGCGGCCGATCTTCTGGAAAAGGTGGGCTTGAGCCCGGATATGATGCGGCGCTTCCCGCATGAATTTTCCGGCGGCCAGCGCCAGCGCATCGCTATTGCCCGCTCGCTGATGCTCGACCCCAAGGTCATCGTCGCCGACGAGGCGGTCTCGGCGCTCGATGTTTCGATCAAGGCGCAGGTCTGCAACCTGCTGCTCGACCTGCAACAGAGCCTCAACCTCGCTTTCCTGTTCATTTCGCATGACATGGCGGTGGTGGAGCGCGTCAGCCATCGTGTGGCGGTGATGTATCTCGGGGAGATCGTGGAGATCGGGCCGCGTGCGGCGGTTTTCGACAATCCGCAGCATCCCTACACGAAAAAGCTCATGTCCGCCGTTCCCGTGCCTGATCCGGCGCGCCGGCAGATCCGGCGCAACATGTCGACGGACGAGATCAAAAGCCCGATCCGGCCGGTGGACTATGTCCCGCCTGAGCGGCGTTACCGCGAGGTTTCGGCGGGGCATCTGGTGCAGGAAGCGGCTTGATCGAGCAATGTCGGCTTCAGGCTGAGGGCTGATGCGGAGCGAGCGGTTGTCCCTTGTTGTCTTCTACCCTTCGGGGAAAAGGCGGCCCGAAGGGTCGGGTGAGGGGGGCTGTTCGCGATCTGCCTGAATGGCGAGGACAATTTCGCGCCGCCGCGCCTTCCTTTTCAGTCACTTCCGAAAAAATACTTCCTCTCTCATCCCCATCACCGCATTTTGGCCGCATCATTCCTCCCGCAATCGACAAGCATGGTTCTGGCAGGCCGTGTTTTTGAAAGGCGTTCCGCCGGGCCAGAGGCGGGAAGGACCGATCAGATAGGTGCCGTGAAAAGGCTGTAACCTATGGGCTGCTCTGGCTGCCCTGACGATACGGCTCGGTGAATGCAACAACCTTTGCCACCTCCCATCTCCCACCCGCATTCGCCGGGTCGATGCCTTGCGCCGCCGGCAAACCGCTGTGGCGGCAACCCCCCATGCAAAGCGCTTTGAACTTGTAAATTGCGTATCCTGAAACGTTGTAGATTCCTGCCGCCCACGACTATACCTGCCGGCCGACATGGTCTAAACCGCTGCTGATCTTTTCAAGCTCGACGGACAGAGAAGGGCCTCGCAGATGACCGATCCCAAAACGTTAGCCGCCCGTTTCCCCGGCGATTTCCTGTTCGGCGTCGCGACCGCCTCGTTCCAGATCGAAGGCGCCACCCGGGCGGACGGCCGCAAGCCATCCATATGGGATGCCTTCTGCAACATGCCGGGTCACGTCTTCGGGCGGCACAACGGCGATATTGCCTGCGACCACTATAATCGCTGGGAAGAAGACCTCGATCTCATCAAGGAAATGGGTGTCGAAGCCTATCGTTTCTCCATCGCCTGGCCGCGCATCATCCCCGATGGTTTCGGGCCGATCAACGAGAAGGGGCTGGATTTCTACGACCGCCTCGTGGATGGCTGCAAGGCGCGCGGCATCAAGACCTATGCGACGCTTTACCATTGGGATTTGCCGCTGACGCTGATGGGCGATGGCGGCTGGGCTTCGCGCTCCACCGCGCACGCCTTCCAGCGATATGCCAAGACCGTCATGGCCCGCCTCGGCGACCGGCTGGATGCGGTGGCGACCTTCAACGAACCCTGGTGCGCGGTGTGGCTAAGCCATCTGTATGGCATTCATGCGCCGGGTGAGCGCAACATGGAGGCGGCCCTTGCCGCCATGCATCACATCAATCTCGCCCATGGTTTCGGCGTGGAAGTCTCCCGCCATGTCGCGCCGAAGGTGCCGGTGGGGCTGGTGCTGAATGCCCATTCCGTCATTCCGGCTACCGACAGCGAGGCCGATCTCAAGGCCGCCGAACGGGCCTTCCAGTTCCACAATGGCGTGTTTTTCGATCCGGTCTTCAAGGGTGAATATCCGGTCGAGATGATGGAAGCTCTGGGTGATCGTATGCCCGTCGTGGAGGCGGAAGACCTTTCCATCATCAGCCAGAAGCTGGACTGGTGGGGTCTGAATTATTACACGCCGATGCGCGTCGCCGACGATGCGTCACCGGGCGCAGAATTCCCCGCCACTGCACCCGCCCCGGCCGTAAGCGATGTGAAGACCGATATCGGCTGGGAGGTCTATGCCCCGGCGCTCCAGTCGCTGGTGGAAACGCTCTATAAACGTTACGACCTGCCGGAATGCTACATCACGGAAAACGGTGCCTGCTATAATATGGGCGTCGAAAACGGCGAGGTGGATGACCAGCCGCGTCTCGATTACTACGCCGAACATCTCGGCATCGTCGCCGATCTCATCCGCGACGGTTATCCGATGCGCGGTTACTTCGCCTGGAGCCTGATGGATAATTTCGAATGGGCCGAAGGCTATCGTATGCGCTTCGGTCTTGTGCATGTGGATTATGATACGCAGGTGCGCACGCTGAAGAACAGCGGCAAGTGGTACAGCGCGCTGGCTTCGGGTTTTCCGAAGGGCAATCACGGTTTGGTGAAACCGTAACGGTCACCTCCCTCATCCCTGTGCTTGCCACAGGGATCCAGCCAGCCCAAGTCCTTGGGCTGAGGCGGAGTCTTTCCGCCGCGCAGACGCGTGTCGGCTGGATTCCTGTGACGAGCACAGGGTTGGGTGCGGCGGCCCTGCATGAACTTTACGCGCCGCATCCGGTAGCAGGCGACGCGTAGCGCCCGTCGCGATAAAGTTCTCTCTCCTTATTATCAGTTTTCCAAACTTTTTTATCGGTTACCCCGCGGTGCCTGCTTGCGCCCGTCGTCTCGCCCCCTATGTCAGACGGGCTACGAAGCGTAGCGCCCATTCTGCCGTCAAGGGGCAGGGCGGGTTGGTCCTCCCAGGGAAAACGAACATGCTTATCGAAAAACTCAACTGGCGTTACGCCACCAAGAAAATGGACCCTTCCAAGACGGTGTCCGAAGACAAGGTCGAGCGCATTGTCGAGGCAGCGCGGCTGGCGCCCACCTCCAGCGGTCTTCAGCCCTTTGAAGTCATCGTCGTCACCGATCCTGAAGTTCGTGCAAAAATCCAGGAGATCGCCTGGAACCAGGCGCAGGTGACCGACGGTTCGCATCTTTTGGTCTTTGCGGCGTGGGATAATTACACGGAAGAGCGGATCAACCACATGTTCGATCTGGTCAACGAGGAGCGCGGCATCAAGAATGAAGGCTGGGAAGCCTATCGCCAGATGTTGCTTTCCACCTATCCGCAGCGCGAGCAGCAGGTGAATTTCGAACACGCGGCCCGTCAGGCCTATATCGGCTTCGGCATGGCCGTGGCGCAGGCCGCTTTCGAGAGCGTGGATTCCACCCCGATGGAAGGTTTCGATCCGGCAAAGCTCGATGAAATCCTCGGTCTGCGCGAGAAGGGCCTGCGCTCGGTCACCATCCTGCCGCTCGGCTATCGCCAGCCGGAAGGTGACTGGCTGGTGAACCTGAAGAAGGTGCGCCGTCCGGCGGAAGAATTCGTCAGCCGCGTCTGATTTTCATATCGTCGCGAAATCTTGACTGCCGCAGGGCCGCCGTGGCGGCTTTGCGGTAGATTTTTTCTCTCTTTTCAGATAATTGAAAAAACATCCCTGTTAAAAGGTGGCGTGTGCGGGCAAGTATGCGCCATCGAATTGCCGATACCCGGCATTTCTGAGTGAAAGCCTGACGAAATGACCCGGAAAATCAGCTGTCATCGAATGTGCCCGAAGGCTGCATGAAGAGAGCGGTTCAGCACCGCAACAGGATTTTTTGAGACCCGATCCGTCACGCATTCCCAGAGTTTACAATGAGTTTTCCATCCAGTGCGGCATCCCCCGCACGCCAAGAACAGGCGGTCCCTGAAGGGTCGGCAAAGGAGCCTATGGTCACGTTTGAAGGCGTGACCAAGACCTTTGGCGGCACGGGCGGCAAGCCCGGCTTCGCAGCCCTTGCCGGTATCGACTACGCCGTGCCGAAAGGCTCCATCACCGGCATCATCGGCCGCTCCGGCGCCGGCAAATCCACGCTCATCCGCCTCGCCAACGGCCTTGAAAAGCCCTCGACCGGCCGCGTGGTCGTCGACGGCGTCGATGTCGCGGCGCTCGATGAAAAGAGCCTGCGCACGCTACGCCGTTCCGTCGGCATGATCTTCCAGCACTTCAATCTTTTGTCGTCGCGCACCGCTTTCGACAATGTGGCTCTGCCGCTCGAAATATCAGGCATGGGCAAAAAGGAGATCGAAAGCCGCGTTGCGCCGCTGCTCGATCTCGTCGGCCTTTCCGACAAGGCGAAGCGTTATCCGGCGGAACTCTCCGGCGGCCAGAAGCAGCGTGTCGGCATTGCCCGTGCGCTCGCCACCCAGCCGAAGCTGCTCCTTTCCGACGAGGCCACATCGGCGCTCGATCCGGAAACGACGCAATCCATTCTCGAATTGTTGAAGCGCATCAATGCCGAACTGGGCCTGACCGTGCTGCTCATCACCCATGAGATGGAAGTGGTGAAGACCATCGCCTCGCAGGTGGCCGTCATCGACAGGGGGCTGATCGTTGAGGAAGGCACGACCTTCGATATCTTCACTGCGCCGAAACACGAGACGACCCGCAGCCTGCTGTCGTCCTCGGTGGGCGTGAAGCTGCCGCATTGGGTCACTTCGGGCCTGAAATCGCAGGCGGCGGAAGGCGACCGTGTTCTGGTGCGTCTGGTGTTCTTCGGCGAAACGGCCTTCCAGCCGCTGACGGCTCGTCTCGTCGCTGAAATCGGCCCGGACGTGAACATCCTTGCCGGCACAATTGAGGAAATCTCCGGCCAGCCCTTCGGCTCGCTGGTCGTCTCCTATCCGGCGTCTGCGGATGTCACCGCCCGCGCCAATCGCTTTTATGCTGAGACCGGTCTTCACACGGAGGTGCTCGGTTATGTCGCCTGATATGCTGTTCAGCCTTCTCTCCAAGGGCCTGTTGCAGACGCTGCACATGGTCGCCGTTGCCGGCATCGTCGGCTCGCTGATCGGCGTGCCCATGGGCGTTTTCCTTGCCACCAGCGGCAAGGGCGAGCTGTTTTCCGCGCCGATGACCAACCGCATTCTAGGCCTCGTTGTGAACGCCGCGCGCTCCACGCCCTTCATCATTCTGGTGGTGGCGATCATTCCCTTCACCCGCCTCGTCGCCGGCACCTCCATCGGCACCAGCGCGGCCATCGTGCCGCTGACGGTCGCCACCGTTCCCTTCATCGCAAGGCTGGTGGAAGCGGCGATCCGCGAAGTGGACAAGGGGCTGATCGAGGCTGCCCGCGCCATGGGCGCCACGCCGTTGCAGATCGTCACGAAAGTTCTGCTGGCGGAGGCGAAGCCCGGCATCACGCTGGCGCTCACGCTCACGCTGGTCAGCCTCATCGGTTATTCGGCCATGGTCGGCGCGGTCGGCGGCGGCGGGTTGGGCGATCTCGGCATCCGTTACGGTTACCAGCGCTTCATGCCGGATGTGATGCTGGTCGTGGTTCTGGTGCTCATCGTGCTGGTGCAACTGGTGCAGAGCGCGGGCGACAGGCTGGCCCGCAGCTTCGACAAGCGGACCCGCAAGAATTAACTGCCTTTATAATAACAACCCAAGGAGACACCCATGAAGAAACTCATTCTCGCGGCTTCGCTCGCCGCTCTCTTCACCGCCGGTCAGGCGCTGGCCGAGACCATCAAGATCGGCGTCACCCCTGCCGAGCATGCGCAGATCATGGAGCAGGTGAAGAAGATCGCGGCCGCCAAGGGTCTCGATATCGATATCGTCGAGTTCTCCGACTATGTCGTGCCGAACCAGGCGCTGGCCGATGGCGAGCTGCAGGCCAACTCCTTCCAGCACCAGCCTTATCTCGACAACCAGATCGCTGACCGCAAGTTCGATCTCGTCAGCGTCGGCACCACCATCACCACCCCGATGGGTGTTTATTCGAAGAAGGTGAAGAACCTTGACGAGCTGAAGGACGGCGCAACCGTCGGCATTCCAAACGACCCGACCAATGGCGGCCGCGCGCTGCTGGTTCTCGCTTCCAAGGGCGTGATCAAGGTCAAGGAAGAGGCCGGCCTCAAAGTGACGCCTGCCGACATCACCGAAAACCCGAAGAACATCCAGATCGTCGAACTCGACGCCGCCCAGCTGCCGCGCTCGCTTGACGACACCGACGCTTCGGTCATCAACACCAACTATGCGACGGCTGCCGGCCTCAACCCGAAGAAGGACGCCATCGCCATCGAAAGCGAAAAATCCCCTTACGCGAACGTCATTGCCGTTCGTACGCAGGACAAGGACAAGCCGTGGGTAAAGACGCTGGTTGAATCCTACCAGAGCCCGGAAGTGAAGGCCTTCATTCTGGAAAAGTACAACGGCACGGTCATCCCGTCCTGGTAATAGACCGCCATATGGCGAAAATAACGACCTCTCCCGCTTGCGGGGGAGGTTTTTTGTTTTGAAGGCGGGCGCAATCCCCCTTTCATGAAAAACCCCTGGCGTTTTAGGGAAGGATTTTTCAGGACCTTTGCCAGACTGTCGTTTTATACCCGTGGTTTTTTGGGGTAGTGCCACAGGGCGGCTTAACGGCTTCTGAATGTTTCCTGCGGAAGATGATGCTTTCGAAGGGGATTTTATGCGGATTGCGCCGCGCAACATTGGGGACTATTTGCCGGTCGGGCGCAGAACCGCCGTGGGCGTGGTCTTGTCCACCTTCGCGCTGGTGCTTGTCATCGTCACCGCGCTGGTTTTGTCCGCCTTGAGCCAGGTCCGCGAAAAGGCGAACCTGCTCGACAACGCCCGTTCGCGCGAGACGACGGCGGGCGCCCTTGTCACTTTTCGAGAACAGCTTGGCGCGACTCTGAACGACTACGCCGCCTGGGACGACGCTGCCGAATATGTCTATGCCCCTGATCGTTTTGACTGGGTGGCAAGCAATTATGGCGAGATGACGGTCAATAACGATCTCTTCGATACGGCCGTGGTCATCGATGAGGATGGCAACGTCCGCATGGCCTATCAGGACGGCAAGCCTGTAAAGTGGAAGCCGGAGGCCTATTTTGCCGGCGGCCTCAGGGAAATGATCGAGCGCGTGCGGTCCATGCGCCCGGGCATCACCTCACAGGTGACCGGTTTTGCCAAAACCGCCGATGGTATCGCCGCCGCGGGTGTCGCGCTCGTGCGGATGAAATCCGGCGCGCTGCCGCCGGTCGGTGAGGAGCGGCGTTACCTTGTTTTTGCCCGCCATCTCAAGCAGGCGACGGTTGACAAGCTTGCCCGCAATTACGTCATCGATGGTCTCGAGCTGCAATATGGCGACACGCCTGCGGCCAACCATGTGGATATCGTCAATCCGATGGGGGAGGTGCTGGCCCGGCTTGTCTGGCGCTCGCACCTGCCGGGAGACGTCAGCTTTCATGAGGCGCGGCCGGTGGTCTTCACCGCGCTCGGTATCGCCGGCACGTTTTTTCTGGTGCTGCTCATCATCGGTTCGGCCACGCTCGACCGCCTGAAGGCGGATGAGGCGGCCGCGCGGGAGGAGGCGCTGCGCGACCGTCTGAGCGGGCTCAGCAACCGCGCCGGGCTCTTCGCCAGACTGAACAGCATGGTCGAAAGAGGCCGCCATGACAAGACGGATATCAAGCTGCTCTATCTCGATCTCGACGGTTTCAAGGAAATCAATGATTCCTACGGCCACGCCGCCGGCGACCGGCTGATCAAGGGCGTGGCAGCAGCGCTCCGGGTGCTGGCGCCGGAAGGCGCTGTTCTGGCGCGGCTCGGCGGTGACGAATTCGCTATCGCCATTCAGGGCAATGACGTATGGGCCGAAGGCCGCAAGCTCTGTCTGGCGCTGCTGGAACTCTTTACCGAGCCTTTCAGCATCGGTGAAAGGGTGGCGAGCATCGGTTGCAGCATCGGCACTTCGGTTTCCCGCGCCGGCGACATCAGTGGCGAGGAACTGCTGCGGCGCGCCGATATGGCCATGTATCAGGCCAAGGAAAACGGACGCGGGCGTTACGTGTCCTATGAACTAAAGATGGATGAATTGCGCGAGGAAAAGCTGCAACTCGAAGCCGATCTTCGCTCCGCCATCGTGAACGATGAGATACAGGTGGTTTATCAGCCGGTCGTCAGCGCCGCCACACGATGTATTACCGGGGTGGAGGCGCTGGCCCGCTGGCAGCGGCCGGGATATGGCTTTGTGCCGCCGGATATCTTCATTGCGGCTGCCGAAACCAGCGGCCTTATCGACCGGCTAGGCCTTCTCGTCCTGCACAAGGCCTGCGAGACGGCCCAGCAATGGCCGTCCATCAAGCTCTCGGTGAATATCTCACCCGTGCAATTCCGCAACCCGGCCTTCGCCGGCTATGTGGCGGATATTCTCGAGATGACGCAGACGCCGCCTGAAAGGCTGCGGCTGGAAATGACGGAAGGTTATTTCATCCAGCATCCGGAACGGGCGAGTGCGGCCATCGACAAGCTGAAACAGCTTGGCCTGCACATAGCGCTGGACGATTTCGGCGCCGGTTTCGCCAGCGTTGGGTATCTGCGCCGTTTCGGTTTCGACCGCATGAAGATCGACCGTTCGCTGATCATCGCGCTCGATAAGGGCGGCCGGTCGCTGGAAATGCTGCAGGCCACCGTGGCGCTGGCAAAATCGCTCGATATTCCGGTGACGGCCGAAGGCGTGGAAACGGAAGAGCAGGCGGCCATCCTGCATCTGTGCGGCTGCGATGAATTGCAGGGTTACCTGTTCTCGAAACCGGTCGCGGCGGAAGAGATCACCGCCCTGCTGGACGGGCAGGACGCGCCGCTTTTTGCGTTGCGGGCAGGGGCGTGAAGGTCACAGTGGATTGCCGCCGCCGCGGCCTGTTTCTTCTCCCCGGCGGGGAGAAGAAAGATGCGGCGCCCGCTCGATCCAAATGCAAATGCAGTCCGATAGCCGGCCGGTATTACCGCCCCAGATGCCGCTCGCCGCGCTTCTTTGCCAGTTCGATCTGCTGCTGCCGGTCGCGAAACCGTTGACGGTCCTCTTCGCTGCGCTCGTCGTAACAGCTCGGGCAGGACACGCCTTCCTCGAATTTTGGAGACAGGCGCACTTCCGGCGTAATCGGGTTGCGGCAGGCGTGGCAGAGTTGGTGGTCGCCTTCGGCAAGGCCGTGCACCACGGAGACGCGCTCATCGAATACGAAACAGGCGCCTTCCCATAGGCTCTCTTCTTCCGGGACCTCTTCCAGATATTTCAGGATACCGCCCTTGAGGTGATAGACCTCGTCGAAACCCTGCTCCTTCATGAAGGCGGTGGCCTTTTCGCAGCGAATGCCGCCGGTGCAATACATGGCGATCTTCGGCTTGTTGTGCAGGCCGGGATTGTTCTTCACCCAGTCGGGAAATTCGCGGAAGGTTTTCGTCTGCGGATCGACTGCACCCTTGAAGACGCCGATGGCCGTCTCGTAATCGTTGCGGGTGTCGATAACGATTGTATCCGGATCGGAGATCAGCTCGTTCCAGTCGCGCGCCTCGACATAGGTGCCGACGATGCGGTTCGGGTCGATATCCGGCACGCCCATGGTGACGATCTCTTTCTTGAGCTTCACCTTCAGGCGTACGAAAGGCATGTGCGAGGCACGGCTTTCCTTGTGCTCCAGCGCGGTAAATTCCGGCTGGGCGCGCAGGAAGGAGAGCACGGCGTGAATGCCTGCATCCGGCCCGGCAATGGTGCCGTTGATGCCTTCGGCGGCCAGCAGCAGCGTGCCCTTGACCCCGTTTTCTTGGCAGAGCGCGAACAACGGCTCGCGCAGGCTCTCGAACCGCGGCAGGCGGGCGAAATGATAAAGCGCGGCCACAAGGAAATCACCAGATACTTCCGGGCGGGGGAGAATGGTCGTGTCGGTCATGGGCGCTGAAATACAGGGACGGCGGTCGCAAAGCAATATTTATCGGCGGTTCCGTGTATTTTGCAAATCGTCAAATATCTGACAGAAGGGCGCAAAAGGCGAAGAGGTTCGTGCTACAAAACCGGCCTTGGCGCGACCGCAAGACCTTTCTTTCGTCATCCCGCCTATTTCGCCGCCTGCCGCCACAACAGGTCGACGATGCGGCTTTCGGTTCGAGCGGATTCGGAAAACACCTCGTTTGCCAGCGCAAGGGCTTCGGCACGCAGCGCCTGCTGCCTTTCGATAATGGCGTCGAGCAGCAGGGCCAGCCGCTCGCCATTGCCGAAACGGTCCGGCTCGCGGTCGGCGGCGGCGGCGAGAACCGATAGATCGTGCTCGTGGCCGAGAATATCCACGAGCCGCTTGGTATCGGCGCGCTTGGCGCGCATGGCGGAAGGCCAGAGCCGGCGCATCAGGCCAAGATGCATCCAATAGGCTTGCCCAGACTTGCGCAATTCATGGAAATGTTCGACGTCGGCCTGCGCGTGGCAATCGGCGAGCGCCTTGCGCGCCCTTTTTCTCTGTTTCGCCCAGGCGCTTTTCAGCAGCCGCGCCGTGTCCTTCAACGCATCCGGCAGCAATAGGGTCTCAAGCGCCCTGCGCGCTTCCCCGCAGCCGGTAATGGCGGCGGCAATGGCCTCGTCGAGACCGGCCTCGTGTTCTATGGCGTCGTCGCGGCGCGCGCGCAGCATCGCGGTGATCGACCGCAGCGCTTCTCCCTGCGCGTCGGAACGGGCGAAGGCCTCGAGATATTCCGCCGTCTCCACAAGCGCCGTTGCATCCCGCGCAAAGGCGAGGGAGCGGGCGATATCGCGAATACGGGCGTTTTCCCCGCGGCCGAAATCCGGCGCCGCCTTGCGGATGAGGCGATAGAGGGCGCGCAACCGCTTGAACCGCTTGCGGGCGTCGTGCACGGCCTCGTGCGATCCGGACGGCTGGTCGCGAAGGATTGTGACTGTATCGTCGATCAGCTCCAGCCCGGCCCGGCGGATTTCGTTACCGAAGGGCTTTTTCGGATCAATTCTGAAGGGCATCCGACAGGTCTCCGTTCGGACAGTCCATGGCGAGTGACTGGTTGGAGAAACGCTTGTCTCCGGTCACTTCCCGGCCCAGCCAGGACGGCAGATCGGGATCGGCGTTCTCGTCGTTCATTTCCACTTCCGCCACCACCAGCCCGTGATATTTCCCTTCGAAAACATCCACTTCCCAGGTGAAGCCGCCATGATCGACGGTGTGGCGGGTTTTTTCGATGACGACGCCCGGCGCGCTTGCCATCAGCTCTTCGGCGTCCTTGAGGGGTATGGAATATTCATATTCGTCGCGGACAAGCGCGCTTGCGCCGATCTTGATGGTCAGGGTCGCATCGCGCTCATCGACGATCCTGACCCGGACCGAGCGGTTTTCCATCGAGGCGACATATGCCTGCCGGAAAGCCATGCTATGCGTGACCTCATTGCGCCATTCACCGCCTGCAACAAGAAACTTCCGTTCGATTTCCTTGGCCATGCTGTCTCCGCGAACTGGGGCGCCAGAGTATCGCAATATGATAGTGTGATGAAGCGAATTGATTGAAGTATCTGGATAAAAATGCGGCTGGCGCGCCTCGACATAAATGCCGAGGCAGGCTAATCGGTAGACGGAATTTCAATCGTTTCAATTGCGCAAGGGAGGCTCATCTTGGCCCAGGACTCCGAAAAACTGCTCTCCATCCTCAAGCTCCAGCCGGTCGTACCGGTGCTGATCGTGGATGATGCCGCTTCCGCCGTGCCGCTTGCGCGCGCTTTGGTCGCGGGCGGCCTGAAGGCGATTGAGATCACCATGCGCACGCCGGCGGCGCTGGACGCCATCCGCGCGGTTGCGGCGGAAGTGGAGGGCGCCAATGTCGGCGCCGGCACCATTCTCAACGCCAAGGATTTCGAAGCGGCGGCGGAAGCCGGCTCCACCTTCATCGTCAGCCCCGGCATCAACAAAAGCGTGCTGGAAGCCGCGCGCGGTTCAAAGGTGCCGCTGCTTCCGGGTGCTGCCACCGCCAGTGAAGTCATGGCGCTGCGTGACGAGGGTTACAAGGTGCTGAAGTTCTTCCCCGCCGAACAGGCCGGCGGCGCACCCTATCTCAAGGCGCTGTCCTCGCCGCTCGCCGGCACCGTCTTCTGCCCGACGGGCAGCGTGTCGCTCAAGAACGCCAATGATTACCTTTCCCTGCCGAACGTGGTTTGCGTCGGCGGCTCTTGGGTCGCCCCGCGCGAGCTGGTGGCGACCGGCGACTGGGCGGGTATCACCAGGCTTGCGGCCGAAGCCGCCGCATTGCGCGCCTGATTTGCAATCTGTCAAACCCGTTCACGAAGGCGTGAGCGGGTTTGACATTTGTATTCGGGCCACGGCTCCCTATCTCCCCTGTAGATTTGACCTCTACAGGAGATTTTGATGTTCGACGCCAAGAAGCTTCTTGAACAATTCCTCGGCTCGCAGGTGCCGGGCCTTTCGGGAAGCGTCCGTGACAGAGCCGGGCAGGCCGCCGATATCGCCAGGAACAATCCCCTGAAAGCCGGTGCGCTCGCCGCCGCCATTCTGGGCACCAAGACCGGCCGCAAGCTTGCCGGCAATGTCGCCACCATCGGCGGCGTGGCCGCCATCGCCGGTCTCGGGTACCTTGCCTACAAGAATTACAAGTCCGGCCAGGCGCCTGAAGTCGCGCCGAAACCCGAGCCGGAGCTGCTCGCACCGCCCGCCGATTCCGCCTTCCATCCGCAATCTCCCGCCCTTTCCAATGATTTTGCGCTAAAGCTCATCCAGGCGATGATCGCCGCCGCCAAGGCTGACGGTCATATCGATGAGAAGGAGCGCGCCAATATCATGGACAAGGTGCAGGTCTTCGGCCTCGATAGCGAAGCCGAGCGGTTCCTCGAAAAGGAACTGGCCGATCCTCTCGACATCGACGCGCTGGTGGCAGCCGCCCGCACGGAAGAGCAGAAAGTGGAGCTTTACACCGCCTCGCGGCTTGCCATCGAGGCCGACACGCGGGCGGAGCGGGGCTATCTCGATCTTCTTGCCGGGCGGCTTGGGTTGCCGGATGCGCTGGTCGACCATATCGAGGCGACGGTGGTGGCTGCGAAGGTTTGAGGTAGGCCTCGGCGGGCGTGGATTACCCCCTCTGCCCTGCCGGGCATCTCCCTCACAAGGAGGGAGATCGGCAGGAGGCGCTACCACCACTCCATTCGCAAATGTTGAGATGGGCGAGACTTGACCGCTTGTCTATCTCCCCCCTTGTGGGGGAGATGCCCGGTAGGACAGAGGGGCGTGAGCCACAGGCTCTTGCGCCATCTTCATGCCCCACATCCCCTGTTGTCATCCCGCCTCGCTTGCCCTAATCCTTCTCCCAGCAAATGGGGAAGAGAATGCGCGATCTGAGTGATTTCAAGGGATGTCCGCCGCCGCAGCCGGTGGTGTTGAAGGGTCGTTATGTGACCGCCGAGCCGTTCGACCGCGAAAAGCATCTGGAAAAACTCTGGACCGCCCTCGGCGGCGAGGGCGTGAATGCGCTGCTCAAATATTTCCCGCAAAGCGCCTTTCCCGATGCCAGCGCTTTCGGCGACTGGCTTGTCGGCGCGGGCCAGAAGCTTAACTGGGTCACGCGGGTCTTCGTTGAAAACGCCACCGGCGATATCGTCGGCATGGCGAGCTATATGCGGCCCGATCCAGCCAACGGGGTGGTCGAGGTCGGCTCCGTTGCCCATGGCGCGAAGATGAAGCGTTCGCCTCTTTCCACCGAGGCGCATTACCTGATGGCGAAACATGTTTTCGAGGATCTGGGATATCGCCGTTACGAGTGGAAATGCCACAATGAAAACGAGCCCTCCAAGATAACGGCGAAGCGTTATGGCTTCACCTTCGAGGGCGTTTTCCGCCAGCATATGGTCTCGAAGGGCCAGAACCGCGATACGGCGTGGTTTTCCATGATCGACGGCGAATGGCCGCTGATCGGCAAGGCCTTCGAATCCTGGCTTTCGCCGGAGAATTTCGCGGCCGATGGAGCGCAGAAACGCAAGCTTGAGGATATCCGTGCGGAGTTTGCCGATGCCATTGCCTGAAAACCAGGCGCCTGAAAACCCGGCGCCTGAAAAGCCGAGCCACGGTAAGAAGGATTGGTCTCCGGCCCTCGCCGCCGCCCTCATCATCGTCGGTTTCGGGCTGGTCTTCTTCGTCATGCCGAAGATCATGCTGTGGCTGGGCGATTATTCGCCCTGGCTCGCTGCTGCCTTCGGTTCGGTGGCGGTGCTGTGTTTCTTCCTGCTATTTTGGCTGCGCGCCCGTTACCAGCGCCGCCGTGACGGTTAGAGCTGAAGCGACGCGCCGAGCAGCAGCAGTCCCATGATCAGCACGAACAGCGCACCGGCGATCTCTATCGCATGGCTGATGCCGGCCGCCCTGCGGCTGCCGGGGCCGGCGAAACGCACGGCGAGGCCCTTTGCGGAGACGGCCATGATGGCGAGAGCCGATACCGTTATGGCCGTGCCGAGCGACATGGCGAGCACGGAGAGCACGCCGCCGAGATAAAGCCCGTTCAGAAGTGCAAAGCTCATGACGATGATCGCGCCCGAGCAGGGTCTGAGCCCGACTGCGATAATGGCGGACCACGCCTCGTGCAGGCTGAAGTTCTTGCCCTTCAGCAACATCGGGTCGGGCGCGTGGGATTTGCCGCAGGCGGTGCACAGGTCGCCCGTGCCATTATGCTCATGATCTGCGAAAACCGGCTTACCCTGGAAGCGCAGGCCCGTGCCCATGCCGGTCGTTCGCGGCATGGCGGTTTCACCTGCCGTGGCGAAAACGGGAACGGGTTCGCGCCGGATGCGCAGCGACCAGAGCTTTCGCACCAGCAGCCAGGCGCCGAACAGCGCCACCATGGCGAAGCTGGCGATTTCCATCGCCTGCGTGGCCTTCGTCATGGTGATGGAGGTGCCACGCAGCACCAGCCAGGCGGCACCGACAAGGCCGATGGCCATCAAACCCTGAATGAGCGCCGAAACGAAAGAAATGATAATGCCGCGTTTCAACTGCGTTTCATTGGCGATCATGTAGGACGAAATGACCGCCTTGCCGTGGCCGGGGCCGGCGGCATGAAAAACGCCATAAGCAAAGGAGAGGCCGATCAGCGAGCTGAGCGCCCAGCCATCCTCGCGCATGGCCTTCAACGCGCCGGTCAGTGCACGGTAGAACATCTGCTGGTGCACGTTGATCCATTGCATCAGCGGTGCGAAGGGCCCGCCAACGGAAAAGGAAGGCTCGGCCGAACCGATGCCGAGCGGCGACTGCGCATGGGCCGCACCGGCCACGGCAACGAGGCCGATGGCGACAGCGACGAGGTTTGCCCTGCGGCTCAGCATGATATCTCCAGCCGGGTGGCGAAGAGCTTGGTCATGTCGGTTCCGGTCGGATCGTTGAAGAAGGCATCGGTCAGCGAACTCTGGTTTTGCGAGATCACCTCGTCAGGATCGGGTCGGACGACATGATGCTTGCAGGCATTCAGGTCCTTGCCCTCGGTCGCGATATCGCCGTCCTTTGCGAAATCGATCGCCGTGTACATGGTCGGATCCCAGGCGCCGAAGGAGAGCTTGCCCTTGACTGCTAGCGGTTTGTTCGGCTTCACGGAGAAGAACATCAGGATCTGGTTGTCCTTGTAGTCCACGTGAATGGCGTCGGGCTTCCCAAACTCCACCGGTTTTCCATTGGCGGTGATGAAGGTGTAGTAGGAATATTCGGCAAGCGATTCCTTGACCGTATTGCCGATTTCCGCCAGCTCGTCCTTGTCGAGCTTCAGATCGCTGTTCTTGTCGTAATCCATCACCACGCTTGCGGAAAACATCTCGTCGAAACGCCAGATGTTGCGCACTTCCTGAACGGTGCCGTTCGGCCCCTCGACGATTTCCATGCGGGCTTCGGCAAAGATATGCGGATGCGCAACCGCAGCGACGGGAACGCAGGCGAGGCCGGCCGCGAGGAGCAAAAAGCGTCTGTTCATTATCCGGTCTGTCCTGCCTTCGAATCTTGAAGGTCCGACTCTAGCAGAAATTGGGACCGAATTTCGACCTGATGGGTTTGATCCTTCACGCGGGCCGCCAAGGAATTTCAGAAGGTGCCGCTGAAGCGCGAGGTGATGCTGGAGCCGCTATAGGCAAGATCGGTATCGCGCTCGCCATGCAGCAGGCGGTTGAACTCTAGCTCCAGCTTGCTGTTCTTGCCGGTATCGAAGGACAGCGTTGCGACCAGCCTGCGCTCGCTGGTATCGTAATTATAATAGATCCAGTCCTTGTGGACGCGATGCAGCGCAAGATCGAGCCCCACCTTTTCGGTGAGCCTGCTTTTCATGACGAATTGAAAGCGGCGATGGAATTCCGCAATCGGATCATCCGGATCGAAAAGCGCATAGTCCTGCGAAAAGCCGACGCCGAAGGCGATGCGATCCGTGGCCTTCACCTCGGCCTCGGCCCGCAGATAGGGGCGGGTGCGCTTTACCTTGTCGCTGATCTCATCGCCGGAAATGGATGTGAAACCCGCTTCGGCCAGAACCGCGAAACGGTCGGAGAACCTGTAACCATAGGCCAGAGAGCCGCGCAGCGTTTGGGCCGGGAAACGTTCATATTTTTCCTGCTGCCCCTCAGGCACGGCGATACGGTCGTAAACAAGCGTCAGCCCCGCCTCGCCACCGCCGAGCGATCGTGCATGTTCGGCCTTCAGCGATAAAAGCGCCTCGTTGGCTTCCAGTCGGGTGGGCAGGAAATAGGCCGGGCGGAACCGCGCCTTGCCTTTCATCAGGCTGGCGATGCTTGCCGTCAGCGTGTTCTTGCCGCCAAGGGCGAGGATGCCGAGCTGGGAAGACGCCTCCAGCTTGTGATCCAGCTGTCGGTAACCAATGTCTTCTTCCGGCAGATGCAGGAAAATATCGCCGGCATCGCTGCGGGTGCCGCGCAGCTCAACAGCCCATTCCAGCTTTTCAGAAAAGCGCTTCGTCAGACCCAGTGTAGCGATGGTGTTATGTTCATTGGCGAAACGATAGCGGGGCAGGCGAACCTCTTCTTGCTCGAGCGAATAACGCAGCTCTGCCCCCTCCAGCGTTATCTTGCCATTGAGCCCGAAGCCGGTGCGCAGCGATATCGCGCTCAGCCGGTTGGTGTCGGCGAAATAATTGCTGTCATAAGCAATACCGGATTTATAGGTGACATTGTGCTCATCGGCCTTTTGCTGCGCCTGCGCGCCGGAGGAGCAGGCAAGCCCGAGAACAAGCGCGATATATCCCCCCAGCCGCATTCGCATCTCCGGTCGCTAATTAAGCAATATCTTATATTTGGATGGTTAATAAAGTCTCCCGCACCGTTTTACGTTCGGAGCCGAAATTCATGGCGTCTATGCCGAAATAGAGATGGTGGGCTCGAAAAGATGATGTGTAAAATTCTATTAAAATCACCAGTATTAAAGTTAATTTTTCATTGTAATATTAGCATTTGCTTGAATTAGAATCCTCTAAATATACAGTTCAGTTACGCCAGATGGCGTGATCAAACAAAAGAGGAGAGAGAAATGATTGCAAAGTTCGCTTGTGTAGCCGCTATTCTTACTGTCGCTTCCGTTGGTCAGGCCAATGCGGGCGGTCTTCTGGGAGGCATCCTGTCCGGCAACAGCAACAAGGCGGGCGCCCTTGTCGTCGTCTCGCCCAGCATCGATCTCGGTGTCAACGGCATCCTGTCCAATAACGGGATTCTGAATGGCAACAAGACCGGCATTCTGAACGGTGTGCTGAACGGCAACAAGACGTCCGTCGATGTCATCGACAACAAGAACGGCGGCGGCAAAAAGCGCCGGCACTAACTGAAACGTGGAACGGGATGGCGAAACCATCGGGCTTTTCCCCATCCCGCTCCAACGGAACAGATCGAAAATCATCAGGGATTTTCGACGCAGACGATGCGCGCAGCACATAAGCCGGCAACGATCCTCGAGTTGCGTGTGTTTGACGCATGGCGTTTCCGGCAAGAACAAACGGCGCATCGCATGACTAGAAGAGGGCCTCGCGGCCCTCTTTTTTGTCCGGTTTCTTCACAACATTGAAACCGAGCCGGTGTACCGGATGGGGAAGACGACTTGTTTTCTTCGAGAAGCGAAACCGCATTCGTTCCTTCGGACGGGCTTGAACCACAGAGCATTTTGGTGTGATGGTGGTCGCCGTCATCCCGTGCCGCCTCCCAGCCTTCACTTGATTCCCATGCCACAGAAAAGCACTTTGCCGGGCGCTTTCGATCGTCAGGCCTATATGATCGCGCTGCTGGTTTTCATCGCCGGCAGCACCAATGCTGCCATTGTGCCGTTTATCGGTTTCTACATCATCCAGGTGCTTGGCCATCCGCCGGCAACGCTCGGCCTTTACAGCGTGACGGCAGCGCTTGCCTCCATCATCGCCAGCCGTATCTATGGCGAGCGGGTGGATGCCGGTGTGCGGGTGAGGCCGTTGCTGCTGCTTTCCGTCGCCGGGGCTTTCGTGGCGGCGGCGGCGGCGAGTTTCGGGCATCTGGCGCTGCTGGTGGCGGTCACGGCGACAGGCATGGGGCTTTCCAACGCGGCCACCACACTTGTCTTCAGTTACGGCCGTTATCATGGCCGGATCGAGGCGCTCGATACCATCTCTTATAATGCTTTCCTCAGGATGATGGTATCGCTGGCATGGATGTTGTTGCCGGCTGCCGCCTTTCTGATTGTCGATCTCGCCGGTGCAAAGGCCGTCTTCGTGAACGCGATGCTGATGGCGGCCACCTGGGGGGCGCTTGCGTTTACAATCGTGCCGCGTGGCCAGACCTGCCCGATGGAGCGGCGAGATGAAGGCGGGGTCGATACGGGGCGCAACTTGCCGCTATTGATGGCGGCGGCAGCGAGTTTCTGCATGTCTTTCGCCCACGCTCTTTGCGCCTCGGCCCTGCCGGTGTTTCTGGTGCGTGAGGTGGGCTTGCCGGACTATGCGCCGGGCCTTTCGCTCAGCGTCAAATGCGCCATGGAAGTCCTGCTCATTCTTTTTGCGCCGCGCATCATGCGCCTGATCAGCGCACGGCTGCTGCTGAGCGGCGCGGCGATAACGGCGATAATCGCCTTCAACATCATCGCTTCCGTCACGACCCTGCCCGCAATGCTGCTGGGCGCTGCGATGGAGGGGGCCTATTACGGCCTTTTTGCCGGCACCTGCCTCACCTTCGTGCAGGGCTTTGCCCGCGGACGCACGGCCCGGGCGACGGCGCTCTATATGAATTCGATTTTTCTCGCCGCGCTGTTTGCGGTGCCGCTAATGGGGTTCGTATCGCAATATGCCAGCTTCGGCACCTCTATTCGCCTTGCTTCAGTCGGGGCGGGTGCGGCGCTGCTGCTGCTGTTTCTGACGCGGCGGCAGGTGGCGGAATAGGGCGTTCCGGCGAAAGTGCGGAGCAACCCATTACGCCATCCCTCAAGCCGAAATATCGATGATCCCGCAATCGCCCGCTTCGGACGCAAAGGCGAGCAATTTGCCGGTAGCGCTCCAGTCCATGGACGTAATAGCGCCCTTGCCGGGGCGGCGCAGCAGGGCTTCCTTGCCGTCGGCGAGGCGCACGCCGAGGATCATGCCGTCGATGAAGCCGATGGCGAGTACATCTTCCACCGGATGGAAGGCGACATTGGTGGCCATGATATTGGCGCGGCTACCGAGTTCTTCCGGGGCCTTGCCCATCGGGCCATCCTTGCCGGAGAAGGGCCAGACGATTGCGGCGGGGGCGCCCGATGAGGCGAGCCACTTGCCCTTTGCCGACCATGACACGGATTTGACCTTGGCGGGATAACCCGTCATGCGCATGTGGCGGGCTTCCATGCCGCCCTTGGTGGCTTCCATCTTCCAGCCGTGCAGGGCGTTTTCCTGCATGGTGGTCACAAGGAACTTGCCATCGGGCGAGAAGGTGACGCCGGTATGCGCACCCTTCCATTCCAGATCGACGGGATCGCCTGCCGTCGCCACCCAGTGCAGCGTCACGCCGTTGTAACGGGCAACGGCAATGCGCAGGCCTTTCGGTGCAAAGGCGATCGCCTCCACCGTGCGTTCTTCCTTGAATTCCTTGACCGTTCCGTCGGACAGTCGCACGAAGCTGGATTTGCCGACGCCATAAGCGACCGCCTTCTGCGGGCCGCCGGCAACGACGCCCACCCATTTGCGCGGTACATTGGCGATCTCGCTGATGCTGCCATCATGGCCGATGCGCAGCACGCGCCCGTCTTCGCCGCCGGAAAGCAGCGTGGCGCTATAGGGGTCACGAATGCAGGTCAAAAGCCCGTCATGCGCCTCGGTCACCTTCTCGCCGCCATCCAGCCGGTGAATGGTGCCGGCGGCGGTGGCAAACAGGGGAATGTCGCCGAGAAAATGGGTCGAGACCACGTGGCCTTCGATATCAAGCGGGGCAACAGTCGGCATGGGGCATCGGTCTTTCGTATCAGTGTTTTTTGTTTGGTGGATTTCGGTCGCTGACAAAGGTCGGGAAGACCCGTTGGTGCGGTTTCAACCCGTTGCGTCATGGTCGGGCTTGACCCGGCCATCCACATGCTGGCGGCAATGGGTCCTCGGGTCAAGCCCGAGGATGACGTCGAGCGTGGGGAGGCACCGAGCATGAGCGTCTCGGTGCCTTCCCTTGAAAACCTCAGGCCGTCGCGAGGCAGGCGTTAAAACTCTTTTCCAGCTTCTCGCGGTCCAGTTCGCGGCCGATGAAGACGAGGCGGCTTTCGCGCTTTTCATCTTCCTTCCACGGACGCTGGTGATCGCCCTCGATGATCATGTGCACGCCCTGCACCACGTAACGTTCCGCATCGCCCTTGAAGGCGATGATGCCCTTGAGGCGAAGGATGTTCGGGCCATCGGTCTGGGTGACCTTCTGAATCCACGGGAAGAACCGCTCGGGGTTCATCTCGCCGCCGCGCAGCGAAACCGACTGTACCGTCACGTCATGGATCGGGGAGACCGCGCCATGGTGGTGATCGTGGCCATGGTCGTGCGCATGGTCATGATCGTGGTGATGATGCCCGTGATCGTGGTCATGATGATGGTGATCATGGCCGTGGTCGTGATGATGATGGTCGCAATCGGGGCCGCAAACGTGGTCGTCATGGCCGTGCTCGAGGAAATGCGGGTCGTTTTCCAGCGCGCGTTCCAGGTTGAAGGCGCCCTGATCGAGAACCCGGGCGAGATCGACGCCGGAACGGGTGGTCTTGTAGATACGGGCGGAAGGATTGATGGCGCGCACGATATCTTCGATGCGGGCGACTTCCTCCGGCGAAACGAGATCGGTCTTGTTGACGACAACGACATCGGCAAAGGCGATCTGGTCTTCGGCCTCGCGGCTGTCCTTCAGGCGCAGCGGCAGATGCTTGGCGTCAACGAGGGCAACGACTGCATCTAGCTCGGTCTTGGCGCGCACGTCGTCATCCATGAAGAAGGTCTGGGCGACAGGAACGGGGTCGGCAAGACCTGTGGTCTCGACGATGATACCGTCGAAACGGCCCGGACGGCGCATCAGGCCTTCCACGACGCGGATAAGGTCGCCACGCACCGTGCAGCACACGCAACCATTGTTCATTTCGTAGATTTCCTCGTCGGATTCGACGATCAGATCGTTGTCGATGCCGATCTCGCCGAATTCATTGACGATGACAGCGTATTTCTTGCCGTGGTTCTCGGAGAGAATGCGGTTGAGAAGCGTCGTTTTGCCGGCGCCGAGATATCCCGTCAGGACGGTGACTGGAATGGGCTTGGCTGGTGCTGTTTCGGTCATGGAAACCTCGTGTGGAGCAAGGCCGGTCGCGGCCTTAAGGAATAAGTGTCGTCGTCCATATAGGCGCGACGTTCCGGCAGTTCAAAGGGATTCTGGCCGGTTTCGGCTGAGTTTTTCAAATTTTGTTATGAAATAACGTTATGTCAAAAGCGTGGACATCTTCAAGCAGTTCGACGAGGCCCGATACAGCATGGGAAATCAGCCTTTCGCCCTTTTCGGCCGAGGCGACTGCCGCGTTTCCGGCAACGCCATCGGGATTCAGGTCGCTCATCAGCCAGCCGAAGGCGTGGGGGCCATAGGCGCGCAGATGTCTGAAGCGCTGTGCGAAGTCGCTTTGGCGCGAGGGGAAATTCTCGGCTTTTTCCATCGCCACACGTTCGGGGTGAAGCGCGAGCATGACGGATGTCTCGATATCGCCGCCGTGGATGTCGACCGCCTTGTCCTGCGGCTTCACGATATCGGCAGGCACGCCGAAACGGGTCCAGCTTGTGGCGACCGCCAGCATGCCGAAACGGACGCGGGCCTCGGTGGCGACGACGGTCATCAGCGGTGAATTGCCGCCATGAGCGTTCAACATCACGAATTTGCGCACGCCCTTTTTACATTCCGCCTCGGCGATGCCGAGCCAGCGCTCGATGGCTTCATCGTAACGCAGTGTCTTCGTGCCCGGCACGTCCATGTGTTCGACGGAATAACCGACCGGTTCCGCGGGCAGGAAGGAGACGGGCAGGTGGGCGGGCAGGGCGGCGGCAAGGCGGGTGACGATGCCTTCGGCAATCAGCGTATCGGTCTCGAAGGGCAGGTGCGGCCCATGCTGCTCGTGCGCACCGAGCGGCAGGACGGAGATTGCTCCTGTTGCGCGAAGATGAGGCTCTGTTACGTTTTCGTCGTGATAATGCGTGTATGAGTTTGGCATCTGGCAGTCCGCGCGTGCATTCGATAAGGATTTCCAGCAACATATATCGGTTCCGCCACAGGGTAAAAGGCACTCGCATATGAGCAAGGACAAATCCGGGAACAAGGACAAAAGCGCCAAGAAGGAAAAGGGCGGCAAGAAGGCCAAGGACGCCAAAAAAAGGGATGAGAATTTCAACCCCGAGGAACTGGCGCAATCCATCACTCAGGCCGCCCGCTCCATGCGCACGGCGCTGAGCCACAGTCTTGCCGAAAGCGGCCTTTATGCCGGACAGGACGGCGTTATCCTGGCGCTGGCGCAGGAAGGCAGCCTGACACCCGGGCAGATCGCCCAGAAACTCGGCGTCAAGGCGCCCACCATGACGCGCACGATCGGCCGCATGGAAGCCCAGGGCTTCGTGGAGCGCAGCGGTGACGACGAGGATGGCCGTGTGACGCTGGTGAAGCTGACGGAAGCGGGTCTGAAAAGCGTCGAACACATCAATGTTTCCATCGCCAATTGCGGCGCAAGAGCCGTCGAGGGGCTTTCGGCCAAGGATGTGCGTAACATCGTTAAACTCTTGAAGGCGATAGACGCCAATCTTCAATAATTTTTGCTGAAATTTTTAAAAGAGCCATCTGTTTTGTGGGTATTCCTTAAACGGGTTGCGGATTTTGTTTAAATTGTTTAATTGCAATTTAAACGGAGCTATCCGTCATCGACGTGCGTTTGGGGAGGAATGCCGTGGCCCAAAAGGTCAAATTGTCCACGATTGCCGAAAGCCTCGGACTTTCGACCGCCACCATCTCTCTTGCATTGCGCGATAGCCCGCTGGTCGCCGCCGATACGCGGGAAAAGATCAAGGAACAGGCGCGGGCGCTGGGTTATATCTATAACCGCCGCGCCGCCAGCCTGCGCACCTCCCGCTCCGGTATTGTCGGCGTGGTGTTCCACGATGTGATGAACCCCTTCTATGGCGAAATCCTGAAAGCCATTGAAAGCGAGCTGGACCGCAGCCGACAGACGTTCATCCTGTCCAACCACTACGATTCGGTGGAAAAACAGCGCACCTTCATTGAAACGCTGCTGCAGCTCGGCTCTGACGGCATCATCATGTCTCCGGCGATCGGCACGCCGGTCGAGGATATGACGCTCGCCGAAGAAAACGGCATGCCCGCCATTCTGGTGGCCCGCTCCATGGACGGCGTTGACATGCCAACCTATCGCGGCGATGACAGCTACGGCATTTCGCTCGCCACCAACCACCTCATCAGCCTCGGCCACCGCACCATCGCCATGGTTGGCGGTACCGACCAGACCTCGACGGGGCGTGACCGTTATCAGGGTTATGTCAATGCGCTGCGCAAGGCGGGCATCGAGGTCGATCCGAACCTGCGCATTCCCGGCCCGCGCTCCAAACAGGGCGGCTTCGAGGCGGCGGTGCATTTCCTCTCGCTGCCGCAGAAGCCGACCGCCGCCGTGTGCTGGAACGATCTCGTCGCCATCGGTCTCATGAACGGCATTTCCCGCGCCGGTCTGGTGCCGGGTGTCGATATTTCAGTAACGGGCTACGACGATCTGGAGGAAGCTGCCATCGCCACCCCGGCGCTGACCACCGTTTCCAACGGCCAGGCCGAGGTGGGGCGCTTGGCGGCCCGCGCGCTGCTGGACAGGCTGGCGGGCAGCCATGAACCTGATGGTATTCACCTCATCAAACCGGAAATGCGCATCCGGCAATCGACTGGGCCGGTGCGGCCGCGGGTGTGAGCTTAACCCTACGGCAGGAAGTGGTCTTGGCGACGCCAGCCGCGCCGAGGTCAATCCTCGGGCCTGTCCCGAGGATCCGCAACCTATTGTTTTTGTTGGCATGGTTAGACCCTTGGACAAGCCCAAGGGTGACGTTGCGAAAAGCTGTATCCATCGCGCTCAATGCCGTGATGTGTGCTCCTTTTAGAAGGTCACACCCTGCAGCGATGAAACAGCCCGGCACGACGGTGCGAGGCGCTGCCAAAAAATCGGCATGAAACCTCCCTCTGCCTCCACAACATCCCCTTATTGGCCTTTTCACGGCGGTCGTTGTTTGAAAAGATCGCCGCCATGAGGAGTGGGATGGCAAGCGGTTCGCTTGACGACCACTCCTGATATCGGAATGTTATCTGGAGGAATATCCGCTCATGTCTGACAAAAAGGCCGTCGTTCTCGTTCCCGGCAAGATAAACCCTCGCGTTCTCGAACGCCTCGAAGGCAAGGTCGAGATTGTGGCAGTGCCTGCCGGTGCCGAGCCGGTTTTGCCGGAGGGCGCGGCCGGACGCGTCAATGCGATTGCTGTTTCTGGCGCCGTCAACGCCAAATGGATCGATGCGCTGCCGAAGCTCGAGATCATCGCCAATTTCGGCGTGGGTTATGATGGTGTCGACGCTAAACACGCCGCCACCCGTGGCGTCGTGGTGACGAATACGCCTGATGTGCTGAATGACGAAGTGGCGGATACGACGATTGCGCTGTTGATTAACACCGTGCGCCGTCTTTATCAGGCCGAGACCTGGCTGCGGGATGGCAAATGGGTTGGCGAAGGCCCGTTCGCACTGTCGCCGTTTTCGCTGCGCGGCCGCAAGGTCGGCCTGTTCGGCATGGGCCGCATCGGCCAGGAAATCGCCAAGCGGCTTGAACCCTTCAAGGTGGAGATCGGCTATCACACCCGCAGCAAGCGCGACGAACTCTCCTACACCTATTATGGCTCGCTGAAGGAAATGGCAGAGACCGTCGATACGCTGATCTGTATCGTGCCGGGCACACCAGAGACACACAAGGCGATCAATGCCGACGTGCTGACCGCGCTCGGGCCTGAGGGCGTGTTCATCAATGTAGGCCGCGGCTCCAGCGTCGATGAGGACGCACTGCTTGAGGCGCTTAAAAGTGGCGCTTTGGGGGCTGCCGGTCTCGACGTGTTCTATGCCGAGCCGAAGGTGCCGGAAGCTTTCCTGTCGCTGCCGAATGTCTCCCTGCTGCCGCATGTCGCCTCCGCCTCGGTTCCCACCCGCAACGCCATGGCCGATCTGGTGGCCGACAATATTCTCGGCTGGTTCAGGGACCGCAAGGTGCTGACGCCGGTGCCGGAGACGCCGGTCAAGGGCTGAGGCCTTTCCTCCGTCCTCGGGCTTTTGTCCCGAGGATCCAAACACGTCGCGTTAGAGCAATCGTTTGCAGATGCTCGGGACAGGCTTGAGCATGACAAAGGAGGTGAGCGTGGCGCTCACCCCCTATCTGTCCCTATTCCGCAATTTCCTCCGTCGCCACCCAGCGCCCTTCTGCAAATGACCGGGCCATGGCGTGAATGCTGCGCTCGATCTTCAGCCCTTCGTCGAAATCGATGATATGGGCCTTCTTGCCTTCTATGGACGCTATCAGTTCCCGGCATTCGATCACTTTCAGATCGTTGAAGCCGAGGCCGTGGCCGGGGGCTGGGATGAAGCGGTCGTAGGGCTTGTGGTGGGGGGCGGTGAGAATGGTTCTAAAGCCCTGCTCTTCCGGGCGTCCGTCCGTGGTGTAGAGCTGGAATTCGTTCATTCGCTCCTGATCGAACAGGATGGAGCCGGCGGAGCCATATATCTGGATGGCGATGCGGCCCTTGCGACCCCACGCGGAGCGGTTGGCGATCAGCACGGCTGAAATGCCGCCTTCCAGCTTCAAGAGAACGCTGGCAAGATCATGCGTCTCGACCGCACGTTCGCCACCGCCGGCAAGCGGGCGGGTCTCGTAAGGCTTGACCATGTCGGTGATGGCGCTTTGTGCGTGGCCGAAGAGGGCGAAGAGCAGTGACAACGGATGCACGGCGAAATCATCCAGTGCGCCGTAACCGGAGGATGCCTCGCTCTTCCAGTAGAAGGGCTGGGTGGCATCGGCCATGAAGTCCTCGTCCATTTCGGCCCGGACGTGATAGACCTTGCCAATGGCGCCTTCGTCGATCAGGCGGCGGATATGGCGGATGACGGGGTTCTGGATGTAGTTGTAACCCATCGCCGCTGCCTTGCCGGATCGGCGGGCCGCATCGCGCATCTTCACCGCGTCAGTAAAGGCAGGCGCCATCGGCTTTTCGCACCAGACATGTTTGCCAGCCTCAAGGGCGGCAATCGCCATTTCCGGGTGAAAGGCATTTGGTGTGGTGACGGAGATGACGTCGATCTCCGGGTCTGCCAGCAGATCGCGCCAGTTGCCCGTGGAACGGACGAAACCGAACTCCGCCGCTTTTTTGGCAGCAAGCTCCGGGTTGACTTCCGCGAGCGTCACGAGGCGGGGGCGTTCCACATCGCCGAAGACGCTGGTGACGTTGTTCCACGCAAGCGCGTGGCATTTGCCCATGTAACCGGTGCCGAGAAGGCCCACGCCAAGAGCGGCCATGGTCATTCCTCCCAAAATTTAAAGTGAAAATAGCGGTCAGGGATTATCGCGCTTGAAAATCCAGTCATGATCGGGATGGTTCTTGAACCGCCATTTGCGCATCGGCCCCGCCATCACGTTCAGGTAATACATCTCATAACCATAGGGCGCGCCGCAGGGGTGGTGGCCCTTGGGCACCAGCACGACATCGCCATCCGATACCGCCATGGTCTCATCAAGCGAGCCGTCTTCGGTGAAGACGCGCTGGAAGCCGAAACCCTGCGCCGGGTTGAGCCGGTGATAATAGGTTTCTTCCAGATAGGTCATGTCGGGGTAATTATCCTCATCGTGCCGGTGCGGCGGATAGGACGACCAGTTGCCCGACGGGGTGAAAACTTCTGTCACCAGCAGGCTGTCGGCCACATCGCGCTCTTCCATGGCGATGGGGAAAATGTAACGCGTGTTGGCGCCCTTGCCGCGCTCGGTCAGCTGCACGCCATTGGGGCCAATCTGCTGCGCCTCGCGGTTGCCTTTCTCGCCGGGCGCGGTGCAGACACCGATTGTGCAGTCCGTCGTGGCGGTCAGCGACCATTCGGAGCCGGCGGGAACATAAACGCAGTGCGGCGGCTTGCGCTCGAATACATTCATGCGGTCGCCGAGTTCACCGAAGTCCTTACCGCCTGCGGAAATCGTCGCCTTGCCTTCGACCAGCACGAGGATGACTTCCGTATCGCCGGTGTTTTCCGCCGCCGTTTCGCCCGGCTTCAGGCGGTAAAGGCCGAAACCGACATAACCCCAATCCGCGCTTTGGGGCGTGATATCGTGCACCTTGCCGCTGGTCGCGACCGGCTTGCGCAGAAGTGAGGTCATGGTGGTGTTCCCTTTTTTGGTCAGTCGTTCAATTCATCGGGCGGCTATTCCCGCGTTTCCCTCATCCCGGTGACGAGCACAGGAACGAGGGAGAAAAGGCTTCAAGCAGCCTCAGCCTTGTCCAGCCCCGCTTCGCGCGCAAAAGCCTTCAGCGATTTCAGCCCAAGGCTCTGATATTCAAACGGGTTGCGCACATCAGGGTCCTGTTCGGCCTCGATCACCAGCCAGCCGCTGTAATTGTGCTCGGCGGCAATTTTCAGCACGGCTGAGAAGTTCACGCCGCCCTCGCTGTCACCTGGTACGGTGAATACGCCGCGGCGAACGCCTTCGAGGAAGGAAAGCCGCTCGTTCCGAACCTGCTCGGCAATGACTGGGCGCACGTTCTTGGCGTGGATATGGCCGACACGGCCCATGTATTTCTGCGCGACGCGGACGGGGTCGCCGCCGCCGAACAGGCAATGGCCGGTATCGAGCAGCAGATGGGTCTTCGGCCCGGTATGCTTCATCAGGAGGTCGATCTCGTCTTCGCTTTCGACCACCGTTCCCATGTGGTGATGATAAACGAGGGTAATGCCCTGTTCGGCGGCAAAGGCGGCAAGCGCCTCGACACCGGCGCCGAACTTGGCCCAGTCCTCGGCCGCAAGGCGCGGACGGTCGACCAGCGCCGTGTCATCGGCGCCGTGGATGGCGTTGGAGGTTTCGCAGACGATGATGACCTTCGAGCCCATGGCCTTCAGGAGATCGAGCGCCGGCTGCATGGCCTTCTTTTCGGATTCGATGTCGTCGGTCAGGAGGTTCAGCGAATGCCAGCCGGAGACGAAGGAGAGGCCGCGCGGCGAAAGCACGCCCTTCAGACCCTCCGGGTCGGTCGGGAATTTGTGGCCCTTTTCGATGCCGTCAAAGCCGATCTTTGCGGTTTCGTCCAGGCATTGCTCCAGGCTGATATGAGCGCCCAGCGTGCGGTCGTCGTCGTTGGACCAGGCAATCGGGTTGGTTCCGTAACGGATCATCTTACTGTCTTTCCTTGATATGGTTTTCGTAGCGCGCGCGCGCCGGTCCGATTTCGGCGCGGTCGGAGACTTCGGGCACCGCGACATCCCACCAGTGACCGCCGGCCTGCGGGGTCGGATAAGGGTCGGTATCGATGACGATGACAGTCGTGCGGGTGGAGGCGCGCGCGGCTGCGAGCGCGTCTTCCAGCTCCGCGATGGTGGAAACCTTGCGCGCATCCGCTCCCATCGAGCCGGCATGGGCGGCAAAATCGATGGCGATGGGATTGACGTTGGTGTGGGCGTAGAGGTTGTTGAACTCCGCGCCGCCGGTTTCCATCTGCAGCCGGTTGATGCAGCCGTAGCCCCTGTTGTCAGTGATGACGAGCGTGATCTTCACGCCCATGGCAACCGATGTCGCAAGCTCGGAATTCATCATCATATAGGAGCCATCGCCGACCATGACGATCACATCGCGGTCGGGTTCCGCCATCTTGATGCCGAGGCCGCCGGCAACCTCATAGCCCATGCAGGAGAAGCCGTATTCCATGTGATAGGAGAGCGGCAGCTTGGATTTCCACAGTTGGTGCAGCTCGCCCGGCATGGTGCCGGCCGCGCACATGACGACGGTATTGTCACGCGACTGGCGCTGGACAGCGCCGATCACCTGCATGTCGGTGGGCAGGCTGTTGGCATGGTCCTCACCCGGTGCCGCCGTATCGGCATCGGCCTTTTCGAACCATGCTGCCTTGAGGCCCGCATCGGGCGCCGCAAAACGATGGCTACCGAGCGCTGCGGAGAGTTTTTCAAGCCCGATTTTGGCATCGGCCGTCAGGCTGATCGCATCGTGCTTGGCGCTGTCATAGGGCTGAACGTTGAGTGCCAGGATCTTGCGGCTCGGGTTTTTGAACAGCGCCCAGGAGCCGGTGGTGAAATCCTGAAAACGCGTTCCGACGCCAAAGACCAGATCGGCCTTTTCGCTGATGATATTAGCGCTTTCCGCACCGGTCACGCCGACGGGACCGAAATTGAGATCGTGATCCCACGCCAATGCCGATTTACCGGCCTGCGTTTCGACGACAGGAATGGAGTGGGTTTCGGCAAAGCGCTTCAACGTGTCGGTTGCGCCGGCAAAATGCACGCCGCCGCCGGCAACGATGATCGGGTTCTTCGCGGCCCTCAGCGCGGCGACGGCCTCTTCGAATTCCACCATATCCGGCTCGGGGCGGCGCTGACGCCAGACTCGCTTTTCGAAGAAGCTGACAGGGTAATCATAGGCTTCCGCCTGCACATCCTGGCAGAACGCGAGCGTGACGGGGCCGCAATCGGCCGGGTCCGTCATGGTGCGCATGGCGCGGGGAAGCGCGGTCAGCAACTGTTCCGGGCGCATGATGCGGTCGAAATAACGGCTGACCGGGCGGAAGCAGTCATTGACCGTCATCGTGCCGTCGCCGAAATCTTCGAGCTGCTGCAAGACCGGATCGGGACCGCGATTGGCGAAAACATCGCCGGGGATCAGCAGAACCGGCAGGCGGTTGACATGCGCAAGCGCTGCTGCCGTTACCATGTTGGCAGCGCCGGGGCCGATGGAGGAGGTGACCGCCATGGCGCGCCGGCGGCGCAGCTGCTTGGAATAGGCGATGGCCGCATGGGCCATCGATTGCTCGTTCTGGCCGCGATAAGTCGGCAGTTCCTCGCGAATGCCATAAAGTGCCTCGCCGATGCCGGCGACATTGCCATGGCCGAAGATGGCCCAGACACCGGCAATATAGGTCTCGCCATATTCATTCATCTGCGCGGCGAGGTAACGAACCATAGCCTGCGCAGCCGTCAATCTGATTGTCTTCACGCTGCCTCTCCCTTTTTGGCGCGCGCCTCATCCCATATACGGCACAGGCTGGTATAGCGCTGCGCCATGTCCTTCACCGCTTCCTCATCGGTGATCTTGCCACCGAGCCAACCCCGCGCGGCGTCGGCGAAAATCGTGCGGCCAACGGCGAAACCCTTGACCAGATCGAAACCGGCGGCAAGGCGGAAGCTCTCCTCCAACTCGCTTTGCGGTGCGTCAAGGCCGAGAACGACGATGCCCCGCACGTAAGGATCGTTGCTGTGCACGGAGTCGCAGGCATTTTTCCATGCCGCGCGGGTCTTCATCGGCTCCAGCTTCCACCAGTCGGGGTAGACGCCGATTTCGTAAAAGCGTTCGATGATGCGCGCGGCGGTTAGATCATCTGTCGGGCCGACCTTGGAGGGAATGACCTCGAGCAGCATTTCCAACCGGTTGCGGCGGGTCGCCTGGAACAGACGCATTACCGTCTCCTCCTGCGCGGCACGCATCTCGTCGGTATCATCCGGATGATAGAAGCACAGAACCTTGACGACATTTTCCAGCGGCCATTCGGAAAGACCGCCGAAATCCTTGCCGAGTTCGGGTTCCAGCGTCAGCGGGCGCGAACCTGGCCATTCCACCGGGCGACCGATCCACAGGCCGGAGCCGCTGGCGGCAAAGAGTGCATCGCGCCCGAGGCGGCCATCGCAGAGAATGCCGTAACCCGGCCTGTCGCCGGCAACCTGCTGCGCGGACTGAAGGCATAGCTTCTTGAAAGCGCCGATCTGCTCGTGCTTGACGCCAAGCTCGTCGGCGATGGCTTCCAGTTGCATGCGGTGATCGAAGGCGAAGACGCGCATCGTGTCCCAGTCGCCCTTGCGGTTGGTCGACCAATGCACCTGCTCCAGCGCCTCGTCCTTGCGCAGCGCCTTGTTGCGAATGCCGGCCTTGAAGAAATATTGCAGCTCTTCCCAGCTCGGATAGGCGGGCGTGCAGCCGTGGCGGGAAACGGCAAAGGCGCCACAGGCATTGGCGTATTTCAGCGTCGTCGGCCAATCCTCGCCGCGCAGCCAGCCGCGGAACAGTCCGGCCATGAAACCATCGCCCGCGCCGAGAACGTTAAAGACCTCGATCGGAAAACCTTCGCCCGTCTCACCATCGTCCAGGCTTGCGGGAATATCGCCGGTGAAGACCACGGCGCCCATCGGGCCGCGCTTGCACACCAGCGTCGCATTCGAAACCTTGCGCACGGCGTTCAGTGCGGTCAGCGTATCGGTCGAGCCGCCGGCAATGTGGAATTCTTCCTCGGTGCCGACAATCAGATCGAAGAGATGCAGGGTGGATTGCAGCTTGGCGGTGACCTTCTGCGATTCCACAAAGCGGCTTTCGCCATCGCCATGGCCGGCAACACCCCAGAGGTTGGGTCGGTAATCGATGTCGAGCGCTGTTTTCGCACCGTTTTCGCGGGCAAGTTTCAGCGCCTTCAGCACGGCTGCTTCCGTCTTCGGATGCGACAGATGCGTGCCGGTGGCGCAGACGCAAGCCGCCTCGGCAATGAAGGCGGGATCGATGTCGTCTTCGCTGAGCGCCATGTCGGCACAGTTCTCACGATAGAAAATCAGCGGAAACTGGTTCTGGTCGCGAATGCCGAGCAGCACCAGCGCGGTCAGCCGCTCCGGGTCGGTCTTCACGCCGCGCACATCGACGCCTTCGCGCACCAGCTGTTCGCGGATGAAACGGCCCATATGTTCGTCACCCACACGCGTAATGACCGCGCTGTTCAATCCAAGGCGTGCAGCACCGGCTGCGATGTTGGTGGGAGAGCCGCCGATATATTTGGCAAAGGAGGCCATGTCCTCCAGACGGCCGCCGACCTGCGAACCGTAAAGGTCGACAGACGAGCGCCCGATCGTGATAAGATCAAGTTTTTTCAAAAGGTTCCTCCTTAGCACCGCACGCTGGCGCGGTCTGCCTCATATGTGTCGAGCGGATCAGGCAACCATGCCGCCAGTTGTCGCCATCCCGCTCGGGTGAGCCTCCTCCGCTCACTTGTCCCGTCACGAGACGGACAGTCGTGGAATGCCCGTTTCATGGATTTGGATCATAAATTCTATTTTTTCCATTTTCAATAAAAATATTCAGGTGGTCCTGCGTGTTCCCACGGCAACCGCCAGCGTGATGGCGAGACAGAGCGTGGCCGAAAGCGATCGGAATGCGCCGAAATCGATTTCCGTCACCGTCAGAAGTGTTGCACCGGATTTCCGGAGCGGATTGACCGCGGAATCGGAAAGCGCCACGACCGGAATACCGTTGGCGCGGGCGTTTTCCGCAAGCTCCAGCGTCTCAGTGGAATAGGGCGAGAAGGTGATGGCGATCAGCGCGTCGTCACGGGAAATGGCGCTGATGTTGCCGAGCCCGCCAACCGCACTGTGCAGAACCGCCGGCACCTTCATCTTCTCGAACGCATAGGCCAGATAGCTGGCAATGGGAAAAGAGCGCCGCAAACCGATGATATGCACGGTGCGCGCCTGGGAGAGCGCTGAAACCGCCTCATCAAGCTGCTTCGTGTCGACCGATTTGAGCAGCATTTCCAGCGAGGAACGGCCGGCCTCCACGAATTCCGCAAGCAGGCCGGATGCGCTTTCATCGCCCTTTTCACGCAGATGGTCGAGCCGCGTGGCGTAATCCGGCCAACCGCCGACATAGGAATCACGGAACAGCCGTTGCATTTCAGAAAAGCCGGAAAAGCCCATGATCTGGCAAAAACGCATGAAGGCAGAAGGCTGTACGCCCGCCCCTTCCGCCATTTCGGCGACGGTGGAAACGGCGATGCGATCCTGATTGGAGGCGACATAATCGGCGCATTGCCGCAATCGTTTCGGCAAACCCTCCGCGACCTGGAGCAGCCGCTCCTCAAAAGCCTTTACGGATTCTGGCGCCTCGATTGCCGTCATTGTCGTTCCTTCGTGCGGACTGAAATCGTGTGCACTTTAACTGCAGTGGAATTTTTATTCCATTGGGTTTTTTAGGAAACGGTAAATGAGGCCGAGTGGTGCTCGCGTGGCATTGCTTCCGTCATTCCGACGCAAAGCCGGAATGACGGGCTGAGGGTGAATAGCGTTTCAAATTAGTGCAGCCCGCCAACTCCGAGATGCGTATCGATAATATCCGGGTTTTCCGCAAGATCGCTGGATGGCCCTTCCCAGACGATGCGGCCGCGTTCCATGATGATGGCGTGGTCGGCGAAGTCGATGGCCATCTGGATGCGCTGTTCGACGAGGAGGATGGTCATTTCGCCGGATTGGGCGAGCTTGGAGAAGGCTGCCATCAGCTCCTCGCAGATGACGGGAGCGAGACCTTCGAGCGGTTCGTCGAGCAGCAGCACGCGCGGCTGGCCAAGAATGCTGCGGGCCGTGGAAAGCATCTGCTGTTCGCCGCCGGAGAGCTGCGAGCCGAGATTGCGGCGGCGCTCTTTGAGGCGCGGAAACAGCGTGTAGGCTTCCTCGATGGCCGATTTTGGCCGAGCCTTGAGGCCGACAAACAGGTTCTCCTCGACGGTAAGCGTCGGGAATACATCCCGCGTCTGCGGCACGTAACCGAGGCCGGCTTTGGCGCGGGCGGCACTCGGCAAAGCGGCGATGTCCTGCCCGCCGATGCGGATATCGCCGGCGAAGCGTTTCGTCTGGCCGGCCAGTGTGGCGAAGAGGCTGGTCTTGCCGACGCCATTGCGGCCGAGCACGGCAAAACGCGAGCCCGACGGCACGGAAAGCGACAGGCCCTCGATGACCCTTGTCGGGCCGTAACCGGCGGTGAGGTTGGTGATTTCAAGCGGCGCTGCGGGCATCGGCGTAACTTCCCAGATAGGCTTGGCGGACTTCCGCATTGCTGGTGACGTCTTCCGGCGAGCCGTCGAAGATGACGGCGCCTGCGGCGAGCACCACCACACGTTTGGCAAACCGGAAAACCAGATCCATGTCGTGTTCGATCATCAATATGGCGAGATCAGCAGGCAGCCGGTCGAGCGCCTGTTCGATGCGCGCCGTTTCCGTGGAAGGCACGCCGGCGGCGGGTTCGTCGAGCAGCAGGATTTTCGGGCGAAGCGCCATGGCCAGCGCGATCTCGATCAGACGCTGCTGGCCATAGGCGATTTCGCGCACCCGAGTTTCGGCAAGCGCCAGAAGGCCGAGCGTGCCGAGAATGTCGCGGGCTTCGCTCATGACCGAGGGCATGGCGCGGTATCGGCCGAAAATCCGGCCCGTCTTGCCTTCGCGCTGGAGAATGGCAAGCGCCACATGTTCCTCCGGCGTCATGTCCTGAAACAACCTTGTGACCTGGAACGAACGGACGAGGCCGCGCTTCACCCGCTGGCTGGCGCTGAGGCCGGTCACATCCTCGCCGGCGATGCGCACCGTTCCGGCCGAGGGCTTGATATTGCCGGTGACAAGATTGACGAAGGTGGTCTTGCCGGCGCCATTGGGGCCGATCAGCACCGTGCGGTCTCCCGGCGAAAGCGACATCGACACATTATTGGTAACGACGAGGCCGCCGAAATTTTTCTTGAGGCCGGAGACTTCGAAAATGGCGCTCATTTGCGACCTCCACGAATGCGCGCAATGATGTCTTCACCCGCGCCATAAAGCCCGCGCGGCGCAAACAGCACGACGGCAATCAGCAGCAGGCCGACAATGGTGAGCCAGTGGAACGGGTTGGCGGCGGAAACCACATCCTCGAACCACATGAATGTGACGGTGCCGATCAGCGCCCCGTAAAGCGAACCTGCGCCACCGAGCACCAGCATGACCAGCCCTTCGGCTGAAAGCGTGAAGCTGAGGCTGTCGAGACCGACGACCTGGGTGGAGATGGCGTTCAGCGCGCCGCCAATGCCGGCGACGATGCCCGATATGACGAACATCTTCAAAATAGTGCCATTGACCGAACCGCCCATGGCCTGGATGCGGATGCTGTCCTGCTTGACGCCGCGGCACAACATGCCGAAGGGCGAATTGACCACCACCTTGAGGGCGAGGAACACGAGGAGCAGCAGACAGACGCCATAGATATAGGCGGTGCGGCCAAAAAGATCGAATTCGAAAGTGCCGAACAGGGCGTCGGGAGAGACGCCCGATAGCCCGTCGCTGCCGCCGGTCCAGCCGGAGGCTTTGTTGGCGGCCTCGTGGAACAGGTGAATGACGGCGATGGAAAGAACGAGCTGCGGCAGGCCGTGGGCGCGCAAGAGAACGGTGCCGGAGACCAACCCGGCCACGCCGCCCGCGCCTGCGCCGATCAAGGTCATCAGTAGCGGATCGGTGATCTCGAAATGGGCCGCGGCAATGCCGGCGGCATAGGCGCCCGCGCCGAAGAGCGCGGCATGGCCAAGTGTCGCGACGCCGCAATAGCCGGTAACAAGATCAATCGACAGCACCAGCAGCGCGATGGCGATGATGCGGGTCAGAAGCGCCAGGCTATCCGGAAACAGATAATAACCGGCAATCGCGGCCATAATGATGAGGAGCGGTCCCGCAAGCGTGCGCAGCGGTGAGCGCGCCTTCGGGATCTCTGCCGTTTCAGTCACGTCGTTCATGAGCACCGCCATCTCATTTCGCCCTTCCGAGAAGGCCGCGCGGGAACAGCGTGATGATCACGATGACCGCCAGGTAAAAGAAGAATTCGCCATATTCAGGAGCAAGATACCGCCCGGTCGTGTCGATCGCGCCGAGCAGAAGACAGGCGATCAGCGCGCCGGGAATGGAGCCTGCGCCACCAACCGAGACCACCACCAGGAAGGTCACCATGTAGCGCAGCGCATAATAGGGTTCGACCGGCAAAAGTTCCGCGCCGATGACGCCGCCCATGGCGGCAAGGCCGACGGCGATGGCAAAGCTGACGGCGTAGATGATTTCGGTGCGCACGCCGAGTGCGGCTGCCATGGCGGCATTATCGACGGCCGCGCGCAGCTTGATGCCGAAGGCCGTCTTTTCGAAGGTGAACCACAATGCGCCGGCCACGGCCAGCCCACAGGCAATGGCGAAGATGCGGTGCGTGGCGATGGTGCGGAAGCCGAGATCCGTGGGGCCGGCTAGTTGCTGCGGCAAGGGAATGGTCTTCAGCGTTGGGCCAAAGACGAAATTGGCGATGCCGATGATGCAAAACGTGATGCCGATGGTCATTAGCACCTGCGTCAGCTCTGGCGCGCCATAGATGCGGCGATAGAGGAAACGTTCGAGCGGAATGGCGATCACGATGGTGCCGACGATGGCGACGAGGATCGCCACGGCGTAACCGAGACCGAGGCCGTGGGCGGCATAGGAGGCGAGGTAACCGCCGATCATGGCGAAAGCGCCATGCGCCAGATTGACCACCCGCATCAGCCCCATCGTGACCGAAAGGCCGATGGAGATGATGAACAGGACCATGCCATAGGCAAGCGCATCGACAAGGATGCTGAAGACCGTCTGCATGCTGAAAAGCTCCTCCCGGTGCTGCAATGCCCATCCGGGCCGGAGACGGGCCGCTATTGGCGACCCGACAACGTCGTCAAAACTGTTCTTTACTTCGCGGCGGCGAGGCCCGGATCACCCTGTTTTTCGAAGGTCTGGACTTCCTTGTTGTAATAATTGCCGTCATCGCCCTTGGCCACTTCGCGCAGATAGATGTTCTGCGTGATGTGGCGGCTTTCCGGATCGATGCTGACCGGGCCACGCGGGCTTGTCCAGGAAAGACCCTTTACCGCGTCCACCGCCTTTTCCGCATCCTGCTTGCCGCCGGTGGCCTCGATCATCTTGCTGATGACGTACATGCCGTCAAAGGCGCCAACGGAAGGGAAGGACAGTTCCTTCGGATTGCCGATCGCCTTGGTGGCGGCTTCCACGAAGGTCTTGTTCTCAGCGGAATCATGCGAGACAGCGTAATGGAAGGTCGTCTGCATGCCGAGTGCTGCCTCGCCGAGCGCCGGCAGATCGGATTCCTGTGTCAGATCACCCGGTGCGAAAAGTTTGACGCCTGAAGATTTCAGGCCGTTATCGTTGAAGGCCTTGACGAAGCCGAGCGTGGTCGGGCCCGACGGCAGGAAGGCGAAGACGCCTTGAGCGCCGGAATCCTTCACGCGCTGCATGATCGGGCTGAAATCATTGGTGGAAAGCGGCATGCGGATGGTTTCCACCACTTCGCCGCCGGCGGCGGTGAAGGCTGCCTTGAAGGCGTTTTCGGCGTCGACGCCCGGGCCGTAATCGCTGACCAGCGAAATGACCTTCTTCACGCCGCCGTCAAAGGCCACCTTGGCGATGGGGGTGGAGGTCTGCCAGGTGGTGAACGAGGTGCGCACCACATAGGGGCTCTTGGTCACGATGGCCGAAGTGGCGGCATTCATGATGACCATCGGCACATTGCCCTGCTTCAGAAGCGGTGTAACCGCCATGGCGTCGGGGGTGAAATAAAAGCCGGCGAGATATTGCACGCCTTCCTTGACCACCAGCTCCTGCGCCAGCGCCTTGGACTGCGCCGGATCGGCCTGCGGAACATCGCGATAGACGATTTCAACCGTATCGTCGCCGACCTTGTTGCCGTTAAGGGCGAACCAGGCGTCGATGCCGGCCTTGAAGTTCTTGCCCTGCAACGCGAAGGGGCCGGAGAACGGACCGACTACACCCACCTTGATCGTATCGGCATAGGCAACGGAACTAAAACAAATGGCCGCGATGGCGGCGGTGATCCGCATTTTCATGACTTCCTCCCAATTGATCCGTGGCTCCCGTCCACCGATCCAGGCTGTCAGATTGATGAGTGCGGCGGCCAAAGTAAAATGAAATAAGGGGGGGTATAAATAACCTGACGGTTATCAATAACGGCTTTGTTGCGCCCCGCCCCAAACCGGAAAGGACAATAACGCCGCCTGAACGATTTTCAAACCGGTTCCGTCGCCGGTCGTTTCAGACGCGGGAAAACAGCTTCGGGTAAACTCGGTGCGCAATGGTGTTCACGCGAAGGCGAACGCCACGCCTTAACCAGTTTTAAGGGGATTGTTCGTAGCCTCGCGAAGAATATTTCTGAACTTTATTTGGTGTCTGATGAGCGAATATCAAAACAGAGCCGTTGAGCTGATGCGTAATCGCGTCGGCGAAAGTATACTCAACAACAAGATCGAACGCCGCGAGGCGTTTCTTCGCAAGGCGCTCACGCTCTATCTCGGCATGGGCGGAACGGCGGAGGGTGTTCAGGCCGCCGCGCGGGACGTCGCCACCACGCCTGCGCCGACCATCGACGTCGCCGTCGGAGACGTCATGTACAAGCTCGCAGCGGTCGGGCATGTCTCCGATCTCGATATCATCCAGGCTGCCTATAACAAGCTGGATGCCGCCAACTTGCATATTCTCAGCAAGGGCAAGAAGCTGCTGCAGAAGCAGCGGGACCAGAAGCTCGCCACCGCCGCGTTGGCAAAATAGGCGGACCGTCTCCGGTTGGGCGGCGGCCCATGCGCCATATGCCCCAACGCTGGCTGGAGCATATGGTCTTTACAGGCCATTGTTTCAGGCGATGACGGGTATCCAGATTTCCACGCTTCCCCGCCCGGTCTCAGGATTGAAGCGCCGGTCATAACGTTCGAAATCGGGAGAGTCGGCGGTTTTCAGTCCGGCATCGGGCAGCGCCTTGTTCCAGATCGTGTAGACCGTTCGTGGAAGATCCGAGATGTGTCCGTTATGGGTGAAGACCGCGTAGGATTGTGCGGGCAACTCGATATGATCCATGCCCGGTGTTGTTTTCAGCGCCTGGACGCCGGCGAGATAGGTGCAGTTGCCGGCTTCATCGGCGGCGCTGCACACTCCGTAGGCAGCCCCGGATACCACCTCCTCGACCTCGCTTTCGCGCAGATTGAAGCGCTGCCAGAGGGCGGGAATGGTGCTGTTATTCTCCAGTGAGCACGGGGTACTGAGACCCACAACCATAAAGGCGTCGGCACGGCGCATTTCCGGCGGCTGGACTTCGACGAACATGTCGGTTTTCATTTTTAATGGCTCCATGAGATCAAGGGACGAGGTTGATCGGGCCTTGCGAACAGTGCTCGGTAATGCATTGAAATAATTCGCAAAGGCTCGCGTGAACGCCTCATGGGACCCGTATCCCGCATCAAGTGCTGCGGTGAGGATGTCGCCATCGCACAGCGCGATGGTTTCCGCTGCCCTGGAAAGGCGGCGTGCCCGGACGTAGGACATGATCGACAGGCCGGTGGAAAGCTGGAACAACCGGCACATGTGATGTGTACTGATTGCGCAGCGATTAGACAGGACCGTCAATGTCAGGTCCTTGTGCAGATCGGTTTCGATCTGCCAGATGAGCTTGTCGAGAGCGGGCATGGGGTCTCCTGTGGTTCACGCCCTCACCATGCAAAACCGCTCCGCTTCCTGCTTGATCGGGTTTGACTTGTTATCGCCTTTTCCCGCCGCTTTCGCTCCCGCCGTCTCCGACTGGCTCTATCAGGCGACCTGTGGTGACAGGATTTCCTGCCAGGCGTCATAGGCCGAGAGAACCGTTTCCATCTGTGCGGTGTGGCCGGTGATGAAATCGTTGCCGTAGATTGTCTCGTCTGGATATTCGGTGATCAGCGTCATCGGTACGGTGTGGCGGTCATCGACGGACGACAGGCACGGGAAGCCGTTGATGATGCGAAAACCGGTTTCACCGGCGTGGATTTCATAAAGTGCGATCTGTCGGTTGTTGTAGTCGAGCAGGCCGGGAATGGCGCCAAGATGGCGGGTCACCCGGTCGAGCAGGGCCTCGGCCTGCCTTTCCCAGTCCACATGGTGGCGGATGATGAGGAAGAAACCCTTCGGTAGCGTCCACATGGCGAAATTGCGCGGTACATAACCGGAAAGCGGTCGGGTCCATTCGTGAGATGGATAACCGTGCAGGTTCACATGCAGGCTGGCACCGCTGATGTCCTGCGCCTTGAAGCGGATTTCCTTCTCGTTGATATGGCTGCCTGAATTTTCCAGCGTGCGGTATTCGAGATCGTCGCCGAGCGCCGTGTAACGCGCTGCGTGATGCATGTGGCGCGGATTGTCGGCTCTCAGCCGTTGATGCAGGGCGTAACCATCCGGATTTTCCAGCGGCGAAATGGTGAAATGCGCGCCCTTGCGTCCGGCGAGCCTGCGGGCGGCCCGGATGGCGCCGACGATGCCTGTGGTCTCGTTAGGGTGCTGACCGCCGCTGATCATCACGGCGGTATCGCTGCCGGTGACATACCGGGCGGCAAGAATACGGCCGGAACGAGAGCGCGCCTCGAATCCCTCGCCGCCGATTTCTTCAAGCAGCTTCGTGAGCTGGCCTGCCGCAACCGGTTCGCTGGCTGTATCGATCTCCTGTTCGCGACCATCGAGAAAGACGGTGGTGAGCCTGCGAGCCTCGATGCGGACGGAGACTTCGCCCTCGCTTTTGACGATTTCCGGTACGATCTGGCCGGGCTTCAGTCCCCGGTCGCCAAGCGGGCGGCCGGATTTTTTCTGGAAGAACTCCAAGAGCGAGAAATAGATATCTTCATGCAGGGCTTCGCGCAGGCTGACGACTTCGTCGCCAACCGCCAGCGGCAGATCTTCGGCTGGATGCGTGACGCGAATGTTCAGTTCTTCGAAATAGGGCTCGTTGTCACCCCAGCCATGGTCGGCGACGGCTTGGATCGCCGCTTCGAAAAGCCGTTCGAAATCCGTCTCCAGCCGCTCACCTGAAGCGTTGCCGGCAGGCCGGAACCAGCCGGTGGGAGAGACGTTGGTTTCGCCGACGATATCGGTGTGAACCCGGTTCGGCGCCAGAACCTTCAGGGTTTCCGTCTTGCCGTTGCGGCTCAGGGTAACATCATAATGGAACTCGTCGTCTTTTCGGGCGATGAAGTCGATCTTCGTATCGCCCACCAGCGCCGCCAGGGGATAGGCCTCCAACCGGAAACGGTTGGCCGGCGCGCTGGCGTGCACCGGGTAACGCACCTCGATGGTGTCGACGCCATCGAGGCTGATCTCTTCCAGAAAGGTGAAGAGAAGCGGCTTGTAGGCGCTGCGGATGCGGGCGCTGACCCCTTTTTTCTTCAGCCGGTTTTCGGCTTCGCGACGGCTTTTGGCGTCATCGAAGCTCCATGCCTCGAAGGACTGGCCGGGTTCGGCATTGGCAAGAAGCGTATCCAGCGTGCGTTCGAAAGTCTGGTCGAAAATCTGGCTCATCGCTGTTACCTCGAGGTTCTGCCGGTGGGGTCGAGGCTGTCGCGCAGCCAGTCACCGAGAAGGTTGAGGCCAAGCACCGTCAGAAGGATAGCAAGACCCGGGAAGACGCTGACCCACCATGCGGTTTGCAGATAGGTCCGTCCATCCGCCAGCATGCCGCCCCAGCTCGGAATGGTCGGATCGACGCCGAGACCGAGGAAGGTGAGGCTGCTTTCGAGCAGGATGTTGTTGGCGACATTGAGCGTCATCAGCACGATGACAGGGCCGATCAGGTTCGGCAGCAGGTGCTGGAGAATGATGCGCCAGTCCTTCACGCCGATAGCGCGGGCGGAAAGGATAAATTCCCGCTCCCGAAGCGTCAGCACCGAGCCGCGCACGAGGCGGGCATATTGCACCCATTGCGAGACGATCAGGAGGATGATGGTGTTGGTGAGGCTGCCGCCGACAATGGCGATGAAAGTGATGGCGAGCAGGATGAAGGGCATGGCGAGCTGGATATCGGCAAAGCGCATGACCAGCATGTCCCAGAAGCCGCGATAATAACCGGCCACCAGTCCGACCGCGACGCCGAAGATGACAGCGCCGATGACGGAGGTGAAGCCGACCAGCAGCGAGATCTTGCCGCCGGCGACGACGCGCGCGAGCACGTCACGCCCCAGCGGATCGGTGCCGAGCGGATGGGCGGCATTGGCAAACGGTTTGGCAAGGCGCGCCATGAGGTCGATCTTGTCGGCCCCGCCCGGAAACAGCACGTCGGAAAAGATGACGGCAAGGCAGATGATTGTCGTCAGCGACGCGCCGAGGACGAATTCGAGATTGGTGAAGCGCGAAAGACGCGAGGTTTTGGCAGCCATCGTCACTTACTCCGTGCGGATGCGCGGATCGACAAGGCCATAGGCGATATCGACCAGAAGGTTGATGCCGACGATCATCAGCGACAGCACGGTGATGACGGCCTGAAGCACGGGATAATCACGTGCGCCGACGGCGTCGAAGGCCAGCGTGCCGAGGCCCGGCCAGTTGAAGACGCGCTCAATGACGACGATGCCGCCGAGCAGCCCGCCGAATTGCAGGCCAAAATAGGTGATGAGCGGAATGGCGCAATTGCGCAGCGCGTGCTTGTAGAGAACCTTATTTTCGCTCAGCCCCTTTGCGCGCGCCACCATGACATATTGCGAGCGCAGCGTATCCAGCATGGCCGTGCGCACCAGCCGCACATTGGTAGCCGTCAGGATGACGCCCATGGTGACGGCGGGCATGATGTAGCTGGCAAAGCCGCCCATGCCGCTTGGCGGCAGCCAGCCGAGCGTGATGGAGAATAAGAGCACCAGCATGGTGGCCAGCCAGAAATTCGGGAAGGACAGGCCGACGAGCGAGAAGATGCGGATCACCTGATCGGCCGTCTTGCCGCGCGAGGTTGCGGCCTTGATGCCGAGCGGGATCGACAGCGCAATCGAGACCGCCATGGAGATGAAGGCGAGGAGAAGCGTTGCGGGTAGGGCATCCGCGATCAGGCGCGAGACGGGCGTGCTGCCGGTGAAGCTGCGGCCGAAATCGAGCGTCACGAGACCCTTCAGGAAGCTGAAATATTGCACGAAGAATGGCCGGTCGGTGCCGAGCGCTGCGCGGATGCGCGCCAGATCGTCTTCCGTCATGCTGCCACCGCCCTGGAACATGGTGACGGCGGGGTCACCGGTGAGGCGGATGGCGAAGGAAACGAGAAGGGTGATGGCGATGACGACAAAAATCGCCTGCAGCAATCGCTTGATGAGGAAACCGGCCACGTTTTTTACCTTGAAGAGAGACCCGACCTTGCCCGCATTGCGGCGGGCAAGGTGTGTTGATCAGAAAAACCAGCCTGATTATTCGACGGTGACGTCGGTCAGCTTCAGGCGGTTATCCGGCGGTGCCACGAAACCCTTGACCCGCTTGTTGATGCCGTAAATGGCATTGGTGTTGTAAAGCGGGATTTCGAGCGCGCGTTCGGCGGTGTAGCTGCCGATTTCCTTGAGAATCTTTTCGCGCTCGGCACGGTCGGTCAGCGGACGCTGGGATTCCAGCATCTTGTCCAGCTTCTCGTCCTTGTCGTAAGGGTTCCACTTTTCACCGGAGTGATACATGGAATAGGCCGTGTTGTCGTAATCGAAGGTCCAGCCGCCCCATTTCTGCTGGAACATCGCGCCGGTCTTGCCCTGCGGGATGATGTCGTTCAGGAGAACGTTGGTCTCATAGGGCTTGATGGTGGCGGTGATGCCGACCATGGACAGATAGCTGGAAATGACCTGCGCCACCTCGTTCATCGTCGCGTCATTGCCACGGATATCGATCTGGAGCGCCGCACCGGGCTTGACGCCGGCTTCCGCAAGAAGCTTCTTTGCACCTTCCGGATCGTAGGGCAGCGGCTTCAGCTCCGGATCGTAACCGAAGGACAGCGCGCTCTGGAAGCTTGCAATCTCGGAGGCCTGACCGGCGAGGATCGACTTGACGATGGTGCCACGGTCGACGGCCATGATGATGGCCTTGCGCACCTTCGGATCGGCGGTGATGCCATCACGGGTGTTGAAACGCAGCGCATCGACCGTCGGGCCGGGCACGCTGACAATCTCCAGCTTGGAATCGCCTTGGATAACCGGGATCATGCCGATCGGGATGGTGGGCGGAATGACGAGATCGACGCGGCCGGCCTGCAATTCGGCAACGGCGGTCGCCGGCTCGGAAATGAAGCGATATTCCAGTTCGGAAAGTTTTGGCGCACCGCCCCAGTAGTCGGCGTTGGCCTCCAGCTTGATGTTGGTCTTCGGTGCGTAGGAAACGAATTTGAACGCGCCGGTGCCAACCGGGTTGAGGTTGAAATTGTCCTCGCCCTTTTCCTGAATGTACTTCGGCGGAACGATCATGCCGCCATAACCGGCAAGCTTGGTCAGCAGCACCGGATCCGGCGCCTTCAGCTTCATGTCCACCGTGTAGTCATCGATGACATCGACGCTTTCGATGGCGACATAGTTGGAGCGCTGCGGGCCCTTGGCACCCTGTTCGCCGAGAAGGCGCTCGAAGGTGAACTTGACCGCGGCGGCGTTGAAGGGCTCGCCATTGTGGAACTTGACGTTCTGGCGCAGCTTGAAGCGGATGCGCTTGCCCTCATCCAGCTCTTCCCAGGATTCGGCAAGGCCGGGCACGAGTTTCAGGTCCGGGCCGCGATAGGTCAGGCCGTCGAAGATGTTGGTGGCGACGGCAGCCCATTGCACGAGGAAAGTGTCGATCGGATCCCAGCTGCCCGGGTCCTGCGGGCTGGAAATGGTCATCTTGCCGGCGGCAAGAGCCGGTGCGGCGGTCAAGGCCGATGCGGCCATGGCAAGCGCGACGAACGTTGTCGTCATCCCCTTCTTGATTATTGTCATCTACCTGTTCCTCTTCAGATGGTTGCGGTTCTGGTTGTTATTCAGGCGCTCTTCGCGATGAAGTGGCCCGGATTGATTTCCTCATGGGCGAGAATGGCCGGCTCATCACCGACACGGCGCACGGGATTGGGGATTTCGCCCTCGATCATGGCGATGCGGCGCTCGATGGTCGGATCGGCGACCGGCACGGCCGAAAGCAGGCGGCGCGTATAATCATGCGTCGGCGTTTCGAACACCTGACGGCGGCTGCCCATTTCCATGATCTGGCCGAGATAAAGCACCGCGACGCGGTGGCTCATCTTTTCCACGACAGCCATGTCATGGCTGATGAAGAGATAGGCGAGACCACGCTCGGCCTGCAAATCCATGAACAGATTGATGATCTGCGCCTGAATGGAGACGTCGAGCGCCGACAGCGCTTCGTCTGCAATGATGAGCTTGGGATCGGAAGCCAGTGCGCGGGCAATGCAGACGCGCTGGCGCTGGCCGCCGGAAAACTCGTGCGGATAACGCGCGGCATGTTCGGAGGAGAGACCCACACGCTCCAGCAATTCATCCACCCGCCGCTTTACGGCCTTCTGATCGTTGATCAAGCCATGGGTGTTGATCGGCTCGGCAATCGAAAAACCGACCGTCTTGCGCGGATCGAGCGAGGCGAAGGGGTCCTGGAAGATATATTGCACTTCCTGGCGCATGCGAAAGCGCTCCGCCGCCGACATTTCAGAATAGCTGCGGCCATTGAAGACAATTTCGCCCGATACCGCCGTCTGCAGCTGCTGGATGGTGCGGCCGATGGTGGATTTGCCGGAACCGGATTCGCCCACCAGTGCCAGCGTTTCGCCGGCGTGAATATCGAAGCTGACCTTCTGCACGGCGCTGAGGCGATGGGTCGCCTTGCCGAACAGGTTCTTGCGGATATCGAAACGCACGAACAGGTCCTTCACCGACAGCAGCGGCTTCGCGTCATATTTCGCAGTGTTTTGCACGCGCTCTTCACCAACCACGACCGGCTGGCCATCTTGCAACACCGTGAGCGGCAGGCGCTTGGGAAACTCTTCGCCTTCCATGCTGCCGAGACGTGGAACGGCGGAGAGCAGGGCGCGCGTGTAAGGGTGCTGCGGATTGGCGAATATATCCTTGACCGGACCTTCCTCCACCTTCTTGCCCTTCCACATGACGACCACGTCATCGGCCATTTCCGCCACCACGCCCATATCGTGGGTGATGAAGACCATGCCCATGCCGAGCTTCTTTTGCAGGTCGCGCATGATGTTGAGGATCTGCGCCTGAATGGTGACGTCAAGCGCTGTCGTCGGCTCGTCGGCGATCAAAAGCTTCGGCCGGCAGGCGAGCGCCATGGCGATCATCACGCGCTGGCGCATGCCGCCGGAAAGCTGGTGTGGATACCGTTTCAGAAGTTCTGCCGCATCGGGCAGGCGCACCATTTCGAGAAGCTCCTGCGCCCGCGCCATCGCCGCCTGCTTGCCCATTTTCTCATGCAGCACAAGCACTTCGCATATCTGGTCGCCGATGGTGAAGACAGGGTTGAGCGAGGTCATCGGCTCCTGGAAGATCATGGCGATCTCCTTGCCGCGGATCGAGCGCATTTCTTTCTGCGACGCCTTCAGCAAGTCCTTGCCTTCAAACAGGATTTTGCCGGTGGGGTAGGTCGCGCCCATCATGTCCGCAAGTCGCATGGTGGAAAGCGAGGTGACCGATTTTCCTGATCCGGATTCGCCGACGACCGCGACCGTGCGGCCGGGCTCGACGCGGAAGGAGATATCGTCCACGACGCGGCTGTTGCCAAATTCGACGCTCAGGCCTTCGACCGAGAGGAGGGCGTTTGCGTGTGCGGCAGTCATGTCAGCGTCTCCGGCGTGGCGCACGCGGCAAGGCTGGCGTGGCCATATGAAAATGAGCAAGGGGAAATGTCTCGGGCACGCCTGCTGGGCGACACCGCACTGAAGGCAGAGAAGGCAACGAAAAGTCGCATGTTTCAGGCCGCTTTGCCGGCAAAATGCCGGTTGGCCGCCGCCCGCTGAAACGGCACATTCGATGCCCCCAAAGCGCCGCAGGCAACCTCAGCGGCGCTGGCCGGACGATTTGCGTCGGACGCAGATTCGACGATGCGCATGTAACTCTAATTCCCCACCCTTGTTTTGCCGAAAAAGCTAACAAAACCGAACAATCATGTCCAGAGTGTTGAACAATTTTTATGTACTGCTCTACAAATACGCAGCTGCACCGATTTTGAGCGCGGGTTCTAGAAGAATGCTTCGCAATGATGCGTGTATTTTGAAATTATCGCCGATAGAACCTTTGAGACGAACGATGAGGAATGGAGTACCGGCCATGAACGACAAGGCGGGCGCAGTCAGGCTGAGCGGATTTTTACAGTGTTTGTCCAAGGACGATGTCGAGCTGGTGCGGCGCCACCTTCCCGAACATCTGCGCCTGACCAGAGCGGAACCCGGCTGTCTTTCCTTCGAGGTGTCCGAATCGGACGATTCCCTGATCTGGCAGGTGGAGGAGCTTTTCGCCGACCGTGCCGCCTTCGATTTCCATCAGCAGCGGACACGGGCGTCCGAGTGGTTCAGGGCGACCTCCGCCATTCCACGCGATTATGAGATAACGACACTGGCGTGAATGAGAACAGGCCGCAGCGGCATTCCTGCCGTCTGAGGCCTGATCGTATTTCGGCGCCGGGATTTATTCCTTCGGCATGCCGACCGGCGGCGCAAGCCGTCGTTGTGCGGCGATACGGAATGGGGCGTTCATCGCGCCCGCGCCTTTCGATGATTTCGAAGAAGAAACCTTCCCCGTAGTTGCGGCTGTATATCTGGAAATATTCGCATTGTCGTCGCGGTCATAAAGAATGCTTGCCGCCACGCGTCGTCATGTCGCCTCCGGTCCGCCGTTCGGCGGCCCCCGGAAACGCTGTCTGCGCAAGAAATAGACCGGTCTTGCGGCTGGAGTATTTTCGCTTTTCTTCAAATCGCGAAAATTCTCCACCTCTTTATTTTGAAGCATTTTCGGACGGGAAACCGGGTTCCACTTTTCCTGGAAATGCCCTAGTTTTCGCCTATGCCCAGCCTGTCTATCTGCTCGGCCAATCGCTCGGCGATCAGCAGCGAGGCGCCCGTTGCCGTCACCATTTGCGGCAGAGACAGCCATTCCAGCATCCAGCCCGCGCCGGACCTTTCTTGTTCGTGTACCAGCGACTGGTGTAACGCCGATATCTGCACGGCATTGAAGCGTGCGAGCGTCACCAACGTTTCGGCATTGACCGGGTTCTGTTTGTGCGGCATGGCCGAGGAGCCGCCGCCGCCGGAGAGGCGGACTTCCGCGCCGAGTTCGGCCATCAGCGCGATATCCTGCCCGAACTTGCCGAGCGCGCCGGTGATCAGCGAGAGCAGATTGGCGAATTCGACGATGCCGTCGCGCTGGCTCTGCCATTGCGGCCTGTCGGCAAGGCCGAGCCGTTTTGCGAGATCGGCACGCACCGCTGCGGCATTGCCGCCAAGCTTTTCCAGCGTGCCGGCAGCACCGCCGAATTGCAGGGCGAAGCCGCTCTGTGCGAATGTTTCGAGCCGCAGCAGGTGGCGTTCAAGCGGCGCAGTCCAGCTCGCCGCCCGGTCGGCGACGGTGATACCGATGGCGGCCTGCATGCGGGTATAGCCCGTCAGCGGGTTGTGGCCGTCGCGGGAGGAAAGGTCTCCCAGCGCATCGATCAGACGACCGAGCCGAGCAGAAATGATTTCCGTTGCAGCCTTCAGCCGCAGCATCAGGCTGGTATCGATGACATCCTGGCTGGTGGCTCCGAAATGCACCCTGTCCGTCGCCTTGCCGCCGACGGACGCGCGCATCTGCCGGATGAGTTCCGGAACCACGACGCCGTCCTTCGCGACGCCATGGCGAAGCGCGGTCATATCGGCGGCAAAGTCCGAAAGCCGCGAAACGATTTCTTCTGCCGCCTCCGAGGGGATGATGCCGGCCTGCCCTTCCGCCTGCGCCAGCCCCGTCTCGAAACGGACCATGGCGTCGATATCCGCTTTTGCCGAAAACAGCTCGACGACCTCGCTGTCGCCGAAGAGGCCTGACAGAAACGGATGCTCGAAGGGGGAAAGGCTCATTCTCCGTCTCGCTTTCTTTTGCGCATATCGTCGTCGCAAAACCGCTGCACACCTTAGCGCGATATGCGTCAGATATCGAAAAACACGGTTTCGCCTTCGCCCTGAAGACGGATATCGAAGCGATAAACGTTGCCTTCTTCCTTTTTGGCGACAAGCGTGGCGATGCGGCTTTTTTGCTCGATGCGGGCAAGAACCGGGTCGGCGGCATTGGCCTCCTGTTCTTCCGGGAAATACATGCGGGTCTGCAGGCCTATATTGATGCCGCGGGCGACGATCCAGAAGGTGATGTGCGGCGCCATCGGCCGGCCATCGCGGAAGGGCACGGTACCAGGCTTGATCGTCTCGAAGACGAATTCGCCCGTATCCATGTCGCCGGGCGAACGGCCCCAGCCGATGAAATTCGGATCGGCCTTGCCCCGCGTTTCGCTGGGGCTGTTGTAATAACCGTCGCAATCGGCCTGCCAGATTTCGATCAGCGCGTCCTTCAGCGCCATTCCCGCACCGTCATAGACGGTGCCGCGCACGCTGATGCGTTCGCCGCGGGCCTTGTCGTTATAAAGCGGACCTGAACCGAGATCCCGCTCGAACACGCCCTCGATGCCGACGAAATTCGGCGTGCAGCCGATATGCACGTAAGGGCCTGCCGTCTGCGAGGCGGTTTCCTTGAGATAGCTGAGCGGCTGAACCATGGTCAGTTTCCCTCCATGCGGTTTTCGAAAAGGGTCGAGCGGCGGCCGCGCAGGACGATATCGAACTTGTAGGCGAGCATGTCCATCGGCAGCGTCGCATTCATGTCCAGCGGTGCGATCAGGCGTTTGATCGCGTCCTCATCGGGGATGGTCTTCACGATCGGACATTTCCAGATCAGCGGATCGCCTTCGAAATACATCTGGGTAATCAGCCGCTGGGCAAAGCCGTGGCCGAAGACTGAGAAGTGAATATGGGCCGGCCGCCAGTCATTGACGCCGTTCGGCCAGGGATAAGCCCCGGGCTGGATGGTCTTGAACCAGTAATAGCCGTTTTCATCCGTGATCGTGCGGCCGACGCCGCCAAAATTCGGATCGATGGCGGCGAGGTAACTTTCCTTTTTGTGGCGGTAACGGCCGCCGGCATTGGCCTGCCAGAATTCCACCAGTGCGCCGTCCACGCCGCGGCCGCGTTCGTCCAGCACCCGGCCGTGGACCAGAATGCGCGGGCCAACAGGCATTTCGCCGGGGCGGGCATAGTTGAGGATGAGGTCGTTATCCAGCGGGTTGAGCATGCCATGGCCGAAAACGGGGCCGGTGATCTCGCTTTTGGTGCCCTCAAGCGAAATCAGGGCGCGCTGCGGCGAGCGCAGGATCGAGGTCTTGTAGCCGGGCGCATAGGCGAGCGGATGAATATCGCGGTTGCGCGCGAAGAAGGGCCCGGTTTCGGGCGGTTGGTTGCTCATTTCGTCTCCTCCCCATCGCCAGAATTATCAGCGGAACTATCGGCCTTCATACCGGCCAGGGCAAGCTTGGCGATCTTGAAGGCGTGGTTGGCGGCGGGCACGCCGGCATAGATCGCCACATGCAGCAGTGCCTCGCGAATATCCGCTTCGGTGGCGCCGGTATTGGCGGTGGCGCGCACATGCATGGCCAGCTCCTCGTCCTGCCCGAGGGCGGCGAGCAGGGCGATGGTCACCATCGAGCGCTCCCGCTTCGTCCAGTGGTTGCCGGACCAGACCGTTCCCCAGGCGGCTTCGGTGATGAGCTGCTGGAAAGGCTGGTCGAAACCGGACGTCATGGTCTGCGCCCGGTCCACATGGGCGTCGCCGAGTACGAAGCGGCGGGTCTTCATGCCCTGTTCAAATCTTGCGTTCTTGTCGATATGGTCCGCCATCGGTCAATGCTCCGGCAAGGTATTGAGAAAAATGCCTGCCGCCTGTGCGTAAATGAGCGGCTGTTCGAGGCAGGGAATATGGCCGCAGCCGGCAATGGTGACGAAGCGGCTTGCGGGAATGAGACCGGCCAGCGATTGCACCAGTTCCGGCGGGGTAGAGCCATCCTGATCGCCCGCGACACAAAGCGTCGGCACGGCGATGCGCCCGGCCTGTTCGGTAAAATCCGCATCGCGGATGGCCGCACACGTGCCGCTGTAACCGGCCTCCGGCTGTTGCGAAAGCATATTGCGCGCGCCGGCATAGACGGCGTTGTAAGGCTGGCGGTAGGCGGGTGTAAACCAACGCTCCATGACGGGATCGACCAGCGAGACGAGGCCGTCTGCGGCGATCTTGTCGATGCGGGCGTTCCACATCTCGGCCGTGCCGATCCTGTGTGCGGTGTTGCTGAGTATGAGCGCGCGCACCAGATCGGGACGGCGGGCATAAAGCCCCTGCGCAATCAGGCCGCCGACCGACAGGCCCCAGATGATCGCGCTCTTCACGCCAAGATGATCGAGGAGTGCGATCAGATCGCCGGCGTGATCGTCGATGGAATAGGGCGGCTGCCCGACATCGGAAAGCCCATGGCCGCGCTTGTCGTGCAGCACATAGGCATAATCATCGCCAAGCGCTTCAATCACCGCATCCCAGATGCGGAAATCCGTGCCGAGCGAATTGATGAAGGCGACGACCGGCTTGCCTGTGTCCAATCCCTTGACGTGATAATGGATCACCGTCTCGCCGCAGCGCAGAAAATGCATGATGTGCTCCTCCTGCCGGGGATATTGCAAGCGGGTTCCGGTTAAGTAAAATGACATTATCGATGAAAATCATAACCACTGGATTATATGAGCAATGGTCGATCAGCGTATCAAGTTCCGCCACCTGCAGACTTTCGTGGAGGTGGCGCGGCAAAAAAGCGTCATCCGGGCCGCGGAGATCTTGCATGTCAGCCAGCCGGCGGTAACGAAGACGATCCGTGAACTGGAAGAGATTCTCGGCGTCTCGCTGTTCGACCGGGAGGGGCGCGGCATCCGCATCAGCCGTTATGGCGAGGTGTTCCTGCGCCACGCGGGCGCAACGATGACGGCGTTGCGCCAGGCGGTCGATTCGGTATCGCAGGAGGCGGCGCGCGCTGGTCCGCCGGTGCGGGTCGGCGCTCTGCCCACGGTGTCTGTTCGCATCATGCCGAAGGCGATGGCCGGATTTCTGGCGGAAAAGACCGGCAGCCCGGTGAAGATCGTGACGGGAGAAAATGCGGTTCTGCTGGAGCAGCTGCGTGTCGGCGATCTCGATCTCGTCGTCGGGCGTCTCGCCGCGCCGCAGAAAATGGCCGGTTTTTCCTTCGAGCATCTCTATTCGGAAAAAGTGCGCTTCGTGGTGCGCGCCGGCCATCCGCTGCTCTTACCCGGCCTTTCCGTGTTCGATCACCTGCATGAATACCCCGTGCTGATGCCGACACGCCAATCAGTCATCGGCCCAGTCGTCGAGCAGTTCCTGATCGCCAACGGCGTGCCGGCCCTGCCGATCCGCATCGAAACCGTGTCCGACGCCTTCGGCCGCGCCTTCCTGCGCACCAGCGATGCGATCTGGATCATCTCGGAAGGCGTGGTGGCGGCCGATGTGGCGGATGGTATTCTCGCAATCCTGCCCGTCGAGACCGGCGATACCAGTGGCCCGGTGGGGCTGACAGTGAGGGCCGATACGCAGCCCACGCTGCCGCTGTCGTTGCTGATACAGGCCATCCGCGAGGCGGCGGGCGAGTTGCTTGATGGTCGGCCGGAGGCTGTCTCTCAGTAAGGAAGCCCCACATAGTTCTCCGCAAGCGCGGTGGAAGCGGCGCGCGATTGCACCAGGTAATCCAGCTCCGCCTCCTGTATGCGCTGGCCAAAATCTCCGGTATCGGGGAAGCGGTGCATCATCGTTGTCATCCACCAGGAAAAGCGCACCGCCTTCCAGACGCGGGAAAGCGCTTTCTGCGAATAGCCGTCGATACCGGCCTCGGACTTCTCGCGATAAAATTCGATCAGCGCCTCGCTCAGATAATGAACATCGCTGGCGGCAAGGTTAAGGCCCTTGGCGCCCGTCGGCGGCACAATATGGGCGGCGTCTCCGGCCAGAAACATCCTTCCGAACCGCATCGGTTCACAGACGAATGACCGGAGCGGCGCGATGGATTTTTCAAAGGACGGGCCGGTGACCATGGCATCCGCATGGTTTTCCGGCAGGCGGCGGCGGATTTCGTCGAAGAAGCGCTGGTCGCTCCAGTCTTCCGGCCGGTCCTCCAGCGAACATTGAATGTAATAACGGCTGCGCGTGTTTGAGCGCATGGAACAGAGCGCAAAACCACGCGGATGGTTGGCATAGATGAGTTCGTGATTGACCGGCGGCACGTCAGCGAGAATGCCGAGCCAGCCAAAAGGATAGACCTTCTCGAATTCCTTGATCGCCCCCTGCGGCACCGATTTGCGGCTCACCCCGTGAAAGCCGTCGCAACCGGCGATGAAATCGCAATCGATACGGTGGGTTACGCCGTCCTTCTGATAGGTGACATAGGGGCTTGCGCCATCGAAATCATGCGGTTCGACATTGCCGGCGTCGTAGATGGTCACAAGATTTGCCGCTTCGCGTCTATCCATCAGGTCATGGGTCACCTCGGTCTGGCCATAAACCATGACGCGTTTGCCGCCGGTCAGGTCGAAGAGATCGATGCGGTGGTCGCGGCCATCGAAGGTCAGCGAAAAACCGTCATGCGGGAGGCCTTCCCGGTGCAGGCGCTTATCCGCGCCGACCTTTTCCATGAGTTGCACCGTGCCTTCTTCCAGCACGCCGGCGCGGACACGGCCGAGAATGTACTCCTTGCTGACCCGGTCGAGAATGACGGTCTCGACGCCTTCTCTGGCCAGAAGCTGGCCAAGCAGAAGCCCCGAGGGGCCGGAGCCGATGATGACGACCTGGGTGCGCATTGTTTCCTCCCGAACTTGTCTCCTATCAAGAATTGACGAGGGGACGCGGAAAGCTCAATGGACTTTCCAGCCGGTAAATTGCACAATCCGACCATCATGCGAAGGAATGTGGTGAGATGCGGTTGACTGCCAGTGAAGGGCTTTATGGCGAAGAAGCCATACAAGGCACCGATTTTCGCTTCCATTGCGAGACGCTTTTTTCGCGAAGCAGCCTGCATCGCTTTGAAATCGGTCTGCACCGGCATTCCGCCTTTCTGCAAATCTTGTACATTTTCGGTGGCGAGGGCGATGCGTTGCTCGACGGTCGTGTCGAGCCGATCCGCCCGCCGGTCGCCATCATCGTGCCGCCGGGGTTCGAACATGGCTTCCGTTTTTCCCGAGATATCGGCGGAGTCATCGTCACCATGCTGCCCGGGGCGCTGCCTGCATCGGTGCAGGCGCTGTTGCTGCGGAATTTCCAGCAGCCGGTGCTTGTGCCCCTGCTGGATTTTGCCGAGAAAGACTGCCTGCGCAGCGGGTTTGAACGGATATCCGCGGAATATGAGGCCCGCGAGACCGGTCGCGATGCGATGATCGAAGGGCAGCTCGCCACCGTCGTCACGCTTCTTGTACGGGCGGCGCGGCCGCTTCTGGAAACCAGCGGCGAAGGCTTGGCCGAGCAGCGTTTTGAACGGCTGCTGTCCCTGATCGCCCGTCATATCCGCGAGCCGCAGAAAGCCGGGTTTTATGCCGGGAAGCTCGGTGTTTCCGAAACCCACCTTAACCGTCTGGTCCGTTCGGTGTCCGGCCTCAGCCTGCAGCGGCTGATCGCCAAACGCCAGATCGAGATCGCCCAGCAGGAACTGATCTTTACCGCTTCGAGCGTGCAGATGATCGCCGAGGGGCTGGGTTTTGCCGATCCGGCCTATTTCAACCGGTTCTTCAAGCGCGAGACCGGCATGACCCCGCGCGCCTGGCGGCTGGCGGAGCAGCGGAAAATGGGGGATTCCGGCGCGCGGCAGGTGCCGCTTCAGACCAGCATTCTTGCCAGTTCGCGCTGAACGGCAAGTAGGGCGGGTAGATATCGCTCCACCAGATCCTCCATCGAGGCGACCGAGGCGGCAAGCCCGACATTAAGGGCGGCAACCGTCTGGCCGCGCACGCTTTTCAGCGGAACGGCGATGGAGCGAAGGCCGATCTCGACCTCCTGATCGATCAGCGCATAGCCGCGATGGCCGGTGACCTCGATTTCCGCGAGCAGTGCGTCCAACCTGGTGATCGTCTTTTCCGTGCGTGCCACCCGCCTGGAGGCCTCGAGAATGGCGCGCTGCCGCTCGGCCATCTGCGCCGAAAGCAGAACCCGGCCCATGGAGGTGCAATAGGCCGGCAGGCGCGACCCCGGCATCAGCGCGATCGACATCACCCGCTGCTGAGCGGCACGCGCCACATAAACGATTTCGGTCTCGTCCAGGATGGAAACGGAGGTGCTCTGGCCGATCTCCTCCGACAATCGGTCGAGCAGCGGCTGGACGATCTTCGGAAGCGGCATGGTGGCCAAACAGCCGGTGCCGAGCCGCAGAACTTTCGGCGTCACGGTGAAGAACTTGCCGTCATAGGCCGCATAGCCAAGCTCCGAAAGAGTCAGCAAACAACGCCGCGTCGTGGCACGGTCCAGCCCGGCGATCTCGGCGGCGTCAGAGATCGACAGGCGCGGCCGTTCGGCGCTGAAGGCCTCGATCACCCGCAATCCCTTGGCAAGACCACCCATCATGTCTCTTTCGCTGACGGCCATGTCCCAGCTCCGTTTGTGCGATATACGAACAAAAATCATATAACGCACAAAATCCTTGCCGTCGAGGTGGTTTCGGATTTACCTCACGGTCAGGCAGCCTTGCGGGTTCCATCCGCTCGGCTGGATGGAGGTTTTGAGAATGGACAAGACAATTAAGAGCGCTAAAGAGGCGCTTGCCGGCATCGGCGATGGTGCGACGATCATGATCGGCGGTTTCGGCGGCTCCGGCGCGCCTATCGAACTGATCCACGCACTGATCGACAAGGGCCCAAAGAACCTGACGGTCATCAACAACAATGCCGGCAATGGCCGCATCGGCATCGCCGCGATGATCGATGCCGGCATGGTCAGGAAGATGATCTGCTCCTTCCCGCGCTCGTCCGATCCGCGCGCTTTCACCGACCGGTATCTGGCTGGCGAAATCGAGCTGGAACTGGTGCCGCAGGGCACGCTTGCCGAGCGCATTCGCGCTGGCGGCGCTGGCATTCCGGCGTTCTACACCCCGACCGGCTTTGGCACGGAACTGGCGCAAGGCAAGGTCATCGCGGAATTCGACGGTCGCTCATACGTGCAGGAGCGATGGCTGAAGGCGGATTTCGCCATCGTTAAGGCGGAGCTTGGCGATACCTATGGCAACCTCACCTACAATAAGGCGGGCCGCAATTTTAACCCGCTAATGTGCATGGCGGCAAAGACCACCATCGCGCAGGTCTCGAAGATCGTCAAAGCCGGCGAGATCGATCCGGAGCATGTCGTCACACCAGGCATTTTCGTGAACGGCATCGTCGAAATCCCCGATCCGCAACAGGAAGAAGTCCTCATTCGCGCCGGAGTAGCCTACGCATGACCACGACCATCGACACCCGCGAAGACATCAAGCTTTCCAACGCCCAGATCGCCTGGCGCGCGGCGCAGGACATCGAGGACGGCGCTTATGTCAATCTCGGTATTGGCTTTCCCGAAATGGTGGCGCGTTACCAGCCGCCCGGCCGTCAGGCGATTTTCCATACCGAAAACGGCATCCTGAATTTCGGCGAGGCGCCGCCGGAAGGCGAAGAGGACTGGAACCTCATCAATGCCGGCAAGAAAGCCGTGACGCTGAAGCCGGGCGCGGCATTCTTCCACCATGCCGACAGCTTCGCCATGGTGCGCGGCGGGCATCTGGATGTGGCTATCCTCGGGGCCTATCAGGTGGCGCAGAATGGTGATCTCGCCAATTGGCGCGTCGGCTCCAAGGGCGTGCCGGCCGTCGGCGGCGCGATGGATCTGGTGCATGGCGCCAAGCAGGTCTTCGTCATCACCGAACATGTGACCAAGAACGGCGAGCCGAAGCTCGTTGAAAAATGCACTTTTCCGTTGACCGGCGTCGGCTGCATCACCCGCATTTATACCAGCCATGCGGTGATCGATGTGGTGGACGGCCGTTTCGTGCTGCGTGAAAAACTGCCGGCGATGACCTTCGATGAATTGCAGGCCATGACCGGCGCGCCTTTGGCGGTCGATGGCGAAGTCGCCGATCTCGTCGCCCCGGAACTTTGAGGAAGAACCGATGACTGATGCATTCATCTGCGACTATATCCGCACGCCCATCGGCCGCTTCGGCGGCGCGCTTTCTTCGGTGCGGACCGACGATCTCGGCGCGGTGCCGCTTAAGGCGCTTGTCGAGCGCAACCCGTCCGTCGACTGGGAAGCGGTCGAAGATGTGATCTTCGGCTGCGCCAACCAGGCGGGAGAGGATAACCGCAACGTCGCACGCATGTCGCTGCTGCTCGCCGGCCTGCCGGTTTCGGTGACCGGAACGACGATTAACCGGCTGTGTGGCTCGGGCATGGATGCCCTCATCACAGCCGCCCGCGCCGTGAAATCAGGCGAGGCGGAATTGATGATCGCCGGCGGCGTGGAAAGCATGAGCCGCGCGCCCTTCGTGCTGCCCAAGGCGGAGAGCGCCTTTTCGCGCAATGCCGAAATCTACGACACCACCATTGGCTGGCGTTTCGTCAACCCGTTGATGAAGGCGCAATATGGCGTCGATTCCATGCCGGAGACTGGCGACAACGTCGCCATTGACTATCAGGTTTCCCGAGAGGATCAGGACGTCTTTGCCGTTCGCAGCCAGCAGAAGGCGGCTGACGCGCAGGCCAATGGTCGCCTTGACAGAGAAATCGTGTCCGTCACCATCCCGCAGCGCAAGGGCGATCCGCTGGTGGTATCGAAGGATGAGCATCCGCGGGCCACAAGCCTTGAAGCGCTGGCGAAGCTGAAACCGGTCAACAAACGCGATGGTGCGACTGTGACGGCAGGCAATGCGTCTGGCGTCAATGACGGTGCTGCCGCACTCATCGTCGCATCGGCGAAAGCTGCGAGAAAATACGGGCTGACGCCGATTGCCCGCATTCTCGGCGGCGGCGCCGCCGGCGTGCCGCCCCGCGTCATGGGCATCGGCCCGGCCCCTGCTTCGGCAAGGCTCTTGGCGCGGCTCGGGCTGAAGCAGGAACAGCTCGACGTGATCGAGCTGAACGAGGCTTTCGCCAGCCAGGGTCTCGCGACGCTGCGCCAGCTCGGCATCGCAGACGACGATGCGCGGGTGAATGCCAATGGCGGTGCGATCGCGCTTGGCCATCCGCTTGGCATGTCCGGCGCCCGCATCGCCGGCACGGCGGCGCTCGAACTTTCGCTGACCGGCAAACGTCTTGCGCTCGCCACCATGTGCATCGGCGTCGGGCAGGGTATTGCCGTGGCACTGGAGCGGGTCTGATTGTTTGGCGGCATTCTGCATCGTCAAAAGGGTGCGAATGCCGCTGCCGCAGTTTCTTTACGTGTGACAGTGGTCATTCAGGCTACTCGGCGGGTGGGTGATTATCTCGCTCTGACATATCCCGGCCTTCTCAGTCCTGTGCTTGTCACAGGAATCCGGCCGACGCGCGTCTGCGCAGCGAAAGGACTCTTCTCAGCCCAAGGACTTGGGCTGGCTGGATTTCTGTGACAAGCACAGAGATGAGCGACTGTCTTTGATGTCAAGCGTTTGCCATGGTTTGGTATCCCTGATGATTGCGTTGAGCATTGTCAGGAGTTTGCGCATGGTTGCGACGATAGCGACGATCTTCGGCTTCCCGGCTTGGACGAGGCGATCGCGAAAGGCCTTGAGAACAGGATTATAGCGTGCAGCCACCAAGGCTGCCATGAACAGCACTGCCCGAACCTTGCCTCTGCCTCCGCCGATCAAGCTCTTGCCTTTCAACTTACCCGATTGCCGGGTCCACGGTGCAAGGCCTGCCAGCGAGGCAATCTGACGCCTGTCGAGACTACCCAGTTCCGGCATCTCGGCAAGCAAGGTGCGCGCCGTTGCAGGCCCTACACCGGGCACAGAGGTCAGCAGTGCCTCACGCACCCGCCACACGGGGGATTTGCGGATGTGATCGTCCATTTCCGCATCGATGCTGTCCACCTCTCGATGCAGGGCGGCAAGCAGGCGCTGAATGCTTTTGCGGGTCGCCTTCTCCAGCGCCATGCGTAACCGGTTCTCTTCGGCCACGATCATCTGCACGATCTGCCGCCTGCGGTCGACAAGTGCCGATAAAAGCTGGGTTTGCTGATCACGCAAAGGCCGAATCTGTGGCTTGGTGGCAGACACGAAAGCGGCAATCACCGCCGCATTGACCGCGTCGGTCTTGGCGCGACGACCAATGGCATTGGCATAGGCACGCACCTGCGCCGGATTGACTACGATCACCGCAAATCCGGCCGCCGAAAGCTTTGCCACGGCCAGCGTCTCGAAGCCGCCGGTTGCCTCCAGCGCAACGATATCGGCATTCACGCCTTTAAGACGCTGCGCCAGATCGTCGATCCCGACATGGCTGTTCTCGACGAAGAACGCTGTGTCCGATGCTGCCAATGCCACATCCAGACGGTCCTTGGAAACATCGATGCCAACAATATTATCCATCTTATCCCATCCTTGCCTAATTGGGCTTCGCACACGCAAGCGGCCCCGGCGACTGTTCGGGTTCGATGAAAAGGCGGATGGAGACCCTGGCTCATCTACGGGATCAATGTCCCCAGGGGCGAACGGTCTTCCATCCACCACCGCACGAGCGACAATATCACAGTGCGACGAAATCAAGTTACAAGGGGAGGAGCGCACTGGACCAGGCAAGTCGGCCCTGCGGTGTAGCTCTGGCCTGATTACGATGAAGCACTCCATGCCATATCCCTTCACCCATGTTGGATTACTTCACGATCCGTGACATGTTTTGCGAGATATGACAGGAATCTTTCCGTATGCGGGTGCCAGCATGAAACGTCCGACCATCACAAATGTTGCGACAGCCGCCGGCGTCAGCGTCGCCACAGTCGACCGGGTGCTGAACGGCCGGCTGCCGGTGCGGGAGGAAACCGCGCGGCGGGTGTTCGAGGCGGCGGAGAAGATCGGTTTTCACGCAGCCAACATCATTCGCCGGCGCATGCTGGCCGATCTGCCGTCTTATAGTCTCGGCATCATCCTGCGCAAGGAACGGCACGCCTTCTACCAGACCTTTGCCGATGAGCTGGAGCTTGCGGTGCGCAACGTCCGGGATCGCCATCTCAATCTGCGCATTGAATTTGCCCAGTCGGGCGAGCCGAGCGAGCTTGCGGCCCTTCTGACGGGCATGAAGGGCCGCGTGCAGGCCGTAGCGGCCACGGGGCCGGACCATCACGATGTCACCGCCGCCGTCGAGGGACTGAAGGCGAAGGGCATTCCGACATTTTCGCTGCTTTCGGATTTCGCGCAGGGGGTGCGGGAAGCTTATCTCGGCGCCAACAATATGAAAGTGGGACGCACGGCGGCCTGGATGATCTCGCGGCTGGCGCGCAGCAGAGGCAAGGTGCTTTTGCTGCTCGGCGGCCACCGTTTTCACGGTCATTCGCTGCGCGAGACCGGCTTTCGCAGCTATATGCGGGAATATTCGCCGGAATTCGAGGTGATGGATGCACTGATCACGCTGGAAACGCGGCGGCTGACCTATGAACTGGTGATGGACACCATTGCCAAGCATAAGGATCTGGTCGGCATCTATTGCATCGGCGGCGGCATGGAAGGCGTCATCGAGGCCCTGCAGCAGGAAAACCGGAAGGAGGCCATCGTCTGTCTTGTGAATGAACTGACGCCCGAATCCCGTCAGGCGTTGCTGGAAAAGCGTATCAGCGGCATATTCCAGACGCCGCTTCGCGAATTATGCACAGATCTCATCGCCACCATGGTCCACAGCATCGAGCATGGCATGGCGGAAACGCCGGGACAGCGGTTTGTACCCGCCCATCTGTGGGTTCCTGAAAGCCTTTGAGGGTTTGATAGATTCTATCATAAATTCCTCGTCTGTTTCTATCAGCGTTGATGGTTTCGGTTACCGCTAACCCGTTGACGCCGGGCCGGGACTGGGAAATCTTGCCTGCGTGTGGAGCGGGCAGGAGGCTGATCCACGATAATAACGATGTTTCGGATTGCTTCAGGCTGCGGACTTGTCTTAGCGGCGACGGGTATTTTTTGCCGGAAAACGGTAGCGGCGCGATGGGCGCTGAACCATGCAGCCGGTTCTTTTCAAGGGTTGTGGAGGAGAACGACATGAAAAGACATTTCGCGATTGCAGCGCTCGCCACCATGCTGGCGACGACCGCCTGGGCGGAAACCATCGGCGTTTCGATGGCCCTGTTCGACGATAATTTCCTGACCGTGCTGCGCAACGGCATGATCGATTATTCCAAGGGCATGAGCGGCGTTTCGCTGCAGATCGAGGATGCGCAGAACGATGTCGGCAAGCAGTTGAGCCAGGTGCAGAACTTCGTCGCCGCCGGCGTCGACGCCATCATCGTCAACCCGGTGGATACGGATGCGACCGTGGCGCTTTCCCAGGCGGCCGCTGCCGCCGGCATTCCGCTCGTTTATGTCAACCGCCAGCCGGTCAACCTCGACAGCCTGCCGGAAAAACAGGCCTTCGTTGCCTCCGATGAAAAGCAGTCCGGCACCCTGCAGACACAGGAAGTCTGCCGCCTGCTGAAGGCGGCCGGCAAGACGGAAGCGAAGGCGGTGGTGATGATGGGCGAGCTTTCCAACCAGGCGGCGCGCATGCGCACGCAGGATGTCAAGGATGTGGTGGCGACGCCCGATTGTAGCTTCATGAAGCTTGTCGAGGAACAATCCGCCAACTGGTCGCGCACTCAAGGCTCGGACCTGATGACCAACTGGCTTTCGGCCGGCGTGGAGTTCGATGCGGTCATTTCCAACAATGACGAAATGGCCATCGGCGCCATCCAGTCGCTGAAGGCGGCAGGTCGGTTGATGGATAGCGTCATCATCGCCGGCATCGACGCCACGCAGGACGCGCTTGCCGCCATGGCGGCGGGTGAGCTGGATGTCAGCGTTTTCCAGAACGCCGCCGGCCAGGGCAAGGGCGCGGTTGATACGGCGCTGAAACTGGCAAAGGGGGATGCGGTCGACAAGAAGGTCTTCGTACCCTTCGAACTGGTCACACCCGCAAACCTCAAGGACTATCAGGCCAAGAACTGAGATCGTTCGGGCCTGACAACGACGTGACAGACCGAAGACGCTGGAGGCGGGGGGAGGATATTCCGGCTTCAGCGATATCAGTGCGATTGAACCAGCGGAGGTTTTCCGCGGGAGGAAAGACTTTGAAAAACCTGTTGATGGCGACTGCGCTCTACATTTTCGCAACGCCTGCCCTTGCCGAGACCCGTGTTGCGGTCTCCATGACATCGTTCGACAACCCGTTCCTGACGATTTTGCTGAACGGCATCAGGGCTGAGGCCGGGCGTGACAAGAACATCGAGCTTCTGGTGGAGGACGCCCAGCTCGATCCTTCGAAACAGCTCAATCAGGTGCAGAATTTCATCGCCAACGGTGTCGATGCGATCATCGTCAATGCCGTGGATGGCGATGCCACCTCGGCGATCACCAAGGCCGCATCAGCCGCAAAAATCCCGCTCGTCTATGTCAATCACCCGCCGGCAGAACTGGAAACCGGCCTGCCTGATGGCACGGCCTTCGTCGGTTCCAACGAACTCGATTCCGGCACGATGGAGGCCGAAGCCGCCTGTAAGCTGATGGGCGGCAAGGGCAAGGCCGTGATCCTGATGGGACCTTTGGAAAACCATGCGGCGCTGGTGCGCACCAAGGATGTGGAAACGGTGTTTGCCCGGCCGGACTGCAAGATCGAAATCCTCGAAAAGCAGACGGCGAACTGGAGCCGCACGCAGGCGCAGGACCTCGTTTCCTCCTGGCTGACGGCGGGGATCCAGTTCGATGCCGTCATCGCCAATAATGATGAAATGGCGATCGGTGCCGCGCAGGCTCTGAAGGCGGCGGGCGATTCCATGAAGGATGTGGTCATCGCCGGCATTGACGCCACGCCAGACGGCCTTGCCGCCATGCAGGCCGGCGATCTCGACATTACCGTCTACCAGAATGCGACGAAGCAGGGCGAGGTTTCGGTTCAGACGGCGGTGAAGGCCGCTGCCGGGCAAAGCACTGAGAAGACGCTTTGGGTGCCCTTTGAACTCGTGACCCCGGAAAACATGTCCGCCTACGCCAAATAAGCGGGGCTTTGGCCCGGTCCATCTATCACTCCACTGGAAACAGCCATGAAACATACACTCGACCCCCACATGTTCCGGCACCTTTCGCTGGCCGAGACCTGCCGCAAGGTTGCCGAACTCGGCTATGATTACGTCGAACTTTCACCCCGTCCGGATTTCCTTTCCTGGTGGACCCGGCCGAAGGTCTATCCCGAACGCGTCGCCGAATTCAAAAAGGCGTTGAAGGACCATGGTGTCGGCCTTGCGACGCTGCAACCCATGTACCGCTGGGCAAGCCCCTATCCGGACGAATGGGAGGTGGCGATCGACAACTGGAAACGCGCCATCGAGATTGCGGTCGAAATGGAATGCCCGATGTTCGTTTCGGAATTCGGCCGTGGCGGCTCGCCGGATCGCAGCCTCAACGACCGTTCCGGCCTGCATCGTCCGGAAACCTGCGAAGCGCAGTTCTTCCGCGCCATGGATATTCTCGTGCCGATCCTTGAGCGGGAGGGTCTGGTGCTGTCGCTGGAGGCACATCCAGAAGACTGGATCGAGGAGATCGCGCCGGCAATCGACATTATCAAGACCATCAATTCCAAGGCGGTAAAGGCCTCCTTCATCGCGCCGCACACGTTCTTCTATGGGCCGGACATGGTGGCGAACCTGCGCGCGACCGAGGGCCATCTGGTGCATGTGCGCCTTGCCGATACCTATGACCACAACAAGTCGTCGCAGCTACGCTACATCGTCAATCCCCCCGGCTCGAAGGTGAGGGTGCATCAGCACACCGATTTCGGCCAGGGCGAGATCGACTGGGAAATCTTCTTTGCAACGCTTGCCGACATGAAATTCGACGGCGTGCTCTCGAACTGCGTGTTTGCCTGGGAAGACCGCGTCGATGAAAGCGCGCGGTTCATGCTCAGCGAAACCCGGCGATACGTCGCCAAATACTGGAAATGAGGTTTTTCAGATGACTGTCAGAATTGGTGTCGTAGGCACTGGCGCAATCGGGCGTGATCATGCCCGCCGTATCAACAAGGTTCTGGGCGGCGCGAAGATCGTTGCGCTGAGCGACGTCAACCGTGTCTCCGCCGAGGCGGTCAAAAACGACATTGCCCCGGATGCTGTCGTTTTCGCCACTGGTGAAGAGCTGATAGCATCGACGGATGTGGATGCCGTGCTCGTCACCTCCTGGGGTGCCACGCATGAGCAATATGTGCTGGCGGCAATTGAAGCCGGCAAGCCATGCTTTTGCGAAAAACCGCTGTCGACAACGGCGGAAGGGGCACGACGCATCGTCGACGCCGAGGTGGCGCATGGCAGGCGGCTGGTTCAGGTGGGTTTCATGCGCCGGTATGACGCCGGATACGTGGCGCTGAAACAGGCCGTCAATAGCAGGATCGGCGCGCCGATCATGGTGCACGCCGCCCACCGCAACCCGGCGGTTCCAGAGCAATATGTCACCCCGATGGCGATCCATGACACGATGATCCATGAGATCGACGTGCTGCGCTGGCTGCTCGACGATGACTATGTTTCGGCGCGTGTTCTCTTCCCCCGTTCGGCGGCCAGAAGCCATGCGCGGCTGAAGGACCCGCAGATCGTCATTCTGGAGACGGCGAAGGGCACGATCATCGACGTCGAAATCTTCGTCAATTGCCATTATGGTTATGATATCCAGTGCCAGGTGGTGGGGGAAGACGGCATTGCCAGCCTGCCGGAGCCGATGTCGGTGCAGACCCGCCTTAGCGCCAAGCTGCAGAACGACATCCTCACCGACTGGAAAGACCGCTTCATCGCCAGCTACGACGTCGAATTGCAGGATTTCATTCACGCGGCAGCGAAAGGCACGGCCTCGGGTCCCAATTCCTGGGACGGCTACGTGGCCGCCATTACCTCCGACGCCTGTGTGGCCGCGCAGGAAACGCAAGGGGCGGCCGTCGCAATTGTGCTTCCCACCCGTCCCGCCCTTTATCAGTGAGGTCTTTCATGCGTTTTGCCATCAACCACATCACCGCGCCGAAGCTTTCCCTTGAGACGTTCTTCGCGACAGCCCGCGAACTCGGCCTCACTGAAGTCGAAATCCGCAACGACCTGCCTGATATCGTCGGCACGGTGGAGCCGGCGGCCGTGAAGGCGGCGGCCGAAAAGGCCGGCGTGACGATCATCTCGATCAATGCGCTTTATCCCTTCAACGTCTGGTCGGGCGACCTGCCTGCGCGGGCCGTCGCCATGGCCGATTATGCGGCGGCAAGCGGCGCGAAAGCGCTGGTCATGTGCCCGCTTAACGACGGTACAGTGGTTTCCTTCGACGATCTCGTGGCGGCGTTGAAGGCCATGAAACCGATCCTTAAGGAACGCGGCCTGATCGGTTTCGTCGAGCCGCTCGGTTTCCCGATCTCTTCGATGCGCACCAAGGCCGAAGCCATCAGGGCCATCGATGCGGCAGGCGGCGGCGATGTCTACAGGCTGGTGCACGACACCTTCCACCACCATCTCGCAGGCGAGACGGAGTTCTTCCCCGAACGTACCGGCCTCGTGCATATTTCCGGCGTGATCGACCCCGGCGTCTCCGTCGCCGACATGCTGGACGCCCACCGTGTACTGGTGGATGGCGGCGACAGGCTGGAAAATATTGCCCAGATCAGGAGGCTGGAGGCGGCCGGTTACAAGGGACCTTACAGTTTCGAACCCTTCGCAACCGAGGTGCACGAGTTGAAGGATCCTGGCGCTGCCGTGAAGGACAGCATCGACCATATCTGCCAGGCGCTCTGAACGCCTTGCCGCCCGCGGTTCGCTGCGGGCGGCGTTTTATGGACGGTTTGAGGCGCGGCCGATGGCTACATTGCATTGCAGCCACAGCGGCAGCAAATGGCCTTGCGATATCAACTCGTGACACAAGTCCTTTCGAGGCCGCTGGGCTGAACGTGATCACTCCCTGGTCCAAGTGGGGGCTCGGTAAGACCCAAAAACTCAAGCGACGTTACGCTTTCGCGCGCTGTCTAGGAGCATCAACGACCACCATCATCGCTTGAGATATCTGGCCTCTGCCGGGATAGTAGAGATGGTAGCCGGTGAAAAGCAAACTCCAGTCGTCAAGCACAGCCCGTAATTGCCCGTCCGCGATTTGTTTCTCCACCAAAGCCTTTGGCACATATGTGATTCCAAATCCCTGGATTGCTGCTCAGGGTAATCCGAAGAACACGCGATAACTTCGGCCAAAAGCGAGAACGCCGCCCGTTGCTGCGCGCATCTCCCGCGTGATCGCGAGCGCCAGATGAATGCCGGATGAGATGACCGATGCCGCCCGCGAGGGATGGGCAAGCCAGCCGCAAAAGAAATCGAAGGCTTCACAACTGCATCAGCCCCTGCCAGCATCCCGATCCGATGCTTGATCTGTTATAACGTCACATTATCGGTTGGCGAATGTAATAACATTACATAAGCAGTCCCGGTTAATTCCGAGCGACCGCGATGGAGGTCGACCGAAGGGAAAAAGATGCAGGACGTCTGCCTGACATTCAGCGAATTGACGCTCGGGTACAAGAGGAATCCCGCTGTACACCACCTGACCGAAGCGGTGCACAAGGGCAGCCTCGTCACCGACGTTGGCGGCAATGGATCGGGAAAGTCGACCTTGGTGAGGGGCATTGTTGGACTGTTGCGACCGATGAGCAGCGCCTGCCTGGTGGCCGCCGGCGCGCCGCGCCGTCTATTTCCTGTCCGTCGTCGCAAGCCCTCGCGGCATGCTTCTGCCGCGGTCCCTTCATCTGACTGCCTGATCTCAAGCTAAATCTGGAAACACCAATGAAGAAACGAACGTTCCTTTTTGCCGGTCTCCTTGTCGCCTCGCTCGGCACATTGGGTGCGCCTGCCTATGCGCAGGACAAAAAACTGTCGGTCGTGGCGAGCTTTTCCATCATCGGAGACCTGGCAAAGCAGGTCGGCGGTGATCACATCGAGCTTAGAACGCTTGTCGGTCCGGATGGCGACGCGCATGTCTATGAACCGCGCCCCGCCGATGCCATGGCCTTGGCCCGCGCCGACGTCATTCTTGTCAACGGCCTGCTTCTTGAAGGGTTCATGGAGCGCCTGATCGAGGCAAGCCAGACCGATGCGCCGGTCACCGCCATCACCGACGGCGCCGACATCCTCAATGACCCGACCGGTGGCCATTACCATTTCGTCGACGGCAAGGCGATTTTTCATGCCACACCGAATGATCCGCATGCCTGGCAATCGGTTGGGAATGTCAAAACCTACGTCCAGAACATCGAAAAGGCGTTTTGTGCAGCCGACGCTGGCGGATGCGAAGCCTACAAGGCGAACGCTGCTACCTACACTGAAAAATTGGCGGCGCTCGACGCCGACATCAGGGCGCAGATCGGCAAGATTCCACAGGATCACCGTGTGGCGGTCGTCGCGCACAATGCCTTCCGTTATTTCGAGCGGGATTATGGCATATCCTTTCTGTCCCCGCAGGGTGTTTCGACTGAATCCGAGGCTTCTGCCGCAGACGTCGCCTCCCTCATCCGTGAGATTCGAGAGAAGAAGGCTGCTGCCGTGTTCTCGGAGAACATTTCCGATGCGCGGCTCATCGAACAGATCGCGTCTGAGGCCGGGCTTGAGCTTGGTGGCGTCCTGTATTCCGATGCCCTCTCTCCACCGGATGGCCCGGCGCCAAGCTACATCGAGATGATGCGATACAACGTCAAGACGCTCTCGCAGGCCATCAATCGCGGCTGAGCTCACTGAAGCAGTCTCGAATCCCACCCAGCAACGTTACGATATGTCATATAGAAGGAGAGAAACGTGAGACATCTGATCCCGGGCGTATCCGCTCTTGCCATGACGGTAAGCCTGTTCGGGCCTGCTGCCTTTGCTGAAGAGAATGAGGAAAACGTCACGCTATATCGCGTGTTCGTCGGCGACCATGAAGCAGGCAAGGTAACCGCCTTTGATCTTGGCAAGCCGGAGAACCGCTGGACGTTTGAGACAAAGGGCCAGAACAAGCTCTACAGCGTCAACGAAGGCGCTGCCATCGTCTCAGTCCAGTCGGACGACGATGCCGTAAACTTCATCAACAGCGGCATCTCGCTGCATTCTCACGGCGATCATTCAGACATTGAAATCGAAGAGCCGAATGCGGTTAAGGAGGCTTTGACTGGACCTCGGCCGTTCCACGTCATTGATCACGATGGCAAGGTGGTAATCAATTTCGACAAGGGCGGCTATGCGGCCATCGTTGATGCGCACGAGCTTTCGCACGGCGAAGTCGAGTCGAAGGAGTTAAAGCAGGCACGGGCGCATCATGGCTTTGCCGCTCCCGTGGGTAGCGGCTGGGTTACGACGGTCGCTTCCGATGCACCGGTCGAGGGCGATGCCGCTCCGACGCGCGTTGGACTGCGCGCCGTGAAGGAAGATGGAACACCGGCGGGTGATGTCGCCACCTGCACCGGCATCCACGGCGAGGCGTTCTCAGGGGCATATCTCGCAGCAGGCTGCAAGGAAGGCATCCTGACGGTAACTGCGGGCAAGGATGGTCCCGTCACGAAAATGCTGACCTACCCTTCCGATTTGCCGGCAGGCCAGACCACAGGCACGCTGCTTGGCGCCAAAAGCATGCAGGTCTTCCTGGGCAACTACGGCGCCAAGGGCCTCGTTGTTGTCGATCCCGTCGATGCGCCGAACTTCCGTTACATCGAACTGCCGTTCCGCCGTATCGACTTCGCTCTCGATCCGGCAAACGCGCGCTTCGGATACGTTCTGACGGAAGACGGCTCGCTGCATCAGATCGACGTTCTTGACGGGAAGGTTACCAAGAGCGCCAAAGTAACCGAGCCCTATTCCATGGACGGTCACTGGAACGATCCGCGCCCCCGCATCGCCATGGCGGGCGACGAGGTCGTCATGAGTGATCCGAATGCTGGACTGGTCCGTCGGATCTCCAAGGAAGAGCTCAAGGAAGTCGGTACTATCAAGGTTGAGGGCAAGCCCTACAACATCGCGGTTGCCGGCGGCAGCGGCAAGGTTCACGAGGGTGAGGGGCATGATCATGCCGGTCATGACCACAACCACGATGGTGAGCACGCGCACAGCCATGGCGATCCGAAAATTTACGCCGGCTATTTCGAAGACGCCCAGATCAAAGACCGTCCGCTCTCGGACTACGCCGGCGATTGGCAGTCGGTCTACCCGTATCTGAAGGATGGCACACTCGAGCCGGTTTGGAAGCATAAGGCTGAAAAGGGTACCGCGAGCGTTGATGACATCCGTGCCGAGTACGAGGTCGGTTACAAGACCGATGTCGAGCGCATCACCATCGAAGGCGACATGGTGACCTTCTACGAAAAGGGCAAGCCGCTGGCCGGTCGCTATGCCTATGATGGCAAGGAGGTCCTGACCTACAAGAAGGGCAACCGAGGCGTCCGCTTCATCTTCAAGAAGACCGAGGGCGATGCGGCAGCACCGCAGTTCATCCAGTTCAGTGATCACCAGATTGCGCCGAACAAGGCCGACCACTATCATCTCTACTGGGGCAATGACCGCGCCGCGCTTCTGAACGAGGTGACCAATTGGCCGACCTACTATCCGTCCTCGATGAAGGCGGATGAGATCGTGCGCGAGATGAAGGCCCACTGATCAGGCGATAGATTTGCAGATAATTGAAAGGCGCCCGGCGGTCCGCCCGGCGCCTTTTCGCATTCATCCAGACATGAATGTTCTGCTGCGGCTGCGTCCATGAGTTGTCTGCACCCAGCCAAAACTCAAAACGCCGGTGTCCCTTGGTGTTTCAAGCATGAGCAGCACCGGGCTTACATCGTCTGAAAATCGGCCAGCTTGCTGTAGGAGGGCAATGTCCTGTTGGACAGGATCCCCTTGCGGAGAATGATGCGATCGGCATGTGGGCGGGCGATGACCTGATCGAGACTCCAGGCCTCCAGGATCATCAGATCCGCCGGGCGCCCCACACTGATCGTGCCGGCGTCAATGCCCATGATGCGGGCCGGTGCTGGGCCGGCAAGCGCGGCTGCATCCGCGTAAGGGTGGTCGAGGTGAAGGATACGTACCGCCTGCCGCCAGGTATCCAGCATGTCATGGTCGCCATAGGCAAAGAAGGGATCACGACAATTATCTCCGGCCGCGGCCACCCGAATGCCCGCCGCCTGCAGTTCCTGTACCGGCGTGACCCCACGCCAACGCGGGGTGCGACCGTCTTTGCGGTCCTGAAGATACATGTTGACGGTTGGCAGCGTGATGATCGAAATGCCGGCATCGGCGATCAGCGCGATCGTGTCGCGTAGTTCCTGCTCGCCCAGAAGCGCAAGCGAGCAGCAGTGGCCGCAGGTTACGCGCCCCTCGTAGCCATGGCGGATGGCGGCACGCGCAACATGCGGCAAAGCATCGGCTTGCGCGGCCTCATCGACATGCAGGTCGACATTCAGTTCCCGCTCCTTCGCCAGCACGAACAGCCGATCAAGCAGCAGGTCGATATCGTCGAGGCCTGCCCCGTGCGTTCCGCCGGAGGCACGGGTGACGCCACCCAGCAGGCCGCCGTGGCCGGCTACGATATCGGCAAGACGCGCGCCATAATCGTCGCTGTAGGCATCAAGTGGCACAAGGCCGGCGGCTTGCAGGGTGATACAGCCTTTCCAGCGCTCGCGCACCTCTGCAAAAGCGTTCCAGGTGATTTCCGCCTGTCCCTCGTGGCTGTCGAGATGGGTGCGGATGGCTGCAACGCCATGGGCGTCAGCCGTCGCAAGGCCGAATTCCATCCGCCGCAGAAGGTCATCGGTGTTCCAGTGGGCGAGACGGTCCGCCGTGGTTGCCGCGCGCGCGCCAGGATGCGTTCCTCCGGAATCGGGCGCTCGGCCCAAGGTGTGGCCCTTGTCGAGATGGGCATGCGCGTCAATCAGCAGCGGCCAGACGTGGCGGCCGTCGAGTGCGACTGTATCTTCATCACTGTCGACAAAGGTGGGCATTATGGCCGCAATCCTGCCGTTCTCGATCAGAATGTCGACGAGCGCCGAGCCGTCCCGGTCGACCTTGGCAAAATCAGGCACGTCATCGGCAAGCAGGGCGACCGGCACGCGCGCCTTTGCCAGACGAATGCGCTCGGGTCTCGCCAAACGGGCGGCAAGGTTGGGAAACAGGGAAATATCGTTCATGGCGGGTCTCTATCGGGTGGGTGCCGGGCAGTCAGCTCTCGTCGAACGAGGCAAGCAGACGCTCCTGCGCAAATTGCATGAAATGGCTGCCGGCAGGCGAGAGCGAGCCGCGGGCGCGGTGGAGGATATTGAGCCGTTGCAACGAGCCGGTTCCGGTCAGCGGGATGAAAACCAGTTCGCCGGTCGCAGTCTCGCGATCCACATCGAGTCTGTTGAGGAAGGTGATGTGAGGCGCTGTCCGGGCAAGGCGTTTCATCAGCTCCATCGAGTTGGTCTCTACAACGGGAACGAGGGTGGCCCGCGCCGGGGCTGTCGCCTCGACGACCTCGCGCAGCGACAGTGATCGATCCGCCAGAACCAGCGGATAGAGCAGGCAATCGGACATGCGCACGGTGCTGCGGGTTGCGAGCGGATGGGTGGGAGCGACGACCGCGCCCAGCGCGTGACGGAATTCCGCGGCGCGTTGCAGCCGGGTATCGTCGGGCAGGTTGTAGGCGATGGCGAGATCGGCCTGGCCGAGTGCCACCATCTCTGCGACGGTCGTCCGGTCGCCCACCATGATCCGCAGGCTGACCTGCGGATGTTTTTCACGGTAGGCCGCAACGATCTCGGCGATCCGGCCGGCAGCAAGTGTTGCCATCGTCGCAATCACCACCTCACCGCGATTCAATCCCTTGAGCGACTGGATTTGCGCACGCATTCGCTGATGAGCCTGCAGGGTTTCGCGAATATGCTGGATCAGGATTTCACCGGAGCTGGTCAATTTCAGTCCGCGTGGCAGACGCTCGAAAATGGGCGCTTGCAGCTCTTCTTCAAGTTCCAGGATGTAGCGGTTCACCGCAGAGGCGGCGACATGCAATGTCTTTGCCGCCTTGCGGATAGAGCCCTGTCGGGCAACCTCGTCGATATAGCGCAGCGCGCGTCCATGAAGCATGATGGGTCCGTTGCCTGACGGGAGTCGGATTGACTGTTCCACGATGTCACCGCAACGGACCATCTTCAACGTCACTTCCTGGCGAAATTGGCGTTGATGCGGCGGGTCAGGTACTCGCCGGCGGTGATCGGCTCGTATTTACCGAGCGGACCCTGCATGACCGCATCGCGGTTTGCCTGGCAGAAGAAAGGCAGCGACAGGCGCCGCCCCATGTATTCGCCCTCGCGCGGCATGCGTACCCGATGCAACGTCGATTGCAGTTGGTCGTCCGACCAGCGCATCAGCATGTCGCCGATGTTGCAGGTGATGTAACCCTTGCGCGGCGGAACATCCGTCCATTCCTTGAGGGCCGCATCTTTGCCCGGGCATACCTGAAGCCCGCCTTCGCCTTCCTTTTGATGAAGGATGGTCAGGCAATCGAAGTCGGAATGGGCGCCGGCACGCCATGAGGTAAAGTCTTCCGGCTTGGCACCTTCCATCGACATGTAATGGATGAGCCGCAGCGTTGACTGGTACTGATCCGAAGATGGGTCATGCGCCACGGTGAAGAAATCCTCGGCAAAGCCCATCTTCAGCGCGAAGCAGGAGAGGATGCGCATGCCGAGTTCCCAGTTCTGACGCTCGAAGCGGAGCATCTTTTCCCGAAAGCCTGGAAGATCCTCTTCGCTCGGCCAGAGATTGAGGCGGATCATGTCCGGCCGGGTGAGCTGGAAACTCTCCTTGTTGTCCGGCGTGCCGGTGGAGGGACGAACCTGCGCCTTGAATTCCCAGCCGGCATTGATGCCCTTTGGCATCGGGGTTTTTGCCTTCACCTCTGCCGGCAGTTCAAAGAACTTCCATGCCGTGTCGAAGGCCGCGTCGATGTCTTCCTGGGCGATGCCGTGGTTGTATACCTGGAAGAAGCCGATATCGATCGAGGCCTGCCAGAGTGCATCGGCGATCTCATGCTTGCGGTTATCGAAGTCGGAAAGGTCGATGACGGGGATTTCCCGGTCAACGGTCGTGCCCATGCCGCCGATGGTTGCTTCCTTGGCGAGTTCTGCAAGCGTGTCGGTCTGGATATTCATACGATTCTCCTTAGGTGGATGCCGGCGAGCCGGCGGTTGAGGAGCAATGTCCGGGCAAGGCCCGACTGCTTCTACTCCGGATGGGCTCAGCTGCTCTTCGGCAGGCTCCAGGGAAAGAAAAGTTTCTGCGTCAGCACCACGGCCTGAAACAGCAGCAGCGACATAGTGGCCAGCACCAACAGACCGGCCCAGGCCTGCGGCAGCTTGAACAGCGAGGTCGAAAGCTGGATGAAGTAACCGACGCCTGCTTCCGAGGCGCAGAATTCCGCGACGACGGCACCTATGACGGCGAGCGTGATCGAGATTTTCAAGGCCGAGAAGATGTAAGGCACCGCAAAGGGGAGGCGGATCTGGGTGATTTCGCGAAAGCCGGAGGCGCGCAGGCTTCGCGATAGTTCAATCAGCTCGGGCGGGGTCGCGGCAAGGCCCGTTGCGGTTGAGACGACAAGCGGAAAGAAGGTGATGAGACAGGTGATGACGATGCGTGGTGCATCGCCGGCCCCGAGCACCACGATGATGATTGGCGCGATAGCCACCACCGGCGTCGATTGCACGACGACGAGCAGCGGATAGAGCGTCCGCGACAGGAACGGCGAGCGCATCATGACGACCGCGAGCGGAATGGCAATGACGATGGACATCGCGTAGCCGATCAGCGCCACCCGCAGCGTCGCGACGATGTGGCCCATCCAGCGTTCGAAGCCAATAGAAGAGAACGAGCCGAGGATCGCAGTCGGTGGCGGAAGCAGATAGGTGGGGATCGACAGGAGCCGTGCCGCCGCTTCCCATAGAAGCACGGCACCGATCAGGGCAGCGGCGGTCATGATGCCCGGCCATGCGAGCACCTGCTTGAGGAAAGCAAGTGGTGATGTGCGGGTCTGCATGACCTCAAGCCGCGTGGCGGGTGAGGAGGAGATCGCGGAGGTGGTTGGAGAGGTCATGGATCGCCTTGTCCTTTGTAGTTTCAGGGCCACGCGGCCGGCCCACGGATACGGTAACTTCGGTCAGGATCGAACCCGGTCGGCCGGTCATCACCAATACCCGGTCGGACAGAAGCGCAGCCTCGCTGACCGAATGCGTAATGAAGACCACGGTCTTCGGGCGCTCGGAAAAGATACGCAGAAGGTCGAAGCCCATCACCTCGCGCGTCAGCGCATCCAGGGCCGAGAAGGGTTCGTCCATGAGCAGGATATCTGGATCCATGAGCAGCGCGCGGGCGATACCGACGCGCTGCTGCATGCCGCCGGACAACTCGTCCGGCAGGCGTTTTTCGAAGCCGGACAGCCCGACCATCTTCAGGAGTTCACCCGCGCGCTCGCGCTCCTGTGCGGTCACCCGGCCGGTCTTGTGGCGGGCGGGAAACACGACATTGTCTTCGACGGTGGCCCAGGGAAGCAGCGTCGGTTTCTGGAAAACGATGCCGATGTCATCACGCGGGGCCGTCACCGGCAAGCTGAAAACCTCCACCGAGCCGGATGTCGGCTTCAGCAGGCCGGCGATCATGCGCAGCAGGGTCGATTTCCCGCACCCTGAAGGACCGAGGATCGAGACGAACTCATGCCGTGCCACATCGAAACTGACGTCGCGCAGGGCTTCCGTGCGTCCGGATCGGGTCTCGAAAACCTGTCCCAGCCTCTCGAAGCGGATAGCGGGCATCGCCATGAGCGTTACTCCGTTACCATGAAGGTGCGGTTGACCATGGTTTCCGGATCGAGCTTGGCCGGGTCAATGTTCTGCGCTTGGGAAACACGGTGCCAGGTTTCAGCGAGGCGAGCGGTTTCAAAGGTGCCGAGGCCGTCCTTGTCCGTCACCTCGTTGAAGATCAGCGGCAGCGTGTCCTTGAGCGAACCCTGAACATCTTCAGAACCGAGCTCCGGCACGAGGGCGGTGACGGCCGAAGCCGCCTTCTCCGGATTTTCCTTGGCGAACTCGACCGACTTCTTGTAGGCCGCGACGAAGCGCGCGGCGACCTGCGGGCGCTTGGCGAGGAAATCATCGCTGGCGATGAGAGATGCGGAATAGAGCTCGAGACCGGCGGCCGACCACGGCAGGGCAATGATTTCCTTGCCGGCTTCCTTGCCCTGATTGCTGTAGCGCGTGAGGTCCGTCATCCAGGCGATGATGCCGTCGGCATTGCCGGTCATCAGCATGGGTCCGAGCGCGCCGGGATCAGCCTTGATGAGTTTAACATCCGCCATGTCGATGCCGGCATCCTTGAGCACCAGTGGCAGATAAACATTCGACGATGTGAATGGCGACGTCGCGATCGTCTTGCCCTTGACGTCGGCGACACTTGTAATCGCGCCGCCCTTGGCGACGTAGAATGCATGCGGCCCCTTGTTGAACAGCGACATGACGGCGGTCACCTTCACGCCCTCATTGGCGCGCGCAGCCATCAGGGCACCGATATCCGAAACGCCGATATCGGAGGATGCAGCGGCAAGGCGCGAGATGGCGTCGGTCGAGCCGCGACCGGAAGCGATCTCCACCTCAAGGCCGGCTTCCGAACAGAAGCCTTCCTGGAGACAGACATAGATCGGCGCCTTGTCGCCGCCCGGCAGCCAGTCGAGCTGAAAGATCACCTTGTCAGCGGCGGATGCCGCGCCGGCGGCAAGGGTGGCGGCAAGTGCATAGGAGGCAAGCTTGGTGCGGCACATGGGGCGACCTTTCACAATTAGTGTTCGGTTTTTAAGGACGGATAGGGAGTGGTGATGCGGTCCGGATGGAATCCATCCGCAAGGAGCCTGGCAACGGCGCAATTGCGTTTTTCAGGACGCTCGCTGCTCAGGCATGCAAAACACCGATGCGCATGAAGATGATAGGCTCCATCATCGATCTCTGCGGAATTTGGGATAAGGTTACTGACTTTACACGGCATTTAGACATCTCCCCGACAGATTTTACCCGTCGAGCAATGTCCAGAACCCAGGCTCAGACCGCTTCTACTCGCAGGTCATTTGTCTCACGAGGAAGCCAACTTTAGCAAGAGCTTCGATGAAATCTTATGCTTGCAAAAAATTTAGGCAAAAAGCGCTTTTGCCTGATGGAGTATTGATCGAAGATTTCGTAAGATTCTGAATTCAAGACGAAATTCCTATTGAGAGGCGTTCCGCAGTTGCCCAAGAAATTCGCGTCCTAATAATTAGAACGGATCGAGCGGAAATCTCTTCTTGGCGGTTGGCGAAATCGACCGCCTGTCGCGGTGGTAACAATGCCGTATCGGTCAGTTAGCCCGGGAGAGATATCCGCGTGCTTGTCATATCGGTTGCGATGCCTCTGGACTGCTTGATCCTGTGGACAGTTCCATGAGATTGCATCGCCAATAGACCGGGCGTGAGAACTCGAAAGAGCCCTTGCGATTACTCTTAGCCGGAAGTTGGCCCAGTCGCGGCGTCCGACATCGCCGGCGTGTATCCAGCCGGAGCACCCTGCAGTGGCCTGGAGTGGTCCACGAAAGTCACCCCCGAGGATCTGGATGGGAAAGCCCTCACTGCCTTGTCTCCTGGGAACACGACGCGGCGTGCCGTCGCCGCCGTCTTTCGTGACCGATCAACCAAGCGGAAGGTCGTGCTGGAACGCCGTATTCCACCGCCATCTGCGCCATGGACGAAGGAACGCTCGGCATTGGCCTCGTCATGCGCGGTCACAAAAAACCAAGAGAAATCAATTCCGCATTTACGGATGATGCTGTAGTCTTTTGCAGACTAGAGAGCAGCAAACAGGCACGGGTAATCTTTAGATCGACTGCGTGAGGCAGGCTTTCTGCCCGCACCGTCTGAAGAAGAGTGGTTGAATTTTCCCTATATGAAAGCGGATAGGAAGACGACGCTTAAGGACGTGGCGCGGGAGGCGAATGTTTCGCTGAGCACGGCTTCGCACGCCATCAACGGCACCGCACCCTTGACCACGCAGGTTCGCGACCGGGTGTTGGAGGCGGCACGGGCGCTCGGTTATCTCGAGAACCGCAGGCAGAAGGCGACGATCGCCACCCTGCGCGTGGTGCTTCTGGCCATGACCAATGATGCCGCACCGCAAAGCGATCTCAACATGGTCAGCTGGACGATGCTGAACGGTTTCCGGCGTGAATGCGAGCGGCGCGGCATTCGCATCGTTCCCTATGTCAGCGCAACGAGCCGACTCGACCCGGTTGCGGTGGCGGCGGCGGCGGATGCTGAAAAGGTCGACGGTATCGTCATCCTGAACGATGACAGGCCGCAACTGGTCGAGGCGCTGTCTGCGCTTGCGCGGCCGGTGGTGCTGATCAATGGCGAGGACCCGGCCATGATCGTCGATACGGTAACGGCCGAGAACCGTTTTGGTGCGCGGCTCGGCATCGAACATCTGCTGTCTCTTGGGCATCGCAATATTCTTCACATCACCTGGAAGGGCCGCACAACGATCCGCCGCCGTTACGATGGCTATAGCGACGCGTATCTAGCGGCAGGTCTCGCTGTTCCCGCCGATATGGTCATCGAGGTGGAGAGCTATGAGCCCGAATGGGGCGAGGACGCCATCCGCCGTCTACTGGCCGAAGACAAGCCGCTCAGAAACGCCACCGCGATTTTCTGCGCCGCCGACAATCTGGCGCTTGGCTGCCTGAAGGCCCTGACAGAGGCAGGAATCCGGGTGCCGGACGATGTTTCGGTCTTGGGGTTTGACGATATCATGCCGGCGGCCTTCAGTGCGCCGCCGCTCAGCACCATCCAGTTGCCCGCCGACAGGCTGGGCGGTGCGGCGCTTGCGCTGCTGGAGCAGCGCCTTATGGCGGCCGATCCCACCCGCCCGGCGCACCGGCTGGAACTCGGTTGTCGGCTGGTGCTGAGGGGCAGCATTGCGCCGCCCCCCAAATGATTTGTCGTTTTATTTCATGCCCGTGCCGGCAATGCCTGTCGTGATGTAGCGCTGCAGGAACAGGAATACGACGGTGACGGGTGCCAGGCTGAGGAAGGTCATGGCGAGGATATAGTGCCATTGCACCGAGAACTCGCCCTGGAAGGCGTTCAGCCCCACCTGCAGCGTGAAGTTTTCACGGCTGCTGAGAACGATCAGCGGCCAGAGGAAATCGTTCCAGCGCCAGAGCACCGAGAAGATGGCGAGGACCGCAAGCGCCGGGGCCGTCAGCGGCAGGATGATGCGCCAGAAGATGCGGAATTCGCTTGCCGCATCGACGCGGGCCGCCTCGATCAGCTCGTCCGGGATGGTCAGCATATATTGTCTGAGCAGGAACACGCCGGTTGGTGTCGCGACCGTCGGGATGATGACGCCCCAGAGATTGTCGACGAGGCCGACGCCGACGATGACGAGATAGGCCGGCACCATGACGACGGTGAGCGGGATCATGAGCGTCGAGATAATCAGCACGAAGATCGCCTTCTCACCGCGGAAACGGTATTTCGACAGCGCAAAGGCGGCCATGGCGTTGACGATCAGCGTCAGGACGGTTGCGACGAAGGTGACGAAGACCGAGTTCTTGAGGAAGGTCAAAAAGCTGAACCGGGTGAGCGGATCGGTAAAGTTTTCCGTCGCAACGGTCAGTTTCTGGACAGGCGTCATTTCGCGGGTATCGACGCTGACGGGCGGGCCGGGATTGGCGGGATCGACCATCTGGGCTTTCAGGCCGATGCGACGGACCATGGCCATTTCCCGCTCCATGCCGTCGATGGGGGCTTTCCACAGGCTGAGAGGTTTGTCGTAACCCTGCACTTCCACCTGCACGGCGGCGCGTGGCAGAAGGCTCGGCGGAAACCGGGTGATTTCGGCTTCCGGTTTCAGCGATGACATGGCGGCCCAGACGACCGGGATGAGGACGGCAAGCGTGCCGCCGATGAGCCAGACCCAGGAGAGGATATCGGTGAGGCCGATTCGGCCGGGGCGGCGGGTGCGCGTGAGAAAAGAGACGGCGTTGGACATGGGTCAGGACTCCATCTTTTTGCCGAGGCGCAACTGCACGAGGGTGAGTGCGAGAAGCACAAGCCCCATGAGAACCGATGCGGCAGATGCAAGGCCAAACAGCCTCAGATCGCTGCCGAAGGCCATCTGGTAGATATATTGCACGACAAATGTATTGGCCGTGCCCGGACCGCCGCCATTTGTCAGAACCCACGCCTCATCAAAGATCTGCACGGAGCGGATCATCAACAGGATGAGCACGACGAGCAGGTTGGGGCCGAGAAGCGGGAGGGTGATGCGCAGGAGGGTGCGCCGGGGTGAGGCGGCGTCGATGGCGGCGGCTTCATAGAGGTCTTTCGGGATGGCCTGAAGGCCGGCGAGCAGGATCAGCGTATAAAAGCCCATGTGGAACCAGACCGAGACCACAACGACGAAGAACCGCGACCAGCCGACATCCAGCAGGAAGATTTCCGGCGGCACGCCCAGCATCTGGAAGAAGGCGTTGAGCAGGCCGTTGCGGTCCAGAAACCATTTCCAGATGAGGCCGATGACGACGGGGGACAGCAAGACCGGGTAAAAGAACATGGCGCGAAAGAAACCACGCGCGGCAATCGCCCTGTTGAGGATGAGCGCGGTGATGAGCGCGACCAGCAACGTGGCGATGACGTTGAAGCCGACGAACCACAGCGTGTTCCAGATTGCGGTCCAGAACAGCGATTCCCGGCAGCTGCCGGGGTCCATATAGCTCTGGCAATCCAGCAGCATACCGAAATTCTCCAAACCGACGAAGGGGCGGTCGGAGATCAAAAGTTCGGTGCCGCCGGTAAAGGCGTAACCGACGGCAATGGCAATCGGCAGGAAGGTGAAGATGCCGAAAAGAACGAGGTTCGGCATCAGGAAGATATAGGGCATGCGCCTTTTGCCGATCAGCCGCTCGATGAAATTGAGCGGCACTTCGGCAATCGCCATCACGGCGTCGAGCGCGCGGTCGGACAGTCTCGCAAGCTTCGGATTGGCCATGCTAACCTCTCCCTTCGCTCGCGATGCGTGGCAGCGCCAGTTCGGTGGTCGGATCGAAGACATGCACCTTTTCCCGCGCTGGCATGATCTTCAGCACCGAGCCGGAAGCGGGGGCGAAATGGCCGGCCTGATGCACGATGATCTGTTCTTTCTCGCCCTGAAGATTGCCGTAGAGATAGGTCTCGGTGCCGAGGCTTTCGTGGTATTGCACCTCGAAGGGCAGGCCGGTATCCACGATGGTGAAATGCGAGGGTCGAATACCCGCCAGAACGGACTGTCCCGGACTGACGGTTGCCGGATCGACGAGGCAGGGGAGCGACACGCCATAGCCGGCATCGATGGCAATGGTGCCGTCTTCGTCCTTGGTGATGGTGCCCTTCAGCATGTTCATGCGCGGCGAACCGAGGAAACCGGCGACGAAGAGATTGCGCGGATTGTCGAAAAGCTCAAGCGGGCTGCCCACCTGCTCGATGCGCCCGGCGCGCAGCACCACAATCTTGTCGGCCATGGTCATGGCTTCCACCTGATCGTGGGTGACATAGATCATCGTCGTTTTGATATCACGGTGCAGCCGGGTGATTTCAGCGCGGGTCTGCACGCGCAGCGCCGCATCGAGGTTGGAAAGAGGCTCGTCGAACAGGAAGATGTCAGGCTCGCGCACGATGGCGCGGCCGATGGCGACGCGCTGGCGCTGGCCGCCGGAAAGCTGTTTCGGCTTGCGGTCGAGATAGGGCTCGATGGCGAGCATGCGCGCCGCCTCGTTGATGCGGTTTTCGATTTCCGCCCGCTTGAAACGCAGGTTTTCCAGGCCGAAGGCAAGGTTCTTGCGTACGCTCATATGCGGATAAAGCGCATAGGACTGGAAGACCATGGCGATCTTGCGCTCGGCCGGCGACAGCGCGCTGACATCGCGATTTCCAATCGCGATGCTGCCCGAAGTAACATCTTCCAAACCGGCGATGATGCGCAGCAGCGTCGATTTTCCGCAGCCCGAGGGGCCGACGAAAACGACGAATTCGCCGTTCTCGATCTGAAGATCGATATCATGCAGTACATGAACGGCGCCGAACGCCTTGCTGAGGTTTTCGAGTTTCAGACTTCCCATCACCTGCTCCCTTCAACCGAGCTCGCCGTCGCGACGATCTCCTGGCTGTTCCAACCCTCGGGCAAGGGCATTGTTCTTTTGATGGCGACATCATCAGCCGAAAAACCGTGAACGCCTTCCAGATAGATCGCGGGCATGCCGCCCGGATAATCCTCCATGCCGACAATCCGGCCCTCAGCATCCTGCGTCCAGGCATTGGCGCGACCGGCCGCATCGGCGCTTGGCGCTATATCGGCATTGGTGGGGCGCAGATCGTATTGCAGGCCGGTGCCGAGCTTGCCTGGATGTTGGGCAAGTGTGATGCGCTCGAACCTGACATTGTGAATTCCGGCCGCCGAGGTGGAGACAAGATTGATTGCTCCTTCCATCGAGCCGCTTAAGTCTTCGATAACAAGATTGTCCACCCTTCCGGCCTGCCGTTCGGGGCGGCGGTCAACGACAGTGACAGTGACCGCTTCGCCAGAACCCCAGAAACCACCCGGCGTTTCATGGCACTCGGCCTCGATCCTTGAAAAGCGGATGTTGCGCATGGCGCCGCCATCACGGGAGAAAAGACCCATGCCGCGGTTTGACTGCACGACCTTGCAATCCTCGAACACCACATTGGTGAAATCGCCGAAGGATTCGGTGCCCAGTTTCAGTGCGCAGCTCATGCTGGAAACGGTGCAGCGGCGAACGGTAATATCGGCGCATACGCCCACCGCCTTGCCATCCGGCCCGGCGCTGGTCTTCAGGCAAATGCCGTCATCGGCGGTCGAGATGAAGCAATCCTCGATCAGCGCGCGCCGGCAGGCGTCAAGCACGATGCCGTCCGTATTGGGCAGCCGGCGGTCGTTTTCGATGCGCAGATTGCGGAAATGAAGGTCTTCGCAATCGACCATATGCAGCGTCCACATGGGTGAGGCGCTGACGTTCAGGTTTTCAAGGCGCACATTACGGCAGGCTTCCAGCACCATGACGCGGGGACGTTTTTTCGCCGGGACATAGGTTCCCATGGCCGTGTCATCGCCGATGATGAAGTTTTCACCGCCGGCCTCGATGCGGCCCGGACCGGTCACGGCGATATTGCTTGCGCCCTTGGCGATGATCATGCCGCGATCGGAGTCTTCGGCAATCACCGAAACCCGGGTCAGCGCGTAAGCGTCGTAGTCTGAAACAGGCGCCAGTACCGCGTCTTCGGCAAGGTGCAGTTCTACGCCGCTTTTGAGCTGGAGACCGGCGCTGACATGTCGTCCCGCCAGGAGAGAAACGCGCCCGCCGCCTGCTGATGACGCGGCATCGATAGCCTGCTGGATGGTCGCCGTGGCATCGAGGCCACTGGCCGCAACTGTGATGTCCTGACTGATGTTCATGATGCTCACGATGCCTTTGGCCTTTTCAGAAAAACGTCGATAAGAAGCAGCATCGTCAGCGCCTGTCCGTAGGGTGTGGGCAGGTTGGGAATGCGGCGATAGAAATCGAGATCGTGGCCCATCGGCGTGCCGTCGGAAACCCCGTGAACGACGCCTTCGTCATCGATATTGCCAAGCACCGCTTTCAGCGCACGTTCCGCATGGGGACGGTTCTCTTCACCGAGAATGCCGGCCTCGATGCCGCGCAAAATGCCATAGGCGATGCCGGCCGTCGCCGATGTCTCGACCGGCGAGGTCGGGTCATCGAGCAACGTATGGAACATGCCGTCTTCGCGCTGATATTTTCTTAGCGACCGCACCTGGCTTGCCAGCACATTGGCGAGGAAACGCTTGTCTTTCCCCGCAAGGGTCGGCACCAGTTCGAAGAGTTCGGGAATGGCGACCGTGATCCAGGAATTGCCGCGCGCCCAGAAGGCGTCCGCGAAATTATGGCGTCCTTTGAAGGTCCAGCCGTGATACCAGAGCCCGGTGATGGGGTCGGAGAGATACCGCGCATGGATCATGAACTGGTAGACGGCCTCATCAATCCAGTCCTGACGTTTGCAGACGACCCCGGCGCGGGCGAGAAACAGACAGGCCATGAACAGCGTGTCGTCCCAGAGCTCACCTTCATTCAGCCGTTCCTTCACGACATGCTGGAAGCCGCCATCTTCGGTTTTTGGCAATTGATGCACCAGCCAGTCGGCCCAGTCCTCCACCAGCGCCCGGAAATCCGGCCGGTCGACATGTTCGGTCAGAATGACGAGCGGCAGCATCGGCGCGGAACTGTTGATCTGGCGCGGCGGCAGGCCACGGTCGATCTGCCAGCCATACCATGTCACGAGGTCGTCCAGTGCCTTCCGGTCGTTGGCGGCGAGCGCCCGTCGCAGGAAGCCGTAAAGACCGACACCCACTTCCCAGTCCCATTCATCGAACTGGATCTTGCCATCGGAACTGCCGCTGACCAGACCTTCCTGAATGCCCTTGAGGCGGCTGAAGGCGGCGGCGACATTGTCGATGGTCGTCCTGAGAGTGTCTTTTTCCATGCTTGGCTGGTTCATCTGTCAATTCCGCTTAGGAGTAGAAGGGGTTTGAAGCGCTGCCCGAAGCCGGGTCGGCGCTGTCGAAGGTGATTTCCGGTTGGGGCTGGTCGTGGTCGAAGGCCATGGCCTGTCCGCCAATGATGAATGCGCCGTCCCAGTTGAGAGTGAGTGCCGGCCCGGCGGGTGGGGTGACTGAGAGCAGCCTGCTCTCGGCATCGAAGGTGACCCGTGTGGCGAGGATTTTCTCGCGGAAACGGGCGAAAGCTTGCGTGTCGCCGCAGCCGATGACACCGACCCAGCCGGCGCGGCGGCCGGGTGATCTGATCTCGCGGTTGGCGGTGGCTCCAGAGGTGACGGGTTCAAGGCCGTTCGTGGCGTAAAGGGCGGCAAAGCCGCGGCCGGAACGGGTGATGAGCCAGTTGCCTTCCACAAGCACCTCCTCCAGCCCGTCGCGGCCGAGATAGGCGTGGGTCCAGTCATTGCGGTGATCCTCAGTGTCGAAAATCAGCATCGCCAGATCGCGATGTTGCGCCACGCGCGGCAGGATGCCGCTTCCCGCCCAATAGGAGGGGCGTTGCGTGCCCCACGGATCGTCCTCACCGGGATGATTGACCCACAGCCGCGCCATCGGGTGGCCGGCAAGCCTGATGTCCATGACGTGCTGCTGGTGGCCCTTGCGGCCGGTCTTGTGATCGACAACGGTGGAAAGCTGGGCGGCCTCGTTCTTGAACAGTACGAGCTTGCCGGGCTCCAGCCCCTGCGCATAACGCGCTTCGACCGCACGGCCGCTTTCCAGCTGGGAGAGGGCGGCAAGATGCGCCGGCGGCAGGTAGTTGCCGCAGCAGAACATCGGTAGCGAGGCAACACCATTGTTAAGCCAGCCCTGACCGAAGGCGACCTGCGCAAAGGGCGCCAGTTCCGTCAGCGGCCCGGCGCGCAGCTCCTTGTCATAAGCCCGCCCTTGCGAACCGGAGGGAACGCCGCCAAGCGTGTGCAGCGCGATCATTTCGAAAATGACATCGAGTTGATGGCGGGCACGGGCGGCAAGCTCCGGTCCCGCCCAATGTTCGATGGCGAGAAGGCCGATGAAATCCACCGGATAATAGGCAGCGGAGTTCCATTCGGCCAGCCCATGGGCCTCGACGCTGTCGAACCAGCGCTCCAGCCGGTCGGCCGCCAGCGCCGCCTGTTCTCTGCCAGTGCGGCCCGACGCGGCGAAGACGGCATCCGGCAGATACTCGCCAGCCAATAGCTGGCTGGTGTGGAAGCAGAGAACATGGTTCTCGCTCCAGAACCACATGACGTCATTGCCCGGTTCGTCCACCCAGTAGCGATAGCCGAGGATCGAGGTATCGATCCGCGCCCGCATCTCGGCCGGCAGGCGGTCGCCATAAGCGCGCACAAGCCATAGAAGCGGGATCATGACGAAATCGGAGCAATCTTCCCGCCGATCAATGGAATAAAGCGTCGCATCGACGATGCCGCCGATCGTCTCGATATCGTCGCTGCCGGAGGCGACCATCGCCAGCGCGCGGCCGATGCGCCAGGCGCCAAAACGGGCGCTGAAGGACAGGGCGGCCTTTTTGCGCTCGGTAATATCGATAGGGGACGCTTCCGGGGCGATGTCATGCATGAATGCGACGTCGATGACACGGGTTACCGTCCCCGCTCCGGAACCTATAGTGATTTTCACACCGTGATACCCATCCGAAATGCCTGTCGTTTCGGGGATCGTCAGCGAGGATTGCCCCGCCTTCAGCACCGTATCCACCTCCGCAAGCGTGGCGCGCTCATGGCCATGGCTTTTGACGGCGATGTGCACCGGCAGATCGTGCGAAGGCGGCGCCCCGAAGACCAGTTCGAGGGCCGAGCCGGAAAAGACGTCCCGTGCCGGGTGAACATCGCGCACCAGCGCGGCGAGACGCTTTGTCTCCTCCCGGTCGAGCGGCACGGGCAGCACGACGGTCAGCGGCTCGGCGTCGACGACCTCAAGCTCGAAGAACCAGATGATGTCGCGCTCCGCCAGATCCTCACAGAGCAGCAGCACCTCGTTATCGCCGGCCGAAAGATCAAGCGTGATGTCACGGCTGCTTTCGACATTGCGGATGAAGGGTTCGAAACGGACCTGTTCGACGCCGCCGACCCAGATGCGGACGCCACCGCAGGTGCGCAGCCGGAAGTGCGCCTTCCTTGCAGTCTCGCTGCGGAAGGTGCCCTTCAGCCAGCGCTGCACATGGGTGGGTACATGCCAGAAGCCGGTGAATTCGACGCGGCGGTTGGAGCCCGGCAGGTTGAGGTGCGAAACCGCAAAGCCATTCTCGGGTGCGATATCGCGGCCGATCATGGTCTGCTGGAAGGCCTTGCGGCAGGGCAGGTCGCCCACATTCACGAAACCGTTGATGAAGCGATAGTTCACTCGGTCTTCGGCGGGGGCCGCGGTGCCGGGAAATGAGGTCTCCACCGGATCGGAGACGATCCAAGCGGTCACCGTTTCGCCGTTTGCGACGGTATATGTCGGCTGCGACGCGTTCGCCGCAAATGGTCCATCCGTCATAATGGATCGCCTCCCGTCGATCGTTATGAAATTATTTTCACAAACCTGTTTTTGCTCTTTCGCTTCGATTTGCGCGATTTCGCCAAAACAAACAGCTTGACGTTTATTCTGTCAAGCCGCAAAACATTATAAATCGAATTAAGCAGAGGAGCTTTCGTTCGATTTATGAAAATATTTTCATTGGGAGGATGAGCATGATGAAATTGGTTTCGGGCGTCAGCGCCCTCGTAGTGGCCTCAGTCGCCGGTCTTGCGACGGCCCAAGCCGAGACCCGAACGATTACTTTCCTTTTTACGGATGACGACCAGGGCTACGTGCAGCGCATGGCCGATCTCAGCAAGGAGTTCGAGGCTGCCAATCCGGGTGTGAAGATCAATTTCGTGTCTTCGGGTTATGATGCGGTTTCCAAGCAGCTGCCGGTGCAGCTTGCGGTCGGCGAAGGTCCTGATATCGCCAAGATCACCGACTGGCAGCTTGCGCCCTATTATCTCGACATGCGCCCTTACATGAAGGATGCGAATGCCTTCGCCAAGCTGCACGGTTCGAGCCTCGATCAGCTTCGTCTGCCGAATGTCAACGATCCGCAGTCGATCAACGGTTATATGGCGTCGCAGACGCTGAACCTGCCCTTCGTCAACAAGACGCTGTTCGAGCAGGCGGGTGAACCCTTGCCCGGCCCAACGGCGAAGTTAAGTGAGATCGTTGAAGCGTCCGCCCGCGTCGCCAAGGCGACCGGCGTGCAGATCCCCTTCACCATGGACCGTTCCGGTCACCGCTTTTCCGGCGGCGCCTTTTCTTACGGTTCGACCTATGTGAAGGACGGCAAGTTCAGCTTCCCGGATGAGGCGGCCAGGAAATACATCGCCGATATCTATTCATGGACACAGAATGGCAGCTTCCCCAAGGAAATGTGGGGTGCGGCCGGCGGTTCGCAGTACAAGAACATGGGCGACGAATTCGTCAACGGCAATGTCGTGACCTATCTGGCCGGTAACTGGATGGTCAATCCGTTCCAGAACAAGATCGGCGACAATTTCGAATGGACGGCGATCAATGCGCCCTGCGGCGATGCCGGATGCTACGCCATGCCCGGCGGCACCGCCATTGTCGGCTTCAAGCGCACCAAATATCCCGAAGATGTGGCGCACTTCATCGAATTTCTCGGCTCCGAAAAGGTGCAGCGGGAAATCGCCGAGAACTACGTCATCCTGACTGGCGCGGAGATCGTCGATCCGCAATACAAGCTAAAGAGCGAAGACGCCAGGGCGGCGATGAAGGTGTTCCTCGACAACAAGAAGAACGTGCCGCAGGCGGCCCGCGATTTCGAACGCGTCAAGGGCGGCAGCGCCATGTATCAGCAGATCGTGCAGCGCATGAGCCAGCTTATCGTCGGCGAATTGACGCTCGACCAGACCTACAAGGTTCTGGAAGACGACGTCGCAAAGATAAACGAGGCGGTTGCGGTCAAGAAATAAGAGCGCCGCTTCGAGATAAAAAAGTCGATCTGCCCGGAGCAAGCTTCTGGCAGATCGCGCCGCCATCCGCCGGCCGTTCTCTTACATGCGATCTATCTTGATCAGCATATCGAAAAAAAACTGCAACATGCCCGGCTTAAAGCTGACGGCGCGGTGCGCCGAACCTTTGCGCGCCTGCTTTCGTCACGCGTCAAATCACAGGATCCTCCGTCATGGCCAAACTAAAGATGTCGTCCATTCCCTCCGCACGCTCGGCCCTGCTTGCCTCCGTTGCATTGCTGGTGCTCGTTTCGAGCGCCGAAGCATTCGATAGCAATGCACTGGCAGGTCAGGGTTATACCATCGCGGTGCCTGAGCCGGTCGCCCCCTATCCGCTGCCGCTTGCCGACAATTACCGCAACCAGACCGGCAAGAATGAGAAGGGCGAGGCGGTTCGCGCCTATGACGACCGGGACAATCCGATCATCGAAATCCTCTCCGGTTTCAACCGCATCTGGACGCTTGGCGATGAAAAATGGGCGGATGGCGGTGCCAATGGCGATGGCCCGGCGGAGTTCAGCCATGTGAAGATCGTCGATCCCGCCGTCTGGCAGGAAAACATGCGTTACGTGCTGTCCGTAACCGGCGAGAACCGCACGCGCGCCGCCGCTTTCGAAGCCTATATGAACGACCGGCGTTCGCAGGGGTACAGCGTCATCGACGGCATGGGGCCGCTTGCCGCCTGGTATCGCGAAGGGGCGGGCGCAACGACGACGATCAATCATACGCTGGCGGATTTCGATCCGAACGAGGTCATCGCCCGCAAGGAAGACGACAAGGGCACCGAGGCGGGTGCTGCCGATAGCGAACTGAAGGATTTCGTCGCCTTCATGAAGGTGATCCGCGGACCGGAGGGGACGACCTCGCCGGCAAAATATTTCTATTCCTCGCCACGGCCCTGGCGCATGAACGACAAAGGCGAGGTGATCGAGACCGGCAAGGAAACGATTGGCGACCGGAGCTTTGAAGGTTATGAGAGCGATCCGGGTGTCGTCGTGCCGGCGCTGAAATACGTGCGTGAAACCCGCGGTCGTGGCAAGGATGGCGGTTTTCCAAGCGGCCACACCAATGCTGCCTATCTGGCCGCCATCGCTTACGCCTATGCGATGCCGGAACGCTTTTCCGAATTGTTGACGGCGGCCTCCGAACTCGGTGAGAGCCGCATCGTCGCCGGCATGCATTCGCCGCTCGACGTGATCGGCGGCCGCATCACCGCAACCGCCATGGCCGCCGCCATGTTGCAGGACCCGAAAAATGCTGAGGTGAAGAAAGCCGCGCATGCGGCCTTGCAGGCCTATTTCACCAAGCGCCTGCCGCAGGGCCAGTCGCTCATCGATTTCGCCCATGGCGAAAAGCCGGATGTCGACCAATTTGCCGATATGGCGAAGAACGGGGCGGATTATCGCCGGCGCATGACCTATTCCTTCAGCCGCGACAAGGCCGCAGGCGATGCGCCGATGGTGGTGCCGAAGGGGGCGGAGGTCCTGCTGGAGACACGTCTGCCCTATCTCGATGCCGCCCAGCGCCGCGCCGTGCTGTTTTCCACCGGCATCGAGGCCGGCTATCCGCTGCTGGATGACAGCAACGGCTGGGGCCGTATCAATCTGGTGGCCGCTGCCGGTGGCTACGGGGCGTTTGACGGCGATGTCGAGGTGACGATGGACGCTGCCGCCGGCGGGTTCAATGCGGCGGACAGATGGACGAACGATATTGCCGGGGCAGGGCGTCTCGTCAAATCCGGCAGCGGAGCGCTGACGCTTGGCGGCCATAACAGCTATGGCGGCGGCACGATCGTCAAGGAGGGAACGCTGGTGGCGTCGTCTGCCGATGCGCTTGGAACCGGCAGCGTGCTGGTCAGCGGCGGCACGCTTTCGCTCGGCGGAGCGACTGATATTGTCATCGGCGGCGACTATGCGCAGTCGGGCGGCACGCTGGCGGTCGACCCACAGAAGGGTACGCTTCGGATCAAGGGCAATGCAATGCTGGATGGCGCAACGCTGAAGCTCGTTTTTGATGGCGGCGCGCCAGCCGCAGGCACGCGGCTCGACGTGGTCTCCGCCAACGGTCTGACCGGGACATTCGCCACGATCGATGCGGGCAATGTGAAGGTGCGGCCAGTTTATACCGGTACGGCACTGTCGGTGGTGGTGGAATAGGCCGATGCAAATAGCCTGCCGGGCGCGGTTTAAGCCGCTGCGCCCGGGGCTTCGGTTCAAGAATTCTGTCGCCGCATCAGCAGGAAGATGACCGGTACGGCGAGCACCGAAACGATGGCGGCAATGATGAAGGAGGCCTGATAACCGAATTTATCGGCGATCGCGCCTGCGCCCAACCCGCCGATCATGCCGACAACGCCATCCATGCACTGGAACAGGGTGAAATCGACCCCGGCCTGCCGGGGGTCGGACCAGCCCATGAAGCAGGCGTAAAGCGCGACGAAGCCGATGGACATGATGCCCGACGAGCTTGCCACCGCAACCGCCATGACGACCCATTGCGAAATATCGCGATGAACGCTGAAATAGGCAAAAAGGCAGAGCAGCGCAGTCTGCACGAAGATGGCGACGAGCAGGATTCGTGACGCCCCGTAGAGGCGTACCAGCGTGCCGCCGAGCAGCGCGCCGGCGAAACCGACGATCATGCTGCCCACGCCATTCAGTGCGCCGATGGTGGCGAGATCGAAGCCGTAATCGACCAGAAACGGGCCGAGCATGGCGAGCCCCCATTTCTGCGCGGCGACATAAACGGCCGCGACCAGAAGGCCGGTGCGGACTTCCCGTCGCTTGAGCGCGTTTTTGATCGATGGCAGGTGGTCTCGTGTCTGCGAGACCGTTCTTGCCGCCGGGCCGAGCAGGAAGGGGAGCGCAAGCAGGATGACCAGCCCGGCCATGACGAGCGTGGCGCTCGTCCAGCCCGCGCGCTCCACCAGTACCAGAAACAGGCCGGCGCCAATGGCGGAGCCGAGATAGGAGCCGCCCACCTGTGCGGCGTTGCCCCAGCCATGATGTTCTTCCGCCAGTGTTTCGACCGCATAGCCGTCACAGGCGATGTCGACGGTCGCCGTCACCAGCGCGATCACCGACAGGATGGCGATTGCGACGGAAACCGGCGACGGGCCCGTGAAGGCAAGAACGGCGAGGCCGCAGGCGCAGGCGGCGATGCCCGCGCCGACGATCACCCGCGAGCGGTTCCTGCCGACACGTGGCAGCCGGTAATGCTCCACATGCGGCGACCAGAGGAATTTCAGCGCCCAGGGCAGAACGACGATATAAAGCAGGCCGATCTGGTCCAGCGGCAGTCCGGCTGTCCTGAGCACCGCCGGCAGGCCGAGAAAGGTCAGCCCGCCAATCACGCTCTGCCCGACATAAAGCCCGCCGACCGCCAAGAAGACGGCAGCCGGCGACGGCTTGGTTGTGGCAGGGTTCTGCTGCAGCATCAGAAGCGATACCGGATGCTGCCGACGACCTTGCGGCCTTCGTCATAATAGCAGAAGCCCGTGGTGCAGACCTGTTTCACCTCGTCAAGAAGGTTGGTGGCATTGATCTGCAGCTTCACACCTTCCAGCGAGGGCAGGGCCTTGCCGAGGTCGTAGCGCAGCGATGCATCGACGAAGGTGCGGGCCTCATTGTCGAGAATTGGCGTGTGCTGATTGTCGCCGAAGCTCGATCCGACATAACGCAGCCCCGCGCCGATGCCGAGGCCTTCAAGCGCGCCTTCCTGGAATTCGTAATCGGCCCACAGCGAGAAGGTGTGATAGGGCGAGGAATTGAGCTGCTTGCCCACCGTTTCCGATGTCAGTTTGGTGATTTCAACGTCGTTATAGGAATAGGAGCCGATAAGGCTCCAACCATTGTCGAGCGAGGCCGTGGCTTCGAGTTCCACGCCGCGCGAACGCAGGTCGAGCTGGCGCAGCAGGTTGATGCCGGACGAGGTCTCGTAGACCGTCGCATTGTCCTGATCGAGATTGAAGAAGGCGGCGCTCAGCAGGGCGTTATATTGCGGCAGGGCATATTTCACGCCGAGCTCATATTGCTTGCCGACCGTCGGCTGCGCCTGGCCCGTTACCGTTCCGGTGGTGATGATGACACCCGGATTGGCCACGAAGGAAGTGCCATAGCTGACATAGGGCATCACGCCGCTGTCAAAGACATAACCGAGGCTGGCGCGGCCGGTCGTCTTGGTTTCATCGCCGTCATAGGTGGGGGCCGTTGCGTCTCCGACGGTCTGGGCCTGATATTCGGTGTCCAGCCAGTCGTGACGAATGCCGGCCGTCAGACGCCAGCGGTCGATTTCGACCTGATCCTGCGCATAGATGCCGAGCGTGTTCATCCGCTGGGTCAATATCAGCGATACATCCGGCGTATAGGTATAGGTGTCGGTGAACAGGCCCGGCCCGCTGCCCTGTTTCGAGGTGTATGACATGTGGCTGAAGTCGATACCGGTCAGCAGCGTATGTTTCGCCGGGCCGGTGTCGAATTCGGTCTTCAGGTAATTGTCGGCGGAGAAGCCTTCATTGTCCTCGATGGTGATGCCGGGATAGTTGGCAAAGACCCATTGCTGGTCGGCCGTAAGCCCCGAATAACGCGCCTTGCTGTAGAAGGTGACGGTGTCATTGATTTCATGCTCGAATTCATAGCCGATACGCCATTGTTTCTGCTCGAAATCATTAAAACGGGAATCGCCGCCATAAACCGGCGTCGCGCCAGTCGACTTGCCGTCGCTGCCGTAATTGTTGATGTATCCCCAGGTGCCGCCGGTGGTGCTGTCCATATATTCACCGAGCAGCGTCAGCCTGGTGCCGGCATCCGGCTGGAAGGTGAAGGCCGGCGCGATGAACAGCCGGTCGTCCTTGATGGCGCTGATTTCGTTGCGGCCGTCGCGGGCCACGCCGGTCAGGCGGTAAAGCATGGTCTTCTCGTCATCGACGGCGCCGGAAAGATCGAAAGCGCCCTGCACGCGGCCGAAGGAGCCATATTGCAGTTCCACCTCGCGCAGCGTCTCTTCGGTCGGGCGTTTCGAGATGATGTCGACAATGCCGCCGGAGCTGCTTGCGCCATAGATGGAGGCGGCCGGGCCGCGAAGGATGGAAACCGCTTCCACGCCATAGGGCTCAAGCCGGGCGCTGCCGTTCTGGCTGCTGACCTGCCGCAGACCGTCGCGGAAGATGCCTGTCGTGCTGAGATCGGTGCCGCGCACCTTGAAGGCGTCGAAACGCGGCTCCGCGCCATATTGGCCGATGCGCGCGCCGGGCGTGTAGTTCAGCGCTTCCGAGAGGTTCTGCGGTTTCAGGTCATCAAGCTGCTTGCGGCTGACGGTGGTGATCGACTGGGCGGTTTCGGCGACCGGCGTATCGGTCTTGGTGGCGGTGCGGCCGGATTTGCCGACATAGCCATTGCTCTCGATGATGCCCCTGGCGCCTTCAAGGCCGGTGCCTTGCACGGTAATCGGCGCAAGCAGGGTGCTGCCGGCGGCGGCCGAACCGCCGCTTTCGCCGGCCTGGCTGGCGGGATCGAAAATGCGGACGGTGTTGCCGCCAGCCAATGCGTAGTTCAGTCCTGATCCGGCCAGAAGCCCGCTGACGGCCGCCGACACGCTGAACGTGCCCTTGACGCCGCCCGTGCTGCGACCCCTGGTGATCTCGGAGGGGTAGACCATGCGCAGATTGGCCTGGCGGCCGAAGCTGAGAATGGCGTTTTCCAGCGGCCCTGGGGGAATGGAGACGGTTACGGTGGCAGGGGCGGGGGCGCCGTTTGCGGCGGGTGGTGTCTGCGCGCTGGCGGTCGTGGCGCCCGGACCTGCCGCGACGATACCCCCGATGATCGCCGTCGTTGTCAGCCAGAACCAGCCGCGTGCCTGCTTGCCCAAATTCATGTCATTCCCTCTCACTCGTGATCTTATGCCCCTGCTGAAACGGGTCCTGATTGACTAGAGTGAAAAGGCGGGCCGACTCCTGACGTCGGATCTGCGAAAAAAGTTATTTTATCGCGAGCGGACGAAAACCAGCATTCCGGAAAGCCGCGATACCGAAACGGGAAGGCTTTCTTCGAGAATGGTGAGCGCCTGATCCGTGTCCCTGAGGTCGAAGATGCCGGAAACGTGCTGCCTCGCCGCCTCCTCATCGAGGATGACGATGCGGCCCCGGCGATATTGCGAGAGAATATCGAGAACCTCGCGCAGCGGCTGGCCGGAAAAGACGAGCTTTCCTTCGCGCCAGGCCATGCTGTTGGCGACATCCTTGCGCGCGCGCACCAGCCTGCCGTCGCCGCCAAGGGTGACGGCCTCTCCGGGCGTGAGAACGGCGGTCTCGGCGCCTGTCGTCACCTCCACACGGCCTTCCTCCACCTGCACTTCCTGCGGCAGCGCGCCATTGCCGGTGCGCACCGAATAATGGGTGCCGAGCGCCTTTGCCGTCAGCGCGCCATCCTCGACGACGAAGGGCCGTTCCGGGTTTTTGGCGACATCGAAATAGGCTTCGCCGCGAAGAAGGGTGATGCGCCGTTCCTTTTGCGAATAATGAACAGCAATCGCCGTGTCGGTGTTCAGGCTGATGCGGCTGCCGTCCTCCAGCGAAAGCACGCGTGTTTGACCGATTTCGGTGTAATAATCCGCCTGCCAGTGGTCCTTCAATCCGCTTTTCTCCGCAAACAGCGCTGCAAGCCCGATGAGGCAGAGACTGGCAACACATGCCAGCATTGCCCGGCGAGGCCCGCGCCGTTTCCGCTGTTCGGCCGGCGCAAGCTCGATATCGCCAAGCTCGCCCCAGAGGCCCCGCATGTCCTCATAGGCGCCAGCATTGGCGGGATCGGCCCGCAGCCAGACGTGAAACGCCTCCCGCTCCGCTTCCGTCGCGTCTGCCGACTGCATGCGCGCCACCCACAGCGCGGCCTCTTCAGCCAGACCATCATCGGTCACGCCGTTATCCTTCAGACCGTCCGGGCGCTTGTTCATGTCCTGATCTGCCGTTTGTTGCGTGCTGAGATGTGTTCCTTTCCCTTATAGAGTGAAAAGGGATGCGAACACCTGATGCCGGTTCACATTTTTATTTGCGCGCGGACCTGACGGCAGTGCAGCAGCGCCTTGATGATGTGTTTTTCCACCATGTTGCGGGAAATGCCGAGCCGGACGGCGATTTCGCCATTGGAATGTCCATGCAGGCGGCTGAGCACGAAGACCTGCTGGCAGCGCTTGGGCAGGGCCTCGATGGCCCGCGCCATCAAAATAAGGTGCTGTCGGCCTGCAACGATCCGCTCCTGCCCCGGCTCTTCGCAGGCAACGGCAAGACCCGCTTCGTAAGGTGCGAATAACGGCCGCTCGCGCGACTGACGGATGGCCGTCAGGCGGGCGACGGACCGGGCGATCTGGAAGAGATAGGCCTGTGGATTGTCGATCAGCGTCGCATGAGAAACCTCCAGCGCCCGCAGTAGAGTTTCCTGCATGGCGTCGGCAGCGTCTTCCCGGTTCTGCAAGCGCCGGCGGAAAAACCGCATCAGGCGGCTTTCCTCCTTGGCGTCGAGAACCTGTAACAGGGCTTTGCTCATCAATCGACCCGGTGACGTATTGGCTTGGTGCATGAAGCAGCCGGATATGCTGCGCCATGTCGCGATAAACATGATAGTCCCAATCATATTTATCGCCTTCGGATGCAAGCTGCCAACCAGTAAAAAACCGGGGGCAAAATCAGGCTCACGTTTCCGTGATGATTGTTGCGGGATTACATCAGCCTGTCTGGCTGGTGATCCCCTGGAGGAAGTAGCGCACCCTCAGCGGCAGCAGCGCAGCGCCGATGGCGGATGGATCTCCGACAGTCTCGCTGAGAACCAGCTTCACTTCCTTTGGCCCGACACCGTAACGATGTTCCCGCTCTAAGAGCATGTGTGTGCGTTCGATCATCATCTGGCCAAGCGCACGCGGCAAATGCCCGCCAAAGACGATGGCCTGTGGATCGAGCACCGCGATCAGGCTCGCCACCAGCCTGTCCACCTGCGGCATGGTCTCGGTCAGCCATTCCTCGACGCCCGGCCATGTGGGGTCAAACTGCTGATAGAGTGCTTCGATCGGCTGGATGTCGACGCCGTTTTTCTGGAGCGTGGCGATCAGATATTGCAGGGCCGGCCTTCGGCGTTATGTCCAGGCTATATATGCCGCTGAACTCACGTCGACGGCGATGATCCGGCGCTTTACGGCAAGGGCTGCGATTTGGAAATGGGGTGTTTCGATCGCTTTTTCATACATCAACATTTATCCGTGCTGCCCATCAAATTCTTGTCCGCATCCTGTCGCCGAAGGACGTAATCGAGCTCTACGGTGCCGACAATCTGAACCTCGCTCCCTACTACAAGATAAGGCCCGCAAGATCGTTAGACGACCAAATTTCAGATATTGGGCAGACGTGTCGACTTTAACTGAAGCGTTACACGCTTCATTAAATTCACAAGGTTCATTGAAATCCATACTTCTCATGGTGGGGTGAATGCGTCGTATTGTAGAAAAGTCGATTGTTGCCGGATTGCTATCGGTGTTGGCCTCGCTGGCGATCTCGTTCAGCATTGTGCCTTTGCTCGGCGGGCAAGTTGCGGGCGCGGGCCTGCTCATGACCATATTATGTCCGCTGGCGATATCCATCCCGGCGTCGGCGTTGCATTTCACCCAGTCGGAGAAATTGCGACGGGCAGAGGCCAAGACTAAAGACGCTCTGAACGAATTGGCCGATGCTTATGAAGCTCTTCGCATTCAGTCCCGAAGCGACGGCCTAACCGGCGTCCTCACAAGAAGCGCGTTCATGGAGGAGCTACGTATCACAAGCCAGCGAGGAGGGATCGGAGCGCTGCTGTTTCTGGACCTCGATCACTTCAAGTCCATCAACGACCGGTATGGTCATGCGACCGGTGATGAAGCCCTGCGATGCGCCGGGCTTGTCCTGGCCCGCTACCAGAGCCAACCGGATTTCGCAGGACGTCTTGGGGGTGAGGAATTCGGGCTCTTTCAGAGTGATCTGACGATCGAACAAATGCGCGATCGGTGCGAAGAGGTTCGGGAGGAAATAGCTCGTATCGTCTTGAAAACGCCATGTGGCACCCAAGTGCGAATCTCGACGAGCATAGGGGCGTGCTATTGCGATCGGGGCTTTGATCCATCGGACCGTCTGAAGGCGGCGGACGAAAATCTATATCGGGCCAAAGCCCTCGGTCGAGACAGGATTATTGCGTAAACTTGTCAGTTGCCATCAGCGGTCCTTCCAAGGGTTGACGATCATCAAGCCAATACCCTCGAAATTAGAGACGTTGCGGGTCGCCACCGAGGCGCCGCGCGAAAGGGCTATCGCTGCGATCTGCGCATCGGTCTGTTAGGACCAAAGAACCGCCCGCCGAGTTTTCGGCGGGCGCAAACGCGGTGCTATCAAGCTTTGGCCGGGCTCACCTCGACGTCTGCAATCGGGGATGAGGAGACCTCGTGCCAGATTTCGGCATCGATCTTTCCGGCGAGTTCCGGATACTTGTGTGGATCAAAGACCGGGTTCTTGGACTGTTTCTGTTCGAAGTAGTCGCGTGTCAATTTGACGACCAATGGCGACAGCAGACAAATCGCGACGAGGTTGATGGATGCCATCAGGCCCATCGATGCGTCGGCAGCGTCAAAGACCGTGATGGCGCTTTCGTAAGACCCCCAGAGTACCATCAACAGCAGCCCGATACGCGCTGACGTCAGACCGATCTTGTTGTCCAATCCAAGATAGACCAGAGCATTCTCGGCATAGGAATAGTTGCCGAGCACCGAAGTCCAGGCGAAGAAGAAGATCGCGATCGCAATGAAGTAATGCCCCGCACCGCCGATATGGGCAGTCAAGGCAGCCTGGGTTAGTGGCGTACCGGTCAACTCGCCGCCCGGCACAAGCACCCCGGACAGCACGATCATCAGCCCCGTTGCGGTGCAGATCAATAGCGTATCGATGAAGACGCCAAGCGCCTGCACCATGCCTTGCGAGGAGGGGTGATGTGGATTGGGTGTGGCAGCTGCGGCAATGTTCGGCGCCGAGCCCATCCCGGCCTCGTTTGAGAAGAGGCCACGCTTGACGCCGTTCAGCATTGCGCCGGCAATGCCGCCAACTGCCTGTTCGAAGCCGAACGCGCTCTTAATGATAAGCATGAATGCCGCGGGCACATCCGCGATGTTGACGATCAGAACGTATAGAGCAACGCCGAGATAGGCGACCGCCATGAAGGGGACGACATATTCTGCGCAACGTGCGATCTGCTTGATCCCGCCAAAAATGACCACACCGGAAATGATGGCAATCACGACACCAACGGCAAGCTTGGGTACCCCAAATGCGCCATTCATCGCCTCGGCGATCGAATTTGCCTGCACCGCGTTGAATACGAGGCCAAAAACCAGGAGCAGGCATAACGCGAAGATTGTCGCTGCCCAGGGGGCGTTCAGGCCGCGAGCGATATAAAATGCTGGGCCGCCGCGATACTCGCCGCTTTGCCCGCGAACCTTGAACAATTGCGCCAGCGTGCTTTCGGCGTAGGCTGTTGCCATGCCCAGTGCTGCCACCAACCACATCCAGAACAGAGCGCCTGGCCCGCCCAGCGTCATTGCTACCGCAACCCCCGCCAGATTACCTGTGCCGACCCGTGAGGCGAGGCTGGTGCAAAGCGCCTGGAACGGCGTGATGCCAGCTGAATCCGTCTCAGGCGCACGCATGACGACGCGGATAAACTCCGGAAAATGGCGTATCTGCAGGAAGCCCAGGCGAAATGTGAAGAACACGCCTACAGCCAGCAATCCGTAGATGAGAACATAGCCCCAAAAAAACGTATTGAGAAATCCTATGATCGACGTCATGCCTGTCTCTCCTGTTTTCGCGGTTGCACTAAAGTTGTCTGCTATGCGTTGGCCGTCGCTTTCGTCCGGCCGATGACGTCAGGTTTTCGGGGCGTATCTGGTGTGCCTCCCGCAGATCGAGTTGCGGCATTTGCTTGATGCGCGCCGTCAGCTGAGTTTCGATATTGCTGATGTGGGTGATCATGACGCACGCGCGAGCCGCGTCGCGCCGTAACCTGGACCAGGCCGCGGGCCTGCAGTCGTGTCAGAGATTGCCGGACGACCGTGCGTGACACATTAAACAAGGTCGCCGGTTCCTGTTCGCCGAGCCGCATTTCAGGTCGCAACCGACCGCAGAAGATCGCGTCGATAATTGTCCGGTCAATGTACAAGGACAACGGCTCCAATGCTGCTCTTCAGAATGTCTGCCTATAGTTTATGCATTCAAACTGAACTATCACCTTGGAGACAAGAAAGAGCAATAGTTGCGCCAACCGAATTGATTCCGAACAAACGATTTACATTCAGGTTTGGCGTGCGCGAGAAGCGGTCACTCTCTTTTGTAGAGTTGCTGATGGGCGGCATTTGTGTCCAGCCACACGATGCAAACAGACAGGGTCATGCTCTCGGGTACGCTTCGGTTAATGGCGGAGAGGTGATAGGGAAGGGCAAGGGCAAGGGCAAGGGCAAGGGCAAGGGCAAGGTCGATCTGTCCCTTGCCAAAGATGCGGCCACCAGCCTCGAAATCTTCTCCGATGGTTATCTGTCATTGCCAACCGGCACCGACGTCACAGACGGGGAAGCGGAATTCGCCCGCGTCGAGGCAGCAGATTTTCACCAGCTCAGCGACTACCCATCGGTGAAGGGATCGACAACGAGTGAATTCAGCGACGATAGGACGGTAACATGCCTGAAGGCTCGGGGACAAATCCGCGGCGACAGGTACTCCGTCGCTGTCGGTCTTCCGCCGGGTTGCGAAAAATCCCATAGCTGATTGTCGGGTTATCACCACTTGAGGAAATGGCAGAAGCTGATGAAAAGACGCTGTCTATCTAAGATCGCCGAGGGGAAGCTCTGGGATCGAGCTAGCTTCTTGTCTCCGTGCCGGTGTAGGCGCGGTCGCTCCAGAGCAGGGCTTTGCGCAAGGGACCGGACGTTGCTTCGGTTACGGCCCCTACGAACAGGATGTGGTCTGCGGCATCGATGGAACCGACAAGTTCGCAATCCATTGACAGAAGCGCATCGGCAAGTCTGGGGCTTCCTGACAGCCAGGCATCCCAGTCTCCGATGCTGAACCGGTCCGGGTGATTTCCCTTGCCCGCAAAGACATCGGCGATCTCCTCCTGCCCTCTGGCGAGTGCCGCAACGGAGAAGCGTCGGCTCGCTGCGATGAGATCGACCATCCGGCTGCTGGCGTCGATGGAGATGATCAAAAGCGGCGGTTCTGCGCTGAGCGGCATGAAGGATGTGATTGTGCGCCCGACCCGTTCGCCAGCGTGGGAAGCCGCAGCCACCGCCACGGTGAAGGCGAGGCCGGCCATTACATCCTTGAATTCCCGCGGGGAAATCATCGGAGATGAGCAAGACTTCAGCGGAATATGCGCATGATTAACCGCACCGCCAGCGATCAGCCTGAGATTGTGAGACATGATGTGCCGGGCTACCCGCCCGCTCCTGGATTCTTTGAAAGAATTGATAGTTTTGCCGCGGCGCCATTCATGATGTCGGCATTGTCGGGCGGCGTCCTTTTCTGGTGCACGCGCGGCCAGATGCCGGAATAATGGCGGTTGAGGTCGAGCCAGGCATGCAGTCCGGCTTCGGTATCCGGCCGGATCGCGGCGGCAGGACATTCGCGCTCGCATATCCCGCAGTCGATACATTGGTCCGGGTGAATGACGAGCATGTTCTCGCCTTCATAGAAACATTCGACCGGACAGACTTCCACGCAGTCCATGTATTTGCAGGCGATGCAGTTTTCGGTGACGACATAGGGCATGGGAACGCTCGAAGAGAGTTGCAGCCGGACGGCGGCTGTCCGGCTGCGCCTGATCCGGCGGGCCGCTCAAGGGCAGCGGGGCCGGCCGGATCGGTGGGGCTCAAATCAAAGACGGGCCGCGACCGCCTGCCAGTTCACCAGTTTGTCGAGAAAGTTTTCAAGGTAAGCGGGGCGCTTGTTGCGGAAATCGATGTAATAACTGTGTTCCCACACATCGCAGCCAAGAAGGGCCTTTTGCCCGAAGCAGAGCGGATTGACCCCGTTTTCGGTGCGTGTGATCTTCAACAGACCGTCGGTATCCGCCACCAGCCACGCCCAGCCCGAGCCGAATTGCGAGGCGCCGGCAAGGGCGAAATTTTGCTTGAACAGCGCGACCGAGCCGAAGGATTGCGTCAAGGCCTCTTCCAAAACCTTGGGGATCGCATGATTTTCCGGTCCCATGATTTCCCAGAACAGATTGTGGTTCCAGTGCTGGGAGGCATTGTTGAAAATGCCGGATTGCGCCACCGCACCCTTCTCATAGGTGCCACGGACGATCTCTTCGAGGCTGCTGTTTTCCCATTCGGTACCGACGATCGCCTTGTTGAGATTATCGACATAAGCCTTGTGGTGAAGATCGTGATGGAACTTCAGCGTCTCCTCGGACATGCCTGAATGGGCAAGCGCATCATGGGCGTAGGGGAGGTCGGGAAGCTGGAAAGCCATGGGGTGTTCCTTTGTCACTGTTTGCTCAAGAGCATGTAAAAAGCCTTGCGAAAACAAGGTGACAATATGTCTAGAACTTCAACCATGGTTGAGGTCAAGCAGTTTTTTGGCGCTCTCTCGAGAGGTGCGCCGTCGGGAAGGTTTTGTCATTCCAGCCCGCGGGCGGCGGCTTTGGTTTGCCTTGGGTTTCGTGGCCTAGAACTTTTTGCTGACGCCAAGTTTCGCGCCGGCCGATGTTTCCCCGTCACCCTCGAAGTTGAGAAGCAATGCTGCATCAACCGACCAGTTTTCCACCGTCTCCATGGAAACACCGGTTGTGATGGAGCCAAACGCGCCGGTTCCGTCGAGACCTGAAACACCGACCGTACCGCCGAATTTCGGCGTGACGATCGAGCCGTTCGAAAGCGCCACCTGACGGGCGACCTCCGCGCCGAGGCTGACGCGTAGTTGTTCTTCCCGGAAACCCTCGAGATCTATCCTGTCGCCGTCGCCATTCGCCACGGCGTAATCGTCAACGGTCTCGGAAAAATAGACGCCGCGAAGCTTTGGTGTGAAGGTCGTGACATCATCGATATCAAAGCGTCCAGAAATCGATGTGTCGAACAGCCAGCGTGTGGTGTCGAAAGAGCCGTCCCAGAAGGGCGTATCAATGTCATTCGCGGAGCCACCGTAGAGAAGGCTGCTGTTCCAGAAGATTCCCTTTGCGATTTCCAGTGATGCATTGGGTCCGACGAGCCATCCGTTGCCGGTCAGTTCGTTGTCTCCATCAGTAGGGTCGGTCATCCGGTCGAAATGGAAGGAGAAACCAAGCAGGGCTTTGTCGGAAATCAGGTAGTCCGCGCCGGCCGAAATCATGGCGAAACTGCCCCACTTGCTGCCGGATTCCTCGCGATTGTGGACGAGGAACGTGCCGTCGAGCCAGATGTTGAATTCCGGCAGTTCGCTCTCCCTCACGCCGTCGGCCTTGTTGCGCGCAGCTTCGATCTGGGCGAGGCTGGTCGAGAAACCAAACACCATTCCCTCACCGGACGGTGTCGCACTGGAGGTCACGGCCTCCGTTGCATTGGCCATCTGCCGGCGCTCCAGAAGGCCGGGTATCTTGACGGTTGAGGCGATGAGGTTCTGTCTCGTGCTGACGAAACCATGCACCAGGTCGTTGATCTCATTTGCTACCTGCGCGGCGTCATAACCCAGCTTGTAGGTGATGGTGCCTTGATTGGATGAACCAAGGGCGCTTGTGAGGCGAAAACCAACCCGGGCCTGACCGGAAAACGCCGGGTTTGGAATGAATTTCAGATAAAATCCGGTTGCCTGCGGGCCGCTTGCCTGTGCGAACTCGCCATTGACGATGCTTGCCCTGCCCGCATTTGGCGGACTTACGAAGGTCAGGTCCGCTGCGGTAAACGGGCCGCCGGTTGCGCCTGCGGCCAGATTGACATTGGGCGGCGTGGCGCCGGGGGCAACGGAAATTTCCCTGTCTGCCACATTCACCTCGCGCGGGGTCACCTTCAGCGTATAGGCGGCTGATAGGGTGCTGCCGCGGGCGTCGCGAACCTGGACCGTGAAGCTGTAATCGCCTTCAGTCTCGGTTTCGAGCGGTCCTGTCAGTTCGCCGGTCGAGAGGTTCAGCACCATGCCGCGCGGCAATGTTCCGCCCGCAAGACCGTAGATCAGCGGCGCGGTGCCGCCGGAGGCAGTAATCGCCTGGCTGTAGGCTTCGCCGGCCATTGCGTCTTTGAGCGCGCCGCCGGCGGGCGACAGGGAAAGCGCACCCGGCGGCGGTGTTACCGTAATCGTAATCGTTGCAGTGGAACTGCCGGCAGAGTTGCTCGCCGTATAGGTGATGCTGTCGGAACCGGAATAGCCGCCGGCAGGGGTGTAGGTCAGCGCGACGCCGGTGACCGTTGCCGTCCCGTGCGACGGACCCGCAACAACGATGACCGTATCAGCCTGACCACCGGACAGGTTCAGCGGGACAGGATTGCCGCTGCTGTCGGCTGCAACGGTCACTGCGCCGTCAGTTGCGATCGGCGGAATGTTTATCGGGTCGTAGGTGACGCTATTGTCCGAACTTGTGGACGCCTCGTTCGCAAGTCCCGCCGGTGTCGTCACGCTCCCCGCCGGAATCGTTGCCGTGACGGTTCCCGCCCCGCTCATGCCAGAGACCGCAATGCTGTAACTGGGGCCGGATCCCGTTATTGCCACGCTGGTGGCCCCGGCCGTACCGGAAAGCTGAACGTCTGCGGAAGAAAAGCCCACAATGGGTTTGTCAAAAATGACGTCGAACATGATTGGAGAACGGGACGTCGGGTCAGCCTGGCTTGCAGCCTGGTTGATCGTGACGGTCGGTTTCGTCTCCACCGTGTGGTTGGAGCCGGAACCGGTTCCCGTGCTGCAACCGCTGCCGCCCGAATAGGATGCGCTTATCGGATAGGTGCCTGATGCGAGGCTGGAGGTGCGAAACGTTGCTGAAGACGCCGCACTGACCGGGGCCGTGGGTGACAGGCCGAAACTTTCCGATTGCGAGCCGATTGAAATGGTGACACTTCCTGGGGGTGACTGGCCGGCGTTACAGCCCATTGAGGAAACCGTCGCGGTGACGGCTACTTCCTCTCCGGGCTGGGAGGGGTTTGGTGACGATGTCACCGAAATGATAACAGGTCCCCCCGTAGCAGCACGGACCACCACCGTGTTGCTTGTCATGGTCACGCTGCCGTTGCCGCCAATTCGTGTACCGGTGAAAGTCGCAAAATCAGAGAATTGCCCCGACATGACATCGAGGGAATCCACAGGGTAGGTTGCGGTGCATGTCAACTTGTTCGGGTACTCGAGACCACCGCCAAGGCTCGGACAGGACACACTTGCACCCTTGATCGAGGTTGAGGTGGGATTAATGCCCGTAATGGTGTAAGAACCCGGGTCGATAACGTAATCAAAACGGATCACGTCCCCTTCGGCATTAAATGTCGCTGGCGAGGCCGAAACCGATACAGACTGGGCAAGGCTGGCCGTTACCGAAAGAGTGACGACCGCCAGAGAGAGCGACGCCGTCTTCAGGATCGTGTGAAAACTCGACGCCGCGCCACGGGCAACATCACTCCACCAACTACGCCCGCTGCCCATATGCCCCCCAGCATTAGAATATTCGAATATGCAGGCATTGTGCTAATGATGATTGGGAGCGAGAGTCAACCTGTGCGTGAAAAAATCAAAGGCGCTTTTTGATATTTGCGGATAGCGTGTCGTTTTTGCCCCATCTGAAAGCGAGAAAGTCAATGAACCCTGCGCAAGACGGTTTTGTTTGCTTCTCGTGGGCTGCGCTGAAACGATTGCGACTTTCGCGTTCTCACAAGTCGGGAGGTGCTCATGGCCAGAGTCGTTGGAATTGGTGGCGTATTCTTCAGAGCAGCAGATGCTGCCGGTCTGGCCGAATGGTATGAAAAACATCTCGGCATCGATGATCTGCATAAATCCGTGTGGCACCAGGAGGCTGGGTTGACGATTTTTGGGCCTTTCGCCAGAAATAGCGAATATTTTGGTCGTGCTGAACAGCAATGGATGATCAATTTCCGGGTGGATGATCTCGACGCTCTTATCGCGAAGCTGACGGCAGACGGCGTCGAGGTTGAAACCCGCGCCGAATGGGATTCGGAGGTGGGGCGCTTCGCAAGGATACATGATCCGGAAGGTAATCCGGTGGAATTGTGGGAGCCCGCTCGGAGCTGACGATATTTGTTCCCCGCACGGATATGACTGGAAGGAGAGTGATTTCTCTCGCGCCAGGGTTGACGCCGGATAGATGGCCGCGTTGTTTCGACATTGGCTTTCCGAGGAGAGCGGTCGTTCAGATTGGGATAAACACAATTCTGACCGACAGGTTCTGATCTCTGTCCGGCGCATCATGCCTTCTCAATCAATTGCTCATATGCCTTGCGGCACGATCGGCGCCCTCAAAGCCCGAGGAACTTGAAAGGTTTGGTGTCCTTCAGGCTCTCATTCGCCATACCCGAATAGATATGGATCTGATTGGGGCCGAGGTCGAGTTTCTTGACCGCACCGGTTTCTTTCGAGAGATCGAGTTTTGTCATGTCGATCCAGAAGATATTCGGCGTCAGAGCCGATTCGAAGAAATAGAGTTTGCGTTTGTGATCTATCACCGTGCGCCAGCGGGTTGAGGAAATATTCGGCTGGTCCGGCGTGGTGATGCCGTAGGGAACGGAGACGTTGCGGATCACGCTGAAGACGCTGGCAATGGCTTCGACAGGGTTCTCGCTCTTGGGAATGGCGTTGGCGTAGAAAGAGGCGCGGGCGAACCGGTCCGATGCGCGGTTCGTGCCCGGCAGCATGACAGTACCGCCGATCTGCTGCCAATATTCGTTGAGCGCCAGCTGGTGGTCGAAGGTCGGCGAATTGGTCATGACCTGATACTGACGCCCGTGATGGATGACCTGCTTGCCATTGATATATTCAACGATCGCGCTGTCGCCGGTCGCATCCGAAAGGGAAAGGTGCAACGTCGCCAAGCGCTCTTCGCCGGGCACATTGTCGGTCACGATCGTGAAGGGGTTTTTCTCGAGCGCAGCGACGGCCTCTTCCACCGTCGCGAAATTGTCGAGCACGTATTGCGCCCAGGCCGCGATGGACAGGCCCGGGGATTTGCCGTCATAGGCGGGATAGCTCGACTCGACCAGCCAGAGGACATTTGCAGCAAGCCCTGCCTCATTCATGCCGTCCGTCGTGGAAATATCATAGCCCGATGCAATGACGCTGCCGTATTTCGACGTCCATTTGACCGAATTCGGCCCGGCCTCGCCGGAGCGCTCCATGCCGCGGGGGAAGACCCAGATATTGGTCCCCACATCCGTTTTCCAATCCATCGAACGGGCCGTCATCACCTGATCATTTTCGCCCAGATAGACGAACCGCGTGCAGGCCTGCGCGACAGAGGTTGTGAGCGTCGCGATGGAAAAGATCGCGGCGGTGCAGGCGGAAAAAAACGGAAGGGTGTTCAAGCGCATGGGAACGTCTCCGGCTCTCGCGGTATCAATACAGCGTATGATAGAAAATCGGACTTGTTGGCGCGTGTCAAATAGGTTTAGCTGCGGGCGTTCGGTCGAGGAGAAGTCATTGCTAAAATTATCAGCTTTTGCGGCCGTTATGGCTTTTTCTGCAAGCGCGGCCTCAGCCGCGGATCAACTCGGCTCGCTGCCCGCGAGGGTTGACGGCGCCGATTGGGCGTTTCAGGCAACGGGTTATCTGTGGGCGACGGGTTTGAACGGCAACATTTCGCCCTTCCGTCGCGCACCGACGCTGCATGTGGAAAAATCCTTCTCCGACGTCATGGACGATCTCAACTTCGGCGGGTTCTTGAACATCTGGGGCCGTTATGACCGCTTTGTCCTGTCCGGCGATCTAATGTATGTCGACACCACGGACAGCAAGGCGGCCGGGCCGCTGCCGGCGCTGCAAATCCCGGGTTTGCCCACCCTTCCGGCTGGCGCGGCAATCGATGCGAACGTCGATACGCAGGAATTCATGGCGACGCTGCAGGCCGGTTACCGGATCGTGGATGCAGACGGATTTTCGCTCGACGCCTTGGCGGGAGCCCGCTTCTGGCATATCTCCAACGAGGTGGCGGTCACTGCCAGCCATCCCCTGATCGGCAGTGTATCAGCCACGCATAAGGAAAGTTTCGGTTGGGTTGATCCCGTCATCGGCGCGCGCGCCTTTTTCAGCCTGACGGACAAGCTATCCGTCCAGGGGCAGGTGGATATTGGCGGTTTCGGCGCGGGATCCGATCTCACCTGGTCAGCGCTCGCGACGGTGAACTACATCTTTACCGATACATTGTCGGTCTCGGCGGGCTACAAGGTTCTCGATGTCGATTATTCGGATGACGGTTATGTTTTTGATTCGAGGCTGAGCGGGCCGGTGGTCGGTCTGACCTATCGGTTCTAGCCATTGAATTGCGTTGTCTCGCCACCGTTCATATCCCATCTGAGGAACAATTTTAGTCTCCCCTTAACTTTGGTTTTCATCCGGTCTTGCAGACCAACGCTTGTTGCAATAACTTCTGGTTGTTGTTTGACTCGAAGAACCGAAGGGCTTGAAATTGGCGGACCGCGCTTAAAATTCACGGATGAAAAATGATGTGCATGCCATGGTGTTGGTATGATTGATTATTACGCGAATTTTTAATGTGTACGGTTCTTTGAGCAAATGATCGGGACTATCGTCTCGTAAAGAAAGATACTACTTTAACGCTTCTTGGATCAGATGAACTGATCTATGCACCCGGTAGGGGATCGACAGCAAGGACAGCTGCAGAGTGAAGCATGGGCGGCATTGCCGCGACAACTTCATTTCAAATGCAGGCCTCCGAAATATGTCACTTGCTGCTTTCATTCCTGGTTTCCGACGGCTAGTCCCTCCTGACTTTTGTCTCGCAATTGTGCCGGTTGCTCGAATCTCAGCCAATTCTCCGAGGAGCGCGCGAAACAGTTTCAAGCGGACCTTTTTCATTGCGCTTTTTGCAACCCTGATCGCGTCAGGGCAGGCAATTGCACAGTCGCCCGCCGATGATTTTTCCCGGCGGCAAGAACAACAAGAACAGTTGCAGCGGCTGGAAAACCTGAAACAGGTCACGCCTGATGGCGTCGCTGATCGTGAGAGCCGAGCGCCAGGAGACGGCGCGAAATCCGCTGGTCCTTGCTTCGATATCTCACGTGTAGAGATCGAAGGTGCGACAAGGCTGTCTGCCATTGATCTCAGAAAAGTGACGCGGCGTTACGACAGTAGATGCATCGGTGTTGCCGATATTACCATCCTGCTCAAGGCCATAACCGACCTCTATCTGGACAAAGGATTCGTGACGTCACGCGCTTATGTTCCCCCGCAGGACATTGCCGGAACAGGGTTGCTACGGCTGGTCGTTGTCGAGGGCACGATCTCGGATATCTATCTTAACGGTCAACCGGCCCGGCGAAACGGTTCATTCGCCACGGCTTTTCCCGGCATGAAGGGTGAGGTCGCCAATATTCGCGATATTGAACAGGGGCTGGACCAGATCAACCGCTTGTCATCGAACGACGCGAAAACCTCGATGTTGCCGGGCAAGGAAGATGGAACGTCTATCCTCAATGTCGAGAACAAACCCGCCAAGCGCTGGTATGCGAGCATTTCCAACAACAATCTCGGTCAAGAGAGTACCGGTTACTCCCAGACCAATGTTTCCGTCGGCTTCGACGACCTGTTGGGCATCAATGATCAGTTGGGGTTCTCCTACGGGCGTAGCGGCCCGGATTATCCTTGGGACGACGATGGCCGCGGGCACAGCAACAGCTATTCGGTCAATACAAGCGTAGCTTATGGCTACTGGACGTTTTCAACGAATGGCTCCTGGTACGAATATGAGAGCACCATTCCCGGCAATTTTGGATCGATCGAAACATCCGGCAATTCCGGTCAGGCTGGATTTGGCATAGACCGCGTCATTCTGCGCGACAAGGATTCCATCACGACCCTCAGAGGCGGTCTCACCTACAAGCAGACCGACAACTTCCTTCTCGGCAATCGAATTGAGGTGGGAAGCCGTCGATACACGATTGGCAGTCTGGGCCTGTCGCGTTCACAGAGAATTCTGGGTGGCGTCGTCGCTCTCGATTTTGCCCTCGATAAGGGGCTTGATCTCTTTGATGCCGTGGAGGCCGGAGAGCCGGGGGCGGGCACGGCTGATCCTCGGTTTCTGAAATTTACCACAACTGTCAGCGCGACGCGGCCGTTCGAGGCGGCTGGACAGCGGTTCGAGTTAACGACGCTCCTCAATGCCCAATATTCGCCCGATAACATGTTTGGCGCAGAACAGATCGGACTTGGTGGCTCCAGCAACGTACGGGGCTCAAGGGAAAGTGTCATATTCGGCAACAACGGATTTTTCAGTCGTAACGAACTGACGTGGCGGACAATGCCATGGGAGGGTACAAGTGTGGCGCCCGTTCTGGGCGAATTACGCCCCTACCTTGGTCTCGATTACGGCCGCGTGTTTTCACAGGATCGCTTCGATATCTCCGACGGCCACCTAGCAAGCTGGACCGTTGGCGCAAAACTCGTGGGCGGAAACATCAGCGCCGATTTCGGCTATTCCCAGGCATTTTCCAGCAGCGTCAGTCACGGACGCGGCAATCTTATTTTCGCCAGTGTGACGGCACGCTGGTAGGCTTCAAAAGAGAATATTATGATCAGATCTTCTTTTCACACCTCCAAATTATCTTTCGTATCCGCCCTGGTGGCCATAGTCATTGTCGTTTCCGGTTGCGGTGGCCGGGCAGCGCATCCGGTAGCTTCGACAAACCCTGCCGACAGCGCTTTCGATTGCGCCGGCATAAAGCGCGAATTCGAGGCCAATGAGCGGCAAGTGCTGGCGACGGTGAAAGAGCGATCCGATGCGCAGGGGAAAAATGTGATCCTGGGCGCGACCGGTGTTCTTCTGTTTTGGCCGGCCCTTTTCTTCATGGATCCGAAATCGCCAGAGAAATTGGAAATCGACGCATTGCGTAACCGCAATCAGGTTCTTGCCGAGATCGCCAAAAGCAAGAAATGCCCGGCTCCGCAATCGAAGCTGGCGGATGTCTACAAGAAACTCGACACCAAGCCCTCCCAAGCCGACACGAGCAGGAAAGATCGCTAAGCCGCCCGCATCACCGCCGCCAAGCCGGTGATGCGGCTGCCCTGTTTTACTGACCAATGAGGACACCGATGAGCAGAAACGCAAAAAAGCCGAATGGCCAATCTGCGCAGATGAGGCTGGCGCACCGCCGCCTTGCTGTGCTTGGTCGACAGGGTCTCGTCGGCATTCTGAGTTCGGTTCTGATCTTTCAGCCTGTGTTGCTGCGTGCGCAGGAAATCGCCCCCGATCTGGGGGCGGACCCAAACAATCGCCCTCAGATAGGGGCTGCCCCGAACGGGGTTCCGCTCATCGATATCGTTGGGCCCAACAACCAGGGCCTGTCCCACAACAAATACAACGATTTCAACGTCGGCACACCCGGCGTCATCCTCAATAACTTCAATGGTGAGGTGGGCACGTCGAAACTGGGTGGCGTGACACCGGGCAATCCAAACCTTCAAGGCAAAGGTTCTGCCACCGTCATCCTCAATGAGGTCACGTCACAAAACCGCAGTTCGCTTCTCGGGCCGACCGAAGTGTTCGGCGGCCGCGCCGACGTCATCATCGCCAATCCAAACGGTATCACCTGCGACGGTTGCGGTTTTATCAACACGCCGCGCGCCATGCTGACGACGGGTGTGCCCGACATTGGCACTGACGGACGCCTCAATGGCTTCACGGTCAATAGCGGAGACGTCACATTTGGTCCGAAGGGTGCGAATTTTGCGACGGGAGACGGGAGGGTCGATCTATTTGATATCGTATCCCGCACCATCCAGATTGACGGCACGATTTATGGAGAGGATTTGCGCCTCACGGCCGGCAAGAGCAAGTTCGATTATTCTACTGGCGATGCGACGGCGCTCGATGCGACCTCTGGAACACCCGAATATGCAATCGATGGTTCCGCGCTCGGGGCCATGCAGGCCGGCCGCATCAAGATGGTCGTCACGGAAAAGGGCGCCGGTGTTCGCATGCGCGGCGACATGGCCGCCAATGCCAGCGAGCTTTCGCTATCGGCAGACGGCAAGATTTCGATCGGCAATGCCTCTGGCAATAACGGCGTCAGCATCTCCTCTAAGGGAAGTGCTTCGGCCGGTCGTCTGACCTCGAAGAAATCGGTGTCGGTCAAGGCGGGTAAGGACGCCAAGGTCGCTTCGATCGGTACTGAAGAGGATATCCTGATCAATGGTGGGGCCGGCTTCGTCGATGTCGCTGGTACTCTCGGGGCCAGTGGTGCACTCAACCTTCTGGCAGATGGGCGTATTGCCCTGGCCGACGCGTCGGCTGCCGGACCTGTTTCGCTATGGTCGGGGGCTGGCTCCATTGCCATCAGCGGCACGGCCCAGTCTGGCGCGGCGATGTCGCTTACGGCGGCCTCAGGCGCGATCACGGCGGGCTCACTCCTTTCGAAAGGCGATTTGGCGCTGCTTTCCGGCCTTGATCTCGGGATTTCCGGGCTCGTGCTTGCAGAAGGGAATTTGCAGGCTTCGGCTGGCAGCGACATCCGCTATGACAGTCTGGAGGCAAACGGAGACGTTTTGCTGTCTTCGGCAAATGGTGTCATCAGCTTTGATAAACGCACGGCCGCGGGCGGCGACATCAGGATAAGGCAGCAAAATGCCGACCTTTCCAATAACAGGAGCAGACTTGCCACATCGAGCACGCTCTACATTGATGCCAATAATATTAACCTCGCCAATAGCACGCTGACATCAGGGGGCATTGAGCTCACGTCATCTCGAACGACAGATTTGACGGGCGCGCGGCTCAATGCTGTCATCGCGAGCAGTACTGCTCGTTCCGTTCAGGGGGCAGGTGACATCGCGATTAAAGCGGGTAGCCTTGCTGCGAATGGCGCCACCAATGTTCTGGCGGCCCATGATCTGACGCTGTCGCTTTCGCAACTTGCCAACTCCGGTCAACTGGCTGCTGGCAATGATCTTACCCTCAATATCGCCGGCAACCTGACCAACACCGCGACGGGGCTCATCTATGCCGGTAACGACGCCGCACTTTTCGTGGGTGGCGTGCTGGCCAATGATCAGGGGGCGATTGTCGCAGGTCGTGACCTCACAATTGCTGGAAGTGCTTCCGGTGCGCGCAATGCTGCTACGGTCAACAGTTCAGGTCTGATTTCTTCTGGTCGCAATATCTCGATCCTGACGGCGAACCTGCGTAACGAGAAAAGCGTGGCTCCAACCTATACGAGCCAGCAAATCTCAAACGCACACGTGTCGGCTTATGACACCTATTATGCACACCTGTGTGGAGATTGTTCATCTTCCGTCTCTTTTGCTGATAAGCAGTTCGTCATTGGTGCCCCCATTCGCCATGTCTATCGTGATGTGACCGAGGACCGCCTCACATCGGCTGGTAGCCCCGCAGCGACTATCAAGGCGGGTAATACGCTTTTTGTCGATACCGTCGATCTTACCAATGCCTACAGCAACATCGAAGCTGGCTCCGGCATGACACTTGTTGGCTCCGGCACGCTGACAAATCTGGGCTTGCAGCTGCAGCGCACGACGTCAGTCAACTGCAATCAAAGTTCGGGTTGCCAATATTATCCTGATGTCATCTTCCAGTGGGAAGAAAGGCGGGATAGTGGCGATACAGGAGGCCATGAATACTCATATCAGGTCTCCATGCCTGGCCCCAGCCCGTTTGGAACGCGGGATGCGTCAAAGGATATCGGCCCCGGACGAACCGTGGAAAGCGTAGAGGCGATCGGTGGGGTTCCAGCGGCAATCCGCTCGGGCGGAGCACTTGGTATCACCGGCTTTGCTGCCGTCAACAATACTGCTTCGGCCGGAACGATCGCCGACCGTGTTGCCGTTGCAGCGCCTGTGCCTTCGAACAATCCGACCGCATTACTGTCCAGTATGACGGCAAGCGGTGCGCTGTTCACGCTTGGCGGCGTCGCCACCCCACAGTCCGGCGGCTTTGGCGGCACCATTCCCGGCCAGAGCTTTCTCTATGAAACCCGCGCCGCCTTCCTCGACGTCTCGAAATTCTATGGTTCCAGCTATTTCCTAGGTCGCATTGGCTACCAGCCGGATCGCCAGATCCAGTTCCTTGGGGACGCCTATTTCGAGAACCAGTATATTGAGCAACAGATCAGACTGGCCACGGGCTCAGGTTTTACCGGGCAGGATTCAATTACCCAGATCAAGCAGCTTCTCGACAATGGAGCCGCCTATCTCGGAGCGCAGCAACGCCCGCTCGGCCAACCTTTGACGGCTGAGGAGATCGCCAGCCTCACCGAATCCGTCGTCGTATATGAGTGGCAGACGGTGAACGGTACGACCGTTCTTGCGCCGGTACTACATCTCGCCGTCAATGACAGGGAAAGATTGAATTCTGCGGGCGCGCTGATCGCCGGCAATCAGGTGACAATCGATACTGGCCTGCTTGCAACATCAGGCATGATTGCATCAAGCGGCGATCTTACCGTTTCCGGTTCATCAATCGCGTCAATTGGCGGCACCTTCACGGCGGGTGGCAATGCCTCGCTGACGGGGAACGAGAGCATTCTGCTGGCCAACGCGAAGGTGAAAGTAGGTGGCAATCTCGGCCTGACCTCGGATGGAGACATCAATATCTCCGTGACTGAAAGGTCGACAACCAGCACCTTGCGCGACAAGCGGAGTTCGACGAAGGTTATTAGAACCACAAGTCAGGGCTCCGAGATCACTGCGGGCGGATCGGTCTCAGCCAATGCAGGCGGCAACCTCAACGTCATCGGCAGCACGGTTGCCGCCGATGGGACGGTCGGTCTGAAAGCGACCGGTGACGTGACAATTGCCGAAGCTGTCGACACCACCACGATCGATTACACCTACAAGAAAAAGGGTGGCCTGTTCGGCGGTAAGAAACAGACGACGAGCCACACGGAAACGCAGACTGCCGTCGGCTCATCGGTTAGCGGTGGGAAGGGCGTGTCCATCGTCTCAGGTGGAGATACCGTCGTCTCCGCCTCGAAGGTGACTGCCGGCGACGAGACCGACAAAGCCGATATCAATGTCAGCGCGGGCGGCGATCTGCTAATCGCGTCGGGCAAGAATACTGCGGAGTTCGAGCAGAATTCCTCATCCAAGGGCTTCCTCTCGAAAAAAAGTTCGACGCAGTACAACTACGACGAAACGACAGTTGGCTCCGAGCTTTCCGCGTCCGGCAACATCAAGCTGGATGCTGGTGGCAACGCCGTCATCGCTGGCTCGAATGTCACGGCAGGCGATGCGATCAGCGTCGCAGGCGACAGCGTCGCCATCATCGGGGCCGAGGAGCAGCACGCGCTGGAAAGCAGCAGCAAGAAATCCGGCCTGTTTGCGGGGGGCGGCGGCGGTTTCCTTTCGCTCTGGGGCAAGGAACAGAAAGAAAAGAGCCAATCGTCTACCCGAAACGTTGGCTCCACGCTGGCCGGTGGGTCTGATGTCACTCTGACGGCACGCGAAAACGACGTCAATGTCATCGGCTCGTCCATCATGGCGGGGCGTGACATCGCGCTGGAGGCTGCCCGTGATGTCAATATCACGCCAGGAGCAGAAAGTGCTGCATCGGCACAGAAGGAGCAGCGCTCCGGTTTCGGTATCAGCCTTTCCTCCGGCAATGGCGGCTTCTCTGTCGGTATCGGTGCGCAGAAGACCAAAGACAGCATGCACCAGCAGTCCGACACCAACGCGATCTCGGTTCTCACCGCCGGTCGCAATCTCCTTGTTTCCGCAGGCAACAACGTCAATCTGCAGGCTGCACAGGTCGAAGCAGGACGTGATGTCGACCTCTTCGCCGGTAACGATATCAATCTCCTCTCGGCCAACGACCGCACCAATTATCAAGAGATGCACGAAAAAACCTTTGCCGGTGTTACGGTTTCCGTGACCAGCCAAGCTGGCAAGGCGGCGCAGAGTATCATGAATTCGGCAGAACGGCTGTCGGACGGCGGCGAGGTCAACGCCATCACAAACAGCGCCATTGCCGGGCTCGGCTTCTATCAGGCTTACAAGGATCTGCAGGGCGTCTCCGAGGGGATTTCTTCGGGCCAGGGTCTCGCCTTCAGCATCGGCATTAATGCCGGGATCAGCCACCAGGAGAACAGCGCTTCTTCCTCGTTCTCCACGCCTGTCGTCACCGACATCCGTGCCGGTCGTTCCATAACCATCGCGGCCGAAAACGGCGATATCACAAGTGAGGGCGCGCAAATCCTCGCCGGTTACGGCAAGAACGGCCTGCCGGCCATCTCGTCCGATGCGCTGACCGGAGACATCTTCCTGTCGGCAGAGAACGGTGACATCAATCTCAATGCCGCCACAGGCACGTTTGATGCGGCAAGTTCAAACAAGTCATGGAGCGCAGGCGCCGGCATCAATATGGGCTGCACTTCGTCGGGCGGCTGTAATGCCAGCGTCGGTGTCAACGGTTCTTACGGCAAGGGCGGCTCTACCACCTCGGGCACCAGCCATACGAACACACATGTCAACGGCACTGGCGATGTCACCATCGTCACCAACGATCTGGCGCTGAAAGGCGCGACCGTTGCTGGCAAGTCGGTCACCGCCGATGTCAGAAACCTGACGATCGAAAGTCAGGTGGATACGGCCAAGGCAAAGGCGGACCAGCTCAATGTCTCTGGCCAGATCGGCTTTGGAAACACCGGCGTCTCCGGCTCCGGGCAGAAGGGTAAAGGTGATGCGGCCATTGTCACCGACCAATCCGGCATCCATGCCGGAACGGGTGGCATCGATCTCAATGTCGAGCAGCACACCTCGCTTGTCGGCGGCCTGATTACCAGTGAAGCTGGCGAGGGACGCAATAATCTCTCCACCGGCACGCTCGATGCTACCGATATCGATACGCATTCAAGCTGGAAAGCCGAAACCTATGGCGGCTCGATCGGGACTGGCGGCCTCTCCATCGCACCGCCGGTCAAGGCTGCCGATAGCGAGACCGGCAAGGCCTATTCGGCCATCGGCGGCAACATACCGATCACCATTACCGATCCGGACAACCAGACCCAGGACATTGGCACAATCCGGCGCGATACCGCCAATACCAACACCTCCCTGCCCGGCCTACCGGATCTCGAACATATCCTGCGGCAGCAATACAAGACACAGGCCGATCTTCAGGAAGCGCAGAAGACAATGGCCGGTTTGGCCGGCGATATTGCTTCCAGTCTCTACAACAACGCAACGACTCAGGCCGAACGTGATCTCTGGGATGAAGGTGGTGCAGGTCGAGCCCTGCTTCACGCCATCGGAGGCGGTATCCTTGGCGGCGTCAATGGATGGGAAGGGGCGCTCAGGGGTGCGCTTGGCGGTACCGCATCGGCGCTCATGGCGCCAGCCATTGCGGACCTAGTCAAGGGCATGCTCAAGGACAGCAGTCTGTCCGAAAAGGAAAAGCAGACACTTGCCACGTTGATCGGCGCAAGTTTGAGCGCCGGGGTTGGCGCTGCTGTGGGCGGCGGAGAAGGCGCGGCCTACGGAGCTGCGGAATATCAATACAATTATCTCAATCACAATGAACAACTGGCCCGGGAAAAGGCGAAACAGCAGCTTGCAAAATGCAAGGCGGAAAACGCCTGCACAGATGCCCAAGTCGCGGCGCTACAAGAGCAGATTGGATATTGGGATCAGCTTGATACGCAACGCGATTCGGTTCTTGCGGATGCCTGTAATGCTAACCGGACAAGTCCAGCCTGCGTTGCCGCCATTACCGATGCGCTGAAAGCCGTCGAGTATCTGCGCAATCCCGCCGATCCGATGGTTGATCCGTCGTCCATCGTTCCGGGTGGCTATGCCGACATGGAGATGCGGCTGGTCAATGGCCGGTTCGGCGGTTTGTCGAACCAGGAGCTCGCCGCGGCAGTTTACGCAGAACGTCTTCAGACCATCCGGTTGTTGGCGCAATATCCGGAACCCGTTCAGGCTGCTCTCAACGGATTTGTCAATCAATCAATTGCCAACGCAGCTGTCGCTGTCCTCACATTTGGCATTGCTGAAAAGCTCGGACAGGCCAAGCCCGGAAGCCCTGGGTCGAACGGCACTGCTGGACAAGCTGAAGGAGAGGTTCCAAATACTACAAAGCTGACCGCCGTTGATTTCCGGCAAGTTAGTACGACGGTAAGCCAAAAGCAGATGCGCCACATCGAAGGCCGACCAGAGTATCGCGGTGGCGGCACGCTATCTAGCCATTCAGATGCACAGAGAGTTCTTGATGCATATCATAACGGGAATGCGGAAATTTTGGGTTCGACTAAACAAGGTTTCCCGGTTGTTCGCTTTAATGGGGTTACTGGCATGAACAATAACGTCGGCGCAGGGATCATAAATCAACCTACTAACGTCTTTATTGTGAAGGGCACCGCAAGTCCAAGCATAGTACCTACAACCCCAAATTGGAGACCTTAATGATACCCACAACACAAGACTGGAATTGGCATGTTTTGATGCTTGTGCAGGCACTGTTGGGAGTAATTTCGGCAAACTTTCGAATGATAACACTTCAATTCAACGGGGATGTCTGGCTAGTTAAAGCAATCTTACAGGAAGAAAACTCCCTCGACCGGGAGGAATTCAGCGATGCTGTTGAAGAATTTTCGATATTCATGGAAGATATAAAAGACAAAATTTCTCAAGGGTCATTCAAAAAAATTGTGAGCAGTACATTTGTTGATGGCGGAAGTATAGATAAATGGAGTGATGAATGTGCACGCGTCGTATTTCGAAGGAGGGAACGCTTTGAATAGATGGCGTGGTTGCCGCTCTACCCACCCGGCACGTTCTGTCAGAGGATGGCCGGGTAAAATCCAAAGGGTGGAAGGATGGCAGCATGACATACGACACGATGATTGGGATCGATCTGGCGAAGAACGTTTTTCAGGTTCACGGAGCTTTGCTTTCCGGAGAGGTGAAGTTCCGGCGGAAGCTATCCCGGCAGCATTTTCGCAGATTTATGGCGGGGCAAGGCGCTTCGATCGTCGTGATGGAGGCGTGCGGGAGTGCTCATTACTGGTCACGCGAGATGACGAAACTCGGTCATGAAGTACGGCTGATAGCGCCACAGTACGTTCGTCCGTTCGTGAAGCGTCAGAAGAACGATGCCGCGGATGCCGAAGCGATTGTCACAGCCGCACAGCGACCTGGGATGCGCTTCGTTACGCCGAAGCTCGAGGAGCAGCAGGCACAGGCGCTTCTTTTTCGTGGGAGAGAACGACTTGTACGTCAGCGTACTGAGTTGGTAAACGCATTGCGATCAGCCCTCTACGAGTTCGGGCATCCAATTCCTCCGGGCATTGGGCAGCTTACGCGGATTGAGGCGATGGTTGAGGCTGAGAACAGCGATCTGCCAGAACTGGTTCGCGACGAATGCCGTGATCTTCTGCTGCAGATCGCCGAGAAGACGCAACGGATCGAGGTGAAGACAAAACAGATCGGCGCTCTGGCATCACTGACTGACACAGCACGCCGTTTGCAAACAATGCCGGGCATTGGACCAATGAGCGCCTTGGCCGTTGAAGCGTTTGCTCCACCCATGGAAAGCTTTCGGCGTGGGCGAGACTTCGCGGCTTGGTTAGGCCTGGTGCCACGGCAGTATTCGTCGGGAGGAAAGGAGCGGCTCGGACGAATATCAAAGGCCGGACAAGCCGATATACGCCGGCTTTTGATCATGGGAGCGATGTCGCGCTTGAACTGGCTCGGGCGGAGAACGATCCTGGAAAGGTCTTGGCTATCTGGAATGCTGGCCAGGAAACCGAGAATGCTTGTGGCTATCGCGCTCGCGAACAAAATGGCCAGAGCGATCTGGGCCATGCTGACAACAGGCAAGGATTATCAGAACCCGGCACAGACTGCTGCTGCGTGACAGAGGTGTGGCACAAGGCAGTTTAGAGCCGGTGACGGAGGTGTGAGAAAGTCGACGACCCATATGGGCAAAATGATCGAACAGATCTGGATCAGGAAAACCAGTTCGGGGCATAGAGCTAATCAGCTCGCTGAATAGATTTGGACCTGATCCGCTGATCACCATATCGGCCAGCGGCTTCTAAAGTGCCGCATTTAAAGGCCTGACAGAAGACCGCACTCGATCACACCCAATGGTTCAGAAACTTCTTGCATTACGGGCGGCAACCACAGAAGCCCCGAGATTTTTAGACGCCTTCTTGCCTAATTTTCAGGCAAGAAGATCATCATGAGCAGATCAAATTTAAGCGAAGAGTTTAAGCGTGACGTGGTGCGTCAGATCACGGAGCGAGGCTATCTGGTTGCGGAGGCTTCGCAACGGCTGGCGGTAAGCCAGCATTCTTTGTACGCGTGTAAGAAGAAGTTTGCGGCCTCGAGCGCCCAGGGCAACGACGAGGCCGAAGAGATCAGGGGGCCAAAGAAGGAACTAGCTCGCGTCACCGAGGAGCGAGACCGAACTGCCCCTATTTCGACCGGACAGTCGGCATAAGCAGAAAGGTTCAAGTGACGCGCTCCCCGTTTTGGGCCTGAACCGCCCCAAGTTTCTGGACCAGCGGATGGTAGAGTCTCTGGCCTATCGGCTCAGTCCAAGCCCCTGTGACCGGTTAAGCTGCCGTCTGAGTGCGTGGTCATGGCTAAGCTCGGCATGGCGTGTACGATGCACGATGCGGGCGATTGTCTGGATCTGCTCGGCCTGTTTTGCGAGCTCCGGGCGTGCTGCAAGCTCCTCGGCGAACCTGCGAGGATCGGAACTACCAAACCGCAGCGTGAGCGCGTCGACCACCAGCTTGGCCTCATCGAGCGCGGCTTGCCCCTCAGGTGACGATCGCAACTCTGCGATAAACTGGCGCCACTTGTCGACCTGCATCTTCTCGACCTTGGCAATGATCTCGACACTACGCGGCGTGAGGCCGGGTACTTCGATCACATCACGCTGTTCGCGCAGCCATTGTTCGCTTGCGCGTTCTTCGCCAAGCCGGCGCTCCCATGCCTCGGAGACGTAGCCGATATGGGCAGAGAGAGATCTCGCATATTGCAGCGCTTCTTTCCGCTCCTTGTTGTTTCCGAACAGACCTGACTTGCCGCGCAGCTCCCCGAACCGCTCCGGCTGCCCGGCCATGGCTTTCGCCATGATCTTGCCATTGCCTTCCTTCTCGGTCATCGCGCTGCGGAGTCTTGCGGCGACCTCGGCCGGATCACGGAACCCGCGCCGCACGGGAGATTTCACCGTATCGAACCGCTGCTCGATAACGGACAGGCGCGTCTTTTGAGCTGCTTTGGTGCTGTCATCGTCAGGCGCCTGCCCTTGTGAGCAGCGTGTTGTGGGCGGTGCGGAACGCGTCCTGCAGCGCCTTGTGGTCATCGAGGCCTTCGAGGGCATAGCTGTTGAGGAACTGACGCCCGGCAAACAGTTTGCGGTCGACGGGGCTGAGGTCTGCTTCATCGCAGACCTCTTGCCAGAACTTGGCGATGGTTGTGATCTGATGTTCGATCAGCGCCGCGGCTTTCGCCTCTTTCAGGTGATAGTCGGGCGCGGCGGCGAGCAGAGTGGCGAGCGTGCTGGCACGGCCCTCGCCCTTGATGAGCATGGCCTGCGTGGCTTCACTGCCGGTGCGGCCTTGCGGGCAGATGTCATAGGCGGGGGTGAGCGTCAGCATTCTGCCGTCCCAGAAGGCGGCATGGTTTCGGACGTGGTCGTCGGTATTGCCGCACAGTACGTTGAAGCAGATCCGCCCGTAGAGCTCCTTGAGCGTGTCCTTCGGGTCAGTGAAGCGGTGGCGGATGAGTTCGGCGAGGTCTTCGTAGGAGGCGTAGCGGGCCATCATTTCATCGAGCCCGAGTATAGTCAGGGCCGAGACCATGGCGTGGCGCGTCCAACCGTCTTTTGTGTGCGTGCGGTCGAAGCGCTCGATAAGCAGCACATCCTTATGGGCGGCGCGTGTTATCGACACAGGCGCGGCGTTGATCCCGCAGGCGGCTGCCAGCTTCATCGCGATGAACTCGGCCTTCACGACGCTGTAGGTATCGTTGGTCGCAGAGAATTTGGCGATGAGCTTTTTAGTGTCGTCGTCGATCAGGGCCTTGGGGCGCGCGCCACCGATCGAGGTGCCGTGATTGAGGGCCTGGCCGAGCGCCGGAGTAAGAGGGACGCCCTCTTCGATGAGTTCGGCCGCTTCGAGGAGTTCGTCGAGCGAAGCTTGCGCGGCATGGCGGGGGACGTACTCCGTGGCCGATGCCTGGAAATCGAGGGCGCCAATCCGGTCGGAACCTGACTGGAGCAAAAAGGTCAGCTCGCTGATCTCCGGCACGCCGGCAGCGTCGGGCTTTTTGCCCGTCAGCCTGTTGATGATGACCCGGCGGCCCCAAGCGTCCGGCGAGGCGTCGCGAATGCAGCTTGCCATTGACAGGCCGTTGATCGGGGCGATCGTGCCCTCCTGAAGTGGCAATTCCGGCTCATAGAGGGAAATGGCGCTCTTACGGCGCCGGTAGCTGGCGCCATAGGTAAAGAGCAGGCGATCGCCGTCCTGGTCGAGCCGGCCCGCGACCACCGGTTCCGTCGCCCCCGGCAGCCAACTCCAGACAAAGGCTTCGGTAGCATCCGCCTTAGAAGTCATCATCGACCTCCTTCACGGCGTGACGGACGCTCTTGGGTAGAAGGGTCAGTTTTTCGTCGAGGCGGGCATTGTGCATCTGGAGAGTGCGCTCGTCATAGTCGAACAGGCGCACGCCGACGATTGAAGCGACCTCGAAGACTATGCCGATCTCAGGGCCCGGCGCGCCCTTTTCGATGCTGGATAGGGTCGTGCGGCTGATGCCGGCGCGGTCGGCCAGTTCTTGTGCGGTCAGGCCGCGCTCGGCGCGGCCGACGCGGATCAGCTTGCCGAGCATGGTGAGGGCTTGGCGCGTGACTCTAGAGTAGCTTCTCTGACGGGGCACAGCTATACCTGCTTTGTTCATTTGAGTGGACACGAGATCCTCTCGCGTCCAGAATTCTGTACATTGTGCCATGGGACTGGCGTCTAGTCAAGTTTTGTCCATTTGATTGGTCATAAGGATGGTTCGTGTCCAGAGTTTTGAACAAAGATGTGAAGCCTGGAGGGTCGTCGCCTACGTGGGGGCTAGAGATTGTGCCACATACTCCGCTACTCGGCGGCTATTTACGGAAGATCTGGTGGTATGAGGCCAGCCTCCATGGGTCAGAGATGTACTGCTCGCAGAGCTGCTTGACGGTCAACGACTTGCGGTATTCCTCGCGTTCTTCAGCAGGATCGCCGCCATGGGCGACCTGTCCGAGCAGGGCCTTGGCTTCGCGGCGCGCGGTCTCGAGTGTCCAGACGCCATGAAGGCCGATCGTGTAGCGACGCGATCGACCACGAGACCGGTGCTGGACGATGTAGCTGCGCTTGCCCGAGGGATGGACGCGAAGACCGAAGCCGGATACGCGTCGTCCCAGACGACGTGCCCTTCGCTCTGCGGCTCGACGGCTTCTACAAATCGTTTGGTCAGCTTGGCCATGCTCCCGTCCCTCGGAAGCCCCGATTTCGAGTAAGAACCACGCAAGCACGCGGGCGGAAATCAAGGCGTGTTCTCGGATAGAGACTTCGGAGCTCCGATTCTGAAAATAAATACATTTCAGAATGTTAGCGTGCTCTGGCGTACCCTATCGTGCAATTCGGATAGGTCCTTAGACCAGCTCTGATGGCCGATCCTGCTGCTCCCGCGCCGGATGGGCCGCACGGGACACGAGCTCTTGACGCTCATCCCGGCCGGACGCAAGTTCAATCGCGCTCCTGCCCCCAAACTCTTGCTCGATCCCTTGGTCGCTTGCGATCCCGCGCCGCTCGGCAAAGTCGCTGATGTAATCCAGCGTGGTTTCCTTGGCGCCAGAACGCGACAGGCGGCTTGTCAGCTTCTGGTAGGCCAGTTCATCGCCCTTGACGACACGCCACGCATTGCGCTCGGCCGGCGTGGCGTCCGGAAGCGTGACAGGCGTGGCACCTTCATGCTGCAGTCCGATCCTGTCTCCGATCTTTGGCGAGGCCTCTCGCATGGCCCGCTTGAGATCGATGCCCCACACCGTGCGCTGATCGCCCATGTCATTCTCCAGCGTCACAAATTAGTTTTCTCGCGCCTGGCGATTATGCTCGTAGGGCGCAACGCCATGATCAACCAGCCGGCCCGCCTTGGTGAACTCCTTGATATCGGCATAGAGCTGCACGCTGTCGCGGTGCCTGGTCATGGCAACATAGGCCCGATGCCGGTCCATGGTGCTGGACGCCAGCACAAAGGCGCGATCGACGGTTGCTCCCTGATTTTTATGGATCGTCGTCGCATAACCGTGGTCGAATGCCTGATAGCTGTCGGTCAGAATGCTGACACTGTCGCCACCACGACCATCGAGCCGGGCAACGATCCGACCCTTTGCGACATGCTCGACGGTGCCAGGCATGCCGTTTTTGACGCCGAGGTCGCGGTTGTTTTCGAGGAAGATGATCCGGTCACCGGCGGCGAAGGCGCGTTTGCCGTTACTGGTCCCCTTGTCTGTTTACCGGTGGCGAAGCTAGCAACATCGAACGGGCATTTCGACTACTAAAAGTAGTAGTCGCCAATCGGTCATTGCTCATGTTTGAATAGGACACAATCGCATCCATCAGTGAGATCGATATGCGCAGGCTGATCGCACGGCGGATAAGGGGCAATGCGCATGTGGATATTTGGGGAGACAGGCATTCGATTAGCAGCTGCCAAAAATCGGAGTTTCATAGAAGTTTACAATGGCCCATACAGGGTACCGTCCAGAAACGGAGCAGACATGAAGACCAGCCTTGAACATTTGCCGGAACGAAAGCAACGCGAGCTCGCGCGCGTCGTCGGAATTATTCAGGAAGAGTTTGCTGATCTGGTCGAGCGCTCGAAGTCTGACGCCAAGAAGGATGGACGGATTTTCAAAATCATCCTGTTCGGTTCCTACGCACGTGGCACCTGGGTGGATGAGCCGCATACGTCGAAAGGCTATCGCTCGGATTTCGACATCCTTGTCATCGTCAGCAACAAGGAACTGGCCGATCCCAAATACTGGGACAAGGCGACAGACCGGCTGATGTGGGACAAGGAGATTGAGACACCCGTGAGCCTCATTGTCCATGGCGCTCGGGAGATCAGCAATTTCCTGCAGGAAGGGCAATATTTCTTCAGCGATATCCGGCGTGATGGCATTGCGCTTTACGAGCTTGATGATAGAGAGCTCGCCGAGCCCAAAAGCCTTACGGCGCAGCAAGCATATGAGGTTGCCAAAAAGCATTTTTCGGCTCGCTCTCGCACTGCTGAATTCTTCGTCAAGCACACCCTCTATGGGCTGAAAGATGGTGATTGGAAAGAGACAGCGTTCATGCTGCATCAATCCATAGAGCAGGCCTATTCAACGCTGCTTTTGACTCTCACCAACTACAGCCCTGCGAGCCATAACTTGAAGTTTCTACGAGGGCTAGCGGAGGGGCAGGATACCCGCTTAGCCGAGGCGTGGCCGCGGGATCATCATCGGTTTCACTCGTGGTTCAATACGCTGAACGAAGCCTATGTGAAGGCTCGCTACTCCGATCATTACGAAATCACCGAGGAGGCGCTGACCTGGCTGACGGCAAGAACGTCCATCCTCTACGATCTCGTCAACACCGTCTGCCGCGATCACATCGAAAAACTCGAACAGGCCGCGAAGGCCAGCGACTGAGCTTCACGGGTGGCTCAACAATCCTGAGTTCAGGGAGCAGCTGCCGCAGCGTCATGAACCATAGGGTCCAACCTCCTCTTACAATCGCTATGTCGATCTCCTCATAGAAACTGGTCTGTCTTCCAGGAGCAAAGCCGTGGGCAACAACGGCCGTTCCGGTGCGACCGCAATCGAAAGGAACAATCGTGGCAAGGAAAACCATCGAGCAGCGCCTGGCTGAACTGGAGGCGCAGCGGTCTGCGCTGAAGGCCCGTCTCTCGAAAACCGAGCGCAACAACGATATGCGCCGCAAGGTCCTGATCGGCTCTCTCGTTCTGCATCACCTCGAAACCTCGGATGATCAGGATTTTAAGCAGCAACTCGGTGAATGGCTGCGCCGCGAACTGCCGGGCTTTCTGACACGCGACAATGACAAGGCGCTCTTTGACGATCTGATCGGACCAGGGCTCTCGGGCACAAGAGAGAATGATGGAAGCGGGCAGGGCGCTCCATGAACCGGTTGCGACTTTCTTGGGGCGCGTTCAAAAACATGTTGCGCGCCGCAGCACGTGATCCGCTTTGGGCATTTCTGGCTTTGATCACCATGCCCTTCCGGATCTGGAAACGGCTCCTCGGATTTATGTTCATCCTGTTCAACGTCACCTTTGTGATCGGCATGGGTGGCGGTCATTTCCTCGGGCAAATGGGTTTCGAGCGGGGCTCGCCTGTCTACATCATCCCGGGTATCTTAACCCTGCTGGCGCTTGCCACTATCACCTTCTGGTTCATCACCACTCCACTGATTTTGCATTTCGGGGACAGTGACGATGAGACCCATGGCTCCGCCCGCTTTGCGACAGACAAGGAGATAGCCGCTCTTACCTCATCCGGTTCAGGCCTCCTGATTGGTCGTGATACAAAATCAGCCAAGCCCCTGCGCTATGATGGCCCGGCTCATCTCCTCACCATGGCGCCGACGCGTACCGGCAAGGGTGTTGGTACGATCATTCCAAACCTGCTGACTGCCGACCGTTCCGTGATCTGCGTCGATCCGAAAGGCGAGAACGCAAGGATCACCGGCCGTGCCCGGCAAAAATTCGGACCGGTTCATGTGCTCGATCCTTTCGGGGTTACCGGCAGACCCTCGGCAGCCTTCAATCCCCTGGCCATGCTCGATCCCCACGGTCTCGATGTCGCGGACGATGCCAGTGCGCTTGCCGACGCTCTCGTGTTCGACGAACCGGGAATGGCGGGAGAGGCGCATTGGAACGAGGAGGCAAAAGCGCTGATTGCCGGATTGCTGCTCCAGAACGTTGCAGCGGAGCCTTTGAGGTGCCGGCACCTCGCAACACTTCGCGACTATCTTACCCTTGCTCCGGAACAGTTTGCAGCGCTGCTCAAGCGTATGCAGGATAGCGATGCGGCAAGAGGTCTTGTCGCCCGGGCCGCAAACCGCCACCTTGGAAAATCCGACCGCGAAGCTGCAGGCGTTCTGTCCGCAGCCCAACGCCATACGCATTTTCTCGATTCACCGCGCATGACGGCCGTCCTCAGCCGCTCGGATTTCCGGTTTGCCGATCTGAAACGCAACAACATGACGGTGTTCCTCGTCCTTCCGCCTGACCGCCTCTCGACCTATTCGCGCTGGCTGCGCCTGCTTGTCTCCCAAAGCCTGCTCGAAATGGCCCGTGATCCGGCAAGGCCGGCGACACCGGTTCTCTATCTGCTCGATGAGTTCGCATCCCTTGGGCATCTGGCACCAGTCGAACGCGCGATGGGTCTGATGGCGGGTTATGGTGTCCAGCTTTGGCCCATCTTCCAGGACATCCATCAGCTGCGTGCCACATACGGTCACCGCGCCGGAACCTTTCTGTCAAATGCCGGCGTGCTCCAGGTCTTCGGCGTCAACGATCATGACAGCGCCCGCCTCATCTCTGATTTGCTCGGGCAGGAAACGGTCGTGTTCCAGACGATGGCGAGAGCGCTCGATTCCGATAAGACCGGCATCTCCTACAGCCAACAGCATACCGGCCGGCCGTTACTCACCCCTGATGAGGTGCGCAATCTGCCGGCGAAAGGACAACTTCTATTCTTGGCCGGACAACGACCAATATTGGCCGAGAAACTTGCCTATTTTGCCGATCGAGAGTTCAGGGAGATGTTTGATCCAGTCTAACGGGATCCACAACGAAAAGGCAGTCCGGTATCTGCATCGGACTTTGCATGTGAGGTCCTTCGGGCTTCGTTCGCCGCAACCGGACGCGGATAGATGAGCTTTTGTCCAATTGCAGTCCTGCGGCTACGGCGGCATCGCGGCCGAGGGATCGTTTTTCGACCGCGAAGTCTAGCAACGGAGTAATGACCTTGACAGGGCACCGTAGGAGTCTAGACGAGGTCCCATGATTATATTGGGAGTATAGACATGAAAACGCTGGCAGCCGTTTCGGCTTTCGTGGGCAAGACCTTTGCAGTCTGGGTCATCCTGTTTGCCGTGCTCGGCTTCTTTTTTCCAGATACGTTCAAACAGATAGCGCCGTGGATCGTCACGCTTCTGTCGATCATCATGTTCGGCATGGGGCTCACACTGTCGGTCGATGACTTCAGGGAGGTCGTCAAAAGGCCGTTCGATGTGACGATCGGTGTCCTTGGCCAGTTTCTGGTCATGCCGCTTCTGGCGGTGCTGCTCACCCGGATCATTCCCATGCCGCCGGAAGTCGCCGCTGGCGTCATTCTGGTCGGCTGCTGCCCGGGCGGCACATCTTCCAACGTCATGACGTATCTCTCCAAGGGCGATGTCGCGCTGTCGGTCGCCTGCACCTCGGTCACCACGCTTGCCGCGCCGCTGGTGACCCCGTTTCTCGTCTGGTTGTTTGCAAGCCAGTACCTGCCGGTTGACGGCTGGGCCATGTTCCTCAGCATCGTCAAGGTCGTTTTGGTTCCGCTCGCTCTCGGCGCCGCTCTGCAGAAGCTGCTGCCCGGTCTCGTCAAGGCCGCCGTTCCGGCATTGCCGCTCGTGAGCGTCATCGGCATCGTCTTGATCGTCTCGGCGGTGGTGGGAGGATCCAAGGCGGCTATCGCCCAGTCCGGACTGATGATTCTTGCCGTCGTAATCCTGCATAACGGTCTTGGTTATCTCATCGGTTATCTCGCGGCAAAGGCAACGGGCCTGTCGCTTGCCAAGCGCAAGGCCATCGCGATCGAGGTGGGCATGCAAAATTCAGGCCTTGGCGCGGCGCTTGCCACGGCTTACTTCTCGCCTGTCGCTGCGGTGCCGAGCGCGATCTTCAGCGTCTGGCACAATATTTCCGGCGCAATCCTCGCGAACTGGTTTTCGGGCCGTGTGGACGCAGGCTCCGACAACAAAGCCGACTGAAGCTCCAGATCTGTCGGGCCGCCTGCAGATCAGGTGGCCCGACCAGCCTTGTTACGGCATAGTGACGACCGGTGGATTAAGCCGGGCAAAGCCCGCTTGCCGCTGATAAGGGAAATGCGGATAGGGAGCGGCCCTATCGCTGGCCTCGTCCAGCCGCGCCACCTGCGCGGGCGTCAGTTCCCATCCAACGGCATCGAGGTTCTGGCGAAGCTGTTCCTCATTGCGCGCACCGATGATCACTGTGGAAACTGTGGGGCGTCTGAGCAGCCAGTTGAGGGCGACCTGCGGTACCGTCCTGCCGGTCTCTTCTGCAACAGCGTCAAGCGCATCGATCACGCGGTAGAGATGTTCATCATCCACCGGCGGGCCGAAGCTGGCGGTCTCGTGCAGGCGGCTGCCTTCGGGCAGCGGCGTGCCGCGGCGGATTTTTCCCGTCAAACGCCCCCAGCCAAGCGGGCTCCAGACCATTGCGCCCAGACCCTGATCCGCGCCGAGCGGCATCAGATCCCATTCATAATCCCGGCCGATCAGGGAGTAATAGACTTGGTTGACCACATAACGCGGCCAGCCGTATCGATCCGCGACGGCGAGCGATTTCATGATCTGCCAGCCTGAAAAGTTCGAAACGCCAGTATAGCGCACCTTGCCGGCGCGGATGAGGGTATCGAGCGTCGAGAGCACTTCCTCAACCGGCGTGAAGGCGTCGAAGGCGTGGAGTTGAAGGATGTCGATATAGTCGGTCTGGAGACGGCGCAGGGCGTCATCCACCGCCCGCAGCAATCGGAAGCGGGACGAGCCCGCCTCGTTCGGCCCGTCGCCCATCGGCAGGCTGGTCTTGGTTGAAATCAGAACGCTGTCGCGCCTTCCCTTGATGGCTCCGCCAAGCACTTCCTCCGATGCCCCATTGGAATAGACATCGGCAGTATCGAAGAGGTTGACGCCGGCTTCCAGACAAATATCGATCAGACGCCGGGCTTCCGTGGCGTCTGAATTGCCCCAGTTACTGAAAAGTGGGCCGGAGCCTCCGAAAGTTCCGGTACCAAAACTCAAGACCGGCACTTTCAGGCCGGATTTGCCGAGATAGCGATATTCCATGGGGCGTTCCTTTCTTGCTTCGAAATGGTCGTGGGCGGGGCTTTGGCAGCGTCGCGCTCTGTCCATTCCGTCATGATCTGGCAGATGATGATTGCGATGCATTTCAATCGCCGCCTGAAGATAGACGCTCGCTCTTCAATGAAATAGAATGCCAAAATTACTATCACTTGTGAGATCAAGTTATCATGGCGCGACTGGAGATCAACCGGGCAGGGGAAATGGAAATCTTCGTGCGGGTCGTCGAACTGGGCGGTTTTTCCCGCGCGGCCGCGGCGGCAAACATGACGCCTTCGGCTGTAAGTAAACTGATCGCACGGCTGGAAGGTCGCCTGGGCGCGCGCCTGCTCAACCGTTCCACCCGTCAGCTTCAGATCACCCCAGAGGGCTGCGCCTTCTATGAACGGGCAACTCGTATCCTCGCGGATATTGAGGAGGCCGAACGCGCCGCCGGTGAGGGCGAACAGCCTGTCGGGCGCGTGCGGATCAACACCAGCGCTTCTTATGCAACGCATATTCTTGCGCCCATCCTGCCACGGTTTCTGGCGCTTCATCCAGGCATCACGCTCGATATCGTCCAGACGGATATGGTGGTTGACCTGCTTGCGGAGCGCATGGATGTCGCGGTGCGCGCCGGGCCGCTCAAAAGCTCAAGCCTCGTCGCCCGGAAACTCGGTGAGACGAGGATGATGATCGCGGCCGCTCCGGATTATCTTGAGCGCTGCGGCGTGCCGCAAACAATCGCCGATCTGGAAAATCACAATCGGCTCGGATTTGGTTATGCCCGATCAGTCGACGGGTGGCCGCTGCGGGATGCCGGAAAGACTGTTGTCATTCCGGCGACGGGGCGCGTGCAGGTCAGCGACGGCGAGGGCCTTCGCCGTCTCGCCCTCGCCGGTGTCGGTCTGGTTCGCCTTGCCGCTTTCACCGTGCGAGAGGATATCGCCACCGGCCGGCTGGTCTCCGTGCTCGATCATCTTGATACGGGTGAGACGGAGAAGTTTCATGCCGTTTATGTCGGCCAACGGGGCCCGCTTCCGGCACGTATTCGAGCCCTGCTTGATTTTCTCGGCGAATACGGACGGGTGAAGTGACATTTCGATAGCATCGGAAGTCGCGGTGAGGATGAGACGGCAGAGGGCTGAAAAAAGAGTGTCCGGCTGACCGGTCGCCTATGATCTCGGACCGGACAGCGTGAAGGCGCCAGCTGATTTCAGTGTGATCTGCGTCTCACTGGCAATCGTGCTTGGTATCGCACCGCAGAGACTGCCTGTCGTTACGACGTTACCGGCCTTGAGCATATTGCCTCTGTTGAACGCCGAGTTGGCAAAGGCGACAAGCGGCGCAAGCGGATCGCCATTGGGATGTTTTGCCGTAGCATCGAACAGCGATACCGACCCCTCGGTAACAGTGAGCTGTGGCAGGTTCTCGCCGTTTCCGGCAAAGACATCCACAATGCCTTTATCGACTTCAGGGCCGATGACGAAGCCATGGTTGGCGAGGCGATCCGCGAGAAAAAGCGGAAACGGCACCTGGTTTTTCTCCGCCAGCCTGTAGCGGAGAAGTTCAGCGCCAAGATGGACCTTGTCGATAAATGCCATCAGGTCGGCCCTCGCCAGCGGCCCCGCCGCCGCCGCAGGAATATCCGCCGAAAGCGTAAAGCAGATCTCGACCTCGATGCCTTCGGTGCCGCCATGCGGAAAAGAAGCAGCATTGGCTTCATCGACCCGCACACAATCGAACATGGGCGCCCCAATGGCCTCGCCATCCGCGCGAATCGCCAGTTTCCAGCCGGCAACCGGTTCTGCCCGGCTCTCAGCAAAAGCCCGCTGGACCGCCATAGCCTCTCCAAGCGTACCGGGAATGAGACCCTCCGCCTGCACCGCCGCCAGAGAAATCTTCGCCCCCTCGCGGCTTGCTGTGATAAAGCTTTTCGCCAGTTTCTCGATTGCGGCCATTGCGTCCATGATCTCCGTTGTTCGCGAACGCCAAAATGTTGTCACGATTTGGCGCTCACTGCCAAGGCCATCAATGCCGGGTTTGACCACATTGCCGACTTTAAGGACGTGCGGCGAGGGCCACTGTAGAGCCAGTACCCTTCCTCGCGTGCTGCGGGCTTTATGAGAGAGCAAATGAATAGTGTTTATGGTTGACAGCGTCACAAAACATAAATTCAAGCGTTTGCTTCTGGGTTCCCTTGGCGTATTCGTACCTACCAAGACGTAGAACAGAGAGTTGACGTATGACATTGCAATTTCCGAGCATCGCGCAGGCGCTTGCCGAAGAGATCGGAACATTACGCAAATGGCTGGATGAGGACGCCCTGCCCCTGTGGTGGGAGGCGGGTTCGGCCCGCCCGGACGGCGGCTTTTACGAGCGTCTCGGTCAGGATGCGAAGCCGGTTTTTTCCGATAACCGCCGCGCCCGCGTGCAGCCGCGCCAGGCCTATTGTTTCGCCGCCGCCGGCCAGCATGGCTGGCAGGGGCCGTGGAAAGACGCGGTCCTGCACGGGCTTTCCTGGTTCGAGAAGGTCTATCGCCTTGAAAACGGCCTTTACGGCAACCTTGCCGACCAGACCGGCAGGCTGATCGATCCCTCCTTCGATCTCTACAATCAGGCCTTTGCGCTGTTTGCCGCCGCACAGGCGGCCGCAAGCCTTCCCGAGCGCCGGGACGAGATGCGCGGCCGGGCGCTCGATATTCTTGCCATCCTCGAACGCGACTACAGACATCCGGTCGCCGGCTTCGAGGAAGCGAACCCGCCGCGCACGCCGCTCTGCTCCAATCCGCACATGCATCTCTTCGAGGCGATGCTGGCCTGGGAGGTGCAGGACCCGGACGGCCCATGGTCGGCGCTGGCCGACGAGATCGCCGGTCTTGCGCTTAACCGCTTCATCGATGGCGGCAATGGCGGCTTGCGCGAATTCTTCGGTCATGACTGGACACCCCATGATAGCGACAAGGGCCGGATCATGGAGCCGGGCCACCAGTTCGAATGGGCATGGCTTCTTGTGCGCTGGGGGGGCCTGCGTGGAAACGATGAAGCGATCAGGAAGGCAAAACGGCTGTTCCAGATCGGCGAAGAACATGGCATCTGCCCGCGCCGCAAAGTGGCGGTGATGAGCCTCTACGACGATTTTTCGGTGCATGACGGGCTGGCGCGGTTATGGCCGCAGACGGAATGGCTGAAAGCGGCGGTACGGCTTGCGAGCGTCACGAGCGGCGAGGAGCGGCAGCGTTACCTCGCCTCCGGTCTCAGCGCCATCGGCGCGCTGCAACCTTTCCTCGACACCACGGTCAAGGGCCTGTGGTTCGACAAATGGCCAGCGGATAAGCCGATGCTCGATGAGCCGGCGCCGGCAAGCACCTTCTATCACATCGTCTGCGCCATATATGAGGCAGAGGCCGTGCTGGCGGTCAGTGGGTGGAGATGATGCCCATAGCCGTAGAGGAATAGCAGAAATCTGATTTTTGAATTGGGTTTTCATTTTATTCTCAGGCTTTAAATGGGATAGCGATTTTACGCTGTCGATCAGCTAAAAAGACAATACTGGGGGCACAAAAATTATGGTCACTCTTTCGAAAGGCAAATAATGGCCCTTGATCTTCTGAACCACGAGGATGAGCTAAAAACTGCTAAAGAACTCAACCACCTGTTGGCTTCAAAATATGCCCAGGAGGTAGTTAACCGTGTTGCAAATGACGTTATATCGGCACAATCGAATGGCGTCCGAATCGGCGATGGAAAAGTGAAAAGCGACAGTGGTTTTAGGGCGACGCTTCGTTCGCTTAATCCCGAGCGCATGATACGAAGAGCGATACGGAAGCGCTTTCCAAAGCAAGGAACGGTCTCGAGGTCACCTGAAGCTCTCGATAATTCTGAATATTTTCCCTTATGTGTTCAGGGACTTAATATTCAGTATAGTACTGCGACTTTCGTTGACAGGCGAGGTGTTGGTAGAGTTGCTCGTGAAATATTGAAGGAATTAATAAAGCGAGAGGCACTCTCAACGTTCGATGTTAGGCCGGTTTGCGGAAAACCTATTCATTTTTTCTCGTCTGTCCACTGGTGCCCAACCGAGTTACCTTCTCGATCCGTCGTTATGGTGCACGACGTTATTCCTTTGCTATTTGAGAGCATATTTCAAAAATCAACTATTAGCGAATGGAAACAAAGATACGTCCATACGATTAGAAGCGCTGATGTCATCGTGACAGTTAGCGAAAGCAGTTCGAAAGATATTTCACGAATTATTGGTATTCCTGAGGAAAAAATACACGTCGTTTATAATGGCGTTGATATTTTGGACTGGCATGAAGACGAGAGTGTGGATTTGCTTACGCCTGATGCTCCATACTTCGTCTGTATAGGTTCTAACGATTACCACAAAAATATTGACGTCGTAATTAAGGCGATGGGTTTCAGGGATGTCAGGGATTATCATCTGGTCGTTGTCGGAAAATCTCCGAAGGGATTTTCCGCCGAGTTGACCTCTGATAGCGGAGATAGAATACATCCGATCGGTCGCCTGACGGACGGACAGTTGGCTAGAGTATTGAAGCGATCCAAAGGGCTGCTTTTCCCCAGTTTATATGAAGGTTTTGGTTTGCCTCCCTTAGAGGCGTTGAGGCTTGAAGTTCCCTGCATATGTAGTGCGAGACCTGCCATGACAGAATTGCTGCCTGGTATGGTGGTTTTTTGTGAGCCGGATAAACCGCAGGATTGGGCGAATGCCATGTATCAATTGGCTAACTTCCCACCGGACATGAGTGTCCGAAGCCGAATAGCGAGCGAAATTCGGGACCAATTCAATTGGGAGAGATCTACGGACTTGCTTTTATCTGTACTTAGTAGACTTGAAGATGCTGAAAACTGAAAATATTACGGGTGGCAGGCGGTGTGCACCTATATATTGAATATGCATACAACGGTGGTTCAACGATCAGGTTTTTCCGCCTTGACCTGCGGAGCGGAGCCGGACGCCAGTAACTCGAATGCCGTATAAATTATTACCGGCAATTCGAAATTCCCAGCTGCCCTGATCCTGCTGCCCGATTGTGAATTCGAGGCGGGTCGTGGTGGGATGGCCGTGTGGCCCGCGCAGCAGGGGCGCTGAGGTGACGAGGCCGGTTGTTGTACTGTATACCTCGACTACCGCCTCGTCGGCGCGCTCATCGAAAATTAGCGCATCCATTTCAATACGGTATTCGCCTGGTGACAGCACCATTCCGGGGCCATACAACTTATGTTTTCTTCCAGTCCCGGCCAGATCGAGAATTGGGTCTTTCACTGGACCGTAACGCGTTTTCATTAGCGGTAACTGGTTGCTGTGTAAGCGTCCGGCGAATAGATTTTATGCCTGCTTACGGTTTTGAGCCTCGGTTCGAGCCTGTTCTTTCGCCATGATGCGTTCGATCGTTTCCGGGTCACAATGATCCGCGACCAGGAAGCTTCGTAGTCCGCCCTTCCAGCTCCGGGCATCGCGAAGGAGTTCCTCTATGCATTCGATGCCGCGGTCTGTAAATCCGGTCATGCCATCTTTGGACCCGTCGTCTATGTGGATCATCTCGCCGTAATCGATGTTGTCGGAATTGTACATGATCTCTTCGAGCAGCTCCATATCCTCGTCGAGGAGGTCCGAGACGGCTTTGATCGTGTATACGCGGGTCGAGCGGGCCATCAGGCGGCCTCGGCGCGGGTGATTGCTGCCATCGGCACCCAGTTCCACGGCAGCAACTCCTCAAGGCGATCCTTGGGATGATCCTGAATCCTGATCAGAACGTCCGTCAGATAGACTTCCGGATTATGGCCATGGAGTTTGACCGTTTCGATGATTGTCAATATATTGGCGATGCGATCGCCACCCTTGTCCGAGCCTGCGAATAACCAGTTTTTTCTGCCAATTCCCAGCGGACGCATGGCTCGCTCAGCTATATTGTTATCGGGCATGTTGCCATCGGCGTCCCACGAACGTTCGGCAGATTCTATCCTGTCATGTTAGAATTGTCGTGTCGGGACAGGGGCGTCGGAGTGCGAAGAAGCGGGCAGGCCGAATTGACTTTGAGCTGCGAGCTCGCGTTGTTATCTGGCCGCCCCTGCGACTATCCCGTCTGCGCTGCGAGCGCGTATCCGTAGATGTCGCACAGCCCGCGCACTCCCCCATCAACAACATGGAGGATTTGGAATGCGGTCGATCGGAATGGATGTGCATCGAAGTTTTGCGCAGGTCGCGGTTCTTGACCGGGGCAAGGTCACCGAAGAATTCCGGGTGGACCTGGATTACGACGCTGTGGTGGCCTTTGGGCAGAAGCTTCGAAAGGATGACGAAGTTATACTGGAAGCAACCGGGAACACCTCGGCCATCGTAAGGTTGCTGACGCCGTTCGTGGCCAAGGTCGTGATCGCGAACCCGCTTCAGGTGAAGGCCATCGCCCACGCGCGCGTGAAGACCGACAAAGTCGACGCGCGGATTCTGGCGCAGCTTCATGCCGCCGGCTTCTTGCCGGAGGTCTGGGCCGCGGATGATGATACCCTGAACCTGCGTCGTCTCGTGTCGGAGCGCGCGGCGCTCGTGCGATCAGTGCGACGAGTGAAGAGCCGGGTTCAGGCCGTTCTCCACGCCAATCTCGTGCCGAAATACTCGGGACATCTGTTCGGAAAAGATGGCAGAGACTGGCTTTCGAAGGCCCCGTTGCCCAAGGCAGAGCGCGACCTCCTCGCCCGCCATCTCGATGAACTGGACTGGCTGAAGGGCAAGCTCGAAAAGCTGGATGGTGCCATGGCCCGAATTGCGCTTGACGACACTCGCACGCGCAAGCTGATGACGATCGCCGGAGTAAATTCCGTGGTTGCCACGGCGGTGATAGCCGCCATTGGCGACATCTCCCGGTTCCCGACGCCCGACCGGCTTGCGAGCTACTTCGGCTTGACCCCACGGGTGCGCCAGTCCGGCGATCGCGGCGCAATCCATGGCCGCATCTCGAAACAGGGAAACGCGATTGCCAGAACGATGCTGATTGAAGCTGCCTGGTCGGCCGCGTCGGTCCCGGGGCCGCTGCGTGCCTTCTTTCTCCGGATCAAGGACCGCAAAGGCCTCAACGTCGCGGCGGTCGCCACGGCGCGCAAGATCGCAAATCTGATCTGGCAGTTGCTGACCAAGGAGGCTCCCTACAGATGGGCTCGGCCCGCCTTTGTCGCCATGAAGATGCGCAAGCTTGAACTTCGTGCCGGCGCTCCCAAAGCACATGGACCCGCTGGTCCCGCCCGCGATTATTGGATCAAGGAAATCCGACATCGAGAGATGGAGCTCGTTGCTCAGGCGGAGGCAGCCTACGCGGCCATGGTCGAAGCCTGGAGAGATAGGCCACCTAAACCACAAAAAGGTTGAGAAAGGGGCTGTTCAACAACATCCGTGTCGATCTCGACACGTCCATCATCGATGTAAATGCTCAATGCTGCCCACCGCGAGAGGGCGTATCGCATCGCTTCGGCCAGCTTCTGTTTCTGCGGCAACGTCGGTAGCGTAGCCTCGATCCACACCTTCAAGTCCCTCAGAATGGGCTTGGCATGTTCCTGGCGCAGTGCGCACCGCTCATCAGCCGGCATGCCGCGGATACGATCCTCAATATCGTAGAGCGCGCCGATACGAGACAACGCCTCCTCGGCTATCGGTGATGGCTTCAGTTTGATCACATCATGGAACTTGCGGCGCACATGCGCCATGCAGGCGGCCTCGGTGATTTGGTTGCCGTAAAGCTTCTTATAACCACCATAGCCATCCGCATGCATCACGCCGCTGAAGCTAGCAAGATGGTCGGCTGGATGTGCGCCCTTACGATCGGGGCTATAGTAATAGGCAATGGCCTTGGGGGTTGGATCTTGATAGCCGCTGCCATCGAAGACGTAGACCCAAACCCTGCCGGTTTTCGTCTTCCCGCGCCCAGGGTCGAGAACATCGACCGGGGTATCGTCCGTATGTATTCTGTCGACCGCAGCGATATGGGCTCTGATCAGCAAGATGAGAGGCGCAAGCAGAACGGATACGCGGCCAACCCAGTCCGCCATGACGGACCGGGATATATCTATTCCCAGCCGGTCGTACATCTCGGATAGACGATAGAGCGGAATGTGATCGTCGAATTTGGCGACCATGATATGCGCGAGCAATCCCGGTCCGGGCTTGCCTCGCTCGATCGGCAAGGTTGGCATTTCGCCGGACACCGTCGTATCGCAGTCCTTGCAGATCATTCGCTTTTCGACGTGGCGGACAATCTTTACGGACGCCGGTACGTGCTCCATCACCTGGACCACCTTGTCAGCCGCCTTGAGGAAAGACGTGCCACCGCAGGTCGGACAACTGCAGGGCGCTGCATAGACCTGCTCTTCGGTGGGAAGGTCATCCGGCAGCGGTCTGCGCTTCGGCTTACCCGGTACGTCGTCCAAATCCGGCAAAGGGGTCTTCCCGGAACGCACCTCAGCCTCAGCACGAGAGGCCTCGATCTCCTCCAGCATCAGTTCGAATTGCTCGATCTTCCGGTCGATCTTTTCCGAAGAAGGACCGTGCTGCCGATGTCGGAGCAGTTCCAACTGCGCGCGCAGAAGACTGATAATGGAGTCGCGCTTGGTGACTTCGGCTTCCTGGCTCTCAAGTTTCGCCGCCTGTTCAGCGACCAGCGCGCGCAATGCAGATAGCTCGTCCTGACTGTTCAATGGCGTTGTTTCCATGCCGTTAAACTAGCCGATTTGCGCCTGAAGCGCTAGAATTTTTCCCGGATTTTCAAGTAAAACAAGGCTCTTAGCCCGTCCGAGCTGGAGCGGAAGTCCACGCCGGTCGACGCCAATCAATTCCTTCGACAAGCATGGAAAGCTGAGCCTGCGTCAGATGCGCAACGCCTTCTTTCGCCGTCGGCCAGGGAAAATATCCGCGCTCGAGAATTTTGTAAAATAAGCAAAACCCCTGGCCATCCCACCATAAAAGCTTAATCCGATCCGCGCGTTTGCCGCGGAATCCGAAGATCGCGCCAGAACCCGGCGCCTCCTTTATGACTGCCTCGACCAACACTGACAGACCATCAATGCCGCGCCGCATATCAGTCACCCCGCAGGCCAAATAGACCCGTACATTTCCTGAAGGCCCGATCATGCCGCCTCCACGCAGGCGATCAAAGATGCCAACGTCTTTCGCTCAAGGTCGACTGGAACTTTCAAACCGCGACCGTTTCGTAGCAAGATCTCGATGAACACCCGCGACGGCGGAACGGCAGGCTTCTGCCGCTGACCTATGTCGTCCACGAGCTGTACCGGAACGAACGATGGCGACGCACTAAAGTGGCTGAATGTCTTTCGCCATAAACGGATCTGACCCGGATGGATATCATGCCGACGAGCTACATCCCCAATGCGGACGCCAGGCTCATCTGCTTCTGCCAGTATCTCCAGCTTAGCCTCTTTCGACCATCGCCGCCTACGCTCAACGCCGGAAATAATCTCCATGCGAGCCATGCCAACCTCTCAGATCTGGTATTAATCTCAGCACTAATGCTGGTTCTAATGCCAGAACATCGCCTAACTGGCTCGTTCTGCAAAATCCGCTCACCGGACGCTCACGTTGCTGTCCATCACGGGCTGCAATGATAGACCAGTACTTTCCAGTTGCTGACGCGGCAGATGTGAGAGGCTGACTCAAAAAGACCTCAGCAATTTCTGTATCTTGCGAGCCGCCGTGTGAGCATGCGGATGTGGGCGATTGTGATCCATGCCTCGGCGGAGGCGATCGTTTTCTCCCAATCCTTGGCCAGTCTACGGCAACGACCGAGCCAGGCGAAGGTCCGCTCCACCACCCAGCGGCGCGGCAGGACGGTGAAGCCCTCGGCCTTATCGGAACGCTTGACGATTTCCATCGTCCACTGGCCGATCTTCGCAAGTCTCCCTTTCAGCTTGTCGCCCACATAGCCGCCATCGGCGAAGACATGCCGGAGCCAGGGCCAGCGGTGGCGGATCGATTTCAGAAGGTCGGATGCCCCGTCGCGGTCCTGAATGTCCGCGCCATGCACGATCAGGCCGACCATCAGCCCCAGCGTGTCGACAATGATGTGGCGCTTGCGCCCCTTGATCTTCTTGCCGGCGTCATAGCCCGAAATCCCGCCGCTTTCCGTGGTTTTCACGCTCTGGCTGTCGATCACGCCAGCAGACGGCGAGGCTTGCCGACCTTCCAGCTGGCGCGTCTCCATCACAAGACGATGGTTGATCCGGCCCCATAAACCCGTTGCCCGCCATTCGTAGAAATAGGCCTGAACTGTCGTAAACGGTGGAAAGTCCTTTGGCAGCATTCGCCACTGACAACCCGTCGAAGCAATGTAAAGCAGCGCATTCACGACCTCGCGAAGATCGGTACTACGTGGCCTGCCCAAACGCCTTGGCCCAGGTAGGCAAGGCGAGATTAATCCCCATTCCCGGTCCGTCAGATCACTTGCATAGCGGCTCGCGCGTCGGGCATATTGCCGACGGGTGAAATCAGTCCAACCCATTGTGGTCTCCGTTCGTCCTAAGCAAACAAACAGAATCACAAATGACTGATTTCACTCAACTCTTTTTCGGTCAGCCTCTAAGGCCTAATAATCTCTTTCTCGCTTTGGAGATGCTCCACTGTGTCGCAAAGGGCCTCGACTTTTGTGCGTACTTTCCTAGCACTACTTTGGCAGAATGCATTTTGGCGGTCTGAAGCGGATTCTGCAGTGCGGACATCGTTCTGGGGCTGACGCTGCCAGGAGGGTGTTTATGACCGCGCGTCGGATGGCTGGCAGTGTCGGTTTAGGCGGGCCGTGCCTCTTGGTTTTTTTCCCGCTTGGCCTGGTGTAGGCGCTGATGTTGCAGGAAGGCATAGGCGATCATTGTCATCAGCGCGTGTCGATGCAGACCTTGCCATGATCGGCCTTCGAAGTGATCGAGGCCGAGTTCTTCTTTCATTTGTTGATGCGCCTGCTCGCAGACCCATCGGGCTTTGATGGCAGCTGCCAGCTGCTTTAACGTTGCTTCGGCCGGCAGATTGGAGAGATAGTATTTGCGCTCGCCGTTCGAGCGCCATTCGCCCACCAGCCACGCCTCTTCGCCCGGCATATGCTGCTGTCCCTTGTCGAGGATACGTTGCGGACTACCATCAGCGATCCGAATGCGGAGCGCAGCAAAGCGCGCTGTCAGGCGACCTTTCGTGCCGCGACGCCAACTGACCTTCTTCCAGGAGGATGCTTCCAGGATCGTTTCGGCTGCCATCGACAGGGTGTCGGGGATCGAATGCTTGCGCGGTCTGCCATGACCGGAAACCGGAAAAATCAGGGCGACATCATGGGGGTAGACCTTTTGATGTTTGGGAATACCGACAGCCCATGTGAGGCCGCGTGCACTGAGCCCCTGGCGAAACGCGGCCGATAAACCATAGCCGGCATCGGCGAGCACGGTGCCAAACCGCACCCCCGCCGCGATCAGCCTGTCGATCTCGTCGAGCGCGATCGTCGGCTTGGTGCGGGATATACGCATCTCCTCGGGGACGCCAGCCTTCACCATCCGATCCTGGTTACTGGTCCAGCTTTCCGGCAAGAACAGTCGCAAACCAACCGGAACGGGAACCTCATCGCGTGCCAGCGTCAGCGATACCAACGTCTGGCAATTGGCGCGTTTGCCCAGCATCGAAGCATATTGCGGAGCGACCCCGACCGAATGATCACCCTTCTTCGGCAGACCCGTATCGTCGACCACCAGAAAGGCGTCTGAAGCTCCGACTATTCTGTCCGCCTGCACAGCCAGTTCAGTCTCAAGCGGACTGGCGTCCCAAATCCCATCCGAGATGAAATGATGCAGACGGTCGTAATGATCGGGCGCAAGGCGTTCCGCCATCGGTTCGATACTCTTGCGATCACCCGGTCCGATCAGGCCTGAAACATATACCGGGCACATCTGCCGCCGCTTCTTGTGACCAAGCTTCTCAACGAACGGCTTCAGCCAATCCGCCAGTGCAATATTCTGCTCCACCATCCACCGCACCCCTTTTTGAGGGGCCAAAGATGGCCGATTATCGTTAACCGTCAGTTAATCTGCCAAAGTAGTGCTAGGTACATCCACCGTGATCGCTTTTTCTGCGCGTTCCCAGACGGGAAAATCAGCAGCAGTGTCCCCCATATAGAAGAAGCCTGTTTCACCTAAACGTTCTTCCAAAAATGCAGCTTTCGTGGCGCCTTTCAGATTTCGCCGTGAACCTCATCAAAGATACCCAGGTGGTCGGCTATCCCTTATGCAATTTGTTGGTCAGAAGCGGTGACAAGAGCGGTGCGCCCGCCTGCACGTCGCCATTTTTTGATATAGGCCAGTACCTTCGTGTTGTAAGGAAGGAAACGGGCATCGACCGTTGCCGCACATGCTAGGTGACGTTTCAAGTGGGCACGCCCACGCGGCAATGCCGAGATCGCGCTGAAAAGACACCGCCAATCCGAGCCAAAAGCCGACCAGAAGTTCTCGTATAGCATGTCAGTTCGGAGAAGGGTTCCGTCTAGGTCAACGACGAGAATTTTTCGAGTGTCGAAATTCAACGGTTCATCGCTCTTTTGTAGCACATTTTTTGCAGCGGGTCCGGATAGAAGAGGGCACTATCGTGCATTTATGCGACCTTGGATGCCGTGGGGCGCCGTTTTTTCTGCTCGGGGCGTCCTACCGCATAGGGCGGGATCGCGCAAACAATTGATGGCCGGTTAACGCAGAAACATTCTGAAAAGATCGAAAATAATCCGAAACCTATTGAAAACTTCCAACATAATCTGATAGCTCCTGCGGGCGCATAATTGCGGATTTTTCTTGTTGGGAAGAGACACATGAAAACGGCACTCGTCTGCGGAGCAGGTGGATTTATCGGCGCACATCTGGTCAAGCGCCTGAAACGCGAAGGCTTTTGGGTGAGGGGGGTTGACCTCAAATACCCGGAATATGCCGCAACGGAGGCTGACGATTTCGTCATCGCAGACCTTCGGGAGCAATCCAATTGTCGTGCGGTGATCGATCGCAGATTTGACGAAGTATACCAGCTTGCTGCCGATATGGGCGGCGCGGGGTATATTTTTACGGGCGAGAACGATGCCGATATCATGCATAATTCGGCTACCATCAATCTCAACGTCCTGGATGCCTGTTTTCGCCGCAATATAAAGCGGGTCTTTTACAGTTCCTCGGCCTGCATGTATCCCGAACATAATCAGACGGACCCGAATGCTCCAGTAACGCGGGAAGACAGCGCTTATCCGGCAAATCCGGACAGCGAATATGGCTGGGAAAAACTGTTTTCCGAGCGTCTTTATCTCGCTTACAACCGCAACCATGGCATGGAATGCCGTGTCGCGCGTTATCATAATATCTTCGGTCCGGAAGGATCCTGGGTCGGAGGACGCGAGAAGGCGCCGGCCGCGCTCTGCCGCAAGGTCGCAGAGGCTGAATCCGGCGGTGCAATCGAAATTTGGGGCGACGGCCTACAGACACGGTCGTTCCTCTTCGTTGATGAGTGCCTCGAGGCGACTCTGCGGCTGACTCGATGCGAATCTTTCGCTGGGCCGGTGAATATTGGCTCGGAAGAAATGGTTTCGATCAATGAACTTGCCCGGATTACGATGCGGGTTGCCAACAAGAATCTCGAAATTCGCAATATCCCTGGCCCGCAAGGTGTACGTGGGCGCAATTCCCATAATGACCTCATTCGGGAGAAGTTGGGATGGGAGCCAAGCCTTACGCTTGAGCAGGGCCTGGCCCGCACCTATCCCTGGATTGCGCGCCAGGCCGAGCTTGCGCGTGGAAAAAACAAGTGACGGCCAACGGCCCGATCCGTAGCGAGATATGAAGATGAAGCCGAAACTCTCCGTTATAGGCCTGGGCAAACTTGGTGCGCCCATGCTCGCCGTTTTTGCCAAAAAGGGCTTTGACGTCATTGGTATGGATTTGAATTCCGCATTCGTGGATTCAATCAATCGTGGTGTAGCACCAGTTCCCGAGCCGCAGCTGCAGGAGTTGATCAACGAGCATGGTGAGCGCATTCGGGCAACGACTGACATGCGGGAGGCAGTGCTTTCGTCGGATGTCACTTTCATCATCGTACCGACGCCAAGTGGGCCGGACCGATTTTTCCGCAATGATTATGTGATCTCCGCTCTTGAGAGCATCGGCGCTGCATTGCATGACAAGATCGGTTATCACAACGTGGTTGTCACTTCCACTGTTATGCCTGGTTCTACGGGCGGTGTTCTGAGGCAAACGCTTGAACGTGCATCGGGTCGCACAGTGGGTTCGGATCTCGGCTTGTGTTATAATCCGGAGTTCATCGCGCTCGGTACCGTCGTTCGCGACATGCTTTATCCAGACATGATTCTCATTGGCGAAAGCGACCCCAAGGCCGGGGATATGCTCGAGAGCGTCTACCGTGGCTCGACGGAGAGCGGTCCCGAATTCCAGCGCATGAACTGGGTCAATGCGGAACTTTGCAAGATCGCCGTCAACACCTATGTAACCACCAAAATCAGCTATGCGAACATGATCGCAGACATGTGCGACCATCTCGATGGTGCAGATGCAGACGTGGTGACGGATGCTCTCGGTGCAGATAGCCGTATAGGAAAGAAATACATCAAGGGAGCCATCGGTTATGGTGGTCCTTGTTTCCCGCGTGATAATAAGGCATTTGCTGCACTTGGACGCAGCCTGGGTGCACGTACGGACCTCGCAGAAGCGACGGATGTAATCAATGATCATCAGACCGAACGACTTGTTCGGGCCATATCGGCATCGGCTGATCCAGGGGCGCAGGTTGCCATTCTCGGCCTCTCCTATAAGCCGGAAACGCCGGTGATTGAGGAAAGCCAGGGACTGGCGCTCGCCCACAAGCTGATTAGCATAGGTTATCGTGTGCGGATTACGGATCCGCAAGCGCTTGTCAGCCTTCCGGATCAAATTGCCGACGGCATTGTGATCAAGATGGATGCGGAAAGCGCCATGGCGGGAGCAGATGTGGTCGCCATTGTGACGCCGTGGAAAGCCTATCGAAATCTCGATATCGCGGCAGCAGGGCCCAAGGCGGTCATTGACCCGTGGCGCGTCGTTGACGCCGCAAAGCTCTCAGCCGCAATAACGCTGATCAGGCCCGGTATGGGGGATTGGCTCTTAGATGCCGCAGCGGCGAAACACAACCGGGTAATGCCATGATATCGATCGTCCTCTACGGAAGGAACGACAGCTACGGCTATAATCTCCACAAGCGGGCTGCTCTCAGCCTGAATTGCATGGCGGAAGTGTTAACTGATGAAAATGATGAAATTCTTTTCGTCGATTACAACACGCCGGACGATTTCCCTACCTTCCCGGAGGCGATCTGTGACACGCTGACGGATCGTGCGAAGCGCCTTTTGCGGATTATCCGCATAAGGCCCAGTCTTCACAATCAGCTTTTCGCATCACGTACGCATCTGAAGGCCCTTGAACCCATTTCGCGCAACGCTGCCGTCAGACGGTCCAATCCTGCAAATCGCTGGATATTGTCGACCAACACGGACATGATATTCGTTCCGCGGGGGTCGCAATCCCTCTCGGAGCAGTTGGCAGCGCTGAAGGACGGGTTTTACTGCGCGCCGCGTTTCGAGATACCTGAAACACTATGGGAGAGCTTCGACCGGCGTGATCCGGCCGGGGTTATAGCTGAAACCCGCGAGGCGGGAGAAAAATTTTATTTGAATGAGGTTGTGTACGGGATGGACTCCATCCTCTACGACGCTCCCGGTGATTTTCAGCTGATAAAGCGGGACGACCTTTTTTCCATTCACGGTTTCGACGAAAGGATGCTCTTGGGTTGGCATGTGGACGCGAATATTTCAAAGCGTCTCGTTATGCGCCATGGCAAGATTGAGGACGCTTTACCTTTCGTTCTTGGCTATCATTGTGATCACACCCGTCAGACCACTCCTGCTCATGCACACAAGAGCGTTGAAAATAGTGCTGACGATTTTTACCACAATCTCGAGCAGCAGGAGATACCGGATCAATCAGAAACTTGGGGCCTCGCTGGCATTGATCTGGAAGAGATCAGGCTGACTGACACCGTGAATATGGCGTATCGTCAGGCGCTTGGCAAAGCTATCGATCAGCCTCTGAAGGGGTTAATTGAAGCAAGATATCGACCGGAATCTTACGATCTGGAACTTGGAACGCCGGAGCATGTACTTCCATTTCTTGTGGATCTATTTGCGAATGCTCCGAGAAATACTAATCTCGTCTGGCTTGGCCCCAAGGATAGGATATACGACCTCTTCACGAGCTGTTGGCGACATTTGGGATTTCTGACTGATGTGTCTCACTGGCAAGACGATGGGGAAGCTATCGGTCAAGCAGACACTTTTATAATCAACTTTGGGCTCCCGAAAAAAGTAGAGGGCGACGCAGCGGCTGCGTTGATGGAGCAATTTTATACCGTCGTGACAAACGAGCGGGATCACTTGGAAGGAAATAAAGAACCGCGCCGAATTATCGGCGTGAATGCGATTCATAATAGTTTCGAATCGCTTATGCAGCGCTTCGTTGGCTGCAGCAGAACGCCTTTTTCTGCTAGGCTGCGGCACGGTTATTTGCTTAGGTCAGCATTCGTCGACTCTCAGGATTGGACTACCGAAGTGTTCCCGGGTTCTGCTGGGAAGAAAGATGGGAATATAATTCGTTCAACGGGTGCTAGCGGACATATATTTTATGGGCCTTATGCTAATTTGATGCCCGGTAATTATAGAGTTGATATAAGTCTTAGTAGAAGTTGGAACCACTCTCCAACATCGAAGCTGCACCTAGAAATTATGCAGGGCGAAAGAACGATCGAAGTCGTAAAAATCAAATTGTTTGGCCCTAGAAAAATTATCTCGCTACCGCTTCAAATTGCGGCGCGAGATTTGTCTCTTCCTATTGAAGTGCGTCTTCACTCAGTAGGAAAATCCAACGTCGCCCTCGAACGTGTAACTGTGAAAAGGGTTCGACTTGCTGATGCGTAGCCTGGTTGAAACACACCTAAGTAACTGAACTGCTATCATCATTCAATAAAAGGATTCACCTGTGACCGACCATGCAACCATTGATGACGTAAAAGAGTACTGGAATCGTCGCCCTTGCAATGTTCGACATTCAAAACTCGAAGTGGGCACGAGAGAATATTTCGATGAAGTAGAAGCCCGGAAGTACTTTGTTGAACCACACATTCCCGGATTTGCAGAATTCTCGCTTTGGAATGGCAAGAAGGTACTGGAAGTTGGGTGTGGCATCGGTACTGATGCAGTCAATTTTGCACGTAGCGGTGCGATATACTCTGGTATCGAGCTTTCGGAAGCCAGCCTTTCTATCGCCAAGACACGGTTTGAAGTGTTTGGACAAACCGGAAGTTTGCAGCAATTGAATGCGGAATCGCTCACGGAAGGTTTTCCAGAGGACAATTTCGATCTGGTATACTCTTTTGGTGTTATTCATCATACACCCAATCCGCGAGGTGTAATCGAGCAAATCCGAAAAGTTATTAAGCCGGATGGTGAGTTGAGGATAATGCTTTATGCAAAGCGGTCTTGGAAGGCTGCTATGATTGAAGCTGGTCTCGATCAACCGGAAGCACAGTCAGGGTGCCCGATTGCTTTTACGTACGATGAGCGCGACGTTCAAGAGCTTCTCTCTGGCTGCTTTGAAGCAACCGAAATTCGGCAGGACCACATTTTCCCTTACCAGATTGAACAATATGTCAAGTATGAATATGTGCGGCAACCTTGGTTTGAAACTATGCCGCCGGAATTGTTCCGTGCGCTTGAGCAGAGTTTGGGATGGCATTTGCTGATAACTGCTAAGCCCATTTGAGTCTGAGTAAGATTGACGCAAACTCTTTGAAAGTCGTTTGACAATTCGGGGTGCGGAAACAGCAATGAATAACGCCTGGTCCGTCAAAAATCGGAGGGAGCTCTATGTGTCTCCCTTCGTAACGCTCTCAGTCGAGGCTGTATCGCTACCGGATGGCCGCATTGTCGACGACTATCACCAAGTTCACTTGCCTGATTATTCGATAGCCGTGCCCATTCTGGCGGACGGCAGTATTTTAACGTTGTGGCAATATAAGCACGGCGCGCGTTGTTATTCCATGACCTTTCCGGCTGGCCATGTGGAGCCCGGTGAAGATGCCGTCGGGGCTATGCTACGGGAGCTGCGAGAAGAGACTGGTTATGTTGCGGAGCAGGCAATTGGCTTTGGCAGTTATACAGTCAGCGGAAATCAGGGCTGCGGGCGCGCGCATCTTTTTGCCCTGACGGGTTGTCGTCCTGTAGGCGTCGCTGATCATGACGATCTTGAAACTTTTGATCTCAAAGTTATGACAGTGGAGGAAATAAATGCGGCGATCGATCAGGGACATTGTACAATCCTTCCTCAGCTCGCCGTCTGGCTCGCGACCCGAGCACACTTCGGATTTTGAACAGCAACACCCCGCCGAATCTCAACCGGGTCTGGATGTTGAAGCTTCGGCCCCTGCTATCCAGCTCGATCTTGCTCCGATCTGGATGATGGTTCCCGAGGCGGAGCCAATTTGTCTCGGATCCTATTACGCGCATATGCGAGGCTACTATCCCTATTGTGAGATGCAGACAAAACGGTGGTGTGTCCGCAATATCGGTCGCGATTGGCGGATTTTCGATGTCGGGGGCAATATCGGTTATTACTCCGCCCTTTTTGGCCGTTGTGCGCCGGAAGGTTTTGTCGTCGCGTTCGAGCCGACCGAAACACATCGGATGCTCAGGCATAATCTCGAGCTTAATGGGATTTCAAATGTCGAAGTCCGGCAGATCGCTATGGGAGAGACGGAAGGGAACCGTCGAGATGCGATATTCCGCGTATGGGGCAGTCCCGCGGAGGTAGAAGAGTTTCCTTTCTCTACAGTGGACGCGGAAATGCAGCGTCTGGAGTGGGACAGGCTTGATCTTCTCAAGGTTGATGTCGACAGTTTCGATCTCGAAGTGTTGAAAGGGTCTCTTCAGACACTCGATAAATTTAACCCTTGGGTTCTTGTAGAACTCAACCACGCGTTGGCGGAAAGAAAGCAGAGCGTCTCGCAAGCACTCGAGTGGTTGGCATCAGTCGGCTATCACGAGGCTCTCGTGATGGATGGCGAAAATTTCCTCTTGCGTCGTCCTGAAGGCGTACCCGTTGCAGTTGATGGTCTGAGGCTTATACATGAACGGGAACCTGTCTATGTTTCGCCGGTTCTTGTCGCGACGGCTGCATCAGCGGCTGACGTTGCTGCTACGTTCGAGTCGACTGGTGCGGGTGTTGTGGATGAGGAAACTGGTGATCTGATTATTGATGCACCTGCCTGGGGTTATGGCCTGATCTGGAAAGTGCAACCAGTTTGTGAAGGGCCGGCAATCGTGCGCCTGTCGGTCGGCGTGTCCGGAGCAGATATTGGAGTTCTTTGCGTAAGAGAAGGTTTTTCAGAACTCATCGGATCGGAAGCTTTTGTGCTCCCAGGTGGGGAAGCGACCATTGCTATAGCTCTTGATAACGTTGAGGACCTGCGCGGTATTGTTATCAGAAAGGGTCCTACGCTGCCTGGCGTGGCAAGAGTACGTTTCAGTGAGCCAGTTGTGCTGCAAGCCGAAGCTCGACGCAACGCGACACCGTCGCCTTCGATGAATCCTTTACAAAAAGAGATCGCCTTGAGTGAGGCCGCCAAGGGTCTCCCGTCATCGAGTTTCGATGTGCCTGAAGACAAGCTCGAAATCGTTGACGCTCATATGTTGGGAGAACGCCTCGGTTTGGATTGCTCGTTCCGCGCTCCGATAAACCTCGTTAACATGCCGCTCACGCAGTTTCGCATGGAAGTGCATGATGCGAAGGTGTTGCAGCAACTCTACCGCGCCTTTCGCCCAAAGCATCACCTCGAATTTGGAACCTGGGAGGGGTTTGGTGCGCGGCTTTGCTTACAGCATTCCGAAGCACACGTGTGGACACTCAATCTTCCCGAAGGGGAAAAGGATGCCGAGGGGCGTTCTTTGTATTCAGACGCATCGGGCGTTACGGATGGTGGAAATCGAATTGGACGCCTTTATCGCGAAGCAGGACTGGCTTCACGGGTCACGCAGCTACTGATCGACAGCAGAGAGTTTGATACCTCGGCTTTCGATAGCGATTTCTTCGACACCGCCCTGATCGACGGCGGTCACACGGCTGATGTCGTGGCGAACGACACTGAAAAGGCCTTGCAGGTGGTTCGGCCCGGTGGGCTTGTCATGTGGCATGATTTTTGTCCGGATCCTTCGATCCTGGCGGAACAAAGTGCTGCGCAGGGCGTCGTCGAAGCGGTTTTGCTGAATTGGAAACAATGGCGTCCGCGTTTTTCTTCCTTATTTTGGGTGCGCCCCTCCTGGCTTCTCATTGGAGTGGTTGCTGATGGTGGCATGAATGCAAGTGAACACGATGACGCGTAATAAACAGGTGACACCAACGACTTTCTCTTCGGCTTACGCGCAGGGCTTTCTTCGTTGTGCCGTTGCTTCGCATCTGGTCTCGCCCGCTTCGCCTCTGGCGAATGCTGCAGCCACGATACCGCTATTGGAGGCAGCAGACGAACAGTCGGTTGGTCTTCTTGTCCTCCCCGAGCTCGGCTTGACCGGTTATTCGATTGATGATCTGCTGCATCAGCAAACGCTGCTTGATGAGGCGGAAGCAGCTCTCGAACTGCTGCGAAAGCGCACCGAGACGCTCACACCTCTGATTCTGGTGGGAATGCCGGTGCGCTGGCAGGGACACCTTCTTAATTGCGCGGTCGTGGTGCACCGCGGTCGTCTTTTGGGTATCGTCCCTAAAACCTATCTGCCGAATTATCGCGAATTTTATGAGGCAAGGCACTTCGCATCAGGCGCAATCGTTGAAGGAGGTGCGACGATTGAGCTTTTGGGGACGACGGTTCCGATCGGAACGGACCTCTTGTTTGCTGCGCAGGATATAGAGAATTTCGTGCTGGCGATTGAGATTTGCGAGGACGTCTGGGTGCCGACGCCACCTTCGTCCCTCGCCGCCCTTGCGGGCGCCACTGTTATTGCAAACCTTTCAGCTTCCAATGCAATTATCGGCAAGTCCGCCGAACGTCACGCGTTATGCCGCGTGCAATCCGCTCGCTGCAATGCCGCATATCTCTATTCCGCGGCAGGATTTGGTGAATCAACCACCGACCTCGCTTGGGACGGCCATGCAATGGTCTATGAAGCTGGAACTCTTTTGGCAGAATCTGAGCGTTTTTCTACCAGCGCCGGCATGATCGTCACGGATATCGACCTTGAACTTCTCGCAGCGGAAAGGTTGCGGAATGGTAGCCTTGTCGCGAATCGGCGCGATCTTGCACCAAAAGATTATCGGCATATTGGTTTTCATCTTCAGCCCTCCGCAAACGATATTGGCTTGCAGCGAAAAATTGCCCGCTTTCCTTTCGTTCCAGATGACAAAAGTCAGCTTGATGCTCTCTGCGAGGAAGCTTTTCAGATACAGTCTCAAGGCCTTGCCCGTCGTTTGAAGGCCAGTGGGATCGAACGCGTGGTTATAGGCGTTTCCGGTGGATTGGATAGTTCTCACGCCCTTCTGGTTGCGCTCCACGCCATGGATTTGTTGAAGCTACCTCGCTCCAATGTTCTTGCCTGGACCCTCCCAGCTTTCGCGACAACCAACACCACGAAATCGAATGCATGGCGCTTGATGCGGGCTTTGGGAGTGACGGCGGATGAAATCGACGTAGGTCCAGCTTCGATGCAGATGTTGAGAGATATCGGTCATCCTGCCGCCGAAGGTGAAAAAATTTACGATATCACCTTTGAAAATGTTCAGGCGGGAGCCCGGACCTCGCTTCTTTTCCGGCTGGCAAATCGGCACAACGCAATTGTCCTTGGCACGGGTGATCTCTCCGAGCTTGCTCTCGGGTGGGCAACATATGGCGTGGGTGATCATATGAGTCACTACAATGTCAATTGCTCGGTTCCCAAAACCCTTATTCAACATCTTATTCGATGGGTGGCGGCGCGCGGTCTTTACGGTGAGGAAGCTTCCGAAGTTCTTCGGAATATATTGTCGACCGAAATCAGCCCAGAATTGGTGCCAGGTGATGCAGATGCACCAAGTCAGAAGACTGAAGATTTCGTCGGGCCCTATGCGCTCCAGGACTTCAATCTCTTTTACACGGTACGATATGGAATGAGGCCGTCCAAGATTGCCTTTCTTGCGTGGCACGCCTGGAGGGATGTCAAAATGGGTAACTGGCCATCCGACTTCGCGGATACTGACCGACGGGATTATGACCTGGAAACCATCAGGTCGTGGCTGAGAGTCTTCATAAGGCGCTTTTTTCAAACGAGCCAGTTCAAGCGTAGCGCAGTTCCGAATGGTCCGAAAACGAGCTCCGGTGGCTCGTTGTCTCCGCGTGGCGACTGGCGCATGCCTTCGGACGCATCGGCAGATGCCTGGCTACGTGAGCTTGACGCGGCGCTTACGCCGCCCCCCAGAGGTTAGAGGGCGCAGAAGATCGCTCTGCCAGAAGGGCGCTGATTTATCGGGGAGGGGAAATCCAGATCGCTGCTTTTATCCGCAGCATATCCGCTCGTCACTTCCTTTTATAATCGTCCTCGATGCGGATGACATCATCCTCGCCGATATAGGCTCCGGTCTGGATTTCGACCAGTTCGAGCGGAATCTGCCCCTCATTGGCAAGCCGGTGCGGCTGGCCGATCGGGATGTAAACCGACTGGTTCTCCGTCAGCAACTTCGTCTCTTCGCCGATCGTCACCGTCGCCGTGCCCTTGACGACGATCCAATGTTCCGAGCGGTGATAATGCTTCTGGAACGAGATGCGGTGGCCGGGATCGACTGTGATATGGCCCACCCGGTAACGCTCGTCCACATACATGTGTTCGATATAACCCCAGGGGCGATAGACGCGCTTGTGGGTCTGGGTCTGCGGCGCATGTTCGCCGTCCTTCAGCGTCTCCACCAGAGCCTTCACATCCTGCACCCGGTTCTTCGGTACCACCAGAACCGCATCCTTGGTGGCCACGACAACCATGTCCCTGGCGCCCACCACGGTCGTCAGCAATTGCGTCGAATGGATGAGGCAGCCTTCGGAATCGATGAAAACGCCATTGCCTTCCAGCGCATTGTCGTTGCCGCGCTTGTCGGCAATTTCCCAGATCGCATCCCAGCTGCCGATATCCGACCAGCGGAAATGTCCGTGCACCACCGCCATGCGTTTGGTCTTCTCAATCACCGCATAGTCGATGGAATTTTTCGGCGAAGCCTCGAAGCTTTCCTGATGCAGGCGCACGAAACCCAGGTCGCTTTCATATTGCTCGACCGCTTGCGTCACCGCCGCCAGAATCTCCGGGGCAAAGGCCTTCAGCTCGGCAATCATCACATCGGAACGGAACAGGAAATTGCCGGAATTCCAGAGATAACCTTTTTCCAGATAGGAGATCGCCGTCTTCATATCCGGCTTCTCCACAAAGGCATCCACGGTGCTGAGGTCTTCCTCGCCGTCTATCGCCTCGCCCGGCTTGATATAACCGTAGGAGGTGCGCGGTTCGGTCGGCACCAGGCCGAAGACGACGATATTACCCTGATCGGCGGCTTTTGCGCCGAGTTTCACGGCGTCGGAGAACTTGTCGGCATCGAGCACCACATGATCGGCGGCAAGCGCCAGCACCAGGCATCCGGGCTCGCGGCGCTCGGCCAGCACGGCGGCGGCGGCCATGGCGGCGGCGCTGTCGCGGCGGGCGGGCTCCAGCACCACCGTCGCCGGCAGATCGATTTCTTCCGCCTGACGGCGGGCGAAGAAACGGAAATCCTCGTTGGTGATGACAAGCGGCTCGGCATAGAGGCTCTTATCGCCCACCCGCTGCAACGTTTGCTGATAGGTCGAAAGATTGCCGACCAGCGGCTGAAACTGCTTGGGCAACTGATCGCGCGATACCGGCCAAAGCCGCGAACCAGCACCGCCAGCAAGAAGAACCGGCGTGATCTTTCGAGAGTGTTCCTTCACAACAAAACCTTTCCAACGCGGCCTTATAGATCTGCTAAGTTTAAGCTACATCCGCATCGAACTGAATGCTGTGCAGGCGCTTATAGAGGCCATCCGCCGAGAGCAGTTCACGGCGGCTACCTTGTTCTACAACTTCGCCATTGTCCATAACGACGATCTTGTCTGCCCTGTTAATAGTGGAAAGACGATGAGCGATGACGATTGATGTCTTGTTGAGCGTGAGGCGCTCCAGAGCATCTCGGACAAGCGCTTCGGACTCGGAATCCAGGGCACTTGTCGCCTCGTCAAGGATCAAAATATCCGCGTTTCTAAGCATGGCTCGCGCGATCGCGACGCGCTGCCGCTGACCGCCGGACAGACCGGAGCCGTTTTCACCAAGCTTGGTATCGTAACCCTCGGGCATCTTCATGATAAAGTCGTGTGCATTGGCGGCCTTGGCCGCAGCAACGATTTCCTCTTCCGTAGCGTTGTCACGACCGACGGAAATATTGTGCTTTACAGTGCCGGAAAACAGGAATGTTTCCTGACCCACATAGGATACATGCTCCCGCAGACTGGCGAAGGACACGTCGCGCAAATCCATGCCGTTGATCTCAACCAACCCATTTTGCGGGTCATAAAGGCGCATAATCAGATTTATAATTGTGGATTTGCCGCTTCCTGAAGGCCCAACGAGTGCCGTCATCTTTCCACCTTCGAAAAGGACACTGACGTCTTTCAAAACGGGCTGACCGGAAACGTATTCGAAGCCAACGTTTTTCAACTCCACATCGCCGCTTGCTTTTGGCAGCGGTGCGGCGTCGCTTTTCTCGCTTAAAGTCAGTGGAGCATCGAGAACCTCAAACATCATACGCACACCGATCATGCCACTTTCGATCTGGACGCGCATGCGTGCAAGACGCTTTGCCGGTTCATAAGCAAGTAGCAGGGCAGTGATGAAGGCCATCAAGTCGCCCGGAGAACCGCCTTTTTCAAGGACTGTGTAGCCGGAAACGGCGATGACAACTGCAATCGCCAGGCCAGAGAGCGTCTCCATGATCGGGCTTGTCGCCGCTTCAAGTTTCGCTATGCCATTTGCGCGATGCTCGACATCCGATACCGCTTTGTCCATGCGTTGGCGCATCAGTTTCTCGAGCGAGAACGCCTTGATAACGCGCACGCCTATGCTGGTCTCCTGCACGACACTGACGATTTCACCCAACGAGGCAAGTTCCGCCTCCATGATTTTGCGGACGCGCCGCAGAACAAGGCGAACACTGAAAATCGCAAGAGGACCGATAATCATTGAGATCGCACTCAGAAGAAAGTTCTGGGCAAACATCACGATTATGAGTCCGATAAGCGAAAAGAGATCGCGGACAAACGACGTTACGATCGTGTCGATGACGCTACGCGCAGCCTGAGCGTTATAGGTGACTCGAATGAGTAGCTCGGAGGACGGCAAGTTCTGAAAAAAAGAAACCCCCTGCTTCAGAAGCCGGTCGTAAATCTTGCGCTGTTGCTCCGCTACGATGCTATTACCAGCCTTGCTTAGATAATAGCTCTGCACGAAGGTGGCGAGCCCCTTGACGATGAAGATCGCGGCGACCGCGAACGCAATCTCAAGAACAACATCGAAGCCACGCTTCAGGTAAACGCTGTTAACGATATCGCGCATGATCCAGGCGCTAAGAGATGTCGTCGCGGCAACGACAACCATGGCCGCGATTGCCATGGAGTACCAGCCAACATGCTTCTTGAAGTTCTCTTTGAACAGTCGTACCAGCAGCTTCTTGTCGTTTTGCGACAAAAATGATCCGATCACAGCGATATTCCTAATTGGTGCAAAAACTGCAGTTGGCGAGTGTTATCACGTCAGGCAAACAAACCCAAATCAGCGGCGTGATGTTCTGTGTAACGCTCATATATGATACGCCCAAGTTTCATAGTCAGAAAACTCAAAGCTTAACACCGGTTCCAAATGCCGAGGCACGTCTAATCCGAAATTGGTGTAGTGCACTTAAATGGGTGATCGTCAAGTGTCAATCTCCCTCCGGTGGTGGTGCCCAAGGACACTGGTTTTGCTGGGCACTAGATGTGAGTAGTTCTTGGATTGGTTGTTGGTGTGAAACATCTAGTTTTGCACAGCCCGAAGGTTCTTGCCGTTGACAAGTGCGCTGTTCAAAATCTATATCCCGAACTAAGTGGCGGGCGATCGACAATGGCGCGGCATATAAGCCCGTAAGCTTTTGCAATCCAATGTTTTTTATGACGGATACGTCCGTCAGGCAGGACGGTAAATGCCCCAAGTTTTTTTTGATCTGTCGGAACTGTTCCTGAATTCAGGAGTGAAATTCAAATATTACGGAATTGCAAGAACCGTGATGGAGGTCGCTTATGAGCTGACCTTGCTGGATAAATCCGTAAGATATGTCATCTACTCACCGTTGCATCGTCGTTTTTTTGAAGTGTTTCCGCGCACCGGTGACGCATCGCCAACGGGTGTTCTGGATCCAAACGTTCCTTCAAGCGCGACCCCTGTGCGCCTGCGGCAGAACCTTTTCGACACGAATTTTCTAAAGTCTCTGTTCTACGGTGTTGTGCGCACAATAGTTGAGCATCGCAATCGCAAACGCTGGGCAACCATTCCGGCGGGGGCCGTCCGAGAGGTCGACCTGGACGGACAGATTCTGGTCTCGCTAGGGAGGCCGAAAATCATGTCCGACTACCTCATGGCATTGAACCAACGCGGTGAAAAAGCCATCTTTGTTCCGATGCTCCATGATATGATTCCGTTGCATGATTTCACACATCGGAATCAGTTTTCATTTCCGCGGAATTTCATTCACGATAACAAGGTCGCTATCGGGGCATCCGCACTGATTTTGACAAATTCTGAATTTACGGCGCGGGAGGTAGCGCATTTTTCAGATGTTGGCACATTGCCGCCAGTACCCGATGTGGTGGCTGTACCGCTTTGCAACGAGCTTCGTGAGACAGTTGAGCCGATCAACAAGAAGCCACCTCAAGATCGCTATCTGCTGGGTGTCGGCATTTACAATGGCCGCAAAAACTTGGAGTGCGTTGTTGAGGCCATGCTGGAATTGCAGGAATCAGGTGTTATTCCGCCCGCACTGGTGTTAGCTGGCGCGAGGCGGAAAAGGGTTGAAAAATTTTTAAAGCAAGAGAAGTTCCGGCCAATAGCCGACAAATTTCACTTCGTGCTTAATCCTAATCAGGCGGAATTACGCTTACTGTACGAAAATGCCTACGGCTTGGTCTTGCCGAGCAGGATGGAAGGATGGGGTCTGCCGATCAGTGAGGCTCTATGGTGCGGGACGCCGGCGTTTGCCGCGGACGTACCTGCCTTGCGGGAGGCAGGTGGAACGCTCGCGCTTTACTTCGACCCGGAAAAACCTGAGGAATTGGCGAGTCTGGTTCGCAAACTCTTGTTGGAGCCGGGTGAATACGCTTCTCTGAAAGCCAAGATTGCTGAATTTAAGCCGCAAATGCGAACATGGCGAAACGTTGCATCAGAGATACTTAAGACAATTCAAGATAGCAACAAAATAAGGGGACCGGCTTAACGGTACATCGACATTCTGAGCTTGACAGTGTCGTTGTAATTTAAACCCGCTTATGCGGCCTGATCGACGCCCGCAGCTCCACCAGTCGCTCCAGCGTCTCAAGGCTTCGCTCGGGGCAGGCGGCGGAGAGGGCAAGGGCCATGGTTTCCATGGCGATGAAGGTGGGGGCGTGGAGCGCCACGCCTTCGTTTTTGGCGCGGGGCAGGAATAGGCTGGCGTTGGCGTGTTTTTTCAGCACGCTGTCTTCCTGGCCGAGCAGCATGATGATTGGGATGTCGAGGCGGCCTGCCTCGGCTATGGCGGTCTGGGCTTCGCGGTGGGCGCGGCCGTGCAGGAGCATGATGAGGACGTGGCCGTTTTCAAGCTCGAGCAACTGCTCTGCAAGCGCGATGCCGGTGGCGTTGAGCGCATAGGAATGGACGCCCGAGCGCTGGAACAGCCTTGCCGCATAGGTGGCGATGATGCCGGAGGCGCCGATGCCGAGCACGCCGATGCCGCGCGCTTGCGAGAGAAGTCGCACGGCGGCCGCCATGGCGTCGCGGTTTTCTGCGCTTGAGAGCATCTCCAGCGTGTTTTTCTGATTGTCGAGCACGAAATCTATCGCTGCATCGCAGTTGCCGGATATGGATTTTGTCGTCGCCGCCATTTTTTCGACGGGCGAATCCGTCACGCCCAGATAGGCCTCCAGCGTTTCCTTGAGATCGACCAGCCCCTGAAAGCCGAGCGCCTGTATGGCGCGGATGACGGTCGCATCGGATGTATTGGTCTCGAAGCCGATTTCCAGCGCCGATTTGGCGAGAACCGCATGGCGGTGGCCGTCAATATATTCGGCAACGGCAAGCAGGCCCGGCGACAGGCGGTCGCGGCGCTTGCGCAGCTGCTCGCCGAAACGGTCGGTGCGCCGAAGCCTTGATGTATGCGTTTCGCCAGCCGGCATGAATTCTTCCGTGAAGCTGAGTTTTCTACTCTTCTTCTCGGATTAGCAGCGTGCCAAGCCGCGAGGCAAGCGCTTTTGTCCGCGATGGTCGCTACCGTCACTTTTCGGCTCCTGGCCGCACCGTCAAATGCGACTGGACAGCGGAGACCATGAGGCTGAGCGCGGCATAGGAGTTGGAAATCGCTTCCTCGCGCGGCAGGAGGATGTACCGACCGTTGCGGCAGGCCTGAAGAAAATTGCAGAAGCCCGGCATCACGGCTTCCATCATGTCGATTTCCGCTTGCGGCGAAGCGCCGGTATCGGAGCGATAGGGATCGAAGATGATATCGGCATCGAGTTCCGGCAGGCGTTCGGCGCTGATCTCGATACGGTCGCCTTCCGGAATGGCGTCGATGATGGCGGGGAAACGAAACCCCGCATCCCGCAGCACCCGCCCGAGCGCGCGATAGGTGTGGTAGACGCTGATCTTGCCGTTGAGCGGCTGGAACACCGAAACGGTGATGGCGCCGGTATCGACCGATACCTTCAGCGCCTCGATCTGCGCGCGGTAGCGCCGCTCCAGCACGGCAAGACGCGCCTGCGTACCCGTCAGCTCGGCCAGCACTTTGTAAATATGCGGCGCGCCGTCCTTGGTATTGTCGATGGCGACGGTGGGGGCGATTTGCGCCAGTTTTTCAACGGGGGTAGGGCGATCCGGCTCGGTCAGGATGAGATCGGGCTTGAGGGCGATAATCGCCTCCAGATCGGCATTGATGGAGCCGATATAGGCGATGTCGCTATTGTCGAAATCAACGCCGGTCAGAATGGCGCTGGAGCGCAGATAGGGTTTGCCGTTCGCCCCCACGCGGCCGTGGCTGCCCACCGGCGTCACGCCCAGTTCGATCAGCGGAATGGTGAGGTCGATATCGTGTAGCGTCACGATGCGTTTCGGCTTTGCCGGAATGGAAACCTTGCGGCCGAGGTCGTCGGTGAAACTTCGGCTAGTCTCTTCGGCCTGGGCCGTGGCTATGCCGAAGAGAAAAGCGGCAGCTGGGAGAAAGGCGAGGAGTGTTTTGCGCATGGGGGACCTATAGGCGATGCCGGTGAAACCAGAGAAGAGCAAGCAGCGTGGGTGCGCCGACGGCGGAAAGAACGAGGCCGGTCGGTAGCTCCAACGGTGAAAAGGCGGTTCGGGCGATGGTGTCGGATGCTGCGACCAGAATTGCGCCTGTCAGACCTGCGCCCAAGACAAGCCCGGGATAGGAGCCGCCGGGCAACAGAAGCCGGGCGATATGCGGTCCCATCAGACCGACAAAACCGATGCTGCCGGTGAAGGAAACGCAGGATGCGGTGAGTGTGACGGCAAGCGTGACATGGAGCACCGAAAGGAGACGGCTATGGACGCCGAGTGCTGTCGCCGCATGATCGCCGAGCGCCTGCACGTCTGCGGCGCGCGCCGTCAGGAGCAAAAGACCAAGGGCGATGAGGAGGATGACGGAGAGGATTGAAACGGCTGTCCAGCTTGCGCCCTGCAGGTTGCCAGCCATCCAGATCATCGCTGTCTGCAAATTACGAATATCCAGCGACGCCATGAGGATAAGCAGCAGCGCTGATAAAAACCATGAAAAACCGATGCCGGTCAGCACGAAGCGCAGGCGCGAGGTTGCGCCGGAGAGCATCAGAACGATTGCGGCACATGCCATCCCGCCGGTAATACCTGCGACGGGACGCAACGTGACCGGAAGGGACGGCAGCAGGAACAGGCAGCCCAGCACGGCAAGGGATGCGCCTTCGCGCACGCCGAGCAGGCCGGGATCGGCAAGGCCGTTGCGGGTCGTGGCCTGCATGATGGCGCCGGCAATGCCGAGCATGGCGCCGGCCACCATCGCAAGCGCCAGGCGCGAGAGCCGGAAGTCGAGAACCACGACCGCGTCGGTCACGGCGGGATCGGTGTTGGTTTCGGTGACAAGCGACCACAGGGCGGAGGCGGGAATATGCTGGCTACCGGCGGAGAGCGACCATAGGGCGACAAGCATGACGCAGAGGAAAAGCGCCATCAGAATGGTTAGCCGCGACGGCATGAAGCGGACTGAAAAGCGCCCTAGTCGGACAACCCTGTAACGGTTCATTTCAGCACCCTGCGCACCAGCCAGAGAAACACCGGCGCGCCGACAAGGCCGGTCATCGCGCCGGTGGGCAGTTCTTTCGGCAGGAGAATGAGACGGGCGGCGAGATCGGCGGCGATCAAGAGAACCGCGCCGCCGAGTGCAGCGATGGGTATGGCAAGCAGAATCCGACCCGTTTTCACGCGTCCAACGAGCGGCGGCACGACCAGGCCGACGAAACCGATGGGACCGACGACGGCGATGGCCGCGCCGCAGAACAGCGATGTGGAGACAAGCGCCAGAATACGGGTCGAACGGATCGGCACACCGAGTGCTGCGGCAGCACTCTCGCCCAGCGCCAGAAGATCGAGCCGGGGAGCGACGGCGAAAGCGAGGATAAGCGCGATCGCGGCTGCGGGCAGGGCGGCGGCGATGGATGCCATGGAAACGCCGGCCGTATCGCCCACAAGCCAGAAACGCATCTGCTGCAATGTTTCCTCATTGAGAATGAGGATTGCGGAGGTGAGGGTTCCGGCAAGCGTGGAAAGCGCAATGCCACAAAAAACGAGTTTTGCCGGTGTCAGCCCCTGCCGACCGGCGGAAGCAAGGAGAAGTACGAGCGAGAAGCTGATGCCCGCGCCCGTCGCTGCCAGCAACGGGCGGAGGAGCGGCGTTGCGATCAGCCCGAACGGCATCACTGTCGCCAGAATGACAGCGAGGCTCGCCCCGGCATTCAACCCCAGAATATGCGGCTCGCCAAGCGGATTTCGAAGAAGGGTTTGCAGCAGAAGCCCCGCTGTTCCAAGGCAGGCCCCGGCCTCCATCGCGGCCAGCAGACGCGGCAGGCGCAGGCGCATCAAAACCTGCTGGTCGAAATTGCGGGCGTCATAAGCAAATATCAGGTCTTGCAGAACGTGCGGCGAAATGGGGCGTGGGCCGGTGGCCATATGTGCCAGCACCAGAAGCAGCATGGCGAGCAGAAGGAGAAGTGCTGCCGCAAGCGTGCGGCCATAGGCACGCTCGCGCAGGGCAAGGGCGCCTCCGCTGGTTGCGTTGGGCATCATGCGGCGCCGGCCCGTCCGGGCAGGGGAAGAAATACCGGCCGTGCCGTTACCGGATGCATCAGCTGCGCAACTGCCATGTCGAAGACATCGGCAATGATGCCGGCATCGCAGGCCGCTGCTGTTTCCAGCCGGTGCCGCAGCCGCCCATCCTTCAGGAAAATCAGGTGATCGGCATATTGCAGGGCAAGATTGATGTCGTGCAGCACCGCCACGATCGTGCGGTTGTGGTGGTTGACGAGGCCCGCCAGCATGTCCAGCACCTCCATCTGGTGATGCAGATCGAGAAATGTCGTCGGCTCGTCGAGAAGGATTATATCCGTCTGCTGCGCCAGCGCCATGGCGATCCAGGCGCGCTGGCGCTGGCCGCCGGAAAGGCTGTCGACTGCTCTTTCCGCCAGATCGGACATGCCGGTCACGGAAAGCGCCTCTTCCACCGCGCGGGCGTCTTCCTCGCTCCATTGCTTCAGAAATCCCTGATGCGGGTAGCGGCCACGAGAGACGAGATCGAAAACCGAAAGCCCTTCCGGCGTATGGTTCTGCTGCGCCAGCATGCCGAGCTTTTTCGCCACCGCCTTGGTCGGGTGGCGGAAGATATCGCTGCCGTTGAGAAGAATATGGCCCCGCGCGGGCCGGTGCAGGCGGGCAAGTGCTGAAAGAAGCGTGGATTTTCCGGAGCCGTTCGGGCCAAGCAGAACGGTGAAGCGGTTCGGCGCGACATCGATGGACATATCCGCAAGCACCGGCGTGTCGCCATAGGAAAGCTCGATCGCCTCTGCCGCAAGCCCTCTATCCGTCCTTATGGGTCTCATGCCGTCGTTCAAAATCGTCCCCGTCTTAATGAATTGCCACCAGAATTATTTATGACTGTAGTAGTCAAGTATATAGCGTTCGAAAAAGCGGTTTTTGCCGGTGGATTTGAACAAAAAGCGGCTGTCATGGGCTGAAATGACACGGAAGGAAGCGCGAATGCAGCCTTCGGTGCCGATGTTTTGCCGCGCTGATGCGGCAATAAAGTTGACTACTACATTCATCAATTGAAAGAGCGGTGCATCGTCGCGATGACGATTTGGGACAGTCGGGGACAAGACAGGATGCATGACGGTTCGATGATCATTAGGGTGCGCTCGCGGGCGCTGCTGGCATTTCTTCTGGCCGGGGTTGCCCTGCCTGCATTCGCGCAGGAGAGTACTGCGCCGAAAAAGAATGCCGACGGGACGACCGTGCTCGAAACCATAACCGTCAATGCGGATGTGAAAAAAGGTGCGCGCGGTTATCAGCCGGTGACGACGGGCACGGCAACGCGCACTGAGACGCCGCTCCTCGATATTCCGCAATCGGTCAATGTGGTGACGGCCGAGGTGCTGCGCGACCAGCAGGCTCGCTCGCTGGACGAGGCGCTGCGCAATGTCAGCGGCGTCACCCAGGCAAATACGCTCGGCGGTACGCAGGATGCCGTCATCCGCCGTGGTTTCGGCGACAATCGTGACGGCTCGATCCTCATCAACGGGCTGAAGACGGCCTTGCCGCATTCCTTCAACGATGCGGTCGAGCGGGTGGAAGTGCTGAAAGGCCCGGCCTCCACCCTTTACGGCATTCTCGATCCTGGCGGCATGGTGAATGTCGTGACGAAGAAACCCGAGGACACGTTCACGGCGGAGGCCTATTCGCGCTTTTCTGCTTATGGGGCGGGCAAGTACGGCACATCAGGCGGTTTCGATGTTACCGGCCCGATTGCGGGCACGGATTTTTCCTATCGTTTGATCGGCGAGGGGGAAAACAGCGATTACTGGCGCAATTTCGGTGAGAAGAAAAATTGGCTGCTCGCGCCTTCGCTGAAATGGAGCGGTGAGGACACCGATATTACGGTTTCCTACATGCATGAGGACTACAGCGTGCCGTTTGACCGCGGCACGATCTTCGACCCGGCGACCGGCAAGGCGATCAACGTCAGCCGCCGCCTGCGCCTTGATGAAGCCTATAATATCACCGACGGCAAATCCGATCTGGCGAGCATCGCCGTAGACCGCCAACTCTCTGATGACTGGAAGCTGTCGCTGAATTACGCCTATAGCCGCAACGAATATTCGGACAATCAGGCGCGTGTGATGGGCTATAATTCCCGCACCGGACAGGTGACGCGACGAGCCGATGCGACGCAATATTCCACGATCTACAATCACGCGGTGCGGGCGGATCTGACGGGCGAGGCCGAAATCGGCGGGCTGCGCAACGACCTGCTGTTCGGTGCGTCCTATGACTACAGCGACACCCTGCGCACCGACATGTTGAGATGCGCGAATTCCACGAATTTCAACATCAACAATCCGGTTTATGGCCGCTTGCCGGTGTGCACCACGGTGAGAGCGGTCGACAGCGACCAGACGGAAAAACTTTCCACCGCCTCGATCTACATGCAGGACGCCCTGCATCTTAACGATCAGTGGATCGCGGTCGGCGGCTTGCGTTACCAATATTACGACATCTATGCTGGTAAGGGCCGTCCCTTCGTCGTCAATACCGAGAAGGATGGCGGCGAACTCATTCCCAATGCCGGCCTCGTCTACAAGCTCACTCCGAATGCCTCGCTTTACGCCAATGTGGCCAAAACCTTCCGCCCGCAGTCATCCATCGGCGCCTATTATGGCGGGCTCGATCCAGAAGAGGGCATTTCCTACGAACTGGGCGCGAAGTTCGATCTTTTCGCCGGGCTCAACGCCAATATCGCCCTGTTCAACGCCCGCAAGCGCAATGTCGCCTATTCGGAAGATGTCGGCGGCGTCTCGACGGTGAAGGCCGTCGGCCTCGTCCGTTCGCGCGGTGTGGAGGTCGATATTGCCGGCAGCCTGACCGACGATCTCGATCTCATCGCAAGCTATGCCTATACGGATGCGCTCGTACTCGAAGATCCCACCTATGCCGGCAAGCGCCTGCCGAATGTGGCGCGCCACACCGGCTCGCTCTTCCTTGCCTATGATGTCGGTGAGGTCGGTCCGAACGGCAATACGCTGCGCATCGGCGGTGGCGTCCGGGCGGTGGGTGAGCGCGCCGGCATCAACGACAATTCCTATAATCTGCCAGGCTATGCGGTCTTCGACGCCTTCGCCACCTACACGCTTCAGTTCGAAAAGCCGGTGACGCTGCAGCTCAACCTGAAGAACATCTTCGACAAGACCTATTACACCTCGTCCATTGGCTCCACCAGCTATGCCAATGCCGTGGGCGAGCCCTTCAATGTCAGCCTCACGGCCAGCGTGAAGTTCTGACAACGGCGTCGACCGGAAAACTATCGCCAGTCATGAGAGCGGGGTGAACGCCCCGCTTTCTATTTCCACATGGCGCGCATCCGCGCACCCACGTCAATGCGGATCTGCTGCGCGCTGCGCTCCGAAGCTGCGGCTGAAACCAGCGGCCAGGCCATCGTCTCGAAGAATTGCAGTAAGGTCGCCGGAATAAAGCGGGTTCTTGCGGCGTAGACATGCCGGTCGCCTTGCTGGTTCTGGCCGCCGGTGAAGAAACGTTGCGGCGTGATCAGTGACAGGCTGTCCTTGGCGCGGGTCATGGCGACGTAAAGCAGCCGGCGCTCTTCCTCCAGTTCCTGGGTGGTGCCGACACCGAGGTCGGAGGGAATGCACCCGTCGACCACATTGAGGATGAAGACGGAGCGCCACTCCTGGCCTTTTGCCGAATGGATGGTCGAGAGGCTCAGATAATCCTCGTCAAGCAGCGGCACGCCGGCCTGATCGCTGGTGGCATCGGGCGGGTCGAGTGTCAGCTCGGTCAGGAAGCGCTCGCGTGAAGGGTAGCCGCCGGCGATCTGCTCGAGTTGCAGCAGATCTGCCTTGCGGGTGTCGGCGTCCTCATGGAGGCGCTCGAGATGGGGTTCGTACCACAACCGTGCCTGTCCGATTTCGCCCGGCCAGCCATTCGGGGCCTGCCGCAGACCCACCAGCATCTGCGTGAAGGCTGTCCAGTCATCGCCGGTCTTCGGCGGCGGCGGAATTTCAGCAAGGGCAAGCAGCGGCTCGGGGTCCGTCGCGATAGCATCGAGAATATTGCCGGCCTTCTTCGGTCCGATGCCTGGCAGCATCTGCAGCAGCCGGAAACCGGCGACACGGTCGCGCGGGTTCTGCGCAAAGCGCAGCACCGCCAGCATGTCCTTCACATGGGCGCTGTCGAGGAATTTAAGGCCGCCGAATTTGACGAAGGGGATGTTGCGACGGGTCAGTTCCACCTCGAGCGGCCCGCTATGGCTGGAGGTGCGGAACAGCACGGCCTGCTGTTTCAGCGTCATGCCGGTTTCGCGGGCGGCGAGAATCTGGTCGATGATGAAATTCGCCTGTTCGGTCTCGTCCTTCACCGTCACGAGCTTTGGGCGCTCCAGAGATTCCCGCTCTGTCCAGAGGTTCTTGGTGAACCGCTCGCGCGCCAGATCGATCACGCCGTTAGCGGCGGCCAGGATCGGCTGCGTCGAGCGATAGTTGCGGTCCAGCGTGATGATGTCGGCCGCCGGGCTGAAAGAAGCCGGAAAATCGAGGATGTTTCGCACCGTCGCCGCCCGGAAGGAATAGATCGACTGCGCATCGTCACCCACCACTGTCAGCCCGCGGCCGCCGGGCTTGAGCGCCATCAGCACCGAGGCCTGCAGGCGGTTGGTATCCTGATATTCGTCGACCATAACATGGTCGAAGCGGTTGCCGATATCATCAGCCAGAATGGGATCGCTCACCATCTGCGCCCAGTAAAGCAGGAGATCGTCGTAATCGAGCACGTTCTGGACCTGCTTTGCCTCCACATAGGCTGCAAACAGTTCCTTGAGTTCGCTCTCCCAGTTGGCGACCCAGGGATAATGCTGGCGCAATATCTCCTTGAGCGGCGTCTGGGAATTCACCACACGCGAATAGATCGCGAGACACGTACCCTTTGTCGGAAAACGGCTTTCCGTTTTGGAAAAACCCAGCTCGTGCCGGCAAAGGTTCATCAGGTCGGCACTATCTTCGCGGTCGTGGATGGTGAAATCGATGTTGAGCCCGATCTGTTCGGCATAGATGCGCAACAGGCGCGCGCCAATGCCGTGAAACGTGCCGGACCAGGCGAGCGCGTCGGTCATGATTGCCGAATTTGCCCCGATAACGTGTTTGCAGATACGCTCGACCCGCCGCGACATTTCCGTGGCGGCACGTCTGGAAAATGTCATCAGCAGGATGCGGCGGGGATCGGCGCCGTTCACGATCAGATGGGCGACACGGTGGGCGAGCGTATTGGTCTTGCCCGAACCGGCCCCGGCGATGATCAGCAGAGGTCCGGCCGTGTGGCCTTCTGTCAGCCCAACGCCATGCTCCACCGCCTTGCGCTGCTGTTCGTTGAGCTTTTCCAGATAGGCAACCGCCATGCGAACAATCCTTGATACCTGCCTGTCCCCATGGTGAGGACCCGTTCAGAGATGGCAGTTGTCGGAATCGCCGGCCATTGTCTGCCCTGTTGTCTCAATGATTAGCAAAGACTCAAACACCAATCCAGAACAAATGCTGAACGCCTCGTTCCAGTCGTTTAAACACGGTGGGTGATGAGATTTATCGTTCCGAAAGGTCGCTTGCAGTTCGTCGGTGGCGGCTGGTTGCCGGGCGTGCCCGATCCCGTAATCGAAAATTAGATTACGCATGGGGAAATAGCAGTGTTATTCTGAAATATATAAATACTCTCAATTTGTTTCAGTGCATTTTCGCAACCTGCAGCGAAACCTTTGAACCAACCCGGTGATCCGCGAGTTCAACAATTGCGCCCCGGGAGTAGGCGCATTTTGGGAGGATCAGACCATGACGCATCTGAAACTTTACCTGATTGCAGTCGCCGCAATCGCTGCCTCGACCTTTGCTCAGGCCGAACAGAAGGCGATGAAATCCGATGTCACCATCGCCTCTGATATCGACTATCTGCTCTACACGCCCAAGGACTACGCCAGTTCGGATAAGACCTATCCTCTCGTCGTCTGGCTGCATGGCGGCGATCAGGGCGGCAGCGACATCGAAAAGCTGCGCCGCAGCGGTCTGCCGAAAATGATCGAAGAAGGCCGCGATTTTCCTTTTCTGGTGTTCTCGCCGCAAAATCCGAGTGAAGAGCTGCTCTATCCGATCGAGCGTGTGGCGAGTGTTCTGCAGGCGGTGGTGGCCGATCATCGGGTGGATCGCGAGCGCATCTATCTGATCGGTTATAGCCGGGGAGGGTTTGGGGCATGGTCGATGGCCGCGCAATTCCCTGAAACTTTTGCCGCAATCGTCCCGATCGCCGGCGGCGGTATCCGGCATTATCTCAATCGAACGAATGACAGAACAGCCTTCTGGGCGTTTCATGGCGCAAATGACGCTGTGATTCGGCTGTCCGACACGGTGGTCCTCGTGCAACGCCTTCAGGAACTGAAACGAAATGTTCGGCTCACCGTGTTTGAAGATACGGACCATGAAGCGGTCGAAGGGAAAGTGCTGAAGAACGAGGCGATGTGGACCTGGTTGCTTGAGCAGAAGCTCGCCGATGAGAAAGCACTTGCGGGTCCGTGAATCCGGGCTGATCGCTATTTTACGGCTGTTATAGCCGATTTCACCAGTGCCGCCGCCGCAGACGGGCTTTTTGTCACAACCCTGTGGCCTCCCTCAGCAAGTGCATCTTTATCCCTTGACTCGGTGCCCACAAATCGTGCTAATGCGCATTAGCAGCTAATACGTATTAGCAAATATCGGATGTCGGGGAGGGCATCGGTTGACTACTCACAGACGTCTCACCCAAAACGATATCGCCAAGCTCGCCGGCGTCAGCCAGGCAACCGTGTCGCTTGTTTTGAACGGCGCGCCGGCAGCGATCGCCCGCATCCCGGAGGAGACCCGGGAAAGGGTGCAGGCCGTCATTCGCCAGACAGGTTATGTCGCCGATCCGATTGCGCGGCGCATGGCCAAGGGGCTGAACCGCATCCTCGGCGTGTTTACCTATGAACCGGCATTCCCAAGCGCGCAGGCTGACTTTTTCACGCCGTTTCTGCTCGGTATCGAAGAAGAGGCGCAGCAGCAGGCTTACGATCTTCTGCTGCTGACGAGCGCCGGCGTCGGCGAGAACCGCAAGATATTTTCGGAGGGCAACAGGCTTCGGATTGCGGACGGCTGTCTGGTTCTCGGTCGCGAGTTCGATCGCAAGGAACTCGCCCGGCTGGTTTCGGAAGACTATCCCTTCGTCGCGATCGGCCGGCGTGAAGATGCCGGCGGACCGGTTCCTTATGTGGGCGGTGACTATGCCGCGGGCACGCGTCAGCTTGTCGAAGACGCCATTGCGCTGGGGCACACCAAGCTTGCCTATATCGGCCCGAATGGTCCGGCAGAATCGATTGCGGATCGCTGGCGGGGTTTCAGCGCGGCGCTCGGAGACGCGGCCACGCTTGCCCTGCATATCAAGGCGGTCAACCGCTCGGCTGAGAAAATACTCGATGCGATCCTTGAGAGCGGGGCCACAGTGGCCTTCTTCATAGAATTGGCCGATGCCGTGCGTGTCGAGGCGCTGGCGCGGGCGAGGGGGCTCGTGGTGCCGGACGCTTTTTCAATGATCGTACTCGGCAGCCATATCAGGGCCGCCCGCAGCCCGGTGCGCTTCACCTCCTATGAAATTCCCCGCGAGGAAATGGGGCGGCAGGCGACCGCCATGCTGGTCAACCGCATTGAGACCGGCAGCGCCGGAGGGCAGATCCTTCTCAAATGTGAACCGGTCAAGGGAGAAACGCTGGGGCCGGCCCGACCGGCCCGGCAAACAAGTTCTCAGTCAACAAAACGGATGTGACGTCGTGAAAGACATGAAAGCAGATATTCTCGTGGTCGGTGGCGGCCTTGGCGGCGTGGCGGCGGCACTGGCGGCTGCAAAGGCCGGAAAACGCGTGATCATGACCGAGGAATATGACTGGATCGGCGGCCAATTGACCAGTCAGGCTGTTCCCTCGGACGAGCATACATGGGTCGAACAGTTCGGCATCACCCGGTCCTACCGGGCGCTGCGCAACGGTGTGCGGCAATTTTATCGCGACCACTATCCGCTGACGGAAGGCGCGCGGGCATGGGGCGATCTCAATCCGGGCGGCGGATGGGTGAGCCGCATCTGCGCCGAGCCGCGCGTCAGCCTCGCGGTCATGGAAAGCATGCTGATGCCCTATATTGGCGCAGGTCGCCTGACGGTCCTCAAACCCTGGCGTCCCGTCGCGGCTGACGTGGACGGCGACAGGGTTCGCTCGGTGACTGTTCGCCATCGTGACAGTGGTGCTGAAATCTCCATTTCCGCCGAATACGTTCTCGACGCCACCGAACTCGGCGATCTGCTGCCGATGACGGGCACGGAATATGCCAAGGGATTTGAGGCGCAGTCAGATACAGGCGAACCCAGCGCGCCGGCTGAAGCCCAGCCCGATAATGTGCAGGCTGTCTCGATCTGCTTTGCCATTGACCATGTCGATGGCGACCAGACAATCGACAAGCCCGAAAATTACGATTACTGGCGCTCTTACCAGCCGCATTTCTGGGGCGGGCCGCTCCTTGGTTTCACCGCGCCAAACCCACGCACGCTGGAGCACACCACCCGCTCCTTCACGCCCAATCCCGATGACGATCCGCTGCTTGTCGATGCCGACCAGCGCAAAGGCGGCGGCGATGAGAACCTGTGGATTTTCCGGCGTATCGCGGCGCGCAAAAACTTTGCGCCCGGCTTCTACCAGTCCGATATCTGCCTCGTGAACTGGCCGATGATCGATTACATGGACAGCACGATCATCGACGTGACCGAGGAAGAAAAAGCGCGGCATCTGAAGGCGGCGGCGGACCTTTCCTATTCGGTCTTCTACTGGCTGCAGACGGAAGCGCCACGTTTCGATGGCGGGCAGGGGTTCCGCGGGCTGCGGCTGCGCGGCGATATCACCGGTACCGACCATGGGCTCGCCATGGCGCCCTATATTCGCGAAAGCCGCCGCATCAAGCCGGTAACGCGCATTGTCGAGCAGGACCTGTCCTACACGGTTCGCGGTGAAAGAGGCGCTGTCCGCTATCGCGACAGCATCGGCATCGGCATGTATCGCATCGATCTGCATCCATCGACCGGCGGCGACAATTATATCGACGTGCCGTCCTGCCCCTTTGAGATCCCGCTCGGCGCGCTGATCCCTGAGCGGGTGAAAAACCTCATCCCGGCCGGCAAGAACATCGGCACGACGCATATCACCAACGGTTGCTACCGCCTGCATCCGGTCGAATGGAACATTGGCGAAGTGGCGGGAATGCTCGCGGCGCATTGCCTGGAGAATGGCCTCACGCCGCACCAGGTGCAGGAAGACGACAAGCACCTGCACGCCTTCCAGGCGCAACTGACCCGCGAGGGCATCGAGATTCGCTGGCCGGATATCGCAGCATACTAGGACGGCGGTTTGCCGTCTGATCGAACCCATCTTGGAGGAGGACCGGGAATGAACAATCATTTTAAACTGAAATCCACGGCCTGTGCGCTTGCGCTTATCGGCTCGTTTACGCTTGGCGGTGCTGCCACGGCGCAGGATGCAGTCAATCTGCGCATGACGATCTGGAGCGCCAATGAGGCGCATCTGAAGCTCTTCAACGAGATCGCAGCGGGTTTCAAAAAGGATCATCCAAATGTCAGCGTGACCTATGAGTCCCTGCCTTTCAATACCTACACGACAGCACTCACCACCCAGATCGCGGGCGGCAACCCGCCTGACATGGCCTGGATTTTCGAGACGTCGGCCTATGACTTCGTCAAGTCCGGCGCGCTCTACCCGCTCACCGACACGCTGAAGGCCGCGCCAGGCTATAATCTTGAGGAAGTCAGCGCCGGGGCCATGGAACGCTGGTCGCAGGACGGTACGCTTTACGCCTATCCGTTCTCGACGTCACCCTTTGCCGTCTTCGTCAACAATGATCTCATCAAATCCGCCGGCGCCAAAACCCCTGCCGACATGATCGCTGCCGGCGAATGGACCTGGGAAAACGCCATCGCCACGGCTTCTGCCGTTGCCAAGACCGGCAAGGGCGGGCTTGTCGTCCGCGATTTCAATTACCAGAGCTGGCAATATCTCACCTCGATCTTGAATGGTTGGGGTGCTTCCCCCTGGAGCGCTGACGGCGCAACCTGCACCATGGCGGAAAAGCCGATGGCGGATGCCATTTCGTTCATCCACGACGCCATCTTCGACAAGAAGGCCATTCCTGGGCCCGGCGAGACGGTCGATTTCTTTGCAGGCAACGCGGCAATGACGATTACACAGATCAGCCGCGCCTCGCTTCTGCCGAAGGACAAGCCGTTCGGTTGGGATCTCGTGCCTCTTCCGAAGGGCCCTGCCGGCGAGTATGCGCTGATCGGCCAGGCGGGCATCGGCGTCATGCAATCGGGCAAGAATGCGCAGACCGCGGCGGAGTTCGTGGCTTACATGACCAATCCGGAAAATTCCGCCAAGCTCAGCCAGTTCTTCCCTTCGGCGCGCAAGTCTTTGCTGAATGCGCAGGTGCTGAAAAAGACCAATCCACTGCTCAGCGAGGAGCAGATTGAAAAGGTCGTCATATCGGGCATCGCGACCGGTAAGGTCATGCCCGGCCATACCGGTTTTGCCCAGATCCAGCAGATGGTGCGTTCAAACCTCGACGCCGTCTGGCGGCCGCAGGCCGACGTCGCCGGTGCGCTTCAAAAAATCTGCGGCCAGATCGGGCCGCTCTTGAAGCGCTGAGGAGAAAAAGATGGCTGTCGCGCAGGAAGTTACCCGTCGTCCAGATCGCCCGGTGTCGGCGTTCTGGACAATCGCGCGGCGCGACAGCCTTGCAGGCTTCCTGTTCACCGCCCCGCAACTGATCGGCATCATCATTTTCGTGCTGATCCCGCTCGGGCTGGTGTTCTGGTATTCGCTGCATGAATGGAATGTGCTGGCCAACACCTTCACCTATACGGGCGCCCAGAACTACCGGATGTTGGTCGAGGACAGCAATCTTCGCGACGTCCTTGGCGCGACGGCGATTTTTTCGGCCGGGCTCGTCGTGTTCAACCTCTCGCTGGCGCTGCTTCTGGCCGTATTGCTGAACCAGAAACTGGCCGGTATCGCCATCTTCAGAACGCTGTTTTTCTCGCCGGTCGTCGTATCGCTGGTTGCCTGGACGATCGTTTGGGGTTTCCTGCTGCAGAAGAACGGCGGCATCAACGGCATGTTGCTGATGGTCGGCATAGAAGGTCCCAACTGGCTGCGTGAGGAAACGACCGCGATGATTTCCGTCATCGTCGTGCAGGTCTTCAAGAATGTCGGGCTTAACATGATCCTGTTTCTGGCGGCCCTTCAGGGCGTGCCGAAGGAACTCTATGAGGCGGCCCGCATCGATGGTGCGCCGGCCTTCAAGCAATTTCGTCGCATTACGCTGCCGCTGATCAGCCCGACAATCCTGTTGACCTCGATCATCACCATCGTCGGCTCGCTGCAGGTCTTTGCCCAGATCGCTGTCCTGACCCAGGGCGGTCCGGGTCTCTCGACCACGGTGCTGGTCTATTACCTCTACCAGCAGGCCTTTCAGTTCCATTTCTTCGGTTATGGCTCCACGCTTTCCATCCTGCTGTTCCTGATCGTCGCGGTATTGACCTTCGCCCAATGGCAGATGCGCAAGAGGATCGTCTTTTATGAAAGCTGACCTTTCCCCCCGTATGCAGGTGGCACTTTACGGGTTGCTATGTGTGTTGTTGATCCCGTTCGTCTTTCCGACCTGGTGGATGGTGACCTCGTCCATCAAGCCCATCAGCGACATCTTCGCCTTCCCGCCTCAGCTCATCCCGCAGAGCTATGACTGGACGACCTATTCGAAGGTCTTCGAGCTGCAGCCTTTCGTGCGGCAATATTGGAATTCCGCCTATATTGCCGCTGTGGTGACAGTGGGAACCATGATTATTTCCTCCATGGCGGGATATGCTTTTGCGCGGATCCGGTTTCCGGGCGCCAACGCCATCTTCATGATCGTGCTGCTTGGCCTGCTCATCCCGTCGGAGGTGACAATCGTGCCGCTGTTTCAGATGTTTCTGAAGGCGGGCATGGTCAACACGCATTGGCCGCTCATTCTTGTGCCGATCTTCGGTGCGCCCAGTGTTTTTGCCACTTTCGTCATGCGGCAGTTCTTCGTGACGCTGCCCGCCGAGCTCGAAGAGGCGGCGCGTGTCGATGGTCTCGGGCGCTTCAAGATATTCCGCAAGATCGCGCTGCCGCTGGCAAAACCAGCGCTGGCCTCGGTCGCGATCTTCACCTTCCTGCACTCCTGGAACCTGTTCCTGGAGCCCATCGTCTTTCTCTCCAGCGCAGAGATGTTCACGCTGCCGCAGGCGCTGACCCAATATACCGACGCCTATGGCGGACCGATGTGGAATATCCAGCTTGCCGCAGCGACGCTGACGGCGCTGCCCGTGCTCATCGTCTTCGTGATTGCCCAGAAGCAGTTCGTCGAAGGCCTCGCCCATACCGGCCTCAAGGGCTGAAGAACCGGATTTAATCGATGGCTAACGTAACTCTGTCCGACATCCGCAAAAGCTATGGCGCGGTGAAAACCATTCACGGCGTCGATCTCGACATCGAGGATGGCGAATTCGTCGTTCTTGTCGGCCCCTCCGGCTGCGGCAAGTCGACCCTGCTGCGGATGGTTGCCGGCCTTGAAACCATCACCGGCGGTGAACTCAGGATCGGAGAGCGGATCGTCAACGATCTCGACCCGAAGGACCGCGATATCGCCATGGTGTTCCAGTCATACGCTCTTTATCCGCATATGACGGTCGCCAGCAATATGGGTTTTTCGCTGGAGCATCGGGGTTCGAACAAGCAGGAAATTGCCGAGAAGGTGAATTGGGCTGCCGAAATCCTTGGCCTTACCGCCTTACTCGACCGTTATCCACGCCAGCTTTCCGGCGGCCAGCGCCAGCGTGTTGCCATGGGCCGGGCTATCGTTCGCAATCCGCAGGTGTTCCTGTTCGACGAACCCCTGTCCAATCTCGATGCGAAACTGCGCGTCGTCATGCGCGGCGAGATCAAGGCGCTGCACCAGAAGCTGAAGACCACCACGATCTACGTGACGCATGACCAGGTGGAAGCGATGACGATGGCGGACAGGGTCGTGGTCCTGAATGGCGGCCGGGTCGAGCAGGTCGGCACGCCGCTTGAACTTTACGACCGTCCGGCAAACCAGTTCGTTGCCGGCTTCATCGGTTCACCCTCCATGAATTTCCTGCCTGGCGTGATATCGCAAGCCGGTTTTGAAACCGGCGGTGTGGTCCTGCCGCTGCCGGCCGCTGCCGCAGCTCTTGTGGGAAGAGCGGCCACTTATGGCATCCGCCCGGAGCACTTCGCGCTTGACCCTTCCGGCGTGTCCGCTGAGATCCTGCTCGTCGAACCACTGGGATCTGAAACGCAGGTCACCATGACACTCGGTGGTTCACGGGTGCTCGGCGTCTTTCGCGAACGTATAGGACAGGCGGTCGGCGAGAAGATAAGAATTTCACCGGCTCTGGACGGAATTCATCTGTTCTCGGATGAGAACGGCAATCGTCTGAACTGACTTTGGCATCTGCGGCGGTTAGGAGCCGCAGACGCCGGGCATGTCCGGGAAAGCCCGACCGCGCTTCGGGCGTTGCCGTCATCGCGACCGGTCATTTCAAAGAAAGCTGCTTTCGAACAGCTCGCCTGAATAGGCGGCATGGGTAATACCCGCTTCAAGGTCGGCCTTGGTCAACTCATCGACAAACACGCCGTTCTGCATCACCAGAACGCGGTCGCACATATGGGCGATCACCGCGAGGTCGTGGCTGACGAGAATAAAGGTCAGGTCGCGTTCTTCGCGCTGGTCGGCAAGCAGGTTCAGGATTTCCGCTTGAATGGAGACGTCGAGCGCGGATGTCGGCTCGTCGAGCAGCAGGATCGGCGGTTCTAGGATCAGCGCGCGGGCGATCGCCACGCGCTGGCGCTGGCCGCCGGAAAGTTCATGCGGGAAACGCTCGGCGAAATGTGCGGGCAGGCCCACCTGCTGCAGGGCGGCCGGAACCTTCGACCAGCCGTCGCCAAGGCCCATGGCGCGGACCGGTTCGGCGAGAGCCCGGCCGATGCGGTGGCGCGGGTGCAGCGAACCATAAGGATCCTGAAACACCATCTGGGCCAGTTTCAGTTCGTCGCGACTGCGGGTCTTGCCGACCGGTTTGCCATTAAAGCTGATGGAACCGGTCCAGCCGGCCTCCAGCCCAGCCAGCGAGCGCAACAAGGTGGACTTGCCGCAGCCGCTTTCGCCGACGATGCCAAGGGTTTCCCCCTTGTTGACCGTGAGGCTGACGCCGCGCACGACGTGATTGCTCTTTTCCTTTACGCCGTAGACGACGTCGAGCTTGTCTACCGTGATCATCCCATCACCTCCGCATCGATTGCCTGACGATCCAGCACCTTGAGACGCCGCACCGGATTGCGGGGATCGGGCATGGCCGCGATCAGGCCCCGCGTATAGGGATGTTGCGCATCTTCCAGCTTCGTCAGCGTTTCGACCACGCGCCCGCCATACATGACCAGCACGCGCTCGCAGAAGGCCGCGACCATGCGGATGTCATGGCTGATAAGGATAAGTCCGGAATTATTCTCGCGCACCATCTCGTCCAGCAGCAAGAGCACATCCTTGCGCACACTGACATCGAGGGCCGAGGTCGGCTCATCGGCAATGACGAGTTTCGGCTTGGCGAGCAGCATCATGGCGATCATCACACGCTGGCCCATGCCGCCCGATATCTGGTGCGGATAAAGCGCCATGACACGATCAGGATCGTTGATGCGCACACGCAGCAACATGTCACGGGCCGCATCTCTCGCCGCCTTTCCGGTCAGCGCCAGATGCAGTTCGGCGGCTTCCGCCACCTGTTTGCCGATGGGCAGCACTGGGTTGAGCGAATAACGCGGGTCCTGCATGATCAGCGCCATCTCGCTGCCGCGGATCGCGCCCATTTGCCGCTCGGATTTTGAAAGCAGCGGTTCGCCGAGAAAATCCATTCTCTCTGCCGTCACCGTTGCGCTTTTCGGCAAAAGCCGCATGGCGGCCCGGCCGGTGGTGGATTTGCCGGAGCCGGATTCACCGACGATACCGACCCTTTCTCGCCCGACATTGAAATTGACGTTGGACACGGCAGGAATGGTGTTGCGGCCAAAACGGACATTGAGGTCGCGGACCGAAAGGATGGGGGAGCTATCAGGAACGGGCATGACGCGGATCCAGAAGGTCGCGCAGCGTATCGCCGGCGATGTTGAAGGCAAGGCTCGTCAGCAGGATGGCGATGCCGGGCATGACGGCGACCCACCAGTAGTCGAGCATGAATTTGCGGCCGCTGGAGATCATCGCGCCCCATTCCGGAAGCGGCGGCTGGGCTCCCAGGCCAAGGAAGCCGAGTGAAGCGGCGGTCAGGATGATGCCCGCCATATTCAATGTCAGGCGAACGATGACCGAGGGAATGCACATCGGCGCAATGTACAAAAACAGGATGCGCATCGGCGAGGCCCCATAGAGACGGGCGGCGGCGACATAGTCGGTATTGCGCACCACAAGCGCTTCCGCGCGGGCAAGACGCGCAATCGGCGGCCATGCGGTGAGCGAGATCGCAATGATTGCCGTGCCGAGACCGGCGCCCATGGCGGCCGCAAAAGCAAGTGCCAGTACGAGGGACGGGAAGGACAGCACAATATCCGTGGCACGCATCAGGATCGCGTCGGTGCGCCCGCCGAAGAAGCCGGCCATGACGCCGATGGCAAGGCCGATCGGACCGACGATGACCGAGACCGACAGCACCGTCTGGATGGTGATGCGGGTGCCGTAGACGAGTCGGCTGAAAATGTCGCGGCCGAATTCGTCGGTTCCGGCCAGATGCACCCAGCTGGGAGGCTGGAGCGCGTTTTCGAGCGCCTGGCGCGCAGGATCATAGGGTGCAATGAGTGGCGCGAAAATGGCGACTACGACCAGAATGGCCAGAATGGCGAAGCCGAACATGCCAAGCGGTTCGTCTGCGAGCTTACGAAGCGTCAGCATGGTGGTGGTCGAGAGGCGCGACAGGGCGCCGGGGCGATCAACGGTATTGTTATGCGCGATATCAGTCATCGTGCAGCCTCCCGTGTACGGGGATCAAGCGTGGTGTAGGCCAGATCGGCAAGGAAGTTGAGCAACATGAATATGAAGCCGATGACGATTGTGGCGGCGAGGATCGCATTCATATCGCCGATGAGCAGCGCATTCGTCATGTACTGGCCGATGCCGGGCCAGGAAAAAACGATCTCGGTCACCACCGCGCCTTCCAGCAGGTTGCCGTAGGAGATAGCCAGAACGGTGATGAGCTGCACGGCGATGTTGGGCAGTACATGCCGGGTTATGGTGCGTGCCGGGCTGACGCCCTTCGCTCGTGCTGCGATGACATAGTCCTGGCTGAGCTGTTCAAGGGTGAATGCCCTCGTCATGCGGGTGATGTAGGCCATGGCCATATAGGCGAGGATGATGGCCGGCAGGATGATATGCCCAAGCGCGTTCCAGAAGATTTCCGTCTCGCCCGCAAGCAGGCTGTCGACGAGCATCAACCCCGTCTTCGGCTCGACAATGCCTTCGTAGAAGACGTCGACCCGGCCGGGCCCGGCGACAAGGTTGAGGTTCGCGTAAAAGATCACCAGCCCGACGATGCCGAACCAGAAGACCGGTATCGAATGCCCCACAAGCGCAAAAACCCGCGCGAACTTGTCGATGAAGGTGTCGCGGAAGAGCGCGGCGGCAAGACCGAGTGGGACGCCGATGACCGTCGAGATGATGATCGCCAGCGTGGCAAGTTCGAAGGTGGCGGGAAAGGCCTGCGCCAGATCGCGGGTAACGGGGTTGCCGGTGAGGATAGCAATGCCGAAATCTCCATGCAGCAGTCCGCGCAGGTAGATGAAAAATTGCTGGTAAAGCGGTAGGTCGAGCCCCAGCCGCGCCCGCATGGCCTCGTAGGCCTTGGGGTCGGCAAGTTCACCGACGATGGCACCAACCGGATCGGTCGGCATGACCCGGCCGATGATAAAGGTGATGCACAGCAGGATTAAGAGGCTGACGATCAGTTGCAGGAAACGATGTCCAAGCCCGCGCAGTGAGATCTCCGTCATTGCTGGTCGCACTTCCCCGTAAGAAAGCCGTCAGCGGCCAGGGTGTTGCACGCTGCTCGCCGCAGACGCGCAATTCTCCTTTGCAAAAACTCTCGATGGTACTTCATCCCAACTCCTCCCTGAGTTAACATGAAAACATATGATGTGCGGTCATGTCATCATATGAGTAACGAAGGGATTCGTATTCTGCAAGAGGGAAGAGTGGCATGATGGGCGACAAGGCGAGGCCGCGGGAGAGGCGGGCGCAACAGATCATCGATAATCTCAGCGCAGAAATTCGCAGTGGAAAACTGAAAAATGGGGATCAGCTTCCCACCGAACCGGAGCTTGAGCGCTGCTATGGCGTGAGCCGCACAGTGGTTCGCGAGGCGATCGCGGATTTGCGTTCTGCCGGCTATGTCGTTCCCATCCAGGGCAAGGGGGTTTTTGTCAGCAACGCCAGTGAGTGGGCCGGCGTGAAGCTGACGCAAACCGAAGTCGGCACCATCGCGGAAACGCTGGAAATGCTGGAGTTCAGGCTTGCGACCGAAGGGGAGGCGGCGGCAATCGCCGCCTATCGCCGCACCGCCCAGCAGGAGGCCGCAATCTCTGCGGCGCACCGGAAAATGGCCCGCGCCATCGATGCGGGTGAAACCACCGTCGATGCCGATTATGAGTTCCATACGGCCATCGCGATCGCCACCAACAACCGCTTTTATCTGGAGGCTCTGCGTCAGTTCGGCTCGCGCTCGATACCGCGTGGGCAATTCCCGACGCTGCCGGAAACTGGTGATGCGAATTATCTTCGCAAAGTGCAGGCCGAGCACGAGGCAATCCTGCGCGCCATCGTCGAACAGGATCCGGATGCGGCGCGAAAAGCCATGCGCGAACATATGCTTGCCAGTCAGCGTCGATACAGGTTGCTGTCAGAAGCGCAATAGCATCTCGACACTCATCTTATTTCATGCGATGTCATATGATGACTCGCATGGAGAGAGGAGAGAATCGATGTATGTCGGCACCCAGGTTGCTGCGCGCGATGATGAGGATTTCAAGGTTTGGGCGCAGCTTGGCGTCAAAAATATCAACGCGGATCCGCCCGGAAAGCCCGCGAGCTGGACTTTCGAGGACTTCGAGCGCCACCGTGACAAGGTCGAAAGCTTTGGCCTCGTTCTCGACATGGTGCAATTGCCCCTGCCTTCGCGGCCCATTGAAGAGGCGTCCTATCCCGATATCCTGCTTGCCGGGCCGGATCGCGACCGGCAGATCGATGCCGTCTGCACGATGATCGAAAATATCGCCAGGGCAGGAATCCCTGCCGCGAAATACAATCTCAACCTCATCGGCATTCCACGCACGGAAATGGAGCGCGGACGTGGCGGTTCGCTCAATGAAGCCTGGCGTTGGGACAAGGCGGACCATGATGCGGCGCCGGGCCTTGCCGGCGTACTTTCAGAGGACGAAAACTGGGAACGCATCGACTATTTCCTCGAGCGCGTGGTGCCGGTGGCTGAAAGCAACAAGGTGCGTCTCGCCTGCCATCCGCACGATCCTTATACCCCGCCGGGTTACAAGGGGGTGACCCGCGTTCTCGGCACGGTCGAGGGGCTGAAGAAATTCGTGCGAATGCGCGAGAGCCCCTATCATGGCCTGAATTTCTGCCAGGGGTCGATCGGCGAGATGCTCGATAATCCGCGCGAGGAGATCGACGACATCGTTCGCTGGTTCGGTAGTCGCGACAAGATTTTCAACGTCCATTTCCGCAACATCAGCGGCGGCAAGCTCTCTTTTATGGAGACCTTCCCCGATGAGGGCGACATGGACATGGTGCGGTCGCTGAAACTCTATCATGAACTCGGTTATCGCTACATGATCATGCCGGACCACGTACCGACGATTGCCGGGCGCGATCCCGTCGGCGTGGCTTTCGCCTTCTGTTACGGCTACATCGCTGCCCTGATCGAAGCGCTTGATAACAAACATCTTTGACCATTCCGGCTCGCGGCGCACCCGGCGTCGCGGCTTTTTCCTGAACATGAATTACCGATCTGTAGGAGGAGCAGGTATGAAAAAAACACTAATCCGTCTCGCATTCACCACCGTTCTGGGCGCAATGCTCGTGCAGGGATCGCCCGTCGCGGCCAAAACCCCCAACGACCAGCTGGTCATTGGAACGTCGCTGGCGCAGGTCCTGTCTCTTGATCCGCACCAGGCGACGGAGGCAAAGGCCAATGAAATCATGGCCAATCTCTATGACCGCCTGATTTCGGTCGATGGTTCGGGCAAGGTTTCCCCCCAGCTTGCCGAGCGCTGGGAGACGGATGACAAGGGCATCACCTTTCATCTGCGCGAGGCCAATTTCGCTTCGGGCAATCCCGTAACCTCGGCCGACGTCGTCTATTCGCTCACTCGCCTGCTGAAAATGAACCAGGCCGCGGCCGCCAATCTGAAGCGCGTGGGTTATAACGCCGATAATATCGACAAGCTGGTCAGCGCACCCGATGAAAAGACGGTTCGCCTCGATCTTTCCGGCGAGACGACCTCCGAACTGCTCCTCTATCGTCTGGCCATGGTCATCGCCAGCGTCGTCGACAGCAAGGAACTCAAGTCGCATGAAAGCAATGGCGACTGGGGCAATGGATGGCTGAGAACCAATTCCGCCGGTTCCGGTCCCTTTACGCTCAATCGCTGGTCGCCCAATGAGATCATCATTCTCGAGGCCAACAAGAACTACGTGGCCGGTAGCCCGAAAATGCGCCGAGTCATCGTGCGGCATGTGCCGGAAAGCCAGGTTGAGCGCCTGATGCTGGAGCGCGGCGATATTGACATCGCCAGTGCGCTGACGGCTGCAGACCTTGCAACCTTCAACAACAAGGAGGGTTTCCAGATCCAGCGTGTGCCGACGGGCGGCTTTTACGTCCTGTCCATGAATGCCGGCAAGGAGCCTTTGTCCAACCCAAAGGTCCGCGAAGCGATTGCCTATGGCATTGACTACAAGGGCATGGAAAAGACCATCATGGGTCCTTATGGCAAGGCGCGCACGGTGCCGGTGCCGCAAAACTTCGAATACGCCATTGCGAGCCCTGACTGGAAGCTCGATGTGGAGAAGGCGAAGGCTCTCCTCAAGGAGGCCGGTTATGAGAACGGCTTCACGCTCACTCTGAAAACAATTGCGCAGACGCCGCGCATCGATCTCGCCACCGCCATCCAGGCCTCGCTCAGCCAGATCGGCATCAAGGTCAACATCCAGCAGGGAAATGGTTCGGAGGTTATTGCCGCCCACCGCGCGCGGGATTTCGATCTGCTCATTCCGCAGACCGGCGCCTATATGCCGAATGTGCTGGGTTCGATGGAGCAGTTTTCGTCCAACCCCGATAATTCGCTGGCCGCCAACAATGCCGGTAATTTTGTCTGGCGCTCGGCCTGGGACATTCCGGAACTGACGGCGCTCACGGCAAAGGCGTCGCTGGAACCCGATGCCAAGAAGCGCGGGGAAATCTACACGCAGATGCAGGAGATGTTCGTCGCCCAGAAACCGGCAGTGCTGCCGATGTTTGAGAGGTTCGAGCCGATCGTGCTGAATGCGCGTGTGAAGGATTATGTGGGGCATCCGAGCCAGACGACGCGGCTTGAAAACGTAACGAAGGACTGAGGACAAACGACAGCCTTTGCAACAAGTGACGGGCGGTTTTACCGCCCGTTTTTATGAGGTTTTGGGCCCATGCCCCGGAAGGCTTCCGCCGCAAGGTTCATCCGGCGCTTTGCGTTCACAAAGCAAAGCGGCAATAGGCGATTGCCGCCCTCATCCCACAATTTCAGGGGGTTTTCTCAAGGACTTCATCGGTTTAGACCGTCCCGCAACTGTTCCTTCCGTCGGGCGAGAGTCGCGAACTCCGCTCACCCACCTCCCGAAGAATGCGTTGACGACAATGAACCTTGCACAGATAAAACTTCCGTCGCGGCCGCTGAGCCTCAAACGCGGCGTCATTTCGGCTCCTGCAGCCTATTATTTTTCCATTCCGGTGCTTCTGGCCATCACGGTCGTCATGCTTGTCGCCGAAGGCCCGGGCATATTGCGCGACTATCAGATCAGCAAAGATCCGCTGGAGATTGAAAACGGCGATATCAGCGGCAGCTGCAAGACGCGCAAGGCGATCTTCACGACCTGCAAGGCCGATCTTTCCTATGACCATGCGGGCGTAAGCTACAAGAAAGATGTCGAGGTCATGTTCGTCGATTTCCATTCCGGCGATTATGAAACCGGACTGGTCATCTCCGCGAAGAACCCGGAACTCGCAACGATTTCGCTGGGCCTCGACATGCTCTGGAACCGCATCATCACGCTCGGCGTGTTCGTTGTTCTTCTCGGTTTCGGCAGTCTCGCGATGCTGTTCACGCTTCTGCGGATCCTGCGGGTTCGTCTGCAACTGCGCAAGCCTGAGCCTTTGTCCGTCATTCCGGTGGCGCTGACGGCGGTTGCCGAAAAACGCAGCCGTCTCTTCGTCACCTATGCCGATACGGTGAGGGACGATAAAACCAAGCGGCAATCTTTTGCGCATCTGGAGCGGGGCCGCATTCCCGTTGTCATTGGTCACACCGGAAAACAGGATGTGGCGCTGGCGGTCCTGCATGGCGACAGCGCCTTGCCGGTTCTGCTCGACGACCGGCTGGAGCGGATCGACCTGACCGAGCAGGAAAGGGCGGAAGCCCTTGCATCAATTGCCCCGATGCTCGCCAGTGAGGCGCAGGAGGCTGCAACGGCCCAGGCCGCGGCGATGAAGAAGGGACCGGGCCTGCTGCGCAGACTGGGTATTTTCGCTGCGATCGTCGCCGTCATCGTCGTCGCGGTGTTCGGTTACTGGCTGTGGTATGTCACAAGCGCTCCCTCGCAGTTCAACTCGCCCGGAATGGACATCAACAACATGCTGCCGGCGGCGCTTAACGAATGGGGTTGCGCCCGGTTGCAGGAGCGTTTCGCCGATGGCGCGGCGCCTTTCGGATGTGCCGCGGCAGATTACCGAAGCTGGAAATAAAGTTTCGGTCGATGATTTTCCCGGGTCGGTTTGCCATAAGCGTGACAGCCTGGCGCGCCGGCCCGCTTTCTTTTTCGTGCGCGAAAAAATATTGAAACAATTATCAATGGTTGCATTAGAGATTTATAAATAAACCATTCCCATAGTGCCATCCTGAGCGGTTCTTCAGAGGCTGGGAGAGTGCGTCATGTTCACGGTTCTGGAATGCGTTGCCATACAGCACGACCACGCGGTCGTGCTTCTCGCGGCTGTTATCTGCCTTCTTGGCATGTTTGCTTTTTTTCATCTTTTGTTGCGCGCGGAAGAAAGTCCGGCTGGCCGTAAACCCTACTGGGTGCTGGTTGCGGCCATTGCCGGGGGACTGAGCGTCTGGGCGACGCATTTCGTCGCCATGCTGGCCTACAAGGGTGCGGTCCCGATCGGTTATGATTTCGCCTTCACGGCTCTTTCTGCGGTTCTGGCCGTTTTCGGTTTCTGGTTTGCGCTCATTACACGCTCGCAGGCCGCGCACAGCCCGGTGATCGTCGGCACGCTCATCACCTTGTCGGTCGCCGTCATGCATTTCGTCGGAATGGCCGGAATGGATGTCGCCGCCACGATCAGCTACCGGTGGAGCGCGGTGGTGGGTGGTTTTGCGGTCGCCTGGGTGTCGTTTCTTCTGGCGTTTTTCCTTTTCCGTCGCCTCGGCTCCTGGCAGCGCATCGCCGCGCCGGCCGGATCGGCGATCTTCGCGATCTGCGCACTACATTTCACGGCCATGTCGGCCACGGTGCTTTCGCCGGATCCATCCGTATCCGGGCCTGATCCCGACAATGTCGCCCGGCTGATCATGATCTGCGCCATTTCCGGCGTCACCTTCCTGATCCTGTCCACCACTGCCGCTGCTGCTCTTGTGGATCGTTACCTTGTCGATCTCAAGGGTCTTGTGGATGCGACGCTCGATGGTCTCGCCGTCGTGCGCGATGGGCGGATCGTGGAGCTTAACACCCGCTTTGCCGGCCTTCTGGGCCGGGAGGAAGCGTCGCTGCTCGGACAAAATCCCGACGATCTTTTCAAGGCCATCGACGGACAGCCCGCCTATCTGCCGCGCCACGCACCTGTGGAGGCGGTTCGCGAGCGCGCCGGCCAGGCGCAAATATTCGAGCTTAGTGTGCGCACGATCGAATTTCGCGGCCATCCTTGCGAGGTGATGGCCATTCGCGACCTGACGGAAAAGCGCGAAGCGCAGCGGGAGATCGAATATCTCGCCCGCCACGACGTCCTGACAGGCCTTTCCAACCGCACCATGTTCCAGACCCGTCTTCACCAGCAGATCGAGCTCTGCGACGAGGAGGACCAATTCGCGCTTCTGGCGCTCGATCTCGACCGCTTCAAGGCGGTCAACGACATATTCGGCCATGCCGAAGGGGACCGTGTTTTGAAAAAGGTCGCCGCTATTCTCGATGAATGTGCAAGGGCAGGCGATGTGGTCGCTCGCCTCGGCGGCGATGAATTTGTCATTCTGACCGCACGGCAAACCAGGGCGGAAGAGGCCCGTTTGCTGGCAGAGACGATCCTTGGCATGTTCGCGCTGAAGATGAATGTCGCCAACGATCCGACTTCCGTTGGCGTCAGCATCGGCATCGCCGTCTTTCCGCGGGACGGGAAGGATCACGAAAGCATCATGCATGCCGCCGATCTAGCGCTTTACCGCGCCAAGATGGGCGGGCGCGGCATATTGGCCTTCTATGACCCCCTGATGGACCAGGAAGCGCGCGAACGCCGCCAGCTCGAGACGGATTTGCGCCTCGCTATTAATCGCAACGAGTTGCTGCTGAATTATCAGCCGGTCCTTTCGGTCGAATGCGGCCAGGTGGTCGGTTACGAGGCGCTGGTGCGCTGGCAGCACCCGACGCGCGGCGTAGTGCCGCCGGATGTCTTCATTCCGATTGCCGAGGAGAGCGGCATCATCATCTCGCTCGGCGAATGGGTGCTGCGCGAGGCCTGCCGCCAGGCGGCCGGTTGGGCGCCGCATCTGAAGGTCGCGGTGAATGTCTCGCCGTTGCAATTCTCGTTGGCCAATCTCGGCCATGTCGTCTGCACCGCCCTGATGCAGACCGGGCTTTCGCCGAACCGGCTGGAGCTGGAAATCACCGAGGCAGCACTTCTGAAGGATCGTAAGGCGACGCTGATTATCCTCAACCAGTTAAAGGCGCTCGGCGTTGCCATCGTCATGGATGATTTCGGCACCGGTTACTCCTCGCTCAGCAACCTGCAGAGCTTCCCCTTCGACAAGATCAAGATCGACCGAAGCTTCATCGCCGCCATGAGCGACGATGACAATGCCCGCGCCATCGTGCGCGCGGTAATCGGGCTTGGCCGCAGCCTCGATCTGCCGGTGACAGCAGAGGGGATTGAAACGGATGCGCAATACCGCATGGTGGTGGATGAGGGCTGCGCGCAGGCGCAGGGTTATCTCTTCGGCAAACCGGATGTCGCTCCCGCGCAGGTCGTCAGACCCAACACGCGGAAGAAACATCCTGTTTGATAGAAACGGTGACGGCGAGGACGTCGTCACCACGCCTTCCCATATTCTTTGGAACGAGAGCGAGGGCAGATCGTTAGGGTTGCGTATGGCGCGTCCATGCTGCGGCTGCCTGAGCGGTATCCGCGAGCAACCCGACAGGAGTTGTTTGACCCCTGTCATGAACGCGTCCCTGATAAACTTCTATCGATGGGAGAGATCGCGATGACAGACCGCCTCGAGCCTCAGGATCCACGCAGCCAGTATCCGCGCCCGCCCTTTTCGACCCCGACGCAGGAGATGCCGGGTTTGGTGACAAATATGACGCCTTTCCCGGACCATGGTGAGAAGACCTATCGCGGCGCCGGCAGGCTTGCAGGGCGCAAGGCGCTGATCACCGGTGGCGATTCAGGCATCGGCCGCGCGGTCGCTATCGCCTTTGCGCGGGAGGGCGCGGATGTGGCGATCTCCTACCTGCCGGAAGAAGAACCCGACGCCGAGGAAGTTGTGGCGCTCATTGAGGCGGAAGGTCGAACAGCCGTCGCGCTGCCCGGCGATATTACCGATGAGGCGTGGTGCCGTGAACTGGTTGAGAAAGCAGCAGGCGATCTCAACGGGCTGGATATTCTGGTCATCAATGCCGCAAGACAGCAGTATCGCGACGACATAGAGGAATTGTCGACAGCCGACTTCGACCGCACCATGAAGACCAATCTTTATGCGCTTCATTGGATTTCCCAGGCCGCTGTTCCCTATCTCAAGCCGGGGTCGTCGGTGATCACGACCGCCTCGATCCAGGCATATGAGCCCTCCGCAATCCTGCTGGATTACGCCACCACCAAAGCCGGTATCGTCGCCTACACAAAAGCGCTGGCCAAACAGCTTATCGAAAAAGGTGTGCGCGCCAATTCCGTTGCTCCCGGCCCGTTCTGGACGGTGCTTCAGCCAAGCGGCGGCCAGCCGGACGAGAAGGTGAAGAATTTCGGCAAGGACAGCGATTTCGGCCGTCCGGGACAACCGGTGGAACTGGCGCCCGTTTATGTGCTGCTGGCGTCGCAGGATGCGAGCTTCATCAATGGCGAGGTTTATGGTGTGACTGGCGGCAGGGGCATTGCCTGAGGCGATGCCCGCCAATGCCGGACGAGCCTATGAGGATTTCCAGATGAAACGGCAGGCAGACCCTTCAGAAAGGAATTTGAAGAGCTTGGATGTCCGCGACCGGCTGATACTGGCGCTTTATGCGCAGTTGAAAGCCGAGCGGCAAACCCGCGAGGCGATGGAATGGGTCATCCGCAATGGCGGGCTGTCGCCGGAGATGCTTGAAGCCATGGCGTCAGACCCGGTACCGGTTCTGGCGGAGGCGGACGTGCCCGCCGTCGAGCGCATTCTGGCCAGCGGCCGACGCGGAGAAACGTCCTCCCACAGCGATGACGAGGGACGACGGACATGAAACGGAGAGCGAGCTGGAGAGGCAAGCTGACCTTTGCCGATTTCAACTGCGAAGTCGGTCTTTATTCCGCACTGACCTCGGCGGAGAAAATCTCCTTTAATATCGTCAACCGCAAGACCGGCCACCGCGTCGAGCGGCAATATGTCGATAGCGATACCGGCGAGGCGGTTCTTCGCGAAGATCAGGTCAAGGGGTACGAACTCGACAATGGCGACCATATCGTCATTGAGGGAGACGAGATCGCAAAGCTGATGCCGGAAAGCGATAAGGTTATCCGCATCAGTCACTTTCTGCCCTGTGACGAGATCGACAAGCTTTATTTCGACAAGTCTTATTATCTCGCGCCAAGCGGTGAGGGTGGCGAAGAGGCGTTGACGCTTCTGGCGAAAGCCATGGACGACGAGAACGTCGCAGCTCTCGGCGAAGCGGTGCTTTTCCGCCGCAACCGTGTCCTGCTAATCCGTCCGTGCGGTAAGGCTCTCGTCGCGACGACGCTGAATTTCAGCTACGAGGTCCGTTCGCAGACATCCGTCTTCAAGTCGATCCCTGACATCGAGTTCGATGAAGAAATGCTCGAGCTCGCCGGGCACATCATCGAAAAGCGCGCAGGTACCTTCGATCCCGCCGACTATAGCGACCGTTACAACGATGCGCTGGCAGAACTTGTGAAAGCCAAGATCGAGGGCCGGGAAATCGAGAAACAGCCGCCACGCAAGGAAGACAATATCATCGATCTCAAGGAGGCCCTGCGTCGCAGCGCCGGGGCCGAAAAGGACAGCAAGAAAAGAGCAACGGCAACAGGCCGCAAGGCGCCGCGGAAAGCGAGCTGATCCATGGGATTGCAGACCTACAACGCCAAGCGCAGTTTCGACAAGACACCGGAGCCCAAAGGCACGAAGGCCGAAAAGCAAGGGTCGAGCTTCGTTATCCAGAAGCACGATGCCCGCCGACTGCATTATGATTTTCGGCTGGAAATGGACGGCGTGCTGAAAAGCTGGGCGGTGACGCGTGGCCCAAGCCTTAATCCCGAGGACAAGCGCCTTGCCGTACATGTGGAAGACCACCCGCTCAGCTATGGCGATTTCGAGGGAGTCATCCCGAAAGGACAATATGGCGGCGGCACGGTGATCGTCTGGGATCGCGGTATCTGGCAGCCGGTCGGGGACGCTCGGACGGGTTATCGCAAAGGCCATCTGGAGTTCGAACTGGAGGGCGAGAAGCTGAAAGGCCGCTGGCATCTGGTGCGCATGCACGGAAAGCCCGGAGAAAACCGGGAGAACTGGCTGCTGATCAAGGGCGATGACGAGGAGGCGAGGCATAAGGGTGGCGCGGATATTCTCGAAGAACGGCCGGAATCCGTAAAAACCGGGCGCAGTGTCGAGGAAGTCGCAGCCAAACCGAAGGATACCTGGAATTCCAAGCCGGTATCGAAAAAGGCCGCCGCTTCGACGTCGGGCAAGAAACAGGCGCATGTGCTGCCCAAAGGTGCACGCAAACTGGCTATGCCATCTTTCGTGCCGCCGGCACTCGCCACCCTGAAGCCTAAACCGCCGAGCGGAGATCGCTGGCTGCATGAAATCAAATTCGACGGTTACCGTCTGCAGGCGCGTGTCGATCAGGGCAAGCTACAGCTGCTGACCCGCAGCGGGCTCGACTGGACGGAAAAATTCGGTGATGCCGTAGCATCCGCGCTGACGGCGCTACCGGCAGAAACGGCGTTGATCGATGGCGAAATCGTCGTTGAAGGCGATAACGGCGCCTCCGATTTCTCCGCCTTGCAGAAGGATCTAAGCGAAGGGCACAGCGACCGCTTCCTATTCTATGCCTTCGACCTTCTTTATCTCGATGGCAGCGATCTGCGCGCTGCGGCATTGAGCGAGCGAAAGGCGCTGCTGGAAAAGCTGTTGCCGGCAGGCGATCCCCATCTCCGCTACAGTCAGCATTTCGAAGAAAGTGGCGCGCTTGTCCTCGACCATGCCTGCCGGCTGAGCCTCGAAGGCGTCATTTCCAAGGTCAGGAACAGCAAATATGTTTCGGGCCGCAAGGGCGATTGGGTAAAATCCAAATGCTCGATGCGACAGGAATTCGTCATCGGCGGTTATACCGTCTCCTTGACATCGGACCAAGCCATCGGTTCGCTGGCACTCGGTGTCTATGAAAAAGGCAAGCTGCGTCATGTCGGCCGTGTCGGGACGGGTTACACGGGCGACGTGGCGGAGATGATATTTTCTCGTCTGAAGCCGCTGGAACGCAAGGACAGCCCCTTCGGTGACAAGCTCACCGCGCTTGCCCGCCGCGATCTTCATTTCGTGGAGCCCGAACTGGTGGCGGAAGTGGAGTTCCGCGCATGGTCGGGAGATGGCAATCTTCGTCACGCCTCCTTCCGGGGTCTACGGGAAGACAAGCCGGCTGGGGAGATCGAACGCGAGGAGAAGGCCGTGTCGGATAGCAATGCGCCGCAGTCGAAGATCAAGTTCACTCACCCCGACCGGCTCTACTGGCCGGACGATGGCGTGACGAAGGAGGGACTGGCCGACTATTATGCGCAGGTCTGGCGGCACATGGCGCCCTTCGTGGTCAACCGGCCGCTTGCGCTGCTGCGTTGTCCGGAGGGCATAGAGGGCCAGCGTTTTTTCCAGAAACACGCCTGGCGCGGCATCAACAAGGCAATCGAGCAGATCAAAGATCCCAAGGACAGGGGCGGCGAACCGCTGATCCGCATCACCGATTTCGATGGCCTGATGGCGCTCGTGCAGTCCGCTGCGCTTGAAATCCACCCCTGGGGGGCAAGCACCGCCAACTGGGAAAAGCCTGATATGATCACCATGGATATCGACCCTGGCGAGGATGTGGCCTGGGACGCGGTGATCGAGGCGGCGCACGAACTGAAGCGACGTTTCGAAGAGGCGGGTCTTGCCGCTTTCGTCAAGACGTCGGGCGGCAAAGGGTTGCATGTCGTCGCACCGTTGAAGCCGCAGGCGGGCTGGGGCCCGGTCAAGGCCTTCGCGAAAGCGATGGCGGCGGATATGTCGAAGGCCGAACCGGAGAAATATCTCTCCGTCGCCACCAAGGCGAAACGGCAGGGCCGCATCTTCATCGATTATCTGCGCAATGGCCGGGGCAATACGGCGGTTGCGGCCTATTCGACGCGCGCCCGGCCGGGGGCGGCCATTTCAGCGCCGCTCGAATGGTCGGAGCTGACGGCTGAGATCGGCCCGGCCCATTTCACCGTCAGCAATATCGGCGCACGCCTTTCCGCTTTGAAGAAAGACCCGTGGGACGGCTTTTTTACTGCTGCCGAGCCGCTTCCGAAAAAGGCCCGCTGAAGGCATCGAGCCTCAGCTTCTCTTGTCGGAAGCAAGGCTTTTCTTAAGGGCATCCATGATGTTGATGACATTGCCGCCGCTGCGTGCCTTCGTGCCGGTTTTCTTTTTCGAGGAGGAGACCTCCTCGCCCTTGGACTTAAGCAGGGATTTGATCTTTTTCTGAATGGGGTCCTGCACCAAAGCCGGCTTCCAACCCGTCACCTGTTTGCCGATGCGTTTTTCCATGGCGTCCAGCAGCGGCCGGTCGATTTTCATCTTCGGCTCCAAGGCGTCGATGCTCTCGCGCACTTCCTCACCGTAATGCAGCGTCCAGAGAATGATGCCCTTGCCTGAAGGTTCGAGGAGCACAGCCCTCTCGCGGCGATAGATCACCAGACGCGCAATGCCGAAAACATCGTTCACCTTCATGGCTTCGCGGATGACGCTGAAGGCTTCGGTGCCGATCTTGTCTTCCGGGCGCAGGAAATGCGGACGGTCGTACCAGATCCAGTCGATAGACCCCTTCGGCACGAAGGTCTTGATATCGATGGTGCGGGTGCTTTCCAGCGCCACCGCATCGATTTCGTCATCCTCCAGCAGAACGTAATCGTCCTCGGAGCGTGGAAAACCCTTCACCTGGTTTTTCCCGGCGACCGGCCTATGGGTGACGCTGTCGACATACCGGCTTTCGACCCGATTGCCGGTTTTGCGATTGAGGATATGGAAACTGTATTTGTTGCTTTCGGTCGTTGCGGGCGTCAGCGAGACGGAAGCCGTCACCAGCGACAGCTTCAAATAACCCTTCCAAAAAACCTGCCGTGCCATGTCCGCGATCCACGTTGATCTCCCGGAACAACAGCCAAGGGCGGCGTTTGTTCCGGGAGAAGCGGCCCGTAGCGGCAGTAATGCAGCTATCAGAACAGCGAGGTCAGCCCGTAAACCGCAGCGGAGATCAGCGCAGCCGCCGGCATGGTCACGATCCAGGCGATGACGATATTGCCGGCAAGGCCCCAGCGCACCGCCGAGACACGGCGGGCCGCGCCGACGCCGACGATGGCGCCGGTGATCGTGTGGGTGGTGGAGACCGGAATGCCGAGCCATGTCGCACCGAACAGCGTCAGCGCGCCGCCGGTTTCGGCGCAGAAACCCTGCATCGGGTTCAGCCGGGTGATTTTCGATCCCATCGTATGAACGATGCGCCAGCCGCCGAACAGCGTACCAAGCGCCATGGCCGACTGGCAGGAAATCACCACCCAGAAGGGCACGTAGAAGCTTTCGCCGAGATGGCCCTGGCTGAAGAGCAGCACGGCAATGATGCCCATGGTCTTCTGCGCGTCGTTGCCGCCGTGTCCCAGCGAATAAAGCGAGGCGGAGATGAACTGCATGACGCGGAAGGTGCGATCCACGGCAAAGGGCGTCTGCCGCACGAACAGCCAGGAGACAGTCAGCACCAGAAGCAGCGCGAGGAAGAAGCCGATGGCAGGCGACATAAAAATGGCGCCCACAGTCTTCAGCAGGCCCGACCAGACGATGGAATTGAACCCCACCTTGGCAAATCCCGCACCGACGAGCCCGCCGATCAGGGCGTGCGACGAGCTGGAGGGAATGCCGAAAATCCAGGTGACGATGTTCCAGACGATGGCGCCGATCAGCGCCGCGAAGATCACCTGCGGCGACACGATGGCCGGGTCGATGATGCCGGTGCCGAGCGTTTCGGCCACATGCAGGCCAAAAAACAGGAAGGCGATAAAGTTGAAGAAGGCCGCCCAGGCTACCGCATATTGCGGGCGCAGTACGCGCGTGGAAACGATGGTGGCGATGGAATTGGCGGCGTCGTGCAGGCCGTTCAGGAAATCGAAGAACAGCGCAATGGCGATGAGGCCGACAAGCAGCGGCAAGGCAAGTGCGACATCCATCAGACGTTCTCGATCACGATGCCGCTGATCTCGTTGGCCACATCCTCGAAGCGGTCGACGACCTTTTCGAGTTCGCCGTATATCTCGCTGCCGATTATATAGGCCATGGCATTGCCGCTTGCGCCGTGGCGGCGGAAGAGGTCCTTGAGACCCAGATCGTGAAGTTCGTCGGAGCGGCCTTCAACGCGGGTCACCTCTTCGGCGATGGACGACAGGCGATGCGCATTCGTGCCGACCTTGTTGAGAAGCGGAATGGCTTCTGCGATGAGGCCGGCTGCGCGCACGATCTCATGACCCATTTCCTTCATCAGCGGATCGAATTCCGTTTGCTCGAAAAGACGGATGGTCTTGACCGTCTTGTGCATCATGTCGATGGCGTCATCCATCGACTGGATGAGATCCTTGATGTCGCCACGATCGAATGGCGTGATGAAGCTGCGTCTGACCGCAAGCAGCACATCGCGGGTGATGTCATCCGCCTGGTGTTCCAGAGCGACGATGAGGTCGCAGTTCTTCTCGACGTCGATGCCGCTCAAAAGTTGGTCAAGGGCCTCGGCCGCTTTGATAACGGTTTCGGAATGTTTGCTGAACATCTCGAAGAAACGGTCCTCGCGCGGCATCAGCTTGCGAAAAATACTCATCATGCGAATTGGCCCTCAATGGCGCTATATTAGTTGTGGGGGGTGATTGTCATAAAACTGTCATAAATGTACGTGGGGCATTGATGCAACCCGGAAAATCAGCACTATCAACGGATATGAAACCCACCAAGAAAAGCCGGAAAACCCGCCCGGCTCGTGCGCTGACATTGCTACAGCAGCTTGCTGCGGTTCCGGAAAAGCTCTTCACTGGCGCTTTCCGGCAGCAATATGCCGCGCTCTGCTTCCGTTATGCCGGCAATGGCGAGGAGGTCGAAATCCTCCTTGTCACCTCCCGTACCAGCGGGCGCTGGATCATTCCGCGCGGCTGGCCGATGAAACGAAAGAAGCCGCACGAGGCGGCGGCAATCGAGGCGTGGGAGGAGGCGGGCGTGCGCGGCCGGGTGAAAAAGAATGCCGTCGGCCGCTACACCTATCTCAAGATGCTCGACAATGGCGATGTCGTTCCCTGCATGGTCGATGTGTTCCAGATAGAGGTGACTGAGGCGGAAACCAGTTTCAAGGAACGCGGTGAACGCCTGCTGGAATGGGTGCGCCCGGACGAGGCGGCAAGGCGCGTTCGCGATATCGAGCTGAAATCGCTGTTGGTCGATTTTCGCCCGAAGGGCAAAAAGAAGCGTCAGAGCGGCGTAAAGCTCTAGGCCCAGCTACAAGGGTGGCGGATTTCTTCAGGCGGCGGCCGCCAGCCTCCGGAGGCCGCATTCGCGGACGATCTCCGCAATATGGGCAAACTGCGCCGAGAGCGGATTGCTCTTGCGCCACACGATGCCGATGGTGCGGGAAGGACGAGGCTCCGCCAGCCGAAACACAGAGACCGTGGATTGCCGTGTCTCCATGTCGACCGCCATCTGCGGAATGAGCGTGACCCCGATGCCGGCACCGACCATCTGCACAAGGGTGGAGAGCGAGGAGCCTTCCATCAGCACGCGCGGCGGCGCATTGGTCGTGCTGCAGAAGGAAAGCGCCTGGTTGCGGAAACAATGGCCTTCTTCCAGTAACAGCAGGCGCATTTCGCCCAGCTTGTCGGCGCTCGGCACCGGCATGCCCGCGTCCTCCATCGGCCGCACAAGGATGAATTCCTCCGAAAACAGTGGAACTTCCTCCAGTGCCGGCTCCGAGACGGGCAGGGCGACGATCGCCATGTCCAGCCGGGCTTCCAGAAGGTCGTCGATGAGTTTCTGCGTCACCGCCTCGCGCGGGCGGGCCTCCAGTCCGGGATAATGCCGCGTGAGTGTCTTGATAATCTGTGGTAAAAGATAGGGTGCGACGGTGGGAATGACGCCGATGCGCAGGCGCCCGCTGAGCGGCCCATGCCGCGCCCGCGCCAGATCCTGCAACTCATCCACCGAACGCAAGATCGAGCGGGTGCGTTCGGCGAATTCCTCACCAAGCGCCGTCAGCCGGATCTGGCGGCTGCTCCGTTCAACGAGCGGTGCGCCGATCAGTTCTTCCAGCTCCCGGATCTGCAGCGACAGCGCCGGTTGGGAAATCGCGCAAGCCTCTGCCGCCCGGCCGAAATGGCCGATCTTGGCCAGCGCATCGAAATAACGGAGATGTTTCATGGAGAGCGCAATCATAAGCTCAGCATATCGCAGCCTTTAGAATATACAATTGGAAATTATGGAACCCGGCTGCTAGTCATTTTCATGACAGAAAGAGGCTGTAGCTGTGAGAGGTTACCAGCGTCGCTGCACGGTTTCCCATGACCAACTGCTGGCTCTGGCTTCCACGCTGCACATGTCGAATTGATTATTGGTTTAATTGTCAAACCCATCGGAGGGCGAAATGGACGCAACTTCAAAACCGGCTGGCAAGTGTCCTGTCATGCATGGAGGCAACACGGCCTCGGGTAGATCGGTGACCGAATGGTGGCCGAACGCGCTGAACCTCGACATCCTGCACCAGCACGACACCAAGACCAATCCGCTCGGCACCTCCTTTAACTATCGCGAAGCCCTGAAGACGCTCGACGTTGAGGCGCTGAAGGCCGATCTGCGCGCGCTGATGACCGACAGCCAGGACTGGTGGCCGGCCGACTGGGGCAGCTATGTCGGCATGATGGCGCGTGTTACCTGGCATGCGGCGGGCTCCTACCGCGTGACTGACGGTCGCGGCGGCGCCAACACCGGCAACCAGCGTTTTGCCCCGCTCAATTCCTGGCCGGATAACGTCAACACCGACAAGGGCCGCCGCCTGCTGTGGCCGATCAAGAAGAAATACGGCAACAAGATTTCCTGGGCAGACCTGATCGCGCTCGCCGGCACTATTGCCTATGACGTCGCAGGTCTGAAAACCTTCGGTTTCGCCTTCGGCCGTGAAGACATCTGGGCTCCGGAAAAGGACACCTATTGGGGTGACGAAAAGGAATGGCTGGCGCCGAGCGACGGCCGTTACGGCGACGTGACCAAGCCCGCGACGCTGGAAAACCCGCTTGCCGCCGTGCAGATGGGCCTCATCTACGTCAACCCGGAAGGCGTCAACGGCAAGTCCGATCCGCTGGCGACCGCCGCACAGATGCGTGAAACATTCGCCCGCATGGGCATGGATGACGAGGAAACCGTGGCTCTGACCGCCGGCGGTCACACCATCGGCAAGTCGCATGGCAATGGCAGCGCCGCCAACCTCAGTCCCGATCCGGAAGCCGCCGGCCCGGAATACCAGGGTCTTGGCTGGATGAACACCAAGGGTCGCGGTATCGGTCGCGACACGGTGGTGTCGGGCATTGAAGGCGCCTGGACCAGTCATCCGACCAAGTGGGACAACGGCTTCTTCGACATGCTGTTCAAGCATGAGTGGACGTTGACCCACAGCCCCGCCGGTGCATCGCAATGGGCGCCGATCACCATCGCCGAGGAAGACAAGCCCGTGGACGTCGAGGACGCCTCGATCCGCACCATCCCCATGATGACCGATGCCGACATGGCCCTGAAGGTCGATCCGATCTACCGCGAGATTTCGCTGAAATTCAAGGACGATCAGGACCATTTCTCTAAGGTTTTCGCCCGTGCATGGTTCAAGCTGACGCATCGCGACATGGGCCCGAAGTCCCGTTATTTCGGTCCGGACGTTCCGGCGGAAGACCTGATCTGGCAGGATCCCATCCCCGCAGGCTCCACCAGCTACGATGTCGCTGCCGTCAAGGCAAAGATCGCGGCGTCGGGCCTTTCTGTTGCCGATCTAGTTTCGACCGCCTGGGACAGCGCCCGCACCTTCCGCGGTTCTGACAAACGCGGCGGCGCCAATGGCGCACGCATTCGCCTTGCACCGCAAAAGGACTGGGAAGGCAATGAGCCCGCCCGTCTTTCGCATGTGCTTTCGGTTCTGGAGCCGATTGCCCGTGAAACCGGCGCGAGCATCGCGGATGTGATCGTTCTGGCCGGCAATTACGGTGTGGAACAGGCGGCGAGAGCGGCCGGCTTCGACATTGCCGTGCCTTTCTCGGCCGGCCGTGGCGATGCTTCCGCCGAGCAGACGGATGCCGACAGCTTTGCCCCGCTGGAACCGCTGGCGGATGGTTTCCGCAACTGGGTCAAGAAGGACTATGTCGTCAGCCCTGAGGAACTGCTGCTTGATCGCGCACAGCTTCTGGGCCTGACCGCGCCGGAACTGACCGTGCTCATCGGCGGCCTGCGCGTCATCGGCGCCAATTACGCCGGTGCGGCCCATGGTGTGTTCACCGACAAGCCCGGCGCGCTGACGACGGACTTCTTCACGACGCTGACAGACATGGCCTATTCCTGGGTTCCGACCGGCAACAATCTCTATGAGATTCGTGACCGCAAGACTGGCGCGACCAAGTATACGGCGACCCGCGTTGACCTCGTGATCGGTTCTAACTCCATCCTGCGCGCCTATGCAGAAGTGTACGCGCAGGATGACAGCAGGGAGAAATTCGTGCGTGACTTCGTCGCCGCCTGGACGAAGGTGATGAACGCCGACCGTTTTGACCTTCTGTAAGAAAAACCCGGCTATTTAAGAATAAACACCTCCCCGAGAAATCGGGGAGGTGTTTTGCGTTCTATCGACCGCCAAGGCGCAAGGTTTGCCGCGACGGTGAAAAGATTGCTGGACGCCTCATAGGCCCTCTTTATCTTGTTTGCGCAGGACGGTTTCCCTATCGCCGGTCCGATGACGGAACCGGTTTGCCGGCCGGGGTTTTTTCAGCGTCTGGCGACGGGGCTTTGCCGTCCTTCTCGTTTTCATGCGCGTCCGGCCCCGCCACGATCACGCCACGGCCGTGCTCCTCGCGCTTCTTGTCTGCGAAGTCGCCCGGTTCCTTATTGCTGTTCATGGTAATCTCCTTGTTGCACTTCTGTCAGGAGTTCAACGGCCGTCATGAGCAGAGGTTCCAGCGCGGTCGCCGCCGCGAACGTTTCACTTTATAACGATCTTTGCTATTAACATGAATTGATAAGTCATGTTAATGGGGCGCAGCGCGATGACTGGCGTGGTGCGCGCGTCTTTTCATACGCTCACCCTAACCCGACAACCGGACGGTACCCGCATTGAGTTTCTGGCATTCCATGACCTGGCACACGGAAGGGATCAGCGTCACTGCGCCGGTGAAATGGCGCCAGTTCGACGGACTGGTCAGTGCTTTCTGGGAGGCGGAAAGCCAGATGGGGGCGAAGGGTTATTATCTGGCCGCCGATCCGCGCATCATGATCTTTTTCAACGATGTCTCCTCGCGCATCAGCATGTCCAACCGCAATGGCGAATTTACCAACCATTCGCGGCCAATGACACGGGCGGTTTATGTGCCCGCCGGCGTGCCGATGTGGACGAGCAGCAGCGCCACGCACCGGTTCTCGCATCTCAACCTGCATATTCACAAGGACCGGTTGTTGCGCTTCCTGTCACCTTCGGTCGGCAGTTCCGCGGCGATGACGGCGCTGCGTCGCCCGGTCGAGATACAGGACATCGGTTCGGTGGAAACCCTTGCCGGCCTGCTTGTCGATGAGCTCTGCGAACCCTCGAAACATGCGGTCTACGCGGAAAGTCTTGTCGGCAGCATCGTTGCCGGCCTGCTGGATATTCCCGGCCCTGCTCCGGAGCAGGCTAATGGCAGGCTGACGCAGGCGCAGTTGAACAAGCTTCTTGCCCAGGTCGAAAAACGTGGCGACGACCGTATGACGGTTGCCGAGATGGCCGATATCGTCGGGCTTTCGGAAAGCTGGTTCGCCACCGTATTTCGCCAGACCACCGGCAAGACGCCGCTGCAATGGCAATTGGAGCGGCGCATCAATGCCGCCCAGAAACTTCTGCTGGAAGGCGATCTGACGGTGGCCGATATCGCCGCCCAGCTCGGCTTTTCCGATCAGGCCCATCTGACCAAGGCTTTCCGCCAGTCCGTAGGCAACACGCCCGCCGCCTGGCGACGTCTGCACAAGCTGCTTTGACGGGGCGAGATCGGTGTCTTGATGCGACCCGGTCAGATCCTCGGGACAAGCCCGAGGATGACTTTATGTGTTAGAAAAACTATGCAATATTCTGAAAAATATTGCTAATGTCGTTTTTTACCACGTCTTTCGCAAGGTTATGGAAAACGCCCGACCGGGATTATAAAAGTCAGCGCCGAACCCGCCATAAGAGACATGTTTTTCGTTGAAGATGTTGGAAACATTGACGTCCAGCGAGGCAGTTTCCTGAATCTTGTAGCTGAACGCGGCATCCACGGTCACGCTGCTTCCGGTTTCGACCTTGTTGGCATTGCCGAAATAATAGGCGCCTGTATAGCGGCCGCCGAGACCGAAGGTCATGTCGCCGAAATGGTCGTTGCCAGCAAGCGTATAATTGACCCACAATGAAGCCTGATGCTCTGGCACGAATTGCGGCCGGTTGCCGACATTGCCGCCGGTGCCGTTTTCCGTGATTTCCGCGTCGAGATAGGAATAGGCCGCCGTCAGGCTGAGATTGTCGGTCACTTCCGCCTTGGCTTCGAGATCGAGACCGCGCACGCGTACCTCGCCGATGGTGGTCGGCAGGCTGGTGATCGGGCTGGTAACGGTAATGTTGTTCTTCTTCAGATCGTAGATCGATGCGGTGAACAGGGCCGGGAAAGCGTCGGGCCGGTATTTCACCCCGAGTTCGATCTGCTCGCCGCGTTCGGGCTCTACCGTCAGGCCGGATGCGGGCACTACCGATTCGGCATAGCTGATATAAGGCGCGATTTCGTTGGTGACCTTGTAGGACACGCCGATGCGCTTGGTCAGTTCGCTGATGTCGCCGCTGGCCGTCGTGCCATTCAGCCGATTGGTCTGCTCGGTGTCGATCCAGTCGTTGCGCAGGCCGGCGCTGACGATCAGCCTGTCGAAGAAGGTGAAGTCCTGCTGGAGATAGATCGCCTTGGTCTTCTGATCCGTCAGGGAGTCGGCATAGAGCGGCACGGAAGCGGGTGCGCCGGTATAGACCGGGTTCATCCAGTTGATGCTCGGCGCAGCACCGAAGTAGCTTTTGCTGCCGGATTCGTAGTTGTTATAAAAAACGCCGACGAGGCTGCGGCTTTCGACAGTTTCAAACCGCGTGTCATATTGCAGGCGTGTGTCGATCAGGAAGTTTTCGGTCTCGGTGTCGTTTCCGAAATAGGACCGGTTGGCGATGGTCGAACCGTTGGTCGGTGTCGACGAGATATAGGCGTAACCGAAGTCCGTATTCGCCTTGCTGTAGCGCGCATTGGAACTCAGCGTCAGGCCGGAGCCGAAATCGTGGTCGAACATCACGCTCAGCGAATTGCGGTTCGTGCCGCGATAATTGTAGTCCGGTTCGCCGAAGAAGCGGCTCCGGTCGAAATGCGAGCCGACGGGATGGCCGCCCCCGCCCGGAACGCCATCCTTGTTCAGATGATCGTAAACCACGGTAAGGCTGGTGACGTCCGTGGGGCGCCAGGTTAAGCCGCCCATGAAGAATTTCTCGTCGTCGCGGGAATAGTCATATTCCGCATCGGCATTTCTGAGCTTGCCGGTCAGGCGATAGGACAGCGTGTCGTCGCTGGTGATATTGTCGCCAAAGTCGAAGCCGGTTTCGGCGCGGCCATAGGAGCCGCCGGTGACATAGGCTTCACCGAAACGGGTGCGCTTCGGCACCTTGGTGGAATAATTCACCGAGCCGCCGGGATCCGAGACGCCAAAGGTGGTGGAATTTCCGCCCTTCAGCACTTCCACACGCTCATAGGCATAGGTTTCTTCGCGCAGCGCGCCGAAGGGACGGCCAAGCGTCAACCCGTCGCGATAGGTATAGGCGTCGAAACCGCGAATCTTGAAATAGTCGAAACGGTCGTCGGAGCCGTAAAAATCCGTTGTCACACCGGCGGTATATTGCAGCGCCTCTTCCACGCTCTGCACGCCGCGCTGCTGCATTTCCCTGGCGGTGATGACGGAAACGGAGGCCGGTGTGTCGAGAATATCGGTCGCCATCTTGCTGCCGCTTGTGGTGCGGGTGGCGACAATGGACTTCTGGTCATTGTCGCCGCTATCGATGGTGATGCGCTCCAGAACCGTGCTGCCGCCCGTATTGGCAGCTTCCTGCGCCAGAAGGGAGCCGGGCAGGGTGGCGACAAGCGCCGTGCAGGCAAGCAGCGCCCTATCCTGATAACGACGTCGCGTGGTTTTGCGGTGTCTGCCTTCGGTTTCGATATTCATTGGTATGTTCCAGACGTTGATGCCCCGACCGCCGCTTGCACGGCCCACTCTCGAAGCGCCCAATAACTTGAGAAAGTTTGTCCGGTATTGTAACTTTTTGCGGTTTTGTACAAAACCCCGGAAATTTCACCGCTGTTGCGACGCCATTTCCTGCCTGGGCTTGACGGGGGCATTTGAAGCTGAGAGTTCAAGTCCACTTTTGAACCTTTGAGAGCTCGCCAATGCTTTGCCCGTTCCGCTGCCTCATGTCGGTATTTGTGCTTTTCCTGTCGATGATCGCGCCGAATATGGCCGCGGCGGAGGAGACAACCCGCTATCCCATCGTCATCAAACATGCGTTCGGCACGACCACGATTGCGAAGAAACCGCAGCGGGTCGCGACTGTCGCCTGGGCCAACCATGAGGTGCCGTTGGCCCTCGGCATCGTGCCTGTCGGCTTTGCGGCGGCCAATTTCGGCGATGATGACGGCGATGGCCTGCTGCCATGGGTGGCGAAGCGGCTTACCGAACTCGATGCCGCAAAGCCTGTTCTGTTCGACGAGGGTGACGGTATAGATTTCGAGGCCGTGGCGGCGACGCAGCCGGATGTCATCCTTGCCGCCTATTCAGGCCTCAGCCAGTCCGACTACGATACGCTGAGCCAGATCGCCCCTGTCGTCGCCTATCCCGTTTCTCCCTGGGCAACGGACTGGCGCGAGATGATCCGATTGAACAGCGCCGGTCTTGGCATGGCGGCCGAAGGTGAAGCGCTAATCAAACGCATAGAGGGTGAGATTGCTGAGGTCGTTGCCGGCCACCCGCAGCTGAAGGGCAAGTCGGCCATGTTCGTCACCCATCTCGACGCCACCAATCTCAGCGTCGTCAATTTTTATACGGCCAATGACACCCGGGTGAAGTTTTTCGCCGATCTTGGGCTTTCCTCGCCGAAAAGCGTCTTGGAGGCGACGAAGCCGGGGCAATTCGCCGCCGGCGTCAGCGCCGAGCGTGTGGATGCCTTCGACGATGTCGATATCGTCGTGACCTATGGCAGTGAGCAGCTGCTGAATGCCATGCGGGCCGATCCGCTTCTCGCGCGCATGCCGGCCGTTGCCAATGATGCCATCGTCATGCTGGGCCGCGATCCGCTTGGCACCGCCTCCAACCCCACGCCGCTGTCGATTTCGTGGGTGTTGAAGGACTATGCCGATCTTCTGGCAAAGGCCGCCGACAAATCCTCCGGGAAATCGCAGTGACAATGTCCGGCCCTGGCAAAGCGACGGCCGTGCTGCTCGCCGGCCGCTCCAACCGCGTGCGAACGGCCTGGCTCGGTGCGGTGCTGGCGCTTCTCGCACTGCTTTGTGCGCTCTCCGTCGCCATCGGCACGCGTGAGGTCTCTTTTGCGGATATTGTTGGTGGGCTCAGCGGCCGCGTCGCGACGGTTGCCGAGGCGGCCGTCGCGGTGCGCCTGCCGCGCACGCTGCTTGCCCTGCTTTCCGGGGCGGCACTTGGGCTGGCCGGGGCCATCATGCAGGGCGTCACCCGTAATCCGCTTGCCGATCCAGGCATTCTCGGTGTCAACATGGGGGCGTCGCTCGCCGTCGTCATCGGCATTGTCTGGTTCGGCATCGCCACGGCGCAGGCCTTCATCATGGTCGCGATTGCCGGGGCGGGGGGATCTGCGGTTTTCGTTTATGTCGTCGGTTCGCTCGGGCGAGGCGGGGCGACACCGTTGAAACTCGCACTTGCGGGCGCCGCCACCTCCGTCGCCTTTTCCTCGCTCGTCGTCGCCGTCGTGCTGCCGCGTAGCGATATTGCCGGCGGCATCCGTTCCTGGCAGATCGGCGGCGTCGGTGGGGCGACTTTCGAGCGCATCGAGACCGTGCTGCCCTTTCTGGCCGCCGGCTTCATCATCAGCCTGCTTTCGGCGCGCAAGCTGAATTCTCTGGCGCTCGGAGACGAACTCGCCGCCGGGCTTGGCGAGAATGTTGCGGTGGCCCGAGCCGTAGCCTCCTTCGGTGCCATTCTGCTCTGCGGTGCGGCTACCGCCATTTGCGGGCCGATCGGTTTTGTCGGGCTGGTGGTGCCGCATCTCTGCCGCCTGCTCGTCGGGGTGGACAATCGCTGGCTTTTGCCGTTCTCGGCACTTGGCGGTGCGTGCCTGCTGCTTGCCGGCGATATTGTCGGGCGCATCGTGGCGCGGCCGTCGGAACTCGATGTCGGCATCGTCACCGCCCTTGTCGGTGCGCCTTTCTTCATCTGGATTGTCAGACGCCAGAGGGTGCGCGAATTATGACCATATCCGCTCCCGTCATCGAAAATCTTGTTTTCAATCGCCATGCCCGTCAGCGCCGGCGCCGTCTTGTCATCGCCGCCCTGTCGGTGATCCTGATCGCCGCTTTCGCAATTACGCTGATGCTCGGGCAATCCTTCACGCCGCCCGGCGATGTCACTCGTGTTCTGTTGGGGGAGGAGATTGCCGGCGTCACGTTCACCGTCGGGCAGCTGCGCCTGCCGCGCGCGCTCCTTTCGGTTCTCGCAGGCCTGAGCTTCGGGCTCGGCGGCGTCGCCTTCCAGATCATGCTGCGCAATCCGCTCGCCAGTCCCGATATTATCGGCATCAGTTCCGGCGCAAGTGCGGCGGCCGTTTTCGCCATCGTCGTTTTGCAGATAAGCGGTCCGCTAATCTCGGTCTTCGCCGTCGCGGCCGGTCTCGGCGTCGCGCTTCTCGTCTATCTCCTGTCCTTCCGCAACGGCGTGGCCGGCACGAGGCTTATCCTCGTCGGCATCGGCGTTTCAGCCATGCTGGAAAGCTTCATCGCCTATATACTCTCCGTTGCGCCGGCATGGACGTTGCAGGAGGCGATGCGCTGGCTGACCGGCAGCGTCAACGGCGCCAAAATCGCCCAGTTGCTGCCGCTCCTCATCGCGCTCATCCTGTTCGGCGGCCTGCTCCTCAGCCGGGCGCGTGATCTGGAAGCGTTGAGACTGGGTGACGACGCCGCCGCAGCGCTCGGCGTGCGGGTGGGACGAACCCGTATCATCGTCATCATCGCCGCAGTCGGCATGATCGCCTTTGCAACGGCGGTCTCCGGGCCGATCGCCTTTGTCGCTTTTCTCTCCGGGCCGATTGCGGCGCGCATCGTCGGCAGCAACGGCTCGCTGCTCCTTCCTGCGGCTCTGGTCGGGGCTGTGCTGGTGCTGGTTGGCGATTATTGCGGCCAGTTTCTGTTGCCAGGCCGTTATCCGGTCGGCGTCGTTACCGGCGCGCTCGGTGCGCCCTATCTGATTTACCTGATCGTGCGGGTCAACCGCAGCGGAGGCTCGTTATGACCGGCCACTCCCTTTCCGTGAACGGCCTGTCGGCCGGCTACGGCGAAAACCTCATCATAGAAGGGCTGGATCTCACCGTTCCGCGCGGCAAGATCACCGTCATCGTCGGCGCCAATGCCTGCGGCAAGTCCACCTTGCTGCGCAGCATGTCACGGCTCATTACGCCACGCGCCGGTCAGGTTCTGCTCGATGGAAAATCGATTCATCGACTTGCCTCCCGCGATCTCGCAAAGCGCATGGGCCTTTTACCGCAATCGCCGATAGCGCCGGAGGGTATCGTGGTTGCCGATCTCGTCAGCCGTGGCCGGCACCCACATCACGGCCTCTTCGCCCGCTGGTCGCGGCAGGACGACGAGGCCGTCGCCGCAGCCCTTGTCGCCACCGATACGGTGGAACTGGCCGAGCGGCCGGTGGATGAGCTTTCCGGCGGCCAGCGTCAACGCGTCTGGATCGCCATGGCGCTCGCTCAACAGACAGACATATTGCTGCTGGATGAACCGACCACCTTCCTCGATATCAGCCACCAGGTCGAGGTGCTGGATCTTCTGACCGACCTCAACCACGCCCGCGAGACCACCATCGTCATGGTGCTGCATGACCTCAATCTCGCGGCCCGTTATGCCGATCATCTCGTTGCCATGAGGGACGGGAAGCTGCATGTGTTCGGCACGCCGGAAGAGGTGCTGACGGAAGAGAATGTCCGTCACGTCTTCGGCATCGAAAGCCGGGTCATCGAGGATCCGACCTCGGGCAAGCCGATGATGCTGCCAATCGGGAGGCATCGAACGGTGGTGGGGTGGTAATAGCCGTATCTCTTTGAGATACGGCTCTGTTGACTTCTGTGCGTATCGGTTTATGATACCAACATCGCGAGGCCAACAATGATCCGCTCTTTCAAAAACAAGCTGACCGCGTCGATTGACGACGGATCTGTGAAGAAGGGCTTTCCCGCCGATCTGGTACGCCGCGCCCAGCAGCTGCTCACGATCCTGGACGCGGCGACCACGGTAGAAGACTTTCGGTCACCGCCCGGTAACCGTTTGGAGGTGTCCGGCGACCGTGAAGGCCAATATTCGATCCGGATCAACAAGCAGTGGCGCATCTGCTTCGTCTGGACGGAAGCAGGGCCGGAAAACGTTGAAATAACCGACTATCACTAGTCTGGCATTTTTGTGGAGAGGCTCATGACAAATCGGCCAAGGAGGGCCAGCGAGCATGACAATCAGTAAATCGCCTCCGATCCATCCGGGGGAAATCCTGCGGGAACTCTATCTTGAGCCGCTGGGGATGTCTGCTTACGCTCTTGCAAAGCACCTCAATATTCCGCGCACCCGCATAGAACGCATTGCCGGAGAGAAACTCGGTATCACCGCCGACACCGCCTTGCGCCTGGCAAAATTTTTCAAGACCACACCGGAATATTGGCTGAACCTGCAGAACGCCTTTGACATTAAGGCGGCGGCTGCGAGGCTGGAAGCGGACCTTGCCAATATCAAAGAACTGGAAGCGGCTTAATTCTCAGCCGCCTGTCAGGTCACGGCCAGGCCGCATAAGATGGCGGCGGAACCTTCTGCATTCGCGTTGCCGTTCTCCTGAAACGGCCGGGAGACGTGCCCTCGTTGCGAGTGAAAAAGCGGTTGAAGTATCCAGGGTCCTGAAAGCCCAATCGGAATGCGATTTCAGCGACTTGCAGCGATGAGTTCACAAGAAGGTCGCGCGCTTCGGACAGCAGTTCCCGGTGAATATAGGCCTGCGGCGAAAGCCCCGTCGCCTTGCGCACCGCAAATCCCAGCCGTTCGCGATTGACGCCGAGTTGCCTTGCATAGTCTTCCACGCCCCATTGATCACGTTTGTGCTGGCTGACCAGCAGCACGAAACGCTCGGTGAGGCTGCCAGGCGTGGAGACGGCTGCGGCAATATCGGCGATGGCGTGCTGGCATATGCGAATGAGGGTGACGGAGAGGAGGCTGGTGATGATCGTGTCTGAGCCGGTTGTCGCGCGGACATTTTCGCTGGCGATGGTCTCAAGATAACCCGCCAGTTCCTGCCGGTCCTTCTCCGCCGGCGTCTGCGTCAGAACACGTTGCAATATATTGCGAACAGCGCTTGCGCTCGTGCCGGTGGGCATCGCATGGGCAAGCCCGATTTCCGTCGTCTTAAGCAGCGATCCACGGCTTCCGGCATTCAGCCGGAGGCGGCCATTAGGACCGATGGGCAGCCAGATCAGCCCCGGTGCCGGGACAGGCAGCGTCTTTTCACCCTGTATGATTTCCGCTTCCCCGGCGGACAGGAGAAGGAGATGGGCGCTATCCGATTCCAGCCGGAACTCGGATATGCGCAGCGTCGAGGCGAGGGTGCGCGCCGTGATCTCCACGCGATTGCCGGCAATCTGGCTGTGCAGCGGCATTCGACCTCCAAAAGTGCAATAATGCGCTACATTAGTGCATTTTATATGCGGCTGTCATTGCTAAACTTTGATCAGCGCAGGGGAAAGCCTTGAGGAGAATGGCAACCCCGACAACGCGCTTTGGGAGGAACATCATGAATAGTCTGAAGCGCAGAACGCTGTTCTGCCTGCTCTCCAGTGCTGCCCTGTCGGCGGTATTTTTCGGTCACGCCAATGCGCAGGACCGCACCTCGGTGAAGATCGGTTATGCGGTCTCAAAAAGCGGCGCCAACGCCACGGGCGCCGGCATCACCACCATTCCCAACTACAAATTATGGGTGAAGGAGGTCAACGATGCCGGCGGCCTCACCCTGCCGGATGGCAAGCGCCTGCCGGTGGAAGTGGTCGAATATGACGACCGTTCCTCGGCCGAGGATGCGGTGCGGTTCACCGAGCGTCTGGCGAGCCAGGACAAGGTCGATTTCATTCTGCCGCCCTGGGGAACGGGCTTCAATCTGGCCGTCGCTCCGCTCTACGACCGTTTCGGTTATCCGCAGCTTGCGGTGACTGGCGTCACCGACAAGGCGCCCGAATTTGCCGCCCGCTGGAAAAAGAGCTTCTGGATGCTCGGTGGTGGCCATGATTATGCCAATGCACTGGCCGATGTTTTGAAAGCCGCACGCGATGCCGGCCAGATCAACGACAAGGTCGCGGTGATTTCGGTGGCTGACGGTTTCGGCATCGATCTCATCAAGGCCGCGCGGCCGGCGCTGAAGGAAGCGGGTTTCACGCTTGCCTATGACAAGACCTATCCGGTCGGCACCTCGGATTTCGCAGCACTTGTGAACGAGGCGGCGGCGAGCGGCGCGGACAGCTTCATTGCCTTTTCCTATCCGCCCGACAGTTTCGCGGTGACGAAACAGGCGCAGACCGCGCGATTCAACCCGAAGGTTCTTTATGTCGGTGTCGGCGGTGCGTTCCCGATTTTCCCGAAGGTCTCCGATGGCAAGCAGGAAGGCGTGATCAGCATCGGCGGCGTCGATGGCAGCAGCGACAAGATCGAGGATTATTTCAAGCGCCACGAAGCCTTCATCGGCGCCAAGCCGGACAGCTGGGCAAGCGCCATCACCTATGCGAGCCTCGAAATGCTTGCCCAGTCCATCCAACGTGTCGGCCTTGATAAGGCGGCGGTGGCGAATGAGCTTTCGACGGGAAGTTTCCAGACCGTCATCGGCCCGGTCAAGCTTGAAGACAACCAGCTTCGCCAGCTCTGGTGGGCGGGACAATGGCAGGGTGACCGTTTCGTGGCGATTGCGCCCGCAGACCGCCCGGGCGCAGCGAAGCCGGTCATTCCGAAGCCGCAATGGTGAGCCTTTGCCGGCCGGGGCCGTAAACCCCGGCCGGAAGGCTTCGGCCATGTTCCATACTGGAGACGTTCCCTTGTTTTTATCCACCCTCATCTTCGGTTTGATGCTGGGAGGGACCTATGCGCTGATCGCGCTTGGACTTTCGCTGCAATATGGCATCGCCCGCATCATGAACCTTGCCTATGGCGAAGTGCTGATTGCGGCTGCCTTCATCACCTTCGTGCTGTTTTCCGCCTATGGCCTGTCGCCACTCTGGTCTCTTTTCATCATCGTTCCGCTCGGTTACGCCCTGTCTTTCGTCATCTACCGGGTCATGATGCGGCCGCTGGTGCGCCGTTCGGGCGCGTCCGGCCGTCTGGAAGTCGATTCCATTCTGGCGACCTTCGGGCTGCTCTTCGTTATCCAGGGCATCATGCTGGTGGCGTTCGGCGGCAACTACCATTCCTATTCCTACCTCTCCGATGGCGTCGACGTCTTCGGCACGACAGTGGCGCTGGACCGGCTCTTGTCCTTCGGCCTGTCGGTCGCAATCGGTGGCGGGCTATATCTGGCGCTCACCCACAGCCGCTGGGGCCTCAACCTGCGGGCGGTCGCGCTGGCGCCCAAATCCGCGCCGCTGGTCGGCATCGATGTGAATCGCGTGGCCTCAATCGGTTTTGCGCTTGGCGGCGCACTCGCCGTGGCAGGCGGGGTGATGATCTCTATGTATCAGACTTTTTCCGCCTCCTATGGCGTTGTCTTCACCATGAAGGCGCTTGTCGTCGTCATCATGGGCGGTGTTGGCAATCTGCTCGGCGCGCTGGTTGCCGGCCTGCTGCTTGGCCTCGTGGAAACCTTCGTACTCGTTTACGTTGATCCCGGCCTCACGCTTGCCGCCACCTATCTGCTTTTCCTTGTGGTGCTGCTCTGGCGTCCGGAAGGCATTTTCGCAAGGAGGGGCAAATGATCCCGCTTCTCATCGGCCTTGCCGCAGCCGCGCTGCTGGCGCTTTCCCCCTTCTTTTTCGATGCCTATGGCGTCGGTGTTATCATCGGCCTTCTCGGTTATGCGACGCTTGCCTCCGCCTGGGCGATGTTCTCCGGTCCGACGCGGTATATTTCGCTCGCCACCGTCGCGTTCTTCGGTGTCGGGGCCTATACGGTTGCGGTGCTGAGCGAAGTCTTACCATGGCCGCTCGTCCTCCTGAGTGCGGCCCTTGTCGGCGCGTCGCTGGCGCTCGTCGTCGGGCTGTCCACACTGCGCGTCGCCGGCATTTATTTCGTGATCTTTTCCTTCGGTCTTGCCGAACTTATCCGTCAGCTCATCACCTGGTATGAGGTGAATGTGACGGGCACGCTCGGGCGTTACATCTTCCTGCCGCTGGAGCCGCAGCATGTGCTCTGGCAATTGCTGGCGCTGGCTGTCATTACCCTTCTGCTGTCGATCCTCATCGACCGCAGCAAGCTCGGACTGGCGTTGAAGGCAATCGGTGACGACGAGGTCGTGGCCGCCCATGCGGGCATTAATCTCGCACGCACCAAGCTGACGCTTTTCGTGCTGTCGGCCACGATCATCACGCTTGTCGGCGCCATTCAGGCCCCGCGCTGGGTCTATATCGAGCCGGCCATCGTCTTTAATCCGCAGGTCTCGTTCCTCACCGTCATCATGGCACTGCTTGGCGGAGCCACACGACGCTGGGGACCGATCCTCGGTGCGGTGCCGCTGTTCCTGCTGTTCGAGTGGCTGGGTGCCAACTTCCCCAATCATTTTTCCATCATTCTCGGCGCTCTCTTCATCCTCATCGTGTTCGTGCTGCCGGATGGCGTGCTCGCGGCGCTCGAGAAGTTGCGCAAAAAGGAGAAAGCCGCATGAGCGCCGTTCTCGAAATCACCGATATCCGCAAGACCTTCGGCGGGCTGAAGGCGGTGGATGGCCTTGGTCTTACCATCGAGGCCGGCGAAGTCGTCGGGCTGCTTGGGCCGAACGGTTCCGGCAAGACGACGCTGATGAATCTCATCTCCGGGGCGTTGAAGCCGACCGAAGGGTCGATCCGGCTCAAAGGGCAGGAGATTGCGGGCAGACGGCCGGATGTGATTGCGCGCGCCGGCGTGGCGCGCACCTTCCAGCTCGTGCGGCTTTTGCCTTCGCTTTCCCTACTCGAAAACGTTGCCGTATCGGCCATGTTCGGCCCGCAACGGCTTTCGCGTCCCGAGGCGGAGAAGGTTGCGCGCGCCTGCCTTGAAAGGATTGGTCTTGCCGGGCGGGAGACGATGCCGGCTGGCGATCTCACCTATATTGACCAGAAACGCCTTGAACTGGCGCGTGCGCTTGCGGGTGAACCGAAGCTTCTGTTGCTGGATGAATGGCTCGCGGGCCTCAATCCCACCGAACTTCAGGAGGGAATAGCGCTGATCCGGCGGCTGGCATCGGAGGGTACGACGATCTTGCTGGTGGAACATATCATGGCCGCCGTGCGCGCCCTTTGCTCGCGCTCGGTGGTCATGGCGGCCGGTCGCAAGATTGCCGACGGGCCGACGGCAAGGGTGCTTGACGATCCGCACGTCATTTCCGCCTATCTGGGAGCGGCACATGCTTGAAATAGACGCACTGACAATCCGCTACGGCAAACATCTCGCGGTTGACGGCATATCGCTCAATGTCGCCAAGGGCGAAACGGTGGTGCTGCTCGGTGCCAATGGAGCCGGCAAGTCGTCACTGCTGAAGGCGGTCGGCGGCCTAGTTGCGGCAGCCGCCGGCGACGTGCGCGTCAATGGCGAGTCGCTTGCCGAGGTTCCCGCCCATCAGATCGTGGAGCGGGGTGTGGCGCTGGTGCCGGAGGGGCGCGGAATTTTCGCGGCGTTGACGGTGGAAGACAATCTCCGTCTCGGAGCCAATCCCCGCCATGCCCGTTCAGCGGAAAAGACGACAAGAGAGCATATTTTTTCGCTGTTTCCGCGGCTTGCGGAGCGGCGGCAGCAGCTTGCCGGCACCATGTCCGGCGGCGAGCAGCAGATGGTCGCCATCGGCCGCGCGTTGATGTCGGCACCAGATTATCTGCTGCTGGATGAACCGAGCCTTGGTCTTGCGCCCATCGTTACACAGGAACTTTTTGCCGCTTTGGCGGAGATCAAGAAAAGCGGCCTTTCCATTCTGCTCGTAGAGCAGAATGTGCGCGAAAGCCTCGCGCTTGCCGATCGCGGTTATTTGCTGGAAGCAGGGCGGATTGTCGGGGCAGGCACGGCTGAAGGCCTGTCCGCCGATCCCGCCGTGCAACGGGCGTTTCTTGGCGGCACCACCGCCGCCATTGTCTGAATTCAGGAGGAAGATCATGCAGACTGTCAATCTTTTCATCGGTGGCGACCATTGCCCGGCCACAAGCGGCAAGCGCTTCGAACGCAGCAACCCCATTACCGGCGACGTGGCGACGAGTGCTGCGGCGGCAACAGTGGAGGACGCTACCCGCGCGGCCGATGCCGCGGCGGCCGCTTTCCCGGTCTGGTCGGCAACGCCGCCCGGTGAACGCCGTCGCCTGCTTCTGGCCGCTGCGCAGGCGCTTCTGGCCGCAGGGCCCGATATTACCCAGGCGATGAAGGAAGAAATCGGCGCAACCGACGCCTGGGCCGGTTTCAACGTCAAACTGGCAAGCGATATGCTGGTGGAGGCCGCAAGCCTCACCACCCAGATCAAGGGCGAGATCATTCCGTCCAACCGTCCGGGAACCATGGCCATGGCGCTGCGCCAGCCGGCGGGCGTTGTGCTGTCCATCGCGCCGTGGAACGCGCCGGTTATTCTCGGCGTGCGCTCCATCGCCACGCCGCTTGCCTGCGGCAATACGGTGGTGATGAAGACCTCGGAACTCTGCCCACGCACCCATGCGCTGATCATTGAGGCGGTCGCTTCCGCCGGTCTGCCCAAGGGCGTGCTCAACGCCGTCTCCAACGCGCCGGAAGATGCCGCAAAGATCGTCGATACGCTGATCGCACACCCCGCCGTCAGACGCGTGAATTTCACCGGCTCGACCCGTGTCGGCCGGGTGATTGCCGAAACGGCCGGCCGTTACCTGAAACCCGCGCTGCTGGAGCTTGGCGGCAAGGCGCCGTTCATTGTGCTTGACGATGCCGATATCGACGCAGCTGTCGCGGCTGCGGCTTTCGGCGCATACATGAACCAGGGCCAGATCTGCATGTCGACGGAACGCATCATCGTGCTCGACAGCGTCGCCGATACATTTGTGGAGGCCTTCGCGAAAAAAGCCTCGAGCCTCACGGCTGGCGATCCGCGTGAGGGCAAAACACCGCTCGGCTCGCTGGTCAGCGCCGAAGCAACCTCGCGCATTCGGGCGCTGGTGGATGACGCCGTCTCCAAGGGTGCACGGCAGGTCGCCGGTGGCGGCGGCAACGGCACGATGCTGGATGCGATTGCCGTCGATGGCGTCACCCCCGCCATGCGGCTATATTCGGAGGAAAGTTTCGGTCCGGTCGTTTCCATCATCAGGGCCGGCAGCATCGATGAGGCGGTAAGCATTGCCAATGAAACCGAGTTCGGCCTCTCCGCTGCGATTTTCGGTAGGGATCAGGCACGGGCGCTGTCCATTGCCGCCCGTATAGAAAGCGGCATATGCCACATCAACGGTCCAACCGTTCACGATGAAGCGCAGATGCCCTTCGGCGGGGTTAAGGCCTCCGGCTACGGCCGCTTCGGCGGCACGGCGGGCATTGCGGAATTCACAGAGCTACGCTGGGTCACGTTGCAGGACGGACCGCTGCATTATCCGATCTGAACAGGAAACGGTACAAGCTGGCGGGCGGCGTTACCGCCGCTCGTCGATCAGCCAGCCGGTGAGTTTTCTCACCGCGGTGTCGCTGCTTTTCGGTCGCATCAGCCAGTAGCCGCGCCCCGGTGCATCGAGGCTTGGGCCTGCCGTCACCAGCACGCCGGCCTGAAGCAACGGATCGACCAGTCCGGCCCAGCCGAGCGCGAAACCCTGCTCGCCAATGGTTGCCTGCACCACCATGGTGTAATTGTTGAAGCTGATGTCGCCGCCATCGTGGTCGGCCGGTCTCTGCACGCCGAAATGCTTGAAGTAGGAAGGCCAGTCGAACCAGTGCGCTTGCGAGGTGTTTTCGAGGTGAATGAGCTTCCGCCGCGAAAAATCCGCAACGGTTGCGGGTGCCGGTGTCTCGGTCAGCAGGGCAGGCGAGCAGACCGGCGTGACCTTTTCTGAAAGCAGCAGCACCGCACCGTCGCCGGCCTCCTGCCGCGTGCCGAAAATGATCATCACGTCGCTATCGTGCTTGCCCTGGCCCAGCGGATCCTGCGTGGCGACGATCTGGATATTGATATCCGGATTGAGCGTTCGAAAGCCATGCATGCGCGGGATGAGCCATAAGGAAGAAAAGGCATAGTCCGTGTGCAGGCGGATGGTCTGCCGTTCCTCCGTCCGGCGAAGCTGTTGTGCGAGAAGGTCGATGGCGTCGACATTGCGTGAAACAATCTCGAACAGTTTTTGTCCCTCGGCCGTCAGTTCGATGCCACGATGTCTGCGCTGTACGAGCGCTACGCCCAGTTCTTCCTCCAGCCTGCGGATCTGATAGCTTACGGCCGGTTGCGTCAGCCGCAGGGATGCCGCCGCCGCCGTCAGGCTGCCGCGGCGGGCAACCTCGGTGAAAATGCGCATCCATCCCAGATCGAGCGGCCGGTCTGACATTAAAATTCCTTATATCAACCATCGAAAAATACCCGCTTCACAGGCAAAAGCAACGTGGTGTTCAATAAACTGGATTGATAAAAGGGGAGCCGCAATGAAAACCATTTCTCATCTGCATCGCATCGCCGCCGGTCTCATTCTGTCGGTGGCAGCCTTCTCCACCCCGCTTCAGGCGGCCGATGACGCGGCCTGCAAGACCATCCGCCTCAGCGATCCCGGCTGGACCGACATCACCGCCACCAATGGTGTCGCGTCCGTGCTGCTCGATGCGCTTGGCTATGAGGCCGACGTCAAGACGCTGTCAGTGCCGATCGGCTATCAGGCGATGAAGAACGGCGAGATCGACGTTTTTCTCGGCAACTGGATGCCGGCGCAGAAATCCTTCGTAGATGATCTTGATGCCGCCAAGGCGGCAGAGGTGATGACGAAGAACCTCGAAGGCGCCAAGTTCACGCTGGCGGTGCCGGCCTATATGGCGGAAAAGGGCGTGAAGGATTTCGCCGATCTCGCCAAACACGCCGATGAGTTCGAAAGCAAGATTTACGGCATCGAGCCGGGCGCGCCGGCCAACCAGAATATCCAGAAGATCATCGACGCCAATGATTTCGGCCTGAAAGGCTGGCAACTCGTCGAATCCGGCGAGCAAGCCATGCTGGCGCAGGTGGAGCGGGCGGGCAGGGACAAAAAGGCCGTGGTCTTCCTCGCCTGGGCGCCGCATCCGATGAATGAGAAAATCGATATCGCCTATCTCTCCGGCGGGGACGCCTATTTCGGCCCGAATTTCGGCGGCGCGGAAGTCTACACGCTCGCCCGCACCGGCTGGCCGCAGCAATGCCCGAATGCGGCGACGCTGTTCAAGAACCTCAAATTCGATATTGGCATGGAAAACAGCCTGATGGGTTCCATCCTCGGCGGCGAAGATTCCAAGGCCGCGGCGACGGCCTGGCTGAAGGCGAATCCCAAATCGCTGGATGGCTGGCTGCAGGGTGTCACCACGCTGGATGGCAAGCCGGGTGCGGACGCCGTCAAAGGCAAGCTTGGCCTCTAAAATCGGAAAGTGGAAATGCCGCGTCCCAATATTCTGATCCTGATGGCCGACCAATTCAACGGGACGTTTTTTCCCGATGGCCCGGCCGATTTTCTCTACGCACCACATCTCAAAACATTGGCGAAGCGCTCTGTGCGCTTCGCCAATACCTATACGGCAAGTCCGCTCTGCGCGCCGGCGCGCGCCTCCTTCATGTCCGGGCAGTTGCCAAGCCGGACACGGGTCTATGACAATGCCGCCGAATTCGCTTCCGATATTCCGACCTATGCGCATCACCTGCGGGCGGCGGGTTACTACACCGGTCTTTCGGGAAAGATGCATTTCGTCGGCCCGGACCAGCTGCATGGCTTCGAGGAGCGCCTGACGACTGATATCTATCCGGCTGATTTCGGCTGGACGCCTGATTATACCAAGCCGGGCGAGCGGATCGACTGGTGGTATCACAATCTCGGTTCGGTGACCGGCGCTGGTGTCGCGGAAATCACTAACCAGATGGAATATGATGACGAGGTGGCCTACAACGCCACCCGCAAGCTTTACGACCTGTCGCGCCGCCTCGATGAGCGGCCGTGGTGCCTGACTGTCAGCTTCACCCATCCGCACGATCCCTATGTGGCGCGGCGCAAGTTCTGGGATCTATACGAGGACTGCCCGGCGCTCGATCCGCAGTCGCAGGCGATTGCCTTCGAGGAGCAGGACCCGCATTCGAAGCGGCTGCTGGAAGCCTGCGATCATGGGGCATTCGAGATCACAGGCGAGCAGATACGCCGGGCACGGCGCGGTTATTTCGCCAATATCTCCTATATCGACGAAAAGATCGGCGAAATCCTCGACGTGTTGAAAGCGACACGGATGGAGGACGACACCATCATTCTCTTCCTGTCGGACCATGGCGATATGCTGGGCGAGCGTGGCCTGTGGTTCAAGATGTGTTTCTTCGAAGGCTCCGCTCGTGTACCGCTGATGGTGGCCGCACCCGGCTGGCAGCCGGCTTTGATCGACACGCCGGTCTCGACACTCGATGTCACGCCGACGCTGTGCGGGCTGGCGGGTCTCGATATCACTTCGCTCAAACGCTGGACGGATGGCGAGGATCTGGCGGCGCTTGCCAAGGGAACCGGCGGGCGTGGCCCGGTGCCGATGGAATATGCCGCCGAAGGCTCGATAGCACCGCTCGTTGCCCTTCGCGATGGGCGCTACAAGCTGTCGGTTTGCGAAGCCGATCCGCCGCTGCTTTACGATCTTGAGGCTGATCCGGAAGAGCGCACGAACCTTGCCGGCGATCCGGCTTTGCGCGATGTGCTTTCATCGCTTTCCGCCGAGATTGGTCGGCGCTGGCAATTGCCGGTCTTCGACGCTGCCGTTCGCGAAAGTCAGGCGCGGCGCTGGGTGGTCTACAAGGCGTTGCGCAACGGGGCTTATTATCCATGGGATTACCAGCCCCTGCAGAAAGCCTCGGAACGCTACATGCGCAACCACATGGACCTCAACGTGCTGGAGGAAAACCAGCGTTTTCCGCGGGGAGAGTGAAACAGGCGGGATGCCTCAAGCGGCGGCCGTCTCCCTTGGTGCGCCGCCTGCCGCCTGCACGGCAAGGCTGCCCGCAGCGACCCCGGCTTTGAGGCATCGCTGTTCGTCCTGTCCCTCAAGCCACGCATCGAGAAAACCGGCATTAAAGGCGTCGCCTGCGCCGGTCGTATCGATAACCGGGACTTTCTGGGCCGCTACATGCCGCAGCCCCCTCTGAGAGGAAACCCACGCCCCCTGCGCGCCACCTTTCAAAGCCACGACGGGAAACGCCTCTGATAAAGCGCGGATCGCGATTTCCGGGTCAGAATGACCAGTGATTGCTTCGGCCTCTTCGAGATTCGGCAAAAAAACGTCGACGCCGGCACAGGCCTGGAGCAGGCCCTTGTCATAGATCAGCGAAGCATCCCAGCTTGGGTCGAGCGAAACGGACAATCCGCTTGCCTTGGCGCGGGAGACCAGGTCGGGCATCTCATGCAGAGTGGCGAATTCGGCGATGTGCAGATGCCGGGCGGTTTCCCACGCAAAGGCGGCATCCAGCGTCGAAGGCCGGGCGGCACCGGCGCGACGCGTCAAAAAAGCCCGGTCCTGACCAACCACTGTCGCCACCGTGACTTGCGGTCCGGCATCTGCTGAATGTTCCAAAAACTGCAGGTCGACGCCGCTTCGCGCCATTTTCTCACCGATATCTCGCGAAAACGTGTCGGTGCCGAGCCTTGCCAGCAGCGCAACGGGTCGGCCGATATGGGCGAAATGCGCGGCGGCAATGAAAGCTCCGCCGCCGGCGGCAATTTCCATGTCGCGGGCAAACAGTTCCCGGCCGAGCACCGGCAATTCGTCAAGCCCGGTGAAAATGAGGTCGCAATAGATCCGGCCGACGCTGATGACGGCAGTTTTTTCCGTTGTCATCATGCGCGGCCCAGAAGCTTTTCCGTCTTGGCGTCGAAAAGATAAAGCGAACCTCGCTCCGCCTGGCATTGCAGCCGGCTGCCGACGGCCGGAATGGTTTTGCTTCGCGCAGTGGCGATCACCGAACTGGTGTCGGTGTCCAGATGAACAAGCGTCTCCGGCCCGAGCGGCTCGACCGCCGTTACCGTTCCCTCAAGCGTGAACGTCGCCTGAGCAGCACCGTTCTCGCCGACCAGCAGATCATGCGGCCTGACGCCGATCAGAAGGTCTCCCGTGGCCGAGGGCGCAACGCTGTCGCCGGCGCTGGTTCCGCGCAGGAGGTTCATCGAGGGGCTGCCTATGAAGCGTGCGGTAAAGATGTCGACGGGTGTTTCGTAAAGTTCCGTCGGCGTGCCGACCTGCAATATGTGGCCGTCCTTCATCACCACGATACGATCCGCCATGGTCATGGCTTCCACCTGATCATGGGTGACGTAGACGGTTGTCGTCTTAAGACGTTGGTGCAAGCGTTTGATTTCAATGCGCATCTGCGATCTCAACTGCGCGTCTAGATTGGAGAGCGGCTCATCGAAAAGAAAGGCAGCAGGATCGCGCACCATGGCGCGGCCGATGGCGACGCGCTGCCGCTGGCCGCCCGACAAAGCGGCGGGACGGCGGTCGAGCAGGGCCTCAAGCCCCAGCACCCGGCCGGCCTCTTCGATGCGCCGGTTCTTTTCCGCCCTGTCGAGCTTTGATGTATAAAGTCCGAAACCGATATTCTGGCGAACCGTCATATGCGGGTAGATCGCATAGTTCTGAAAGACCATGGCGATGTTGCGCTGCTTCGGTTCTTTCTCGTTGACGACGTTTCCGGCGATTTTCAGCGTGCCGTCGGAAATTTCCTCCAGACCCGCGATCATTCTAAGGGTGGTGGATTTTCCGCAGCCGGAGGGGCCGACAAAAACGACGAACTCGCCGTCTTCAATGGCAAGGTCTATGCCCTTGACTGCTTCGACCTTGCCGTAGCGCTTCACGAGTTGATTGAGTTCGATTGTCGCCATTATCGCGCTCCCGTCAGGGCGGTGAATTTCTCTGCCAGTTCGGCGGCTTTCGCCGCTTCGTGATCGGCGAAACGCCGTGCTTCCGCCGCAAAAGCGCCGAGCCTGTCGCGGTATGCCGCAATCGCTTCCCGCATGGGTTCAGGCGCCGGGCCGCCGAAGCGGCTGCGCACGGCGACAAAGTGTTCCGGCGAGACGATCTGCTTGAATTTTTCCTCGTCGATGCCGGTATCGCGTCCTGCCAGTTCCCGAAACGCCTTGAGGAACGGTTGGTAACCCTCATTCGGCAGATCGCCCTTCAGCGCGACGACGCTCTTGGCAACAGTCGCGGCAATTTCATGCGCCTGACGGAATGACAGGTCTTCGATGCGGACAAGTGAATCCGCCAGTTCGGTGATGGTGATGCAGGAGCGGCGAATATTCTGGTCGACCCTTTCAGGATCGATGCTGATCTGGCCAACGAGGCTGGCGAGAAGATCGAGTACCCGGCTGGCAGAAGTGAAGGCTTCATAACCCATACCCTGCGTCTCGCCCTCGCTGTCATTCATGTCGGTGAAGGGCGTGTTGTGCATTACATCCAGCACCGTGCGTGCCCGGCCGAATGTCTGGCTGGCGAGGTGGCGCAGATGTTCGATCGGCACCGGGTTGCGTTTCTGCGGCATGATCGAGGAAATCTGCACCAGCGAATTCGGTACATAGATCTGGCCGACCTCAAAACTCGTCCAGAACTGGAAATCCTGAATAAGCCGGCCGAGATGCAGGAACATCAGTTCGATCGCGCCATAGGTCGCTGTTGTATAATCCACGGCGGCGATGCAGGAATAGGAATTGCGTAAGGGTGCGGCAAACCCCAGCAATTCGGCAACCCGCGCCCGGTCGATGGGAAAACCTGACGTGGTGATGGCGGCGGCGCCCATCGGCGACAGATCGACGATGCGTCGCGCTTCGGCAAAACGCTCGATATCCCGGATCAGCACTTCGATGGCGGCGGAAAGGTAGTGGCCGAAGGTGGTGGGCTGGGCCGGCTGACCATGCGTATAGGCTACGATCAGGGTGGATTGATTGCGCTCGGCGGCATCGATCAGCGCTTTTAAGAGAACGCGCGCCTTGGCGGTGAGCGTGTCGATCTTGTCCTTGAGGCCGATCTTGAACAGCGTGTGATCGATATCGTTGCGTGAACGCGCCGTGTGAAGGCGGCCGGCTACATCGACGCCGATGCGGGCTTTCAGCTCCTTCTCGATCAGGAAGAAGAAATCCTCGACTTCGCCGGTATAGACCAGCTCCGATGGCTCGATGGTCCTGTCGATATCCTCAAGCGCGCCGGCGATCTTCGCCGCTGTTTCGGCATCGAGAATGCCGGTTTCGCGCAGCATGACCAGATGGGCGCGGTCGATACGGCGGAAGCCGTCGACATGGTGGTTCTTGGCACCGTCGAACAGCGGGCGCAGCACGGTTTCCTTGTAGACAGGGTCGGGAAACTTGCTGGTGTCGGACAGGCGCGGGTTCATATCGGCCATGATATTATCCTTTCAGACCCGCCAGCATCACACCGCGAACGATGTAGCGTTGCAGGACGATGAAGACGATGAGGGTGGGGATGGTCGCAATGGCGGCGCCCGTCATGATCATTTCCCACTGGATTTGCTGTTCCACGGCAAAGCTCGAAAGACCGACCGGCAGCGTGTAAAGCTCCTTGCTTGTCGTGACGATCAGTGGCCAGAAGAAGGCTGTCCAGTTGCCGAGGAAGGTGAAGATCGCGAGTGCGGAGAGCGCCGGTGTGACGAGCGGCAGGGCGACTTTCCACCAGATCTGGAATTCGTTGAGCCCGTCGACGCGCGCGGCCTCGATGAAGTCGTTCGGAACCGTCTCGAAGAACTGCTTCATCAGGAAGGTGCCGAAGGCCGTCATCATGCCCGGGAACATGATGCCCCAGTAGCTGTCGAGCCAGCCGAGCTGACTGGACATCAGATACCAGGGAATGACGAGCATTTCGGTCGGTATCATCAGCGTCGAGAGGATTGCGAGGAAGATAAAATAACGACCGCGGAACTCGAATTTCGCCAGCGTGTAGCCGACAAGACTGTCAAAGAAGCAGTTGGACACGGTAACGATGACCGCAACCAGCATGGAGTTGAAGAACCAGCGCAGGAAACGGCCATCGGCCATGACGGTGATGTAGTTTGCAAGCGTGGGTGCTGCCGGAATGAGACGTAGATCGTAAACCTGATCCGCCGTCTTGAACGAGGTCGAAAACATGAAGAGCAGCGGCGAGATCATGATCAGGCCGCCGATGAACAGCAGCGTCCAGGTGACGATGCGGCCGGGGCGGATGCGGGCGTGGGAGAGTGGCGGCGCTTCGCTCATTTCTTTTCCCTCAGGACCCAGAGCTGGACCAGCGATACGACAAGAAGAATGGTGAACAGGACGACCGTCTGTGCTGCGGCATAACCCATGGCATAGGAATTGAACGCAGTCTGGTAGATCATCAGCACCAGCGGCTTGGTTGAACCGAGCGGGCCGCCCGGATCATTGGTGGTCATGTTGTAGACCTGGTCGAAGATGCGAAGGAAGCCGATGGAGGAAAACACCACGAGGAAAACCGTGGTTGGTTTCAGAAGCGGCAGCGTGATCTTGCGCAGGATCGCCCATTCACCCAGCCCGTCGATGCGGGCGGCTTCGTAGAATGTCGTGGGAATCGCACGCAGGCCGGCCATGAAGATGATGATCTGGAAGCCGAGCCCCGCCCAGATGGCTGTCACCATGACCGAATAGAGCGCCTGATCGGTGGAGCGGATGAAGGGCTGCTGGGGAATGCCGATCATGCCGAACACGTCGTTGATGATGCCGATGGGCGGCGGCTGATAGAACCAGCGCCAGACCCAGGCCATGGCCGCTGCAGTCGTCAAATAGGGCAGGAAATACAGCGCGCGAATGAAACCATGCAGAATGCGCACCCGGTCGAGATAAAAGGCGATGACGAAAGCAAGGACGAGACTGATCGGCGTGCCGACGATGAGATAGGTGAAGGTGTTTTTGAACACCTTCCAGAATTGCGGATCCTTGAACAGCTTGACGTAATTGGCGGCGCCGATGAACTTTGCTGGCCTGAGCAAGTCCCAGTTGGTGAAGGACAGATAGAAGGCCTGCAGTGTCGGGTAAAACCGGATGACGCTGTAAAACAGGATCGGGATCGCCAAAAAGCTCCAGATCCACAAAAGCCGTTTGGTGCGCATGGAAAGGCGATCTCCGAAGGAGCCGCCGGGGCGGCCGGATGCCGCCCCTTGTTGATCTATCGCTGTCATTGTTGGACCTGCGGTTTTCAGGGTTTCGCCGCGTCGATGATTTCCTGCTCGGCCTCGGCGGCCTGCTTGACGGAGTCTTCAACCGACTGGCCCTCGAGCAGGACACGGTTTGTCATGTCGATGGCGTTTTGCCGCTGGGCTGCCTCATCCATGAACAGCGTCGTATGCGCATATTCCAGACCCTTCAGGAACGGCGCGTAGATCGGGTCCTTCAGGTTTTCTTCGGTCAGCGCTGCCGAGCGCCGCGCCGGCAACTCGCCCACCGTCTTCAGCCAAATCGCCATGGCTTCCGGGGAAGAGATATAGGCAAGGAACTTCTTGGAGGCCTCAAGCTCTTCACCCGTGGTCTTGGCGCTGATGCCGTTGGCGAAGTAGCTTGCATAGTTGGAGCGGATATTCTTGTCATTGGTGGGAAGTTCGGTCACGCCCCACTCGAAATCCTTGATGGTGCGGAACGAGCCGAGCCGGAAGGTGCCGTCGATGGTCATGCCCGCCTTGCCGGCGCGGAAGGCGGCCTGGCCCTCATCCATGAAGCCCACCTGGCCGATCTTCTTTTCAAGCTGCAGGCTGGTATAGAATTTCAGGGCCTGAATGCCCGGCTCGCTATTATAGGCGACCTTCTGGTCGTTGTCGGTATAGGGCTCGCCGCCATATTGGCGGATGAGGACTTCACGCCACCACTGATGGTCCTGTCCACCCATGTCGAGCGTGGAACCGGCAACGGTGAGGTTTCCGGCGGCATCGTGCTTGGCGATCTTTTCCGCGGCGGCGACGAATTCATCGAGCGTCTTCGGTGGATTGGAGGGATCGAGACCGGCTTCGGTGAAGAGCTTCTTGTTGTAGAACAGCGCCAGCGAACGAACCGCTGTCGGCAGGCCATAATAGTCGTCGCCGCGTTTCATGGCGCTGACGATCGGGAAAAATTCGCTTTCGATCTTGTCATGCGGGAAGGTATCGGCCGGCAGTGGCTGCAAAATGCCCCCGGCTGCGAACTTGTCGAGCCAGCCGTAAAACAGCTGCATCACGTCCGGGCCATTGCCGGACATGTTGGCGGCGATCACGCGCGTTTGGTAATCGGCGTAAGGAAAGGTCACCTGCTTGACGGTGATATCAGGATTGGCCTTCTGGAATTCCGCGATCAGCTCGTCCATGGCTTTCACACGGGTGTCGAAGACATATTGCCAATATTCGATTTCCACCGCCTGCGCGGCGTTGAATGCAAATGTGCTGAAACCGGCGACCAAGCCGGCGAACAGAGTTGCCCTGCGCATGTAAGCCTCCTTTTCCTCCGTCCGGTCTTCCGGATGCGGAGCGATCGTTCCCTTTATTCGCGCTTTCGCGCGCGCTCATCGATTCGCCGGCCGCGGAGTTTCCTCTTCCGCCCCATGCAAACCTGACCCCCGGTCGCCCTCTACGGTTCTCTGAAGGCGTCCGTTTGTCAATAAGATAATTTACTTGAATTATTATATTGCGCTTATCCTCAATTCGACGCTATGAATTTTCCAACAGACGGGAAGTTGAAGAGATGACGGTGCACACGGTGGACGCTTATCCCGTAGCAATCGGAAAAAATCCCGAGCGAAGCCGGGAGCACAACAGGCGAGTCGTTCTCGACCTCGTCCGGCGGCATGGCTCACTCGGTCGCGCCCAGATTGCCAAGATTACCCATCTTACTCCGCAGGCGGTTGCCAATATCGTCGACGAGCTGGTTGGCGAGGAATTGCTCAAGGAACTCGGCCGTCGTCGCACCGGCAGGGGCCAGCCGCCGATCCAGTTCGCGGTCAATCCGGATGGCGGAGCGACCATCGGCGTGGAAATTGCCGCCGACCATATGGTCACGGTCGGCCTCGATCTTGCCGGCGTGTTGCGTACCCATCGTGTTACACCCCTCAAGGACACGACGCCGGACGCCATATTCAAGACTTTTGCCGCCGAGCACGCTGCCGTTGCGAAAAATCTCGGCTGCAGGCTGCTTGGCACCGGGGTTGTCATGCCCGGTCCTTTCGAGATTGATGGCATGACGTCCGTCGGGCCGACGACGCTTTCCGGCTGGGGCGGCATCGATGCCCGGCAGATGCTGGGGGAAGCCTGCGGTCAGCCGGTCGTGGTGGAAAACGATGCGACGGCCGCCGCTGTCGGCGAACGGCTGTTCGGTGCGGGCCTGGCCATCCCAAATTTCTGCATGATCTATTTCGGCGTCGGTATCGGCCTCGGTATCATTCAGGATGGTTCACCCTATCGCGGCGCATTCGGAAATGCCGGCGAAATCGGCCACGTGACCGTCTCGCCAAAGGGAAGGCCTTGCCCCTCCTGCGGGCAGAGAGGGTGTCTCGAAGCCTATGCCTCCGTTTACGTGCTGAAGGAAAAACTTGTCTGCGCCGGTGTCGCGGATACGGAGCTTGACGATCTGGAAGCCCTGTTCAAAGCGGGCAATCCGGTGGTGATGGAATGGATCGAGGATGCCGCCGCCCATCTGGCGCCCATGGTTGCGATGCTCGAGAATATTCTCGATCCGCAGACTGTCATTCTCGGCGGTGCGCTGCCTGAGATCGTCATCAGTGAAGTCATTGCGCGGATGGGCACTTTGCCAACCTCGGTCGCAAGCCGGCGACAGCGGGAACTGCCGCGTGTCATGCACGGCAAATCCGGACAGTTGACGGCGGCACTCGGTGCGGCCGCCTTGCCGCTGTTCGACATCGTCACACCAAAACTCGAGACATCCACGGGAGCTGCAACGCAGGCACCCGGTTGAAATTTGGAGGAGACCGCCCATGCTTAACCCTCGGGAGCGCATCGAACGGCACATGGCCGATCCGTGGCTTGTCCGCCTGCACCGCAAGCTGAGCGCGTTGAAATCCACCGTGACCGTCATGCACACCGGCGCGCATCCCGACGACGAGCAGAACGGACTTCTGGCCTATTTTCGCATGAAACTCGGTATGCGGATCATCATCGCCTGCTCGACACGCGGCGAGGGCGGGCAGAATGCGCTGGGGCCGGAAAGGCTGGGCGCGCTTGGCGTCATCCGGTCGCGGGAGCTGGAGGAGGCCGCCCGCGTCATCGATGCGGATATCAGCTGGCTCGGCCATGGCCCAGCGGATATCATTCACGACTTCGGTTTTTCCAAGGATGGCGACCAGACATTTAACCGCTGGGGGCAACAACGCATCGTCGAGCGGCTGGTGCGCGCCTACCGCAAGGAACGTCCGGATATCGTCATCCCGACCTTTCTCGATGTGCCGGGACAGCATGGGCACCATCGCGCCATGACGCGGGCGGCAAAGAGCGCCATCGCGCTGGCGGCCGATCCTGCCGCCTATCCCGAGCATATTGCTGAGGGGCTTAAACCTTGGCAGGTGGCCAAATATTACCTCCCCGCATGGTCTGGCGGTGGCGACACCTATGATGACGAAGTGCCGCCGCCGGAGACGACGCTGATAGTCAATGCTCCGGGCAAGGAGGCGGCCACCGGTGCGCAATATGACCGCATCGGCGAATGGTCGCGTTATTATCATGCCTCGCAGGGAATGGGTCATTGGCCGAAATGGGCGCAGGAGGTCTGGCCGCTGCATCTGGAGCTCTCGGATGCCGTCGGCGGCGAGGAAAGCTCGATCCTCGACAGGCTTCCGTCTTCACTCACCGACCTTGCGACTTTTCCGGGGCTGGATGCGGAATTGTCAAAGGCGCTGGTCAAGGCCGAACAGGCAATAAGCCAAGCAATCGCGGCCTTTCCCGACAGGCGGAATATCACGGCGTCGCTTCTTGCTGCGGCGGCTCTTTTGCAGACGGTAGATGAAGCCGCAGCTGCGGATTTCAAGGAGCTGCACGGGCATCGGATCGCACGCAAGCGGGAGCAGGTCGACGCCGCTATCCTGACGGCGCTCGATGTTTTCGAGCGGGCCTATGCCGAGCCGGGGGAGATCGTTCCGGGTGGAACATCGGTTCTTTCCGTGGAGCTTTCAGACAAGGCGGGCGAATTTGACGTCGAGGTCACGCCGGTTTTTCCAGCGGGTGTCTCGTCGTCCGTTCAGTCGCGTGGCAGGACGCTGGTCTTTTCGCTTGCCGCCGATCGGGATGCCGTTGTTTCCGGGCTTTATCAGCCCGACTGGAAAGCCCTGGGTGGCAATGGCCATGCCTTTGTGCGGCTTTCCGCAACGATTGAAGGCAGAAAGGTCTCGGTCGCCTTCGATCTGGAGGAGCCGTTTTTCGTAACGCCCGCGCAGTCGCTGACGATTGCGCCCGATGCCCTTTTGGTTCCGCTTGGAAAGGGGCAGGATGCCCATGTCTTTCAGGCGCATGTGAAGGGCGCCGATGCGCCTCTGTCGTTCAGGACTACGGGCGGCTGGAACCTGCGCAGAAACGGCGGCGACTGGATTGCGGAACGCACTGGCGCTGCGACGGCAGGCCTTGCCAGAATAGAAGCGCTTGTCGGTTCGCAACCCGCTTTCCAGATCACGCCCATCGCCTATCCGCATATCGGCAGGGCAAGGTTTCTGGCGCCGTCCGTTTTGAATATCCTGTCGCTGGACCTCAAACTGCCCGAGGGCGCACACGTCGGTTATGTCGGCGGCGGCGCCGACAGGGTGGGTCTTTGGCTTTCGCGCATGGGTCTTAATGTTTCCGAACTCGATGCTCAGGCGCTTGGCGGCGACCTGTCATCTTTTACGACGATCGTTATCGGCATCTTCGCCTTCGGAATCCGCAACGACCTGGCCGCTGCAACGGAAAAGCTTCATCGTTTCGTTGAAGGCGGCGGCCATCTTGTCACGCTCTATCACCGGCCGACCGATGGATGGGATCCGGAGACGACGCCTGTGAGACGGCTTGAGATCGGCAGGCCTTCCTTGCGCTGGCGTGTAACCGACCCGCAGGCGGAGGTAACGGTGCTGGCGCCCGAACATCCGCTACTTGCCGGCCCCAACAGGATCAATGCCGCCGACTGGGCGGGGTGGGACAAGGAACGCGGGCTTTATTTCGCAGCGCGCTGGGATGATGTCTACGAGCCATTACTCGCCATGCATGATGTCGATGAGCAGCCGCTCAAGGGCGCGCTGGTCTCCGGTATCATAGGCAAGGGCCGTCACACCCATACCAGCCTTGTTTTGCATCACCAGATGGACAAGCTTGTGCCCGGGGCCTTCCGCCTTATGGCCAATCTTGTGCAGCCGGCGTGAATGGCGACGGCCAAAGCGAAGAACAGGAAACCCTGCGCGAAACGGATACGCGCGCGGGCATAGGCTGGCTGTTGCTGGATATGACCCTTGTTGCGGGCGGAATGACCGCGCTCGTCAAGGCGCAGGGCGTCACCTATCCCGCCTTCCAGCTTGTCTTTATCAGGGCGATGATCGGTCTGATGTTCATCCTGCCACTCATCTGGCGGCACAGGCGCGAAATGGCGCGCGTCAAATATCCCTGGCGCAACATCTTCCGCATCTGCTGCAACGCCATCGCACTCACCAGCAATTTCATCGCCATCACCCTTTTGCCGCTTGCGACCGTCAATGCCATCGGTTTCTCGCGGCCATTGGTGACGATGGCAATGGCTGTTGCCTTTCTCGGTGAAAGCGTGAGCCGTTTTCGCTGGACCGGTGCCTGTCTTGCATTTGTCGGCGTTCTGGTTGTCATCGGGCCGGGAGGCGCGGAGTTTGGCGCGAGTGTGGTTGTCGTTCTGGTCTCGGTGGTGTTCGGCGCGCTGGCAGTGATCCAGACCCGGGCGCTGCGGCAGGAGAATACCACGGTCATGATGGTGTTCTATACGGTGGGCCTCGCCGTCATCACCGCCGTTCCGGCGATCTGGACATGGAAACCGGTTGCGTCATTCGACTGGGTTCCGCTGCTCGGCATCGGATTGCTGGCGCAGATGGGGCAATATTGCTTCCTGCGGGCCTATCGCGTTGCCGATGCCAGCATCCTTGCGCCTGTCAGCTATCTGTCGATCCTGTTCGTGACAGCAGTCGGATATTTCCTGTTTGACGAAGTGCCGGAGGCCCGTGTGGTGTTTGGCATCGTTATTATTCTCGTTTCGCTTCAGGCGACCGCCCTTGCGGAATATCTGCTGAAAAAGCTGCGTCGCAAACAGTGACGGGTCGATCTGCCTCTATTGCGCCAGAAGCCGGAGCCTGATCCAGTTCAGTGCCGCGAGTTTGAGGCGATCGTAAAACGACCGTGCGAAACGCACATAGCGCATGATCCATGCAAGCCAGGGATAGGTAAGGAGCTTTTCCCGGCCGGCGTGATAGATGCGCTCGACGATCAGGAATGTTGCGAGATGGGCGAGGATCGTGAGAACCAACCCCATCTTGACGGCGCCATTGGCAATGAGAAGAAGACCGATGATCTTCATGGGTTCGGCGATGGCGAAGGGCACGGCTAGGCAAAGGAGAATGGCAAGGCGCGGCAGTCGCGCGATCCGGCTTTCCAGTCGTCTGATGAATGTCAGCCCGGATATGGCCCTGATGACGGGCCGGTAGAGCGGGCGAACAATACCGTCGAGGATCAGGGCGAAAACGATGATCGCCCGAAGCGGAAAAACGAGGATCGTCCGGATTATGCTCTTCACCTCGGCGGGTCTCCAAAAAGGGGCGTAACGCCCATCCTTAATCGCCTGAAACATGTCAAAACGAAGTCGCGTTGCGTTCAGCCCTGCCGCACGCTCGCATACATGCCGGTGGTGCGGAATTCGCTGGGGTTGGTGCCGTAGAGCCTGCGAAAGACCTTGGAGAAATAGTTCGGATCCTCGAACCCGCACAGCACCGACACTTCCTTGATGGGAAGGTCGGCAGCCGAGGTCAGAAGCTTGGCCGCACGCCTGAGCCGTCGCTGCAGCACGAATTCCGCCGGCGACAGGCCTTCGCTTGCCGCGAAGATGCGGGAAAAATGTGCGCGGCTGAGGCCTGCCACCGCCGCAAGGTCGCTGACCGAAAGCCGTTCGCCGAGATGGATGTCGATGTAGCTCAGCACCTGCTGCATGGTGCGATATTCGCCCCCGAAAGATGGATGAGAACCGAAGACATCGTCATAGAGCGTCATCGCCGCCTCATAGGCAACGGCGGAGGCAGCGCCTGGCGTTTCCGCGCCATTGACGAGGCGGGAACAGCATTCGGCGAGATGATCCACGGTTTCGGGCTGGAGCTTGAGGATCGGGCCGGTAACGGAAAGGATATTGCGGTGAATGCGCAATGCTTCCTCGCCATTCATGGAAATCCAGAAGAATTCCCATTGCTTGCCCTCTTCAAGCCAGTAGCGGTGATTGTGAGGAATGAGCAGCAGCAGGGTTTCGCCCGGCCTAACGACGTAATGACGGTTCTCGTAACGCAGGTTACCCTGTCCGCCGATACAATATTGCAGCACGGTGAACGGCGTCTGGCCGCGCTTGCGCCCGTCCCAGTCGTAATTGCCGCTGCGGCGGATTTCATAACCGCTGCTGGTCGGCATGGTGTGCAGCGTCTGGCGGCCGCGCGGCAGCGAAACTGTTCGCATACAGGGGCCCTGGTCGATCAAATCTTGCAGCACAAAATTACCCATGAAAGCATAATCCTTCTCTGGCTCTCACCGATATTATACGCATAATCCCGATCCGAGGAGACAGCCAGCAGGATATTGTTGCTGAAAAATTGGGATGAAGGCCGGTTTTCCGGGATTCTTAACGGTATTTTTCTGCAATGCCATTTTACGATCCTTCGGCCCGTTTCACCCGTTCGATTTGCAACAGAGGTGGCGTTATGAGTTTCAAAATCGCTATTATTGGCGCAGGCAGCGTCGGTTTCACGAAAAAACTGTTCACCGATCTCCTGTGTGTGCCGGAGTTTCGCGATATTGAAGTCGCGCTCACGGATATCAGCCAGCACAATCTGGATATGATCAGGGCGATCCTCGACAAGATCGTTGAGGCTAATGGTTTCCCCGTCAAGGTGACGGCCGATACTGACCGTCGCCGGGCGCTGGAGGGCGCGAAATATATCATCAGCTGCGTGCGGGTCGGCGGTCTGGAAGCCTATGCGGACGATATCCGCATTCCGCTGAAATACGGCGTCGACCAGTGTGTGGGCGATACGATCTGTGCTGGCGGCATTCTCTATGGTCAGCGCAACATTCCGGTCATTCTGGATTTCTGCAAGGATATCCGCGAAGTCGCCGCACCGGGTGCGAAATTCCTGAACTATGCCAACCCCATGGCGATGAACACATGGGCGGCCATCGAATATGGCAAGGTGGATACGGTCGGTCTCTGCCACGGCGTGCAGCACGGCGCGGAACAGATCGCCGAAATCCTCGGCGCGAAATCGCCTGGAGAACTCGACTACATCTGCTCGGGCATCAACCACCAGACATGGTTCATCGATCTGAAGCTCAACGGTCGCAAGATCGGCAAGGAAGAACTGATCGCGGCCTTTGAGGCGCATCCGGTCTTCTCGCAGCAGGAGAAGTTGCGCATCGACGTGCTGAAGCGTTTCGGCGTCTATTCGACCGAGAGCAACGGCCATCTGTCCGAATATCTGCCGTGGTATCGTAAGCGGCCAGAGGAAATCGCCCGATGGATCGATATGTCCGACTGGATTCATGGCGAAACCGGCGGGTATCTGCGCCACTCCACCGAAACACGCAACTGGTTCGAAACGGAATTCCCGCAGTTTCTGGCGTCCGCCGCCAAGCCGATCGATCCGGCAAAGCGCTCCAACGAACATGCAAGCCATATTCTTGAAGCGCTGGAGACGGGTCGTGTCTATCGCGGCCATTTCAACGTCAAGAACAATGGCGTCATCAGCAATCTGCCGGCGGACGCCATCATCGAATCCCCCGGTTTCGTCGACCGTTTCGGCATCAATATGGTCTCGGGCATCACCTTGCCGGAAGCCTGTGCGGCCACCTGCATGGCCTCCATCAACGTCCAGCGCATGTCGGTGCATGCGGCGGTGAGCGGCGATATCGATATTTTGAAGCTTGCCGTGCTGCATGATCCGCTGGTCGGCGCCGTCGCCACGCCGGAGGAGGTCTGGCAGATGGTGGATGAGATGGTTGTCGCGCAGGCGCGCTGGCTGCCGCAATATGCCGATGCCGTTCCGGCAGCAAAGGAGCGGCTTGCGAAATCAACCGTCAAGACGCGTGACTGGGCGGGGGCCGCCCGCCGCAATGTGCGTTCCATCGAAGAGTTGCGGGCCGAAAAATCGGCACTCAAGAAGGCTGTCTGAGGAAAAAGCATGGAAACAGGCCGGTGGCGAAAGGGAGTTCGCCGTCCGGTCTTAACGATCACAGAGGGTGGGCGCTCGAAGAGCTGCCATTTGGGAGGAAAAACGATGTTACTTCAACGCAGGATCGGTATCATCTCGGCACTGGGTCTCGGTGTTTCGATGATCGCACTCAATGCGAATGCCTTCGAGACCACCACGCCGCCCGAGCCGCCGCAATTTCCGGCCGAAGGCAAGATCAATTATGTGGCGCGTGACTCGATCCTCGAATTCAAGGCGCTTCCCAGTTATAGCGAACCTGACTGGATCACCGAGAAATTCGAGAAGACCGGCAAGTTGCCGCCCTTGAAGGAGCGCCTGCCGGAAGAACCGCTGGTCTACAAGACCGGCAATATGCCCGACGGCATGGGTGTTTACGGCGACACGATGCGCCATGTGGTGGGCGGCAGGCCCGAGGGCTGGAACTATATCGCCGGCCAGAGCCAGGGCTGGGGCGGCATCGATATCGCCCTTTCAGAATGCCTGACGCGCACCGCGCCGCTTTTCCAGGTGGATGCCAAGGATACCGAACCGCTGCCCAATCTGGCCAAAAGCTGGGAATGGTCGGAAGATGGCCACAAGCTGACGATGCATCTCGTCAAGGGTGCCAAGTGGTCCGACGGCGAGCCCTTCAACGCCGATGACGTGATGTTCTACTGGGAAGACGCCGTCATCGATCCCAATGTCTCACCGCTTGGCGGCGGCGCATCGCCTGAGGCTTTCGGCGAGGGAACGACGCTAAAGAAGGTCGATGACTACACCGTCGAATGGACGTTCAAGGCGGCGTTTCCCAAACAATATCTCTACACCATGGCCTATCCGAGCTTCTGCCCCGGGCCGTCGCATATCCTGAAGCCCCAGCATCCGAAATATTCCAAGAACACCTATAACCAGTTCAAGAACGCGTTCCCGCCGGAATATATGAACATGCCGGTGATGGGCGCGTGGGTGCCGGTGTCATACCGCCCGGACGATCTCATCGTTCTGCGTCGCAACCCCTATTACTGGAAGGTCGATGAGAAGGGCCAGCAGCTACCCTATCTCAACGAAGTTCACTACAAGCTCTCCACATGGGCAGACCGTGATGTGCAGGCCGTGGCGGGATCTGGCGATTTCTCAAACCTAGAACAGCCGGAAAATTTCGTCGCTTCGCTGAAACGCGCCGCCGAGCCCAATGCGCCGGCTCGCCTTGCCTTCGGGCCGCGCCTCATCGGCTATAATCTGCAGATGAACTTCTCCGCCAATGGCTGGGGCAATCCGGACGAGCGCGGGCAGGCCATTCGCGAGCTGAACCGCAACGAGGTGTTCCGGCAGGCCGTCACATCGGCCATCGACCGCAAGGCCGTCGGCGACTCGCTGGTGAAGGGTCCGTTCACGGCGATCTATCCGGGGGGCATTTCGTCTGGCACCAGTTTCTATGACCGCGCCTCCACGGTCTATTACCCCTTCGACCTTGAGGGCGCCAAGGCCGCACTCGCCTCGATCGGCCTGAAGGACACGGATGGCGATGGTTTCCTGAATTTCCCGAAGGAAACGCTGGGCGGTCGCAACGTCGAAATTACCCTTCTCGTCAACAACGGTTACGCGACGGACAAGAGCCTCGCGGAAGGTCTTGTTGGCCAGATGGCGAAACTCGGCCTGCGCGTCGTTATCAACAGTCTCGATTCCAACCAGCGCGACGCCGCCCACTATGGCGGACAGTTCGACTGGCTGGTGCGGCGCAACTCCACCGAGCTTTCATCCGTGGTGCAAAATACCGAGCAGCTTGCCCCTGTCGGCCCGCGCACCAGCTGGAACCATCGCTCGCCCGAAGGCAAGGAACTCGATCTGATGCCGTTCGAGAAGGAGATGGCCGACATCGTTCGCAAATTCATCTCGTCGCAAGACAATGCCGAGCGGGCGGAACTGATGAAGCAATATCAGAAGGTCTATACGCAGAACCTCTATACGATTGGCCTTACCGAATATCCCGGCGCACTGATCGTCAACAAGCGCTTCTCGAATGTGCCGCAGGGCACGCCGATCTTCATGTTCAACTGGGCCGAAGATTCCATCATCCGCGAACGCCTGTGGGTCGCAGCCGACAAGCAGGGCAAATACGAACTTTTCCCGCAGCAGCTTCCCGGCAAGCCGGGCGAGGGCGGGCCGATCAACTAAAGCATTTCCCGAAAAAGCGGACACTGCTTTTTCGTCTGAAAATGCCAAGACCCTGAAGAACTCCTCCCGGAGCACACCCGGTACCGGTCGCGCGTGAAGCGCGGCCGGCAACACACGGCCCATCCAAACCGAGGAAGACCGTTCGATGCTGAGATTTCTAACGATACGCGTTGCATCCGCCATTCCGGTGCTGCTGATCCTGAGCGTGGTGACATTCGCCATCATCCAGGCGCCGCCCGGCGATTATGCCGACTACATCCGCTCGCAGCTGATGAACCAGGGTGGGGCATCCTTCGAGCAGGCGGAAGCGCAGGCGCAGGCCTATCGTATTGAACACGGTCTCGATAAGCCGCTTGTCATTCAGTATTTCAACTGGATCGGGGGCATCGTCACCCGCGGCGATTTCGGCTACAGCTTCTATTACAACAAGCCGGTTGCCGATGTGGTTGGCGAACGCCTGCCGCGCACCATTGCGCTGGCGCTGGTCTGCCACATCTTTGCGTCCATTCTCGGCATCGCCTTCGGCATCTGGGCGGCCACACGGCAATATTCCTGGGTCGACAACCTTCTTTCCACCATCGCCTTCCTCGGCATGACGATCCCGCGTTTCCTGATGGCGCTGATCCTTGTTTATCTCATGGTGTTTCATTTCGACGTGTCTGAGATCGGCAGTTTCTTTTCGCCGCAATATGGCGGGGCACCCTGGTCGTGGGCAAAATTCGTCGATCTCGTCAGCCATGTCTGGCCGGTGGTCGCCATCGCCGTCTTCGGCGGCCTTGCCTACAATATGCGGGTCATGCGCGGCAATCTGCTCGATACGCTGAATGCGCAATATGTCGAGACAGCCCGCGCCAAGGGGCTTTCAGAAGGCGCCGTCATCATGCGCCATGCGGTGCCGAATGCCGTGCACCCGCTCGTCATGTATCAGGGCGTGGTGCTGCCCTATATGTTGAGCGGTGAAATCGAGACCGCGATCATCTTCGCGCTGCCGACCGTCGGCCCGGCCATTGTCGGCTCCATGGCGGTGGGCGATGTTTATGTCACCGCCACCTTCATGATGGTGCTGGCTGCAACGCTGATCGTCGGCAACATCATCGCCGACATGCTGCTCGCCATGCTCGACCCGCGCGTCCGCGAATTCGGGAGGGCCTGAGATGATGGCGTTTGACGACGTGAAAACCGAAACTGCCACCGCGGCGAAACCCGACCGCTCCACCCATGGCAACGAGACCTATCTCGCACTGGTCTGGCGGCGTCTCCGGCGCTCGTTTACCGGCATAGTCGGGCTGGTGCTGGTAGCGCTGTTGATCCTGATTGCCGTCTTTGCGGATTTCTTCGCGCCGATGAACCCGCTTGAAACCAATGCCAGCTTCTCGCCGCCGCAGGTGGTCAGTTTCTTCGACAAAGACGGGAATTTAAGCCTTGCACCGCGCGTCTATGCCATCGCCGAGACGGAAGAACTCGATCCCGTCACCTTCCAGCCCATCGTCGGGCCGGATTACGACAATCCCGTCTATCTCGGCTTCTTCGTCAAAGGTGCGGAATACAGGCTGTTAGGTTTTATCCCAATGAGCCGGCATTTCTTCGGCTCGACCGATGGCCAGCCTGTCCATTTTCTCGGCACCGACAAGTTCGGACGCGACGTGCTGTCGCGCGCCATTTACGGCTCGCGTATCTCGCTTGCCATCGCCTTAAGCGTCGTCGCCATCGTCACCGTCATCGGTACCAGTGTCGGTCTGATATCAGGATATTTCGGCGGGCCGCTGGATGCCTGGGTGCAGCGTTTTGTGGAGGTGGTGCTGGCCTTTCCCCAATTGCCGCTTTATCTCGCGCTGACCTCGCTCATTCCGGTCACCGCACCGACGACCGTGTTCCTTGTCTTTGTGGTCGGCGTCATGTCGGCGCTTGGCTGGGCGCAAATGTCGCGCGAGGTGCGCGGCAAGACGCTGGCGCTCGCGCGTATCGATTATGTGCGCGCGGCGATTGCCGTTGGCGCGACCGACCGGCGCATCATCTTCCAGCACATCCTGCCGAATGTGATGAGCCATGTGATCGTTGCCGTGACCTTGCATATTCCAAGCGTCGTTCTGCTCGAATCCTTCCTGGGGTTCCTTGGCTTTGCGGTCAAACCACCGCTCATCTCCTGGGGCCTGATGCTGCAGGATACGGCGACCTATTCCGTCATCGGCTCCTATCCGTGGATCCTTGCCCCGGTCGGCTTCGTGCTGGTCACCGTCTTTGCTTTCAACGCGCTCGGCGACGGCCTGCGCGATGCCGTCGATCCCTATTGAGAGGAGCGTGAAATGGAAGCTGCCAAGAACAAGGCCTACGCCCCCGCCATCCGCTTCGATGCCGTTGACCGTCACGACGACGCCATCATCGACGCCCGCAACATTGCCGTGACCTTCAAGGTGGAGCACGGCACGGTGGAGGCGGTGAAGGACATCTCCTTTCAGCTTTACCGGGGCGAGACGATTGCCATCGTCGGCGAGTCCGGTTCGGGAAAATCCGTCACGGCCCGCACGATCATGGGGCTTCTGACGAAGCGGGCTTCGGTTTCGAAATCCGCGACCGTGCGGTTCAACGGTGACGACATATTGAAATTCTCCAGCAGCAAACGCCGGGCGCTGCGCGGAAACCGCATCTCGATGATCTTTCAGGAGCCGATGAGTTCATTGAACCCGATCTATACGATCGGCAGTCAGATCGTCGAGGCGATCCGCGTCCATTCGAAGCTCAGCCGCAAGGAAGCCGAGGCGAGGGCGCTCGATCTGCTGCGGCAGGTGCAGATACCGGAGCCGGAAGCGCGGCTGAAACAATATCCGCACCAGCTTTCCGGCGGCCAGCGGCAGCGTGTGATGATCGCCATGGCGCTTTCCAACGATCCGGATGTGCTGATTGCCGATGAGCCGACCACCGCGCTCGATGTGACTGTGCAGGCGCAAATCCTCAACCTCATCCGCGATCTTCAGAAGAAGCGCGGTATGGCCGTGGTTCTCATCACCCATGACCTGACGATCGTGAAGCAGTTTTCCGATTACGTCTATGTCATGCAGCACGGCGAGATGCGCGAACACAACACAACGGAAAAGCTCTTCGAAGCGCCGCAGCACCCCTATACGAAAAATCTGCTTGCCTCCGAACCGCATGGCACGGCAAAGCCGCTGCCGGTAAATTCCGGCGTGCTGCTGACGGCAAGCGGCGTGCGCGTCTCTTTCATGATGCGTTACGGCGGGCTGTTCAAACCGGAACTGAAGGAACTGATCGCCGTCGATGGTCTGGGGCTCACCCTCAGGCGGCACGAGACATTGGGCCTCGTCGGTGAATCCGGTTCCGGCAAGACGACCTTCGGACAATCCCTGCTTCGGCTTAACGAGCCGGCGGGCGGCGAAGTGGTCTTTGACGGCGAAAGGGTCGATGGCCGCTCCCGCGCCGAAATGCGGCCTTTGCGTTCGCGCATGCAGATCGTCTTTCAGGACCCATTCGCCTCGCTCAATCCGCGCATGACAATCGGTCAGATCATCGAGGAAGGTCTTGTCGTAATTGGCCTTGGCCGGACGAAAGCCGAAAGGTTGGACCGGGTGCGCGACGCCCTTGAGGCGGCAGGCATGCCCGGCAACATCCTCTCCCGTTTCCCGCATGAGTTCTCCGGCGGCCAGCGCCAGCGCATCGCCATTGCCCGTGCGGTGGCGCTGGAGCCGGAATTCATCCTGCTCGATGAGCCGACCTCGGCGCTCGATCTTTCCGTTCAGGCACAGATTATCGACCTTCTGCGCAAGCTGCAGGATGAGCGGGGCTTAAGCTACCTGTTCATTTCGCACGACCTGAAAGTGGTCCGCGCGCTCTGCCACCGCGTCATCGTCATGCAGCGCGGGCAGATCGTTGAGCAAGGCCCTGTCGAGGATGTGCTGAGCAACCCTAAAACCGAGTATACTCAGCGGCTTGTACGGGCCGCCTTCGAAATCGCTTGAATTCCCAATGCCGGAGGTAGACATGGCAAGAGATCCCAAGATCACATTCATCGGTGCAGGCTCCACGGTGTTCATGAAGAACATCATCGGCGACGTGCTCCAGCGTCCGGCCCTTTCGGGCGCCACCATCGCGCTGATGGATATCAATCGTGAAAGGCTGGAAGAAAGCGCCGTCGTCGTCAACAAGCTGATTTCGACGCTGGGGGCAAAGGCGAAAGCCGAGACCTACACCGACCAGAAAAAGGCGCTTGCCGGTGCCGATTTTGTCGTCGTCGCCTTCCAGATCGGCGGGTACGAGCCCTGCACGGTCACCGATTTCGAGGTGCCACGCAAATACGGCCTGCGCCAGACCATCGCCGATACGCTCGGCGTCGGCGGCATCATGCGCGGCCTGCGCACCGTGCCGCATCTGTGGAAAATCTGCGAGGACATGCTGGCCGTCTGCCCCAACGCCATCATGCTGCAATATGTGAACCCCATGGCGATCAACACCTGGGCGATTGCGGAGAAATATCCGACGATCCGGCAGGTCGGCCTTTGTCATTCCGTGCAAGGCACGGCCATGGAACTCGCCCACGATCTCGATATCCCTTACGAGGAAATTCGCTACCGTTCGGCCGGCATCAACCACATGGCGTTTTTCCTCGAATTTGAACACCGCCAGCCCGATGGCAGCTACAAGAACCTCTATCCGGACCTCGTGCGCGGCTACCGCGAAGGCCGTGCGCCAAAACCCGGCTGGAACCCGCGTTGCCCCAACAAGGTGCGTTACGAGATGCTGACGCGGCTTGGTTATTTCGTCACAGAAAGTTCCGAGCATTTCGCCGAATATACGCCCTATTTCATCAAGGAGGGGCGAGAGGATTTGATCGAAAAATTCGGCATCCCGCTTGATGAATATCCCAAGCGCTGCATCGAGCAGATCGAGCGCTGGAAAGGGCAGGCGGCGGCCTATCGTTCGGCCGAGAAGATCGAGGTCAAGCCATCCAAGGAATATGCCTCCTCCATCATCAACTCGGTCTGGACCGGCGAACCTTCGGTTATCTACGGCAACCAGCGCAATAATGGCTGCATCACCTCGCTGCCATCGGATTGCGCGGCGGAAGTGCCCTGCCTGGTCGATCATAACGGCGTGCAGCCCACCTTCATCGGCGAATTGCCGCCGCAGCTCACCGCGCTGATGCGCACCAACATCAATGTGCAGGAACTGACGGTGCGGGCGCTGATGAGCGAAAACCGCGAACATATCTTCCATGCGGCGATGATGGACCCGCACACGGCGGCGGAACTGGATCTCGACCAGATATGGTCGCTGGTGGACGATCTGCTGTTGGCCCATCGCGACTGGCTGCCGGAATGGACGCAGGTGGAGGTGAAGCGGGCCCGCGCGGTGTAAGGCGCGGTTGCTGCGGCCAATAAGAGGTGGCGGGTTTTCGTCTGCGGTCGAGTTCACCGACACGCCTCTCTCCATATTCGACGTCCTCGGGCTTGTCCCGAGGACGCAACCACCTAGCGAAAATTGACAGGGAGCAGATATTCTGGACAGGCCCGGGCATGACTGACGGCGATTGTCATGCCGGCCATTAATTTCGGCCGTGGGTCCCATGGTGTTTCCAGCTTTTGCCCGAAACCTCCCATGCGCTTGACTTGTGTCAAGGACGCAAAACACACCCTAACTTAAACAGCCCTTAACCCGGCCCGTTCCCCTGATCAGGAGAAATGTCGGGTGCGAATACTAAACGCAATGGTGGCTGGCTTCTTCGGTTTCATCGTATTAGGGTTGAAATTCGAAGGGTTCATGGGGAAGACGGATGTCTAAAAAAGGCTTGCTCGTTGGTCTGGTGGTTCTGGTTATTGCCGGTATCGCCTATTTCTCCTGGTCGAAGCTGAAGGGTGAGGGACTTCCCGCCGGATTTGTGGCCAGCAACGGTCGGATCGAGGCAGTAGAAATCGACATTTCCACCAAGACTGCAGGCCGCCTTCAGGACATCATGGTGCGCGAAGGTGATTTCGTGAAGGCCGGGCAGGTGCTGGCGCAGATGGACACCGCCCAGCTGGAAGCACGGAAGCGTCAGGCGGAAGCACAGTTTCGCCGTGCGAAAATAGCGATCGATACGGCCCACAGCCTTGTCGCCCAGCGGGAGGCGGAAAAGACCTCGGCGCTGGCGGTGGTGGAGCAGCGCAAGGCCCAGCTCGATTCCGCCTCCAAGACCTATGCGCGCTCGAAACAGCTGCTGACCGGCAATGCCGTTTCGCAGCAGATCGTTGATGACAGTGAAGCCGCCGAGCAGTCCGCCCGCGCCACGCTCGCCTCCGCGCAGGCCTCACTTGCTGCCTCTGATGCCGCAATTAACGCCGCCAAAGCGCAGATCGTCGATGCCGAGGCGGCTGTCGATGCCGCGCAGGCCGATATTGAAAGCATCGAGACTGACATCGCCGATGCGACGCTGAAATCACCCCGTGACGGTCGTGTGCAATATCGGATCGCCCAGCCCGGAGAGGTGCTGTCCGCCGGTGGACGGGTTCTGAACCTCGTCGATCTCGGCGATGTCTATATGACGTTCTTCCTGCCGACGGCAGAGGCCGGTCGCACATCCATGGGCTCGGACGTTCGCCTGGTACTGGATGCCGCTCCTCAATATACCATCCCCGCCAAGGTTTCCTTCGTCGCCGATGTCGCGCAGTTCACGCCGAAGACGGTCGAGACCGAAGAGGAACGCCAGAAGCTGACCTTCCGGGTGCGGGCGCAAATCCCGCAGGAACTGCTGCAGAAATATATCCAGTATGTCAAAACCGGGTTGCCCGGCATGGCCTATGTCCGGCTTGATCCGCAAGCCGCCTGGCCGGAGAACCTCGAACGCAATCTCGTCAATTGAGGGTGGCCGCGATGGTCACGCCCTCCGCAACGAATGACAGAAATGCACCGGTCGCGCGATTGACCGATGTGCGGCTGACCTTCGGAAGCACCGTCGCGTTGGCCGATATATCGGTCGAGATCCCCGCAGGGCTGATGATAGGGCTTATCGGGCCGGACGGTGTGGGCAAATCGAGCCTGTTGTCGCTCGTCTCCGGCGCACGCGCCATCCAGAAGGGCAAGGTGGAGGTTCTGGGCGGCGATATGTCCGATCCGCGTCACCGCGAGGATACCTGCCCGCGGGTCGCCTACATGCCGCAGGGTCTTGGCAAAAACCTTTATCCCACCCTGTCCGTCTTCGAGAATATCGACTTTTTCGGCAGGCTGTTCGGGCAGGGCGGCAGGGAGCGGCAGGCGCGCATCGCCGAATTGCTGAAGAGCACCGGCCTTGAGCCCTTCGCCGACCGCCCCGCGATGAAACTTTCCGGCGGCATGAAGCAGAAGCTGGGGCTCTGCTGCGCGCTTATACACGATCCGGACCTGCTCATTCTCGATGAGCCAACCACAGGCGTTGACCCGCTTTCGCGCCGGCAATTCTGGGAAATGATCGATTCCATCCGGGCCGGGCGTCCGGGGATGAGCGTCATCGTCGCCACGGCCTACATGGAAGAGGCTGCCGGTTTCGACTGGCTGGTTGCCATGGACGGCGGCAAAATACTCGCCACCGGTTCGCCCAGCGAACTTCTCGAGCGCACCTCAGCACCCAATCTCGATGCAGCCTTCATCGCGCTTCTTCCCGAAGAAAAGCGCAAGGGTTACCACGAGGTCCATATCGCGCCGCGCAAGGTGACCGGGGAGGGCGATTATGCCATCGAGGCGTCGCATCTCAGCATGCGCTTCGGCGATTTTACCGCCGTCGACAATGTCAGCTTCAAGATTCCGCGCGGCGAGATTTTCGGCTTTCTCGGCTCCAACGGCTGCGGAAAATCCACGACCATGAAGATGCTGACCGGGCTTTTGGCGGCCAGCGAAGGCGAAGCCAAGCTCTTCGGGCACAAGGTGGATGCGAGCGACATGGCAATCCGCCACCGCGTCGGTTACATGAGCCAGGCCTTCTCGCTTTATTCCGAGTTGACGGTGCGGCAGAACCTCGATCTGCACGCCCGTCTGTTCAAGCTGCCGGAAGAGACCATTCAACCGCGTATCGCCGAAATGGCCGAGCGTTTCGATCTCGGCGCTGTCATGGAGACGCTGCCGGACGACTTGCCACTCGGCATCCGGCAGAGGCTGTCGCTTGCGGTGGCGATGATCCATTCCCCCGATATTCTCATCCTCGATGAGCCGACCTCCGGCGTCGACCCGGTGGCGCGCGACGGGTTCTGGCAAATCCTTGCCGATCTCTCCCGCAACGACAATGTCACCATTTTCATCTCCACCCATTTCATGAACGAGGCGGAGCGCTGCGACCGGATTTCGCTGATGCATGCCGGCAAGGTGCTGATCAGCGATACGCCTGACGCGATTACCAAAAGCCGCAATGCCGCAACGCTTGAAGAGGCTTTCGTCGCTTATCTCGAGGATGCCTCGGGTGTGAAGAAGGGAAAGCCCGCGACACAGCCCACACCGGCAGCGGAGGTGCCAGCGACGCAACATGCCGCACCCACGCGCAAGAGGTTTTTCGATTTCCGGCGCATGTTCAGCTATACCCGCCGCGAGGCGCTGGAGCTGCAGCGGGACCCCATTCGCGGAACGCTGGCGGTGCTCGGCAGCGTCATCCTGATGTTTGTCATCGGATACGGCATCAATCTCGATGTCGAGGACCTGACCTTCGCGGTGCTGGACCGCGACGATTCCACCATCAGCCGTGACTACGTGCTCGATATTGCCGGCTCCCGTTATTTCATCGAAAAGGAACCGATCCGCGATTATGCCGATATGGATCGGCGGATGCGTGACGGGGAACTCAGCCTCGCCATCGAAATTCCCTCCGGTTTCGGCCGGGATGTCTTGCGCGGCAAAACCGTGGAGGTGGGCGCGTGGATCGACGGCGCCATGCCGCAGCGGGCGGAAACCGTTCGCGGATACGTGCAGGGCATGCACCAGACATGGCTGGCGCGCAAGGCCGTCGAGATATATGGCAGCGCGGCGACGCAGAGCAGTTTCAGCATCGAAACGCGCTATCGTTACAATCCTGACGTCAAAAGCCTCGTCGCCATGGTGCCGGCGGTCATTCCGCTGCTGCTGATGCTCATTCCCGCCATGCTTTCGGCACTCAGCGTCGTCAGGGAAAAGGAGCTCGGCTCCATCGTCAATCTTTACGTGACGCCGACCACGCGCCTGGAATTCCTGATCGGCAAGCAGCTTCCGTATGTGGCTCTTGGCATGCTTAATTTCCTGCTTCTGACGGCTTTCGCCATCTTCATCTTCCAGGTGCCTTTCACCGGAAGTTATCTCGCCTATGCGACGGGAGCGCTGCTCTATGTCATCATTGCCACCTCCATCGGCCTACTCATGTCGTCCTTCATGAAAAGCCAGATCGCGGCAATCTTCGGCACGGCCCTGCTGACGCTTATTCCTGCAACGCAATATTCGGGCATGATCGATCCCGTTTCATCGCTACAGGGGGCGGGCGCCTTTATCGGCAACATCTATCCCGCTACCTATTTCATGACCATTTCGCGCGGCACCTTTTCGAAGGGGCTGGATTTCGCCGGGCTCTCCGGCTCTTTCCTGCCGCTTCTCATCGCCATTCCGCTGCTTCTCATTGCCGGCGCCGCACTTTTGAGGAAGCAGGCGTCATGAAGCTGTTTTCGTCCAACATCTTCCAGCTCGGCATCAAGGAACTGCGCGGCCTTGCGCGCGACGGCATGCTGCTGCTGCTCATTGTCTACGCCTTCACGCTGCAAATCTACACCGGCTCCAGCGCGCTGCCGGAGACGCTGAACAATGCCGCCATCGCAATCGTGGACGAGGATCAGTCGCCGCTTTCCGGCCGCATCAGTACGGCGTTTTATCCACCCTATTTCTCCCCGCCGAAGCAGATTTCCATTGCGGAAATGGACAAGCGCATGGATGCGGGCCTCGATACTTTCGCGCTCAACATCCCGCCGGATTTCCAGCGCCGACTGATGGCCGGGCAACAGCCGGCCATCCAGCTCAATATCGACGCCACCCGCATGAGCCAGGCTTTCAGCGGCGGCGGTTATGTGCAGAACATCGTAACGAGCGAAGTTCAGGAATATGTGAACCGATATCGCGGTGCGACGTCGGTGCCGGTGGACCTGACGCTGCGGTCCCGTTTCAACCCGGAACTGGACAAGTCGTGGTTCGGGTCGATCAACAACATCATCACCGCCATCACCATGCTGTCGATCGTGCTGACGGGGGCGGCGCTCATTCGCGAGCGTGAGCATGGCACGGTCGAGCATCTGCTGGTCATGCCGGTCACGCCGCTGGAAATCATGCTCAGCAAGGTCTGGTCCATGGGCCTTGTCGTGCTGGTGGCCTCGGCATTTTCCCTGTTCGTGGTCGTCAGGGGGCTGCTCGCCATTCCGATCGAAGGCTCGCTTTCACTTTTCCTGCTTGGAACGACATTGCAACTCTTCGCCATGACGTCGATGGGCATCTTCCTTGCGACCGTCGCAGGTTCCATGCCGCAATTCGGCATGTTGCTGATCCTGTTCCTGCTGCCTTTGCAGGTGCTCTCCGGCGCCATGACGCCACGTGAAAGCATGCCTGATATCATCCAGTACATCATGCTTCTCGCACCCAACACCCATTTCGTCATTCTGGCGCAATCGGTGCTCTTCAGGGGGGCGGGGCTGGATGTGGTCTGGCCGCAACTGCTGGCGTTGCTCGCCATCGGCTTTGCGCTTTTTGTTTTCGCGCTTCGCCGTTTCAGGCGGTTCCTGCGCTGACCCCAGCGCGATCATGCGCCTGTTTCACCCGTTTCCGCGCGCGTTGAATTTATTGTGTTCGGTAACGGTATGTTCGCCTTCCGTGAATATGCCTATGAGGACGACTGGGTAAGCGGGCTTTGTTCAGGAGTAGCAAAATGAATATTGCAGCACGTCTGCCACTGGCAGCCATGATCGCACTGGCGGCAACGCCATCCCTCGCGTCGGAAGATATGACGTTGCAGACGAGCGAAGCGATATTCGGCTTTGGCGGCGTCCTGACGAAAGAAGACATGCTGAAAAGTGCAGCCCTCATTCCGGTGGAATATGAGCGCAACGCCATTCTCGGCGGCGGCTATCAGTTCTACCCTTACCATATCGGCAATCTGAAACTCGGCGGCGAAATCGGCGTTGCCGCCAGGTTCGGCAAAGGCTTTACGGGTGAAGTCTGGGCGGGTCCCGTCGCGCGTTACGAGCAGATCAGGCTCGGAGAGCGTCTGTTCATCACGCCAAGCTTTACCGCTGGCCTCAGCCTTGTCACGGATGCGCAGCGGGGCCGCGAGCGCGAACAGGAAATCAAGGACGACGGCAACGCCAATGTCCTGTTTTATCTGGGGCCGGAAATCAACGTGTCCTTCAGCGAGGATTCCCCGACGGAATTCTTCTGGCGGCTGCACCACCGCTCCGGCGGCGGCAAGACGCTGGGCAATATGAAGGGTGCGACGAACGCCAATGTCTTCGGCGTCCGCTATAAATTCTAGGCTGCTCGACGGGGTCCGGGTCTGCAGGCGGCCAAAACTTCAGCCGCCTTTCTCATTTTCGCACGCCACAGGTCGGAACCCGTGCATGCAGCGCATGGGTGGATTGCCTTATTCTGCCTGTTAATTCGTCATCGGAAAGCGCATATAGAGCGCATCAGAAGACGCCGGGACGAAAATGTTACTGACGTCACCTTAACCTCAGAAAGGGTAATGTCATGAACGTAGCACGCAGCTTCAATAACTGGCGCAAATATCGTCAGACCATCAATGAACTCGGCCGTATGAGCACCCGTGAACTGCACGATCTCGGTATCGATCGCAGCCAGATCACCAGTGTGGCCCGCGCCGCCGTTGGCAAATAATCAAGGCCATATCGCCTCTTTTGAATATACGAACGCCCGCTCAGCGGGCGTTTTTTGTTTTGGGGATGTCGAAAGCTTCGCGGTGAATGTCCGCCAGATACTCAGGCGGCGATGAAATCGGACGCGAAGGGCGATGATAGTCGCCATGCGTTCAGTGCATATCTGCGCTGCAAGCTTATGCCTATCAAATGCGCAGAAAAATGCTATCTTCCAATCATCGAAAGCGATGTACCTCCTCCCACATCCTTTTGGTAATGCGGGTGATCCTACTCCTCCTCCCAATGGATTGCCCCGGGGACAGCGGTTTTCCTCCTCCCATATCGCTGTTCATCTTTTTAGAAAGCCTGCCGCACCTCCTCCCGCGGCAGGCTTTTTTGTTTTACCGGGAGTTTCCAGCGTCAATCTCAATCGAATGGCAGCATCCCGATGGGGGTGACGGCATGTGTGCCGGCCCGTTTGGCTATGGCATAGGAGAGGCACTGCTCCACCGCATCTTGCGGTACAGGCTTGGAAATAACGCCAGCGCCGACACCAAGGTTGACAACGACTTCTGGATTGGCCGTCATGAAAATGACGACGACGCCGTTTTCCGACAGTCTGCGTCCGATTTCCGGTCCGGTCTGCCCGTCCGCAAGGTTGACGTCGACAAAGGCGACGTCAGCGCTCCTGCCGAGCGCGATCGCGTCATCCAGACGGTTGGCAATCCCGATGACGTCGGCTTCATCTTCGGCCTGCATGATGGAATCTTCTATATCCATGGCAATCAGGAATTCGTCTTCAACGATCAGCACGCGCGGCTGCTGCATGCTGTAACCCGTTTCTCGTTGTAAGACGTCTGCCAACATTTGCCTGCCTCCGTTTTGCGCGCCGCCGGGCGCTGTTGGCTAGCAAACACCCTGAGCGACAACTCGTTCCAAAGTGAGATAAACATAGTGAATAGAGTGTAAACGGCGTGCCTTTTCGGCTATCACGAAGCAATGGCGAAGCATTTGATTCGGTTTGGTTTTCATCTGGGGAAGGGGTGGAGGAACGCTGCCGTAGCGCATCTTTCGCCGCTGGAGCGCAAGTCTTTTGGCCGCAATTTGTCCTTAAGGCCCGCATGGAATTCAAGATGTTACGGCGTCATTCCTTTGCCTGGAGTGGAACGCCGAGACGCCGCCGATCATTCGCGTGCCCCGTTCAGAAACGGTGCCGGACCCGATGAGTTTAGAAAGAGAATAAGACGATGACCCAGTCTCCGCGCGCCACCATTGCCCGCAACACACCCAACATCGCCGTCGTCGGCGTCGGTGGCGGTGGCGGTAACGCGATCAATAACATGATTGCCGAGGGCATTGGCGGCGTCGATTTCATCGCTGCCAATACGGATGCGCAGGCGCTGAAGAAAACCAATGCGCCGCGGTTGGTGCAACTCAGCTCCGAACTGACCGGCGGGCTTGGAGCGGGCGCCGATCCCGAGGTGGGCCGACAGGCGGCGATCGATTCCCTTGACGAGATCATGGATCACCTGAGCGGCTACGACATGTGCTTCATCACCGCCGGCATGGGCGGCGGCACCGGCACGGGTGCTGCCCCCGTTATTGCCGAAGCCTGCCGGGCAAAGAACATCCTGACCGTCGGTGTCGTCACGCTTCCCTTCAGCTTCGAGGGCGCACGCCGCATGAGGGCTGCCGAATATGGCTTCGCCAACCTGCTCAACACGGCCGATACCGTTATCGTCATTCCAAACCAGAACCTGCTGCGCATTGCCGATGCCGGCACGACCTTCGAAAATGCGCTGAAGACGGCCGACAAGGTCCTGTCACTTGGCGTGCGCTGCATCACCGATCTCATCCTGCGCGAAGGTCTGGTCAATCTCGATTTTGCCGATGTGCGCTACGTCATGAAAAATGGCGGCCGGGCTTTGATGGGCACGGCACAGGCCAAGGGTGAAAAACGCGCCTCGGAAGCAGCGGCGGCAGCCATCGCCAACCCGCTTCTCGGTGAACCGTCTCTGAAGGAAGCGCGGGGTGCGCTGGTTTCCATCTCCGGCGGCAACGATCTGACGCTTTACGAGATCGATGAGGCAATGACGCTGGTGCGTGAGGCGGTCAGCGAAGAAACCGATGTGGTGATGGGCGCTTCCTTCGACCCGACGCTGGACGGCGCTTTCAAGATTTCCGTCGTCGCCACTGGCCTGCGCAACTGATGATGCTGGCTTGAGACGGGACACTGCTGGGCGTTTCTTCTCCCTGGCGGGGGAAGAGGCACGCGGCGTGCTCCTCGCTTCCCAAGATCAATCGTCGTTCGTTTAAGCACCCGCGCCACAAACTGAACGATCAAAAGCCGTCGTGTGGAATTTTCGCGACGGCTTTTTGTTGTTTTTGAACGATTATTCCGCCATTCAAAAAAGCGGCGGTGCTGCGCGGCGTTGATCGGGGAAAAATATAATAGTACTCTTTATGTCGACAAGAGGGATTTGATAATGTCTGATATTATTGCTTCTGCCGAGCGTAAGCGCGGCTCTGGCGTGAAGATGGTCTATGACCTGCTGCGCGACGAGATTCTCGATCTGGTTCTGCCGCCGGGCAGCCCCATTGATGAGGTGCAGCTTGCCGAACGGTTCAAGATGTCGCGCACGCCGATCCGCGAGGCGCTGGTGCGGCTTTCGGGCGAGGGGCTGATCGATACGCTGCCGAACCGATCGACCATGGTGTCGAATATCGACTTCCTCAACATGCACACTTATTTCGATGCGCTGGTGCTGATGTATCGGGTAACGACGCAGCTTGCCGCGCAATATCACCGTCCGGAGGATCTGGCCGGCATCCGCGCCCATAATGTGGAATTTGCCATTGCAGTCGAGAAGCAGGATGCGTTGGCGATGATTTCCACCAATGCCGCCCTCCACCTTTCCATCGCCGAAGCCGGGCGCAATCCTTATTTCACCAGCCTGTTCAAGCGGCTCCTGGATGAGGGACGGCGCATTCTCAGGCTTTATTACCAGTCCTATGATGATCGTTTGCCCAAGCGCTTCGTCGATGATCATGAAGAGATGATTGCGGCGATTGCCGCTCGCGATATCGCTCTTTCCGAACGGCTCGCGCGGGAGCACGCCGAACAAATCGTGCGGCAGGTGCAGAAACTTCTGGTGCGAAACGAACGGCTGGAAATAAATCTGTAGCTTGTCGATTTCTTGTCGACAAATAAAATACAAGATAGTAATGTCCTTGTTGAAAGGGTGGCGCGGAGGTGCGTCCATTCCCGAAAAACTGTCCCTTAGGAGCTATTAATGACGGCCAGCATTTTTTCCGGCGTGATTCCCGCCTTGATGACCCCTTGCAAGGATGACCGCAGCCCTGATTTCGATGCGCTTGTCCGCAAGGGCAAGGAACTGATCGCCGATGGCATGTCGGCGGTCGTTTATTGCGGCTCCATGGGCGACTGGCCGCTCCTGACGGACGAGCAGCGCATGGAAGGCGTGGAGCGTCTGGTGAAGGCCGGTATTCCTGTTATCGTCGGCACCGGCGCGGTCAACACGGCATCCGCCGTTGCCCATGCCGCCCACGCCCAGAAGGTTGGCGCCAAGGGTCTGATGGTCATTCCGCGTGTTCTGTCGCGCGGTTCGGTCATCGCTGCTCAGAAGGCTCATTTCAAGGCCATTCTTTCGGCTGCGCCGGAAATCCCGGCCGTCATCTACAACAGCCCCTATTACGGTTTTGCGACCCGCGCCGACCTCTTCTTCGCGCTGCGCGCCGAACACAAGAACCTCGTCGGCTTCAAGGAATTCGGCGGCCCGGCGGATATGCGTTATGCGGCCGAGAACATCACCAGCCGCGATAACGACGTGACCCTGATGATCGGCGTTGATACGGCAGTCTTCCACGGTTTCGTCAATTGCGGCGCCACCGGCGCCATCACCGGCATCGGCAATGTCCTGCCGAAGGAAGTCATTCACCTCTGCAAGCTGTCGCAGGCCGCCGCCAAGGGCGATGCCGATGCCCGCGCCCGCGCGCTGGAACTGGAACAGGCGCTGGCCGTTCTCTCATCCTTCGATGAAGGCCCGGATCTGGTTCTCTATTTCAAGCACATGATGGTGCTGAAGGGCGACAAGGAATACACGCTGCACTTCAACGAAACCGACGCCCTGACCGACAGTCAGCGCGGTTATGTCGAGGCGCAGTTCAAGCTTTTCAACAGCTGGTATGCCGATTGGAGCAAGCTTCCGGGCGCGGTGCAGGCCTGCAAGGCTGCCTAAAGCAGCCGCTGATGTGAAAACAAGAGGCCCGCAAAATGCGGGCCTTTATTGCATTTATGGTTTGAGCGTTTCTTGGCTTCGACGTCACCCCGGACTTGTCCCACGGCTGTCCGTTTAAATTTTTTTTGCCGGCTACAATCCCCACGAAGCTGGTGATGAAGAGTGGATATTCTCTCGGCGTCGGCAACTCTGCACCGGGCCGTGGGCCTTATGTATATTGTTCTCCGACACAGTCAGGAGATCGCCGCCAGACCATTCTCCAGCAACCGCTCGAGGCTGGCCATTTCTTCTGCGGTCAATGTAATGCCTTCATTTTCGGATTTGGCGCGGGCAGTGAAGCGGCGGCCGGAGGGCAGGCGGGCGCCTTGGCCGATGATGGCGTCGAAAAGTGCTTCCGCGCGCTGGAAGGGATCCCCCGGGCGCCCCTTGGCGAAGGCTTCCGGCGAGAAGGCGACGATCAACTCACCATGGAAGGGCGCAAGTGTGGTGGTGCCGAGATAGTCCAGCACTTCGGGGCTGGTGAGGTCGCCGATCATGATGCCGGCGAGAAGCTCGATCATCGTGCCGATGGCAGAACCCTTGTGGCCGCCAAAGGGCAACATGGCACCGGCAAGGGCCGCCTCGGGGTCCGTCGTCGGATTGCCATCGGCGTCGACCGCCCAGCCTTCGGGTAGGGATTTCCCCGCGCGTCGATGCAGTTCTATCTCTCCGCGGGCGGCAACGGATGTCGCAAAATCGAAGACATAAGGCGAAGTGCCTTTGCGCGGCCAGCCGAAAGCGAAGGGGTTGGTGCCGAGCAGCGGCTTGGTTCCTCCCGTCGGCGCGACGGTGGAATAGCTCGGACACATCACCAGACCGGCGAGCCCGTTCGAGGTCAGCCCCTCCACTTCAGGCCAGAGCGCCGAAAAATGGGTGCAGTCATTGATGACGAGCGCGGCAACGCCCAGGCGCTTTGCGCGTTCCGCCAGAACCGGCAGGCCGAGTTCGAAGGCAGGGTTGGCGAAGCCGCCATTGGCATTGACCTTCACGATGGCCGCGCCATCGTCTTCAGCCACCTCAGGTATCGCATCGGGCTTTACCTTGCCGGCTTTGACGGTGCGGAGCGCGCCTTCGATACGGTAGATTCCGTGGGACTTGCAGGCGTCCCGCTCACCGGCTGTAATGACGCGGGCCAGCGCTCCCGACTGCACGGCGTTGAGGCCGGCCCTCAAGAAAATCGACTCGACCCGCTGGAAAAGCGCCTCAATGGTCAAGGTGGTCGTGTCGCTCATCATAGTCCTCCGATAGGGTTCGCACATTTTGAATACATAAAGTATACAAAGGTGTGAGTATTGCAATGGGTCTTTTCTGTGAAGCTCGGTCAGAGCAAAAGGCCAGCCCGTTAGACATGACGATACCCTAACCATCATTCTGGTGCTTGTCGCAAGAAACCGGCCGGCGCGCGTCTGGGTGTCGGAAAGAGTGTTTCAGTCCAAGGACTTGGGCTGTTGTTCCCTCCATGCGCAAGCTTACTTGGGCAATCCGTGCCGCCTCACTCGTTCGCACGTGCAAAAATTCTTTTTGTATACTCGTTGTATTTTTGTGTTGATTTATCGACTTCATGGGGAAATAGTGACCGCGCCTTCAAAGGCAGACCAATTGATGGGAGCAAATCAACAATGAAAAAATCGGTCATCATCGCCGGCCTTCTGGCCGCCACTTTCGCTATTACGCCGGCCAAGGCCGACAAACTCGACGACATTATTTCCTCCGGCACGCTGCGTTGCGCTGTTGTGCTCGATTTCCCGCCCATGGGCGCGCGTGATGATGCCAATAACCCTGTTGGTTTTGACGTCGATTATTGCAACGATCTGGCCAAGGTGCTTGGCGTCACGGCTGAAATCGTCGAGACCCCGTTCCCCGAGCGTATTCCGGCGCTGATGTCCGGACGCGTCGACGTCGGCGTTGCCTCGACGTCTGATACGCTGGAACGCGCCAAGACGGTCGGCATGACCGTGCCTTACTTTGCTTTTGAAATGGCTGTCACCGCCAACGACAAGTCCGGCATCAAGTCCTTCGAAGACATGAAGGGCAAGACGGTTGGCGCAACCGCCGGCACTTTCGAAGCCATCGCTCTCGAAAAGACAGTCAAGGAATGGGGCGTGGGCGAGTTCCGTCCTTACCAGACGCAGGCTGATGTGTTCCTTGCGCTTAGCCAGGGCCAGATCGACGCCACGGTCTCCACCTCCACCGTTGCGCAGTCGACCGTCAAGAGCGGCAAGTTCGCAGGCGTCTCTGTCGTCGGCAAGGCACCGTATGATATCGACTACGTGTCGCTGTTCACCAACCGTGAGGAATACGGCTTGATCAACTATCTGAACCTTTTCATCAACCAGCAGGTTCGCACCGGCCGTTACGCCGAACTCTATGAAAAATGGGTTGGCGGCGAAGTTCCCTCGCTCACCGTCAACGGCGTTTATCGCTGATCAGGACTTTTCGTAAACGGCGCGGTCAAAATGATCGCGCCGTTGATCGTTTCTGAAAAGGCGGGACGCTTAATGTTCAACTATACATTCCACTGGAATCAGGCGCTGAAGGCTTTGCCGCAGCTTCTGGACGGTGCGGTGGTGACGCTGCAGATTGCCATTCTCTCGATGGTGATCGGTCTGGCCTTCGCCATCGTGCTGACGCTGTTCCGGCTCTCCGGCAACCGCATTCTAAGCGAACTCGCCTCCATCTGGGTGGAGGTTGCCCGCAACACGCCGGCGCTGTTCCAGATCTACATGGCCCATTTCGGGCTTGGCAATTTCGGCATTCACCTCAGCCCCTATACCGCACTTCTGGTCGGCATCGCCTTCAACAATGCCGGTTATCTCGCGGAGAATTTCCGCGGTGCGCTGAAAGCGATACCGGATACGCAGACCCGTTCCGGCCGATCGCTCGGTATGACCTCGATGCAGACCTTTCGTCTGATCATCATGCCGCAGATGCTGCGCGTCGCGTTTCTGCCCGCCACCAACCAGATGGTCTGGGCAATCCTGATGACCTCGCTCGGTGTCACTGTCGGCATGAATACGGACCTTGCCGGCGTCACGCAGGCCCTCAATGCGCGCTCGTTCCGCACTTTCGAATTCTTCGCGCTCGCCGCGGTCATCTATTACGTGATCGCCAAGATCGTCACGCTCGCCGCCCGATTGCTGGCTGCGCGTCTGTTCCGTTATTGAGAGAGGTGAGCCATGTTTGAAACCGCTCTCACCTGGAGTGATCTCGCCTTCCTGGCCAAGGGTGCAGGGATGACGCTTGCCGTCACTGCCGTCGCCGTTACGGCAGGCACTATTCTGGGTATCATCTTCGGCATCATCCGTTTCCAGTTCGGTCCCTACTGGTCGCTGCCGCTGACCTTCGTTCTGGATATTTTCCGTTCCGTACCGCTGCTGATCCAGCTGGTTCTCGGCAACGCCTTCCAGTCGATCGCAAAGCTCGGCTGGCCGCCGTTCACAACCTCGTGCGTGGTGCTGTCGCTTTATACGGCGGCTTATTGCACCGAGATCGTGCGCGGCGGCATCGGTGCGGTGCCGTCGAATACGCGGCGCGCCTGCCGGTCGCTCGGCATGACCTGGTCGCAGGACATGCGCTACATCGTGCTGCCGCTTGCCACCCGCGTATCGCTGCCTTCGTGGATCGGGCTCACGCTCGGCGTCATGAAGGATTCGGCACTGGTGCTGTGGCTCGGCCTCATCGAACTTCTGCGCGCCTCGCAGATCCTCGTCACCCGCCTGCAGGAGCCGCTGACGATCCTGATGATCTGCGGTGCCATCTACTTCCTTATCAGTTTCCCCATCGCCCGTTTCGGCGGGTATCTCGAAAGACGGTGGTCCCCCAATGATTGAGATCGAAAACGTCCGCAAATCCTTCGGCCCGCTGGAGGTTCTGAAAGGGATCAACCTCACCGTCAACAAGGGCGAGGTTGTCACCATCATCGGCGGCTCCGGTTCCGGCAAGTCGACCCTGCTGACCTGCATCAACGGCCTTGAGCCGATCGACAGCGGCAAGATCGTCATCGACGGCACCGAGGTGCATGCCAAATCGACAGACCTCAACAAGCTGCGCCGCAAGGTCGGCATCGTTTTCCAGCAATGGAACGCCTTTCCGCATCTGACAGTGCTTGAAAACGTCATGCTCGCGCCGCGCAAGGTGCTGGGTATTTCCAAGGAGAAGGCGGAGGAAATCGCCGTCAAGCAATTGACCCATGTGGGGCTTGCCGAAAAGCTGAAGGTCTATCCGAACCGCATGTCCGGCGGCCAGCAGCAGCGTATGGCGATTGCCCGTGCGCTTGCCATGTCGCCGGAATATATGCTGTTCGATGAAGTCACGTCTGCGCTCGACCCGATGCTGGTTGGCGAGGTGCTCGATACGCTGAAGATGCTGGCGGATGAGGGCATGACGATGATCTGCGTCACCCATGAAATGGCCTTCGCCCGTGATGTCTCGAACCGCGTCGCTTTCTTCCATCAGGGCGTCATGGCGGAAATCGGCACGCCGGATCAGCTCTTCGGCGCACCGCAGCATCCTGAAACCCAGAAGTTTCTGGCGAGCGTGCGGTAATGCCTGCAAATGATGTCATCGTCATCGGGGCCGGCGTTGTCGGCCTCTCGGCGGCAATCGCGGCGCAGGGCCGTGGCCTGTCGGTCACGGTCATCGACCGTGAAGGACCGGCGGCGGGCGCGTCCGCCGGCAATGCCGGCGCCTTCGCCTTCACCGATATTCTGCCGCTGGCTTCGCCAGGCATTCTCTGGAAAGCGCCGAAGTGGCTTCTCGATCCGCTTGGTCCGCTCAGCGTGCCGCCGGCCTATGCGCTGAAGATCGCGCCGTGGATGTTCCGGTTCTGGCGGGCCTGCGCCGCTTCGAAGGTGGAACATTCCACCGCCGCCCAGACGGCGCTGATGGACCTTTCCAAGGCAGAGCTGGAGCCGTTCCTTAAAAAGACGGACACGATTGCGATGCTGCGCAAGGAGGGTAACCTGCAGGTCTATGAAAGCGAGGCGGAATTCGAAGCCTCGCTTGCCGGCTGGAAGGCGCGTGAACGTCACGGCATCGAGTTCCGGCATCTCAATGCCGAACAGATGGCCGAGATACAGCCCGGCATCGCGCCGCGTTTCACCTGCGGAACCTTTACGCCCGGCTGGTATTCCATAGCCGATCCCAAGCTTTATACGCTGGCGCTGGCCGATCATTTCCGCACCATCGGTGGGCGTATCGAATGCCTCGATATCGCTTCGCTTCGACCACTGGAAGACGGAGTCGAGGTGGTGAGCCATGACGGTCGCACCCGCAAGGCCGCCAAGGTGGTGCTGGCGGCCGGCGCCTTTTCGCATCGCATCGCCCGTTCGCTCGGGGAAAAAATTCCGCTGGAAACCGAACGGGGGTATAATACAACCCTGCCGTCTGGCGCCTTCGATCTGCGCACGCAGGTGACTTTCGGCGGCCATGGTTTTGTCGTTACCCGCCTTTCCTCCGGTATCCGCGTTGGCGGTGCCGTGGAACTGGGCGGGCTGGAGCTTCCGGCCAATTTCGCCCGTTCCGAAGCGCTGCTGACCAAGGCGAAAGCCTTCCTGCCGGGCCTGAAAACCGAAGGCGGCAAACGGTGGATGGGCTTTCGCCCCTCGCTGCCGGACAGCCTGCCGGCCATCGGGCAAGCACGGCACACGGCGCGGGTGGTCTATGCTTTCGGCCACGGGCATCTGGGGTTGACGCAATCGGCGGGCACGGCCCGCATCGTCGCCGATCTGCTGACGGGGCAAAAACCCGCCATGGATACAAGGGCATTTTCGCCGCAACGTTTCTAGAGAATTTTGGCTTTTCTCCGAAACGCAAAAATTCTCTAGTTCTTTTTTTCACGCATTTTCCTGGCGTAAAACCGCTACGCACTTTTACTGGAAATGCTTTAGGGAGATTTCCGATGTCTTCTTCCCTCTCGGCAACAGTCGTTCCTGAAGCCCGCAGTATTTTGGCCGGTTCGGCCGAAGGTCCTGTGATTGCGACGACCGAAGCGCTGAGTTTCTGGGGTGGGGTCGATCCCGCCACCGGCCGGGTCATCGACGTGCACCACCCGTTGCATGGTGTCTGTCTTACCGGTGGCGTGTTGTTCATGCCCACCAGCCGCGGTTCGTGCACCGGTTCGGGCGTGCTGCTCGATCTAATCCTGACGGGCCGCGCGCCCTCGGCGCTGGTCTTCTGTGAGGCCGAGGACGTGCTGACGCTGGGCGCGCTGATCGCGGCCGAAATGTTCGGCAAGCCTTTGCCGGTGCTGCGCCTTGGCGCGGAAAATTTCGCCCGGTTCTCCAAAGCCGTTCATGTCCGTATCGATGAGACGGCCATCGAAGCCGATGGCGTATCCCTTTCCGTCACGCCGCCGGCGACAGCGCATCTCGATCTTGGGGATAACGACCGGGCCATGCTCGAAGGGCGCGATGGCGTCGCCGTGCAGCAGGCCATGCGCATCACCGTCGCCATGGCCGCCCAGCAGGGAGCGTCGGCGCTCGTCGATGTCACGCAGGGCCATATTGACGGTTGCATATACGCCAGCCCCGCCAATCTCACCTTCGCGGAAAAAATGGCGGAGATGGGCGCGAAGGTACGGGTGCCGACGACCATGAACGCCATTTCGGTGGACAAGGCGCATTGGCGTTCGCAGGGCATGCCGGAGGATTTCGGCGACCCGGCCGCAAGGCTGGCGGATGCCTATGTGCGCATGGGCTGTCGTCCGACTTTCACCTGTTCGCCTTACCTGCTCGACAGCGCGCCGCAAGCGGGCGACATGATCGCCTGGGCGGAATCGAACGCTGTGATCTTCGCCAATACGGTTCTTGGCGCGCGTACGGCGAAACATCCGGATTTTCTCGATCTCTGCATCGCACTGACGGGCAGGGCACCGCTGGCCGGCGTCTATCTGGAAGAAAACCGCCGTCCTCGGCGCATCGTCAATGTGGCGTTGCCGCAGGGCGTGGATGATGCCTTCTGGCCGCTCGTCGGTTATCTGGCGGGCAAGGCCGCGCCCGATTGCATTCCCCTGCTGCGCGGCCTTGGCCCTGCAAAGCCGTCGCGGGATGATCTAAAGGCGCTTTGCGCCGCTTTCGGCACCACCTCCGCTGCGCCCATGCTGCATATAGAGGGCGTAACGCCGGAAGCCGGTCTTGCCCCTCTCGAAACTGCCGACACCGTCTCCATTTTGCTGGCTGACATGGCCGCCGGCTGGTCGCTGCTCAACGAAGGGCCGGAAGAGGTTCAACTCGTCGCCATCGGCAGTCCGCATGCCTCGCTGGAGGAGTGCCAAGCGCTTGCGGCTGAATTTGCCGGCCGCCATCGTCTCGCGGATGTCGCCGTCATCGTCACCGCCGGTCAGCATGTCATCGATGCTGCTGTGCAGGACGGCACGCTGCAGAGATTGAAGGACAGCGGCGTACAGGTGCTGCCTGATCTCTGCTGGTGCTCGATTTCCGAGCCGGTCTTCCCGACGAAGACCCGTGCGCTCATGACCAATTCCGGCAAATACGCTCATTACGGCCCTGGCCTCAGTGGTCGCGCGGTGCGCTTCGGCAGTCTTGCCGATTGCGTCGACAGTGCGCTGACCGGCCATGCGGTTTCCCGTCTTCCTGTCTGGCTTTCGTGAGGAGAACTGAATGCGCAGTATAAAGACAGTTCATGTGATTTCCGCTCATGCGGAAGGCGAGGTGGGGGATGTTATCGTTGGCGGGGTAAAGCCGCCGCCGGGCGAGACGATCTGGGAGCAGAGCCGTTTTATCGCCCGCGATGAGACCTTGCGCAACTTCGTGCTCAATGAGCCGCGCGGCGGCGTGTTCCGCCATGTCAACCTGCTGGTGCCGCCCAAACACCCTGATGCGGATGCCGCCTTCATCATCATGGAGCCGGAAGACACCCCGCCCATGTCCGGCTCCAACTCCATCTGCGTTTCCACCGTGCTTCTGGATGGCGGCATCGTGCCGATGCAGGAGCCGGAAACCCACATGCTGCTGGAAGCGCCGGGCGGGCTGGTGAAGGTGCGCGCCGAATGCCGCAACGGCAAGGCCGAGCGCATTTTCGTGCAGAACCTGCCGAGCTTTGCCGCAAAGCTCAATGTGGAACTCGAAGTCGAGGGTCTGGGTAAGCTCAAGGTGGATGCCGCTTATGGCGGCGACAGCTTCGTCATCGTGGATGCGGAAGCGATGGGCTTCAGCCTGAAGCCGGAAGAGGCGCATGACATTGCCCGCCTTGGCGTGCGCATCACCAATGCCGCCAACAAGGCCTTGGGCTTCGACCATCCCGAGAACCCGGACTGGCGGCATTTCTCCTTCTGCCTGTTCGCTGGCAAGGTGGAACGCACGGCCGAAGGCCTCAGGGCGGGGGCGGCCGTGGCCATCCAGCCGGGCAAGGTGGACCGTTCTCCGACCGGCACGGCGCTTTCAGCCCGCATGGCGGTGCTGCATGCGCGCGGTGAAATGAAGGAGGGCGAAACGCTGACGGCAGTATCGCTGATCGGCTCCACTTTCACCGGACGCATTCTCGGAACGACAACGGTCGGCGATCGTCCGGCCATCCTGCCGGAAATTTCCGGCCGCGGCTGGATCACCGGCATTCACCAGCACATGCTCGATCCGTCCGATCCATGGCCGGAGGGGTATCGGCTGACAGATACCTGGGGTGCTCGGTAAGGGCGATACACCGCACTTCCCTCATCCCTGTGCTTGTCACAGGGATCCAGTCAGCCCAAGTCCTTGGGCTGAAAAGACTCCCTTTCGCCGCGCAGACGCGCGTCGGCTGGATTCCTGTGACAAGCGCAGGAATGAGGAAAGAGAGTGGATTAGCCGCCCGTGCGTTTCGTCGTCTCTCGCACGATCAGCTCGAAACCGACATCCACCCGCGCCCCTTCGGGAACAGCGGCATCCTTTCCCGCTTCCAGTATCGAGAGCAGCAATTCGCCTGCCCTGCGCCCGATCATCTGGGCATCGACCCGGATCGTTGAAATCGCCGGATAACATTGCCGGCCGATATCGAAATCGCCGAAGCCGAGGATGGAAATGCGGTCAGGGACACGGATTCCCCTTCGATGACATTCCATCAGCGCGCCGACGGCGGAAATATCCGACACGGCGAAGATGGCCTCGACATCTGGCGCCTTGGCCAGCAGCGAGCCGAGGGTCTTTGCCCCGTGGTCATAGGAGACCGGGGCGCTTCCTTCGCGGATGATGAGATCGTCGGCAATGCCCGCTTCACGCAAGGCCGCGCCGAAACCGAGCAGGCGGCTTTCGCCGCGCCAGTCCTTCACATCGCCATCCGCCCTGGAGCCGAGCGCGCCGATTCTCTTGAAGCCGAGCGATATCAGATGCTTGGCTGCGGTTCTTCCCACTTCGTAATTGGAAAAACCGACCGCGTGGTCGATGGGGTGTTCCGGAACATCCCAGATTTCCACGATCGGGATCCCGGCGCGCATCAACACTTCGCTTGCCATCTTGGTATGCACCGTGCCGGCAACGACAATGGCGTCGGGACGGCGTTCCATCATGGTGCGAATGACGCGCTCTTCCTCCTGTAAATCGTACATCGTATAACCGATCAGCAATTGGTAGTCGGCCGCCCGTAGCGCCTTGGCGAGACCCTGCGCGCTGTCGGCGAAGTTGGAGTTGGTGAGCGTCGGCAGTATGGCGGTGATGAAATTGGTGCGGCGGGATGAGAGCGATCCCGCGATTCGATCCGGCACATAGCCAAGCTTCTCGATGGCCTTCATCACCTTCTGGCGCGTGTCTTCAGACACCAGGGCAGGATCGGCCAGCACCCGCGAGACGGTCATCTTGGAGACGCCCGCGAGTTTCGAGACGTCGCTCATGGTTGCTTTTTTCGACGTGACTAACGCTGCGGCCAAGGGCGTGCGCTCCACCAAAGCATGTCTCCCTAAATTCGAACCGGTTCAGGACAAGACATACACGAAGATATCAAGGGAAAGCACGCCGCATGATTGCATATCGGTGCGGCGTGCACCGGATTTATGCGATGCGGCTATAGACCAGATGATAAAATCGTCCGTCGCACATGCTCATCATCTCATCCGTCAGTACACGGCCCTCCAGCCGGACCGGTGAAACCAGTGCTTCCTCCACCGCCTCCATCGAAGGATAGTCGATTTCCTGCACCATGATGATCGAGGCCGCGTCCGGATCGGTACGCTCGGTGCGCATCACCCGCACGGCCTGCGCATTCGGCATGCGTTTCCAGACCGGAAGCAGTTTTTCCTCGACGATGCGGAAAAATTCCTCCTCCCGACCGGGGTGAATCCTGCCTTCGAAAATTGCCGAGCGTGTGTACATGTTTCCTCCCGAATGATTGCCGATCGAAACAGTTCTGTAGATCAGACTTGCAATGATACCGATAACATGCATTATTGATCCTGCCAAGAACGTGAGATGGTGTCGACCAGAGGAAAATCGATATCCGGCAGAAATTATTGAATTTCAAAGTAAATTCATCAGATTTTTTGCTTTCGCGATCTCTTGGGAGGAGTTTATTGTCTATCGCGGTGAAATGTTATCGAGAACATTTTTCACTTTGCGCAGGATCGCTGTTCCACTTTGGGCAGCCACTTAAAAGGTTGGAGGAGAGACCATGAACATATCCAGATTTGTGAAGAACATGACCGTTGCCGTTGGTGTTGCCGCAGCTTCGCTTGCTGCCACCACGTCTGCCCAAGCCGTCTCGCTCAGCGAGATCACGGCGCGCGGCAAGGTCAAGATCGGTGTTCTGACCGGCGCTCCACCGATGGGCATGGTGGACGAGAAGGGCAATCCTTCCGGTTACGACGTCGATGTCGCCAATCTCATCGGCTCTTACCTGTCGCTGCCGGTGGAACTGGTGCCGTTGACGCCGCCCGCGCGTATTCCGGCGCTTCAGACCGGCAAGGTCGATTTCCTTGTTGCGACGCTCGCCCCGACCGGTGAGCGAGCCAAGACGGTTATGTTCACGCAGCCCTATAGCGCGTTCAACATGGACATCATCTCGGGCAAGGATCAGAAGTTCGAAAACCTCGAAAGCCTCAAAGGCAAGCGAGTTTCGGTCAATCGCGGCTCCTCGCAGGAAACCGCGCTGCGCAAGGCCAATATCGAAGGTCTCGAAATCGTCGTTTACGAAGACGATTCCACCAGCGCACAGGCATTGCTTGCCGGTCAGGTGGATGCTGTCGCCCTGCCGTCCACGGTTGGCGAAGCGATCATCAAGCAGCGCCCGGAAGCCGGTCTGCAGGTTGGTTTCACCTTCTTCCAGCAGGGCAATTCGATGGCGACCAAGCTTGAGGATTTCGAGCTGCGCCAGTGGCTGAACACGTCAATCTACCTCATGAAGATGTCGGGTGATCTCGACCGCATCTCGGTCAAGTGGACAGGCCGTCCGCTGCCGCAACTGCCAAGCTTCTGATTGAGCCTTTCAACGCGCCCGCCGGGAAACTTCCGGCGGGCCCGGGAAATGTCAACGGAGTGACGCATGTCCTATACATTCCAATTCGGCGCGCTCGCCCAATATCAGAATGAAATTCTGAACGGCATATGGCTGACGATCAAGCTGTCGGTCCTCTCTATTGTGCTCGGCTGCGCTTTCGGCATTCTTTTGGCCTCGCTGCGGTCCATCAACGGCGGCATCGTCCGCATCATCGTGGACGGTTATGTGGAAGTCATCCGCAACACGCCGTTTCTCGTGCAGCTTTTCATCGTCTATTTCGGCCTGCCGGGCCTCGGTTTCAGGGTAGGGGCAGATACGGCGGCGCTGATCGGCATGACGATCAACCTCGCGGCCTATTCGACGGAGATCATCCGCGCCGGCATCGAGGCTGTTCACAAGTCGCAGATTGAGGCGGGCGAGGCGCTCGGCTTCACCAAATACCAGATCTATCGCCACGTCATCATGGTGCCGGCCATCGCCAAGGTCTATCCCTCGCTGTGCAGCCAGTTCGTGCTGATGATGCTGGCGTCGAGCATATGTTCGGCTATTTCCACCCATGAACTTGCGGCCGCCGCAGCCTTCGTGGAATCGCAGACCTATCGCTCCTTCGAGGTCTATATCGTCGTCACGCTCATCTATCTGGCACTGGCGCTTTCCCTGCGGCTCATTCTCGCCCTCGTCGGCATGTGGCTGTTCGGGCGCCGCGTGGCGCGCAAGACGATGACCGCTTTGCCGGAGGTGCAGTCATGACTCTTCGAACTTTCGGCTGGAACGAATTCGGCTTTCTCTTGACCGCCCTGCAATGGACCGTGCTTCTGACGATCATTGCACTCATCGGCGGCGGCATCGTCGGCTTCTTCGTGGCGCTCGCCCGTACCTCGAATTTCAAGGCGCTGCGTATTGCCGCTGGCACCTATATTCAGGTGATCCAGGGTATTCCGGTGCTGATGATCCTGTTCCTGTCCTATTACGGTCTCAGCCTTGCCGGGCTGGAATTGCCGCCGCTCTTCGCCGCCGGCGCCTCGATGACGATCTATACGTCAGGTTATCTCGCCGAAATCTGGCGCGGCTGCATCCAGGCTGTGCCGAAGCAGCAGTGGGAAGCGTCGGAATCACTGGCTCTCACCCGCGCCCAGCAATATCGTTACGTCATCCTGCCGCAGGCGATCCGCATTTCCCTGCCGCCAACCGTCGGTTTTGCCGTTCAGGTCGTCAAGAATACGTCCATCGCATCGATCATCGGTTTCGTCGAACTGGCGAGAGCGGGGCAGCTCATCAACAACGCCACGTTCCAGCCGTTCCGCGTCTTCGTCGCGGTGGCCGTGCTTTATTTCATCGTCTGCTACCCGTTGTCCCAGCTGTCGCGTTGGCTGGAAAGGAGGCTTCATGCCGGAAGTAATCGTTGAAAACGTTCACAAGAGCTTTGGCGCTCTGGAAGTCCTGAAAGGCGTGTCGCTTTCGGTCGACCGTGGTGAAGTCTTCGCCCTCATCGGCCGCTCGGGTTCGGGCAAGAGCACGCTGCTGCGCTGCATGAACGGGCTGGAGAAGATCAATTCCGGCCGTATCGAAATTGCCGGTCATGCGATCGGCGAAGATGCCAAGGCGCTGCGCAGGCTGCGCACCGATGTCGGCATCGTGTTCCAGAGCTACAATCTCTTCCCACATCTGACCGTCGGCGAAAACATCATGCTTGCGCCGCGCATCGTCAAGGATGTGGCGAAATCGGAAACGAAGGAGATTGCCCGCGAGGTTCTGCAACTCGTCGGCCTTTCGGAGAAATTCGATTCCTATCCCGACCAGCTTTCCGGCGGCCAGCAGCAGCGCGTGGCGATTGCCCGCTCGCTCGCCATGCGGCCGAAGGTGATGCTGTTCGACGAGGTGACCTCGGCGCTCGATCCGGAACTGACCGAGGAAGTGCTGACCGTCATGGAAAACCTCGCCAAGGACGGCATGACCATGATCCTTGTCACACATGAAATGGCTTTCGCGCGTCGCGTGGCGACTGAAACCATCTTCATGCACAAGGGTAAAATCTGGGAGCAGGGCCGTTCTTCCGAGCTCTTCGCCAATCCGCAAACGCCGGAACTCCGGCAATTCGTCAAGGCCGATGTGAAGTAGTTCACCGGCGCAAAGGAAACTCCATGACCACTGAAATCGTGCAACTGTGCCCGCTCATCCCGGCGCTGGAAGAAGAACTTGCCGAGCGCTTCACCGTGCATCGCCTGTTCGAAGCTTCGGACAAGGCGGCGTTGCTTGCTGAAAAGGGCAGCGCGATCCGCGGCGTCGTCACCGGCGGCCATATCGGCCTGCCCGCGGATATCGCCGCTGCACTTCCCAATCTTGAAATCGTCGCCATCAACGGCGTCGGTTTTGACAAGGTCGATCTGACTGACGCGAAACGGCGCGGCTTCCGCGTCTCCAATACACCTGACGTGCTGACGGCCGATGTCGCCGACCTCGCGCTTGGCCTCGTTCTGGCGCAGGCGCGCAAGCTGCCGCAGGCGGACCAGCATGTGCGCACCGGCCAATGGCTGAAGGGCGATATGGGGCTTTCCACCCGTGTGGCCGGCCGCCGTTACGGCATTTTCGGCCTCGGCCGCATCGGCCACGCAATCGCAAAGCGGCTCGAGGGTTTTGATGCCCGCATTTCCTACACCGCGAGAAGCCGTCGCGATGTCGCTTATGATTATTACGACAGCATCGAAGCGCTGGCTGCCAATTGCGACGTGCTGATCATTGCCGCCGCCGCGACGGCCGAAACCCGCCATGTCGTCAATGCGGATGTGCTCAATGCGCTTGGTCCCCAAGGCGTACTGGTCAACGTGGCGCGCGGGTCGCTTGTGGATGAGACGGCGCTTGTCGAGGCGCTTTCGAACGGCGCGATCGGCGGCGCGGCGCTGGATGTCTTCGAGGACGAGCCGCGTGTGCCGGAAGCGCTTTTCGCTTTCGACAACGTCACGCTCGCCCCTCATGTCGGCAGCGGCACACACCAGACGCGGCGCGCCATGGCCGATCTGGTTCTCGCCAATCTCGATGCGCATTTCGCGGGCAAAGATTTGCCAACGCCGGTGGTGTGACGGACAAAGAATTGTCACCTGTATGAAGTGACGGCGCAGCTCATGTTGCGCTGTTTGGTTTCAGTCGGGCAGGGCTTCGGGGAAGCTGCTGCAAAAGACGGAATTCCCGGCGATCTTTGCCCTGTCATTCATACTTATATAATATGTATAATCGTACTGTTCTGCCTGATTATGAAGTAATGAGGCGGAGAGGTGCGTTCCAAAGGCCCGAAGACACCCGAAGAGAACCGGATGTCGCGAAAAAAGCGCGATGTCATGCCATCCGCCATTCCTGACATGGGCGAAAATGCCAATCCTTCCGACCGGCACGCGCTTCTGGAAGCGATGATCGACCACGTACCGGATTTTATCTATGCCAAGGATCTGGAAGGGCGCTTTCTTTTCGCCAATCGCGCCATCGTCACCGAAAACGGCTTTGATACGGTCGAGCAACTGATAGGGCTCACTGACTACGATATTCATGGTGAAGCGGCGCAGCGCGCCGGCATTCCCGAGACCGAAGCGCGGGTAATGCGCACCGGCGAACCGGATCTCGGTTATGAAGAACGTGCCATGCGCGGGGATATCGACCGCTGGCTCATGATGTCGCGTGTGCCGCTGAAGGACAAGGCTGGCAACATCATCGGCGTGGTCGGCGCTTCGCGCGATATTACCCAGAAAAAGGCCTCCGAGCGATTGCTTCAGGCGCAGGCGCGTATCCTGCAAATGATTGTGGAGGCGGCGCGGATCGAGGATTTTCTCGAGGAATTCGTCAAGGCCATCGAAAATCTCGCCACCGGCCTTGCCTGCGCGGTGCGGGTATTCGAGGCGGCGGAAGGGGAGCCTTCCGTTTACGCCTCGCCGGCGCTCGCGCAGCAGGAGGGGCTGGCCGCACTTTTCGCCAGTATCAGTGATCCTGAGCGCCTCACCCATCCGGCAGAACACGTCGCCTTCAGTTTCGATATTCCGGCCAGCGAAGGCAAGGCGCATGGTTTCGTCTGGTGCATGCTGGCCGGCCGCGAGCCGGACGCGGCGCTGGTGGAGTTTATCGGTGCTGCGGCGCGCATGGCGGGTCTGGCGATAGACCGCAAAAGGGCGGCGGAACATATCGCCTTTCTGGCGGATCACGACATGCTGACCCGGCTACCCAATCGCCGCTTTCTCGATACTCGGCTGCCGGAGATACTGGCGGCGGCGGCAAAGGCGAACAGAAGGGTCGGTATCGGGTTTCTCGATCTCGACAACTTCAAGCAGATCAACGATACGCTTGGCCACAGCATCGGCGATGCATTGCTGGCGAAAACCGCCGAGCGCATTGCGAAAAGTCTCCGGAAGTACGATCTCGTTCTCAGGGTGGGGGGCGACGAGTTCGTCATCATTCTCGAAGAGCGCAAGGACGATGTCGAAAACCGCCTGCAGCGCATCCGCGCCGCTGTCTCGCAGCCCTTGCGCATCGGCAATTACGATATCAAGGTCACAAGCAGCATCGGCATGGCCTTTTTCCCGGAGCATGGGGAAACCACGGCGGAAATCGTCGCAGCGGCCGACCTTGCCATGTATGAGGCCAAACATAACGGGCGCGACAGCATCGCCACCTTCACGCCGAACATGGCGGATGATCTGAGGAAGAAATTCAACCGGATTGAGGAGTTGCGCAAGGCGGTGGAAAGGGACGAATTCGTCCTGCATTTCCAGCCGCAAGTCGATCTTGCAAACGGCCGGGTCAGCGGCGTGGAGGCGCTTGTTCGCTGGCAGCATGCCGCGGAAGGTCTGCTCGGCCCTGAGGAATTCATCGGGCTTGCGGAAGAAACCGGACTGATCGTGGAGCTAGGGGCAAACATCCTCAGAAAGGCCTGCCACCAGGCGCAGGCATGGGCCGCCGCCGGCCTGCCGCCCATGAAAATGGCGGTCAATATTTCTCCGCGGCAGTTTCAGGGCGGGCTGGTGCAGCAGATAAGGTCGGTGCTGAAGGAAACCGGGCTAGCGCCCTCCCTTCTGGAAATCGAGATAACCGAGACGCTGATCATTCAGGATGTTGAGGCATCGGTACGGATTATGCGCGCCATAAAACAGATGGGTGTCAGCCTGGCGCTGGACGATTTCGGCATTGGTTATTCTTGCCTTGGTATGCTCAAGACATTTCCGCTGTCCTGCATGAAGATAGACCGCTCGTTCCTGACCCACCTGCCGGAAAAAACCAAGGATAGCGCCATCGTCACGATCATGATCCAGCTTGCGGGATCGCTGGACATCGATGTCATTGCCGAAGGCGTGGAAACCGCCGAACAGGCCGCGTTCCTGCGCATGGCGGGCTGTCCTTACGGCCAGGGCTATTATTTCAGCCGACCTCTTCCGGCGGACGCGATTGAGGCAATGCTGGCAAATACTACGACATTCCCCACCGGCGTTTCCAGCGACAGGCCATAAGCTCCCCCATTTGACGGATTTGCCGGAGAGACGGGCGAGCCGCCATGCGAACTACCTCGACGTCGAAAAGAAGTCTGAAGCTTGGACCGGTTTCGTTCGTCTCGAGCGTTCGTTCTAATTGTCTGCATAAAAAGCATAAACCGGGTTAGACAACTCAGATCCACCCCGTTTTGAACGGGTGAGTCACTAGCTCCAGTCAAAGTGCCTGACATGATGTCAGGTTTGCTCCCCGGACCACTCCAGGCCGGGGAGTTTTTGTCGTGATGCTGGCGGGGCTGTGAATGAGGGTTTGCCGTAGCCTCTTGATTTATCGATCCTGATCGAGCCCATGCGCGTTCGCGCGGTAGCTTGCATCTTCCGGTGGACGGGGAGGGTACACCGGCTCGTCGAATGTGCGCAGCAAGCGGCCCCAGCCCGGATCATGCATATGTGCTTTCAGGCCGGCCCGCTCTACCAGAGCGATCGCCTCCTGTTGGCCAAAGTCAATGGCGGCGTCGACATCTGCTGTCAGAACCCGACCATTTTCCATCAGTAACTTTCCGTCCACAAAGACGGCATCGACATCGCTGCCAAGGACCTGATGCACCAACCGGTGGACCGGCATCCACATGGGCATCAGATGTGGCTTGCGCATATCGATGATGACGACGTCAGCCTTCTTGCCGATTTCGAGCGAACCGATCTCGTCTTCCATACCAATGGCGTGAGCAGCGTCGATTGTGATCATCTCGAAAATCTTGCCGGGCGGCAGCAGGTAGCGGTCATGATTGTGCAGGAGATGCTGCGTAAATTGTGCCAGGCGCGCCGTCTGAAGCATGTCGAAATGGCGGCTCGGGGCTGCACCATCGCTGGTAATCGCGACACGAATGCCTTTCGACATCATTTCCATGACGGGTGTCGCGCGGCCCGGTGGTGCGTGGGTCACGCGGGTGCCGGTCTCGGCCAGGATGTCGATCTCGTCATGGGAGATGCCCCAGCAGTGCTGGAGGTGGATATCTGGACCAAGCAGGGCATTTTCCTTGTCCTGAAACGCCATGCGGATTTGTCCGGCAAAGGCGTCGGAATGAAGCCTGACACCTCTCTTGCGCGCCATCTCGCGCATCCGGCGGGCCTGCATCCTGTCGGCGTCGGTCAGCTTCACAGCCTGATCAGGTGTCGATGCATTTGATGGTTCGACCGAAGGCACGATGGTAAAAGGTGTCAGGAAAACGCTAATGCGGCCATCGGCGCTTCCATGCAATGCTTCAATCACCGCTTCGCTGCCCTCCATCATCTCGTCGAAGCTCACGTCACGACGCTCTGGCGAACCGCTCTCCCAACGCGTGACCTGATGAGGCCAGGGCAAGCCTGACGGTCCGATGCAGATGATTTCGCGAAGGCCGAGTTCGCTATAGGCGCGGGCATGGTTGATGGCGAAGACGGGGTCATCTGCGCGCGGCATCGAGGTGATGATGCTGGCCCCGGTCGTCACCCCGGCGCGCAATCGTTCAATGCCGGAAATCAGCCCATCGGCATACCAGTAGTCGCGGGTCACGTAGTGATAGTATGTCGGGGTGATGATTTTCATCCACATCGCATTGGTATCCGCCGCAACGCTGCGAAGAAGCGCGTGGCCTGCATGGCCATGGGCATCGATCAGGCCAGGGGTGATCAGTTTTCCTCTGCAGTCGATAGCCTCCTTGTCTCCATGGCGGGGTTCCAGTTCATCCGCAGTGCCGATGTCGACAATCCTGTCGCCCTCGATGGCCAATGCGCCGTCTTCGATAATGCGCCGCTCCGTGTCGACCGTGACGATCGTGCCGTGTATCAGCAGAAAGCCTGTCATATTCCGTCCTCCCTCTCTTTAATTCGTATCCAAAAACTTACAATTTTGAGTACGATAATTGTCAACAATATTATTGACAATAAGCCCGGGTGAAACAATACTCCCTTTGCCCGAGCGGACCGCCCAGCGGTCTTCCAACGATTTATAAAAAGGGGGGATCAAATGTCCCGTATCAGAAGTTTCGTCCTGGCGGCCATGGCTGCCGCCGCCATTGCCGTTCCCGCCAATGCCGAGACCCTTCGCTGGGCCGGTCGCGCCGATCTTTATTCGCTAGACCCATATTCGGTCCCGTCTACGTCCAACCTTGCTTTTCTGAATCATATTTATGAGGGTCTCGTTCGTTACGGGCCGGACTTCCAGATCGAGCCGGCGCTTGCCACCGAATGGAAGCTGATTGATGGAAAGACCTGGCGCTTTACCCTGCGCAAGGGTGTGAAATTCCATGACGGCGCAGACTTCACCGCTGATGATGTCGTCGCATCCTTTACCCGCGCTTCGGACGCGACCTCGCCGCTGCGGGGTAATATCCCGATTTATGCTGGCGTCAAAAAGGTTGACGATTTTACGGTTGACCTCGATGTCAACGCGCCCACCTCGCTCTTCCTGAACGACATCACCAACATCTTCATCTTCAATGCCAAGTGGTTGAAGGATAACAATAGCGAGAAGCCCACCGACTTCGCGTCGAAGGTCGATGGTTACACCACCATGCACACCAACGGCACCGGCCCGTTCAAGCTCGAAAGCCGCGTTCCCGATAGCAAGACTGTTCTCGTTGCGAATGAAGGCTGGTGGGACCAGAAAAAGCACAATCTCGACCGCATCGAATTTGTGCCGATCGCATCGGCGGCAACCCGCGTCGCGGCACTGCTGTCAGGTGAAATCGACCTGATCGATTCCGCCCCGATCCAGGATTTGCCGCGCCTCGAATCCTCGCCCGATATCACGGTGAAGAAGCGCACCGAGCTTCGCACGCTTTTCATTGGCTTCAACCGCCGCGAAAAACTGGAAAACGGTCAGCCGAACCCGTTCAATGATTTGCGTGTCCGCCAGGCCTTCGAAGCCTCCATCGATCGTGACCTCATCAACAAGAAAGTCATGCGTGGTCTCGCAAGAGCGTCTGGCTCGCTGATCGCACCGGAGATTGCGGGCTATGCCAAGTCGCTCGACACGTTCGAGCCGGCCGATCCGACCAAGGCGCACAAGCTGCTTGCCGATGCGGGCATGAAGAACCTTGCTTTCACCTATACCTGCATGAATGATGAGAGCGTCAATGAAGAGGATATCTGCTCTGGCGTTGCCAACATGTTGAAGCGCGGCGGGTTCCAGCCGACCATCGATATCGCGCCACGTTCGGTGCAGTCACCCAAGCGCAATGGTGGCACGGCTGACGTCTTCAACCTCAGCTGGGCGAACGAGCCGACACTCGACGCCTTCTCCATGCTGTCGCAAATCCTCTCGACCCGCAAGGGTGCGATGGGCGTCTCCAATTACGGCGGCTGGTCCAATCCCGAGATCGACAAGCTTGTCGCGCAGGCGGCGCAGGAGCAAGACAATACGAAGCGTCTGGCGCTCGAAGAAGCCGCGCTGAAGATCGCCAAGGACGAGACCATGCTCGTGCCGTTGCATCAGCAGCCGATTGCCTGGGCGATGCTGGCCAAGGTCAAAAGTGTCGACTTCCGCGCCGACAACAAGCCACGCCATTGGCTGACTCAGCTCGACAAATAAGACGGAGAGCAAGCGAGGCGCCGGTCACTGGACTGAGCGCCTTGCCTGTTTCAGCAGACATTCGAGTACGCGCCAGTTCATTCGACTGGGTGTGAAGCCGAACGAAACCGTGTCAAAAATTGTCGACAAAGTTGCACCGTGGTCGCGGTTCTTGCACGCCGCGTAACCTTTGCCCCATCTCAGGAAGAGAATAATCGAACCTGAATGCCCGCGTGATTCAGGCTCGTGTCCGAGAGGTAACAATGCTGGTTTTCATTATCAAGCGTTTGGGAAATGCCGTGCTGGTCATGCTTTCCGTTGCGCTTATCGCCTTTATGATCTTTCGGCTGGCGGGAGATCCTGTCGAGCTGATGGTTGGCGAACAGACCTCCCAGGAGGATCGCGCCGCGCTACGTGAGAGGCTCGGCCTCAATGACAGCCTGCCGACCCAATATCTGCGATTTGTCAAAGATGCGGCGGAGGGCAATTTCGGTGTTTCCTACCGCAACGGCCAGCAGGTGCTGCCGCTGATCGCCGAAAGGTTTCCCGCAACGCTCGAACTGGTGCTGGTTGCCACCATCATATCGCTTGTCGTCGGCCTGCCTCTCGGCGTTCTGACGGCAATCCGGCGCGGGAAATGGTATACGGAGGGCCTGCAATTCCTGTCGATTGTCGGCGTCTCCCTGCCAAGCTTCGTTGTCGGCATCCTTCTCATTCTGGTATTTTCGGTGTCGCTGGGCTGGGCGCCTGCATTTGGTCGCGGCGATGTCGTCCAGCTCGGGTGGTGGTCGACGGGGCTTTTGACGTCTTCCGGACGAGCGGCCCTCATTCTCCCTGCCATTGCACTTTCTCTCTACCAGATCACGCTCGTCATGCGTCTGGTGCGGGCGGAAATGCTTGAAGTCTTGCGCTCCGATTTCGTGAAATTCGCGCGAGCTCGCGGCATACCGCGTTGGCGGATCTATTTCCGCCATGCGCTGCGCAACTGTCTGATGCCTGTTGTGACGCTGACGACGATGAATGTCGGCTCGCTCATCGCCTTCGCACTCATCACGGAAACCGTGTTTCAGTGGCCGGGCATGGGCATGCTGTTTATTCAGGCTGTCACCTTTCTCGATATTCCCGTCATGGCGGCCTATCTCTGCATCATCTCCTTCATCTTCGTTGTCCTCAACACGTTCGTCGATATCGCCTATGCGGTCATCGATCCGCGTCTGCGCACCGCGCGCTAACCGAAGGGAGCCGGTTTCATGACAGACCTTTCGCAAACGGAAAAACCCGCCCGTCGGTCGCTTTTAAGCCGCATGCGTGACAGCGACCTCTACTGGTCCTTTAGCCGCAGCAAATCGGCGAAGGTCAGCGCGCTCATCCTTGCGCTATTGATCCTTGCCGCCATCTTCGCGCCGTGGATTGCGCCCCAGAACCCATATGACGGCGCATCGCTCGACATGTGGAAGGCCGAGCTGCCGCCGATCTGGCAGGAAGGCGGCGAATGGCCGTTCTTGCTTGGAACGGATACGCAGGGACGCGACATGCTGTCCGCCATTCTCTATGGCACGCGCATCTCCATCGTCATCGGTGTTGCCTCCGTGGTGCTCTCGCTCATCATCGGCATGACGGCGGGTCTGGTGGCGGGTTATTTCGGCGGTATTGCAGATGGTCTGCTGATGCGCATCGGCGATATCACGCTCTCCATTCCGACCATTCTTGTCGCCATCCTCGTTTCCACCGTCGTGCGGCAGATGCTGCCCGACAGCCTGCGTGAGGTCGGTGCGTCCGCCGTGCTCATTCTCGCCATCGCGCTTTCCGCCTGGGTGCAATATGCGCGAACGGTGCGCGCTCAAGCCATTGTGGAAACCGGCAAGGACTATGTTCAGGCCGCCAAGCTGATCGGCGTGCCCGCCCGTCGCATCATGGCGGCACATATCCTGCCCAACACGCTGACGCCGATCATGGTTGCTGCGACGCTTAATTTCGGTATGGCCATCCTCACGGAAGCGACCCTGTCCTTCCTTGGCATCGGCATGCCGCCGAGCCAGCCGTCGCTCGGCACATTGATCCGCATCGGCAACCAGTTCCTATTTTCCGGCTCCTGGTGGATTGTGCTGTTTCCGGTCTTCCAACTCTGCCTGCTCGTCGTCACCGTCAACCTTCTGGGTGACTGGCTGCGCGATGCGCTCAATCCGAAACTGAGGTGAGTTCCATGCACGATCTTCTTTTGCGCAACGTACGGCCCATGGCGGGCGAAGCCTGCGATATTTTGATCAGGGACGGCAAGATTTCAGGTTTCGGAACATTTGAAGCCGAACCCGAAATGCCGGTCGAGGATGGTAAGGGAGCAATCGCCATCCCCGGTCTCATCGATGCCCATACGCATCTGGATAAGACCACGTGGGGCATGCCCTGGCACGTCAACAATCGTGCCGCCATCCTTCGCGAGCGGATCGATTTCGAGCGGGAGAACCGCGTTCAGATCGGCATCGATCCGCATCGCCAGTCCATGCGCCATGCCATCGGGCTCGCAGCCAATGGCGGCACCCATATTCGCAGCCATGTCGATATCGACCCCACCCACGGGCTAAAGCTGGTCGAGGGCATCTGGGAAACCCGGGAAAAGCTTGATGGTATCATCGATATCGAGATCGTCGCCTTCCCGCAATCCGGTGTCATGGTCATGCCCGGCACGGTGGAGCTTCTCGATGAAGCCTTAAAGCAGGGCTGCGAAGTGCTTGGCGGCATTGACCCCTGCGGCATCGACCGCGATCCGAAGGGCCAGCTGGACATTCTTTTCCAGCTGGCGACAAAACACGGCGTCCCGATCGATATCCATCTGCACGAAGCCGCCGACCTCGGCGCCTTCACCATGGAACTCATCTTCGAGCGCATCCGGGCAAACGGCATGCAGGGCAATGTCGCCATCAGCCATGCCTTTGCACTCGGCATGAATGACTATCTGCGCGTCGGCAGGCTGATCGACGAGATCGCGCGGCTCGACGTTGCCATCCTGACCACGGGTGCGCCATCGGCAAGCGTGCCGTCGATCATGCGCCTCAAGGAAGCGGGTGTGCGTGTTGGTGGCGGCTGTGATGGCATCCGCGATACATGGGGTCCGTGGGGACAGCCGGACATGCTGGATCGCGCCAAGATCATCGGCATGAAAAACGGACTGCGCTCGGATATCGAACTAGCCCACGTGCTGCACGTCGTTTCCAAGGGCGGCGCCGATGTAATGGGTCTCGAAGACTATGGCATGGAGATCGGATGTCATGCCGACTTCACCCTCTTGACCGGGGAAACGCTGGCGCAAGCCGTTGTCGATATCGCGCCGCGGCCGCTGGTCGTCAAAGGCGGCCGTGTCACTGCGAGAGATGGCAAAGCCATCGTGGAGGCGCCGTGATGAGCGATGTTCTTAACTCGTTGCAACTCGGCGAAAGGCCGGAAGGACGGACGTTGCTGGCAGCCAGCTGGGTTGTCGGACATAAGGATGGATCGCACCGCCTTCTCAAAAACGGCGAGGTTGTCGTCGAAAATGGTGAAATCGTCTTTGTCGGGCATGAATTTCCCGGAGAGGTCGCCCGGCGTATCGATTTCGGAAATGCTCTCGTCAGCCCCGGGCTGATCGATCTCGACGCGCTCTCCGATCTCGATACGACGATCCTCGGCATCGATCATCATCCGGGCTGGGCCAAGGGCCGTGTCTGGCCGCGTTCCTATGTCGAAGCCGGTCCTTACGAAATGTACTCGCAGGAAGAACTTGCCTTCCAGAAGCGTTTCGCGTTTGGACAACTGCTTCTCAACGGCATCACCACCGCAGCGCCAATTGCATCGCTGTTTTATCGCGCGTGGGGGGAGACTGTAACTGAGTTCGAGGCCGCGGCCGATGCTGCTGGTGAACTTGGCCTTCGCGTTTATCTCAGCCCCGCCTTCCGCTCCGGCGGCATGGTGCTGGAAGAACCGGGCCGCATGGTGCCGGTCTTTGATGAAGAGCGTGGTTTCCAGGGCCTGAAAGACGCAATTGCCTTCATCGAGAAGCAGAGTGGGCGGCATGGCGATCTGGTGCGCGGCATGCTCGCACCGGATCGGGTCGAAACCTCCACTCTGGGCCTGATCGAGCGTACCGATGCGGCTGCCCGCGAACTCGGCTGCAAGTTCCGTCTTCATATGGCGCAAGGCGTCATGGAGGTCGAGACGGTCCGCAAGCTTCATGAGTCGACCGCGCCGATCTGGCTGGCCAAGGCCGGGCTTCTCAGCGAAAGGCTGATCGCGCCGCACGCCACCAATGCGACGGAGGAAGATCTGGCGCTTTATGCGGAGAACGGCGTGTCGATCGTCCACTGTCCGCTGGTATCGAGCCGCGGCGGCAGCACGCTCTCGTCCTTCTCTTCCTGCCGCAAACGCGGCATCAACATTGCGATGGGAACGGATACGGCGCCGGCGGACATGTTGATGAACCTGCTCATTGGTCTGATTACCTGTCGTATCAATGACGGCGTTCCAGACCAGATCCGCTGTGCCGATCTTTTCGATGCGGCGACACTTGGCGGCGCGCACGCGCTTGGACGATCTGACCTTGGCCATCTTTCGCCGGGTGCAAGGGCAGACATTGCCGTATTCGACCTCGACGATATCGTCATGGCGCCGAGCATCGATCCCATCACCACGCTGGTGACCGGCGGCTCTGGCAAGGTCACGCGGGCCGTTTTTGTCGACGGCCGTCTTTCCATGCGTGAGAGACAGGTCGCTCATATCGATATGCGGCGTGCCCGTGAACAGGCGCAGGCTCAGTTCGATCGTCTGATTGCCAAATATCCCGAACGGAGCTGGGCAAATCCGCCTGTCTCCGAAATTTTCCCTCCGAGCTATCCGGTGGAGGTCGCCCAACATGGTTGAAATGAACCAATCGGTCATCGATGTCCGTAGTCTCAAGGTCGAGTTTCCCGGTCGGCGTGGCACCGTTACCGCGCTTTCCGATATCAGCCTTTCGATCCGGCCCGGCGAAATTCTGGGTGTCGTCGGTGAATCCGGTGCCGGTAAATCCATGACGGGACTTGCCATACAGGGCCTGCTCGAAAAACCCGGCCACATTGCCGGCGGTGAGATATGGCTCGGGTCGCGCCGTATCGATCAGCTGGATGACCGGGCGATGGAAAGCATTCGCGGTCGGGAGATCGGAGCGATCTTTCAGGACCCGCTGACCTCGCTCAATCCACTGTTTACGGTCGGTGCACAGCTTGTCGAAACGATCCGACAGCATTTGCCACTGTCGAAAGCGGATGCACGCGCTCGGGCCGTTCAACTGCTGAAAGATGTCGGCATTCCATCACCTGCGGATCGTGTCGATCATTATCCGCACCAGTTCTCCGGTGGCATGCGCCAGCGAGTAGTTATTGCGTTGGCGCTCGCCGCTTCACCGAAACTCATCATTGCCGATGAGCCGACGACGGCGCTCGATGTCTCGATCCAGGCGCAGATCATTTCGCTGCTGCGGCGGCTGTGCAAAGAAAAGCAGACCGCGGTCATGCTCGTCACCCACGATATGGGCGTGATTGCCGAGGCTGCCGACCGTGTTGCGGTGCTTTATGCCGGCCGGCTGATAGAGGTGGGACCGGTTGAACAGGTGCTGCACGAACCGCGCCACCCCTATACGCAGGGCCTGATGGCCTCCATTCCGTCGCTTGGCGCCAGGGTAGAGCGGCTCAACCAGATTGACGGGGCGATGCCGCGTCTCGATGCGATCCCGCCGGGATGCGCGTTTAATCCCCGTTGTGGTTTTGCCGGGCCGCGCTGTCTGCGGGAACGGCCTGAACTCGAAACAGTCGGCAACGGCGCCAGTGCATGCTGGCTGAACGCAGGAGGCACAGCATGACACAATCCGCAGCTCAAAAAGCAGCACTCAGCAAGCCGGCTTTGACGGTGAAGGGCCTGACGAAAACCTTTGATGTTTCGGCCCCGCTTCTCAATCGCATCATCGAGCGCAAACCCCGGCAGTTCGTCCAGGCCGTCAACGATATCGATTTCGCCGTTCCGGCCGGGGGCTGTCTCAGCATCGTCGGTGAAAGCGGCTGCGGCAAATCGACAGTCGCCCGTCTGATAACAGGGCTTTTCCGGCCAAGCGCCGGTGAGTTTCAATTTGCGGCGGGCGGCAGGGGCAGCCCCCTGTCGGCGCAGATGATCTTTCAGGATCCCTATGCCTCGCTCAATCCACGATGGCGCGTGAAGAACATCATCGCAGAGCCAATCCGCGAGCTGAAGCTGCGCGCGACAAAGGCCCAAACGATGGAGCGCGTGGAAGAGCTTCTCAAAACCGTGGGGCTGTCGGCCTCGGACGGCGAAAAGTTTCCGCATGAATTTTCCGGCGGCCAGCGCCAGCGTATCTCCATTGCCCGCGCATTGGCCAGCGAACCGGAATTCCTCGTCTGTGACGAGCCGACATCGGCGCTCGACGTTTCGGTGCAAGCGCAAGTGCTGAACCTCATGCGCCGCTTGCAGGATGAACTCGGCCTTACCTATCTCTTCATCAGCCACGACATGAGCGTTGTTCGTCACATGTCAGACCGTATCGCCGTTATGTATCTCGGGCGGATTGTGGAGGAGGGGGATACGGAAGAGCTTTTCGCCAATCCGCGCCATCCCTATACGCGGCTGCTTCTCCAGACGATCCCCAATATCAAGACGCCGCAGCGGGATCGGGAGATTGTGGCAGGCGAAGTACCGAGTCCTCTAAAGCCACCTTCGGGTTGCGCTTTTCACCCCCGTTGCCCGCGGGCGACGGCGCAATGCTCAGCAGAGGTGCCAAAAGTGAAAAGCCTCGCCAACGGCACGCGGGTCGCCTGTCATCTGGTCGAAGATGATGTGGAGTGGACCGGCCAGCGACAGCGCGCCTGAGAGGGGGATCAGCCGAGTGCTGCGCGCAGGTCGTGGGAAAGGTCCCGGATTTCGCTGAGATCGAGTTCCGCTTCCACATGCTCAAGGTGGTGGGTCATCAGGTGGATGGCCCGCGACGGATCGTTGTTGGCAATCGCATCGACGATTTCCGCATGTTCGTCCGGGCCGCAGTTGAAGCGATCCGTGTTACGGTAAACGGCGGTTATCAGCGACGAGCGGGAGATGAGGTCGCGCATGGTGGTAAAGAGGAAATCGGAACCGAGCGTTTCCGCAAGCAGCAGGTGGAACCCGCCGGAAAGCTTGATGATGTCGGTCGTGACGTTTTTGGTATTGGCCACGCGCTCTTTCGCCACATGGTCGCGCAGTTTTTTGAGATCGGTTTTGGTAGCGGATTTGCACAGTCTTTCGACGACGCATTGCTCGACGGTGCGGCGCACGAAGAACACATCGCGGGCTTCCTCGACCGATGGTTTGGAGACAAATGCGCCGCGATTGGGAACAATCGTCACCAGCCCGTCACGCTCAAGAACGGACAAGGCCTGGCGGATTCTTGCACGACTGACGCCGAAGATTGTCGCCAGTTGCTCTTCCTTCAACTGCACGCCCGGACGCAGCCGGCGTTCGGCAATCGAAAGCCATACTTTCTCGACAATCTGCTGCGTGGACGGGCCGGCCTGCTCGCTCATTCGACATACTCCCCAATCGCGGTAGAGAAGCGCGATGTGAATGAAAAAGTCAACTGTATCAACGGGATTTTGGTTGCAACATTGTCAACAATATGAAAGATAATTGTCGACTAAATTAGGATGCCGATCATGGAATTCGATTTCAGCGCGCTTGAGCCCCAGAGCCGCTACCGCCTTTTGACGAATTTTATCGGTCCGCGACCGATCGCGCTTGTGACGACCCGTTCACAAGCGGGCCATAACAATGCAGCGCCGATGAGCTTCTTCAACGTCTTTTCGCATGATCCGCCCATCGTCGTCCTCGGCATTCAGCCGAAGGTCAGCGGGGAGGAAAAGGATACGATGGTGAATATCCGCCGCACCGGCGAGTTCGTCGTCAACATGGTGGACATGGCGCTGTCTGAACAGATGCTGATCTGCGGTCTCGGCTTTGACAATGAAGTTGACGAGATGTCGATGGCAAAGCTCACGCCCACGCCATGCACCAAGATCGACGCAAGTTATGCTGCGCAATCGCCTTGCGCCTTCGAGTGCCGGGTGGAGCGACTGATCGATTACCCCCGCCGAACACTGGTGTTGGGCGAAGTAGTGCATATGCATGTCCATAACGAGTGCCTCGATGAGGAGGGGCGTTACGTCGATCCCGATCGCTACCAGCCGATCGCCCGACTTCATGCCGACAACTACATCACCTCGGACCGCCAGTTCGTTTTAAAGGCGCCGCCAATCACCGATTTCACCGCGCCTGACGGCAAGTGACAGCTTTTCAGGATGCGTGCGATGCATATTCGTTTGATCAATCCCAATTCCACCGCTTCCATGACCGCGCAGGCACTCGATAGCGCGCTGCGGGTCAAGCAGAAGGAAACCCACGTCTCCGCGGCAAATCCGGTCGACACCCCCGTCAGCATTGAAGGGCAGGCGGATGAGGCCATGGCCGTTCCGGGGCTTCTGGCGGAAATCCGCAAAGGAGAGGGGCAGGGTGTGGACGCCTACGTGATCGCCTGTTTCGACGATCCGGGACTTCACGCCGCGCGCGAAGTGGCGCGGGGGCCGGTTATCGGCATCTGCCAGGCGGCAGTTCAGGTGGCGATGACGATCAGCCGCCGTTTCTCGATCATCACCACGCTTCCTCGGTCCATTCCGATCATCGAAGATCTGGTGGAGGATTATGGCGCTCAAAGGCATTGCCGAAATGTTCGCGCGATCGACCTGCCGGTTCTTGGTCTTGAGGAGGATCCGGAGGTCGCGGAAGCACTGCTCCGCCGCGAAATCGAGGCTGCCAAGCGTGAGAATGCGGCGGAGGCTATTATCCTTGGCTGCGCCGGCATGTCATCTCTCTGCGACCGCCTGCGGGAGGCCACCGGCGTGCCCGTCATCGATGGTGTCACGGTTGCGATCAAGCTTGCCGAAGCTCTGGTGGGCGCGGGTTACAACACCTCGAAGGTCAACGCCTACGATTATCCGCGCTTAAAGGGGCCGGCGCTCGTCGCCTGCGCTTAGCCGCAAGGAAAATACCTGCAGCTATTTGCGGGCGCCGCCGCCGCGTTCTAGTGTTCTTCCGCGTGCACCGGTCTAAGGATCGCGCGCCGGGGGAGAGCATATGATCGACAAGCTGGAATTTTTCATTGCATTGGCGCGGGCAGAACATTTCGGCCGGGCGGCGGAGGAATGTGGTGTCTCCCAGCCCAGCCTGTCGGCGGCAATCCGGCAATTGGAGGATCAGCTGGGTGTCGTTCTCGTCGTGCGCTCGGCGCGGTACCAGGGGCTGACCCCGGAAGGTCAGCGTGTGCTCGAATGGGCGCGTCGCATTGTTGGCGATGCGCGCACCATGCGCGAGGAAATGCGCGCTGCCCGCAAGGGTCTTGCCGGACACATTCGCCTTGCCGTCATTCCGACCGCGCTGGCGATGGTACCGCGATTGACGGAATCTTTTCAGGCGCGCCATCCCGATGTGACGTTTTCGGTGACTTCACGAACCTCGTTGCAGGTCTTGAGCCAGATCGAAAACCTCGAGATCGATGCGGGAATCAGTTACCTCGACAACGAACCACTCGGGCGTGTGACGACTGTGCCGCTTTATTCGGAGCGATATCACCTCATTGCCGCGGCCGGAACGCCGCTCGCTGATCAGGAAAGCGTTACCTGGAAGCAGGTTTCCGGTCTTAGGTTATGCCTATTGACCCCGGACATGCAGAACCGGCGCATCATCAACAGGCACATGGCCGAAGCTGGAGTGGAGGCCAAACCGACACTTGAATCCAACTCCATGATCGTGCTGTTTTCCCATATCCGCACCGGACAATGGGCTTCAATAATGCCGCGTAACCTAGCTGAATCGTTCGGTTTTCCAAAGCAGATCAGGATTATCCCGATCACCGATCCTGACCCGGAACATCTCGTCGGCCTGATTGCCACGCACCGGGAACCGCACACGCCTCTAGTTTCGGCGCTTCTGCATGAGGCGCGTCTCAGAGCCGCAGAAAAATCATTTGATAGGAATTTCCTATCACACGACGGAAACGACTTATTGACCTGACGAACCGCACTTCGCCATTCTCAATGACATGAGGGGCGTGGCGATGAGCTTGATGCAAGTTTTGGTCGCCATTCCTGCCCCTGTCGGTTTGGGAGGACTGGCTTATGAATATAAGAGCGGTTGCCGCAGATGAGGCGGCCCGTATTTCCGCTGTCATTGGCGAACTTCTTCATCTGGAAGGGCCTCTGCTGCCCATCCTGCACGCCGTGCAGGATGAATTCGGCTATATCCCGGAAAGCGCCAAGCAGATCATCGCATCCGCGCTGAATATCTCGCGCGCCGAGGTCCATGGCGTCGTCACCTTCTATCCTGATTTTCGTGATCATCCGTCCGGCCGGCATGTGCTGAAGCTCTGTCGCGCCGAGGCTTGCCAGTCGATGGGTGGCGAGCCTCTTGCAGAAACCGTCAAGAACCGGCTCAGTCTCGACTGGCACGAAACGTCAGCCGATGGTTCCGTGACGCTGGAGCCGGTCTTTTGTCTCGGGCTTTGCGCGCAGGCGCCAGCGCTGATGCTGGATGGCGAAGTCCATGCCCGTCTTGATGAGGACTGTCTTAGCGACATTCTGACGGAGGCGCGCCGATGAGTGTCACCGTTTTTGTTCCCGGCGATTCTGCCGCCCTTGCCGTTGGTGCAAACCGCGTCGCCGATGCCATCGCCCGCGAAGCCGCTGGCCGCAACCTTGACGTCCGGATTGTCCGCAACGGCTCGCGCGGCATGCTCTGGCTTGAAGTGCTGGTGGAAGTGCGCACCGAGCATGGCCGTATCGCCTATGGTCCCGTCAAGGCAAGCGATGTCGCCTCGCTTTTTAATGCTGGTTTTCTCACCGGCGGCGAGCATCGCCTCTGTCTCGGGCCGACGAAGGACATTCCCTTCCTGAAAAGCCAGACGCGTCTCACATTTGCCCGGTGCGGCGTGACCGATCCATTGTCTCTGGAGGATTATCGCGCCTATCACGGCATGAAGGGCCTTGAAAAAGCTGTTGGGATGGCGCCGTCCGATATCGTTGCCGAGGTGACCCAGAGTGGCCTGCGTGGACGTGGCGGGGCTGGTTTCCCGACGGGTATCAAATGGAAGACCGTCGCTGATGCGATGGCCGACCAGAAATATATCGTCTGCAATGCGGATGAGGGCGACAGCGGCACCTTCGCCGACCGTATGATCATGGAGGGCGACCCCTTTGTGCTGATCGAAGGCATGGCTATTGCCGGCCTCGCCGTCGGTGCGACCAAGGGGTTCATCTATACTCGCTCGGAATATCCCTACGCGATCAAGGTCATGGAAAAGGCAATCGAGATCGCAAGGCGTGAGGGTATTCTTGGGCCTTCCGTCCTCGGCTCCGGTCGCGCGTTCGACATGGAAGTGCGCATGGGCGCCGGTGCCTATGTGTGCGGCGAGGAAACGTCGCTGCTCAACAGCCTTGAAGGCAAACGAGGCACGGTGCGCGCCAAGCCGCCGCTGCCCGCGCTTCAGGGCCTGTTCGGCAAGCCGACCGTCGTCAACAATGTCATCTCGCTTGCATCCATTCCCGTCATTATGGATCGTGGCGCAGCGTTTTATCGCGATTTCGGTGTCGGCCGTTCGCATGGCACCATCCCGATCCAGCTTGCCGGAAACATCAAACATGGCGGGCTTTACGAGACCGCCTTCGGCCTGCCACTCGGACAACTCGTCAATGATATCGGCGGCGGCACGATCACTGGCCGTCCGGTCAAGGCGGTGCAGGTGGGCGGTCCGCTCGGGGCCTATTTCCCGGTTTCGCTGTTCGACACGATCTTCGATTACGAGGCGTTCACGGCCGCTGGTGGCCTCATCGGCCATGCGGGCATCGTTGTCTTCGATGACACGGCAGACATGCTGCATCAGGCGCGGTTTGCACTGGAATTCTGCGCGGTCGAAAGCTGCGGCAAGTGCACGCCCTGTCGCATCGGCTCGGCGCGTGGCGTCGAGACGGTGGACAAGATCGCGCTCGGCATCGAGCGGGAGAAAAACACGGCATTGCTGGAAGACCTCTGTGAAACCATGAAATTCGGTTCGCTCTGTGCGCTTGGCGGTTTCACCCCCTATCCCGTGATGAGCGCTCTCCGGCATTTCCCTGCTGATTTTGCCCCCACCCCACATGTTGAAGCGGCGGAGTAAGACCATGGCCCTTGTGACAGAATTCGACTATGGAACCCCCAAGTCCCTCGCCACTGACATGGTGACGCTCACCATCGATGGACGTCAGGTGACTGTTCCCGCGGGAACGTCGATCATGCGCGCCTCGCGCGAAGCAGGTATCGATGTGCCGAAACTCTGCGCCACCGACATGGTGGACGCCTTCGGCTCCTGCCGCCTCTGTCTTATCGAGGTGGAGGGCCGCAACGGCACCCCCGCCTCCTGCACCACGCCGGTTGCTGCCGGTCTTGTCGTGCATACTCAGACGGAGCGGCTGAAGCAGATACGCAAGGGTGTGATGGAGCTTTATATCTCCGACCACCCGCTCGATTGTCTGACCTGCGCCGCCAATGGCGATTGTGAGCTACAGGATATGGCGGGCGCCGTTGGCCTGCGCGATGTGCGTTACGGTTACGAAGGCGACAACCACGTCAAGGCCCGCACCGGGGAGGGCGAACTCAATGCCCGCTTTATGCCGAAGGACGAGAGCAATCCCTATTTCACCTATGATCCTTCCAAATGCATCGTCTGCTCCCGCTGCGTACGCGCCTGCGAGGAAGTGCAGGGCACTTTTGCACTAACGATCGAAGGGCGCGGTTTCGAAAGCCGTGTATCGCCCGGTGCGCATGAGGCGTTCCTCGATTCCGACTGTGTTTCCTGCGGCGCCTGCGTGCAGGCCTGCCCGACGGCGACGCTGACGGAGAAATCGGTGATCGAGATTGGCCAGCCGGAACATTCGCTGGTCACGACTTGCGCCTATTGCGGCGTCGGCTGCTCCTTTAAGGCGGAAATGCGCGGTGAGGAACTGGTGCGGATGGTGCCGTGGAAGGACGGGCAGGCCAATCGCGGTCATTCCTGCGTCAAGGGCCGCTTTGCTTATGGTTATGCCACCCACAGGGACCGCATTCTCAACCCGATGATCCGCGAAAAGATCAGCGACCCGTGGCGGGAAGTGACCTGGGAGGAAGCCTTCTCCCATGTCGCGTCGGAGTTCCGGCGTATTCAGGGCCAATATGGCCGGGAATCCATCGGCGGTATCACCTCGTCCCGCTGCACGAACGAAGAAACCTTCCTCGTCCAGAAACTTATCCGCGCCGGTTTCGGCAACAATAATGTCGATACCTGCGCCCGCGTCTGCCATTCGCCGACAGGTTATGGCCTCGGCCAGGCCTTTGGCACCTCCGCCGGCACACAGAATTTCGACAGTGTCGAGCAATCCGATGTGGTGCTGGTGATCGGCGCCAATCCGACGGACGGGCATCCCGTTTTCGGTTCGCGATTGAAGAAGCGGCTGCGTCAGGGTGCAAAACTGATCGTCATCGATCCGCGCCGTATTGATCTTGTGCGCACACCGCATGTGGAGGCCGCTTTCCATCTGCCGCTGCTGCCGGGTACCAACGTTGCGGTGCTGACGGCGCTGGCGCATGTCATCGTCACGGAAGGACTGTTCAACGAAGCCTTCATCCGCGAACGCTGCGACTGGTCGGAATTTGAGGATTGGGCGGCGTTCGTTGCAGAACCCCAGCATAGCCCGGAAGAGACGGAACGTTACACGGGCGTTCCTGCAGAAGATCTGCGTGGTGCTGCCCGGCTTTATGCCAAGGGCGGCAACGGCGCGATCTATTACGGCCTCGGGGTCACCGAGCATAGCCAGGGTTCGACGACCGTCATGGCGATCGCCAATCTCGCCATGGCGACCGGCAACATCGGTCGCCCCGGTGTAGGCGTCAATCCTTTGCGCGGCCAGAACAATGTTCAGGGCTCCTGCGACATGGGGTCTTTCCCTCACGAGCTTCCGGGCTATCGGCATATTTCCGACGACGCCACGCGCGACATCTTCGAAAAACTCTGGGGCGTGAAGCTCAACAACGAACCGGGGCTGCGTATTCCCAACATGCTCGATGCGGCGGTGGATGGCAGCTTCAAGGGCATCTATATTCAGGGCGAGGATATTCTCCAGTCCGATCCGGATACGAAGCATGTTTCGGCCGGTCTCGCCGCGATGGAATGTGTCGTGGTGCACGATCTCTTCCTGAACGAGACGGCGAACTACGCCCATGTCTTCTTGCCGGGTTCGACCTTCCTCGAAAAGGACGGCACCTTCACCAATGCCGAGCGCCGCATCAACCGCGTTCGCAAGGTCATGTCGCCGAAAAACGGTTATGCCGACTGGGAAGTGACGCAGAAGCTGGCACAGGCCATGGGACTTGCGTGGAATTACATGCATCCGTCCGAGATCATGGACGAGATCGCGGCGACGACACCGAGCTTTGCCGGTGTTTCCTATGACTATCTGGAAGAAAAGGGCTCGGTGCAGTGGCCCTGCAATGAGAAATTCCCGGATGGTTCGCCAATCATGCATGTGGACGGTTTCGTGCGCGGCAAGGGCAAGTTCATCCGCACCGAATATGTGGCGACGGACGAACGCACCGGTCCGCGTTTCCCGCTGCTTCTCACCACCGGCCGCATCCTGTCGCAATACAATGTCGGCGCGCAGACGCGGCGCACCGAAAACGTCGTCTGGCATGAGGAGGATCGTCTTGAAATCCACCCGCACGATGCCGAACAGCGCGGCGTGAAGGACGGCGACTGGATCAAGCTTGCCAGCCGGTCAGGAGACACGACGCTGCGGGCGCTGATTACCGACCGTGTGGCGCCGGGCGTGGTCTATACGACCTTCCACCATCCCGGCACGCAGGCGAATGTCATTACGACTGACTTCTCCGACTGGGCGACCAACTGCCCCGAATACAAGGTGACCGCCGTGCAGGTATCGCCGTCCAACGGTCCGACGGAATGGCAGGAGGAATATGATGCGCTTGGTCGCCGTTCGCGGCGGATCAGCGGCAAGCTCGAAGCGGCGGAATAAGGAGGGCCGGGTGCGCCCGGCCTTGTCACACATAGAGGCGTCGGCCGGCAGCCGACGCGGGGAAGAGGTCATGTTGCTCAACCACACCGATGAAAAGCTGGTGAGAATGGCGAACCAGATCGCGACGTTCTTTCTGTCGCAGCCGGAAGATATTCGCATCGAGGGTGTCGCCACCCACATCAACAAGTTCTGGGAACCGCGCATGCGACGCCGGTTCTTCGAGATGGCGGATGCCGGGGCAGGTGATTTTCTGCCGCTTGTGCTTGCCGCGTCGAAGGAGATCAAGCGGCCCGACGATCCGGCGCCCGATGCTGTGGGGCTCGGCGACGATGCCAAGGGCGCGCCGGGTGGCAAAGGACCGGTTGCGGGAGAGTCCCTTTCAGAGCCGAGCGTCCCGGAAAGCACACAGGCTTGAGCGGCGTGACCGCATAATCACACTTTCGACCGGACGGGGGACGTTCGGCTATATCGGTGTTCGCCTGGCGGGGCGAACGTGACATGTCCAGACATCCACGAGGGAGGTAATGTCAATGGCAGTAGCAGGTGCAACAGCGGGAGAAGCGGCGCAAGCCGGCTTTTTGGACCGCGAACGAATAATCGCAAGACCGGGTTTCAATCGCTGGCTGGTGCCTCCGGCTGCCCTTGCCATCCATCTATGCATCGGCATGGCCTATGGTTTCAGCGTGTTCTGGCTGCCGCTGTCCAAGGCGCTGCCGGCCACGGACCCCAGTTGCTCCAGCCTCACCCTGCTGGGTGCGCTGTTCACCACTGAGTGCAACTGGCGCGTGGCCGATCTCGGCTGGATCTATACGCTTTTCTTCGTTCTTCTGGGCTGCTCGGCGGCCATCTGGGGCGGCTGGCTGGAAAGAGTGGGGCCGCGCAAGGCCGGCTTCGTTTCCGCCTGCTGCTGGTGCGGCGGTATTCTGGTGGCGGCAGTCGGCGTCATCACGCACCAACTCTGGCTGATGTGGCTGGGCGCTGGCGTCATTGGCGGCATCGGGCTCGGCCTTGGCTATATTTCGCCGGTGTCGACGCTGATCAAATGGTTCCCGGACCGTCGTGGCATGGCGACGGGCATGGCTATCATGGGATTCGGCGGTGGTGCGATGATTGGTGCGCCGCTCGCCAATCTCCTGATGAACAACTTCAAGACGGATGTCTCTGTCGGCGTCTGGCAGACTTTCGTCGTCATGGCGCTGATCTATTTCGCCTTCATGATGGCGGGCGCCTTCGGTTACCGCATTCCGCCATCGGGCTGGCGTCCCGAAGGTTGGACGGCGCCGGCTGCCAAAAGCGCCATGATAACCCATCGTCATGTACATCTGCGCGATGCGCACAAGACGCCGCAGTTCTGGCTCATCTGGGCGGTGTTGTGCCTGAATGTTTCGGCGGGTATCGGCGTCATCGGTATGGCCTCGCCCATGCTGCAGGAAATCTTCGCTGGCTCGCTGATCGGCTTGCCGGGCGTGGGCTTTGCAGATCTCGATGCCGGACAGAAGGCGCAGATCGCGGCGATTGCCGCCGGGTTCACCGGGCTTCTTTCGCTCTTCAACATTGGCGGCCGCTTCTTCTGGGCGTCGATGTCTGACAAGATCGGCCGCAAGAACACTTATTTCTGCTTCTTTATTCTCGGCATCATTCTTTATGCGCTGGCGCCGACGCTTGCGACGATGGGCAACAAGGCGCTGTTCGTTCTGGCCTTTGGTATCATCCTGTCCATGTATGGCGGCGGTTTCGCCACCATCCCGGCCTATCTCGCGGATATTTTCGGCACGCAGTTCGTCGGCGCAATCCATGGCCGCCTGCTGACGGCGTGGGCGACTGCTGGCATTGCCGGTCCGGTCGTCGTCAACTACATCCGAGAGGCACAGATTGCGGCGGGTGTGGCGCCAGGACCCGCGCTCTACACCAGCACCATGTACATTCTGGCAGGCATGCTGGCGATCGGCCTCGTGGCCAATGCCTTCGTGCGGCCGCTCTCGGACAAGTGGTTCATGCCGGATGCGGAAGTTGCAGCCCTGCAGGCAAAGACCGCTGCCGCCAATGCCGGCCCGACAGGCTCCTTCGGCATCGGACGGGGCGGATTGGACACCAAGGCGGCGCTTGCCTGGGTCGCCGTCGGTATTCCGCTTCTGTGGGGTGTGTGGGTTACCGTGAAAAGCAGCCTTGCCCTGTTCGGCTGACGTCCATCGGCCTCGGTCGTGCAGGATTGATGCACGGCCGAAAAACATATGCCGGCTCATGGCCGGCATATAAACTGATAAAAGCGAAAACGTGCAGCTTGCCGGCAAGGCTTCCATCAACGCCAGCTGGCAAGCAGTCCTTCAAGCGTTGCGCGATCTTCCTTGTCCAGACGGGCAAGCCCAGGCGCGCGAACGGGGCCAACCTCGAACCCCAGGATTTCCATGGCTTCCTTCACCACGGTCACGTTTGCGCCGTTGCGGTATCGTGTCCGTAGCCGTTCGAACAGCTCGATCTTTTCAATGATCTTCCGTGCCGCCGGGAAATCGCCGGCCGTCAGGGCGTCATGAACCTGCAGGGAAAATTGCGGTGCGACATTGACGAGACCGGAGGTGAAGCCGCGTGCGCCAGCCGCCGAAAAGGCCGGCGCCCAGCTTTCAGCCAGTCCGCAGACATATAGAGCGCCGTTCGGATCGGAAGCGGCAATCGCGCGCGACAGAAGCATGATGTCGGTCGTCGCAAACTTTATACCGGCGACATTCGGGTGGCCGGAAAGCCTTACCATGTCATTGACCGAGAAGCCGTCCGCCCGGACATACGCGACCAGCGGTAATTCGCTGCCCTCCGCAAGGCCAATAAAATAGTCGATCTGCGATTGCGGGGCTGCAAAAGGGTCGACCGGCTGATGCGACATGACGGCGGATGCGCCCATTTCTTTTGCCTGACGCGCCATGGAAAGCGCCTCGCGCTGCGAGCGTCCAATAGCCGCCGTGACCGGGGCTTTGCCGCTGACGCCATTTATCGCAGCCTCATAAACCTTCAGAATTTCTGCGGGCGTCAAGGCGTAGAATTCGCCGGTATTGCCTGCCGCGACGATATTGTGGATGCCTGCCTTTGCGACGCGGGCGTAAACCGCGGCGGTAACGCCGGTCTCCACTTCGCCGCCTGCATCGTAAGCTGTTACCGGAACGCCGGAGATGCCCTGCAGGGCCTGGCGAAAATCGAATGTCGTCATCAACTGGGTTCCTTAAGATCAAAAGTCATCTTCAGATGGAAAATTTGTGAACAGGCGCGCCGGAGACCGGGGCGTCGAATGCGACGAGCGTTCCAGCGGTGGTTATTCCGCCCGTCTCGGTCACGAGACTTGTGACGTAGATCGTCTTGAGGTCGGGACCACCGAAACACGGCATGGTCGGCCCCTTGAACGGCAGCCTGTAGACCTCGAGCAATTCGCCGTCCGGCGAAAAGCGGTTGAGGCGCCCCGCCTGAACGCCGGCGCTCCAGTAACAGCCTTCGCAATCGGTCGCTGCACCATCCGGCCTGCCTTCATCCGGCGCGAAATCGTGGAGCCGTTCCGCTGGGCCGATCCTGCCGGTCGCGGCGTCGAAATCGAATGCCTGATACATGAGGCCGCTGCTGTCGGAATGATACATGCGTGTGCCGTCCGGGCTCCAGGCAAGCCCGTTCGATGTGAACATATCGCCATCGATGACGCGTTCGATGCCGCCATCCGGGGCGACGCGATAGAGGCGTGCATTGCCTGTCTGTATCGCGGCCTCGTCGCGGGTCCCCACCCAGAAATGGCCGTCCGGACCAACCTTTCCGTCGTTGAGGCGGCTGTCAGGCCGCCCGTCGTCCGGGTCGCAGAGAAGATCGAGCTTGCCGCTCGCGGGATCGAGAAGATGCACGCCGGTCTTGAGGCCCGCCACGATCAAGCCATTGTCGCAGAGGCCGAGACAGCCGATCTGGGCGGGCATGTCGTATCGGTCGAGTTTTCCGTCGGGGAAGAGACGGAAAATGGCGGGTGCGAGAATATCGACAAACCACAGATCGCCGGTTCGCTCATCCCAGGCCGGCGATTCGCCAACCCTCAACGGGGTATCGATCAGGGAACGAAGCTTCGGTTCGACGATATGCGGCTGGCTCACTGGTTCCTCTCCCTCATCCGCGCTTTATGATTCTATTTTCGACATTGCAGGGTGCGGCCTAACTGCCGACGCCCTGAAACATGCGGGCGCGCGCCTTCAATATGTGGTCTTTCATCGCGTCATGCGCGGCCTGCTCGCGCCGCGCAAAAATCGCCTCCACAATCGCCGTGTGCTCGTCCTGCACCTCGCGCACATGCTGCGGGGTCCGCTTGAGGCTGAGGCTGCGTGTCACCGACTGGCCGATGGCGAAATGAGGCTTGAACCAGATCCGCACCGTAATGTGGAACTGGTTATGGCTCGCTTTCGCAATTGCTTCGTGCAGGGCGAAGTCTTCCTCCGCGCCGAGATCGTTGCGCTCGAGACATTGTTCCAGCGCGGCAATCGCCTGCTCTATGCGGACCTTGTCCGTTGCCTGCCAATTGCGGGCCGCAAGCTCAGCCGCGGAAGCCTCCAATCCGGCCCTGAACTCAAAAAAACGCTGCACATCTGCCAGCGAGCCGACCGGCACCTGCTGCAAGACCGAAGAGTCCGGCTGCTGGCGTACATAGGAGCCGGATCCCTTTTGCGAAACGATAAGCCCGTCGTTCCGAAGCCGCTCCAGCGCTTCCCGCACAACCGGCCGCGATGCGCCAAACAGCGATGCCAGATTCTGTTCCGATGGCAGCCGCTCGTTCACGGGAAACCGCCCGTCCGAAATCATGCCCACGATTTTTTCGTAGATGATGTCGCTCAGCCGAGTTTCGCCTCGAGCGGCGGCAGATGCAGTGTGATTGTCCATCAGCAGCCCTTCCGTTGCAAATCGCTGAAGTTAATGGGTTTCCTGCATTTCAATCGCAACAGAAATACCGGATTTTTGTGAGCGAGGGGGCTGTCCTGACCGATTTTTCTTCAAGCCTGATCCTGAAAACCGGTCTACAAATAAAAAAGATGTAAAAATCTGTCAATACTTGTAATCATCTGAAAACGCCCATATGGTCTGCCCCTGCCGATGGAGGATCGGCGTGCTGGCTGGCCGGGAGGGCCGTCGCGGTTCGGTGAAAACCGTCTCGCTGCCGGTGATTTTTTGGGAGGATTGTCGATGCGCGATGGCGATACATTTTCACTGGGCGTAACGCGCCGAACCTTTATGGCGGGTGTTGGCGGCGTGGCCGCGCTTTCCGTCATCGGGACCTCGGCGCGGGCTGCTGCCGGCAAGCAGGCGCCGGAACTGGAGGCGCTGGTAAAGGACGGCAAATTGCCGCCTTTGGCCGAACGTCTGCCGAAAAATCCGATGGTGGTGACGCCGCACGAGAAAATCGGCGCCTATGGCGGCACATTGCGTCGTGGCCTGCGCGGTTCATCGGACCATAACGGCATCCTGCGCATGGTCGGCAATCAGGGCCTTGTCCGCTGGAACATGGATTTTACCGAGGTTCTGCCGAACCTTGCGGTGAAATGGGAAGTCAACGACGATGCCTCGCAATTCACCTTCCATTTGCTGGAGGGCGCAAAATGGTCGGATGGCCACCCCTTCACAGCCGATGACGTGGTGTTCGCCATCGAGGACTGCATCAAGAACAAGGAGCTTTACAGCGCCACGCCGGCGCAGCTTTCCGTGGCCGGCAAGGCGGTCGATGTCGAAAAAGTCGATGATTTCACGGTAAAGTTCAAATTCGCAGCGCCGAATGCACTATATCTCGAAAATCTCGCCACGCCGCTCGGCCAGCATCCGACGCTGTTTCCCAAGCACTATTGCAGCAAGTTCCTGCCGAAATACAATACGTCGTTGGATGCCGATGTGAAGGCGGCGGGTGTCTCGAGCTGGACGGAACTGTTCCGGGCCAAATGCGGCGATATCGAAATTCCCTCCCGCTGGTCGAATGTCGACAAGCCGACGCTCGATCCATGGGTGGTGAAGGAGCCCTATTCCGGCGGTGCGACACGGGTGGTCATGACCCGCAACCCTTACTTCTGGCAGGTCGATACCGAAGGCAATCAGTTGCCCTATATCGATGAAATCAATTTCGGCATTTCGCAGGATGTCGAATCGCTGATGCTGAACGTGATTTCCGGCAAGATTGACATTCAGGAGCGCCATATCAGCGTTCTTGCCAACAAGCCGACCCTGTCACAGAACATGAAAAAGGGTGATTACCGGCTGCTGACGCTGGTGCCGTCTGCCGCGCAGCAGTGCCAGATCTATCTCAACATCACCCACAAAGACCCGGCAATGCGCAAGATGTTTGCCGACAAATCGTTCCGTCAGGCATTGTCCATCGCGCTCAACCGGCAAGAAATCATCGACATCGTCTATTTCGGCCAGAGCGAGGGTTATCAGGCCGGGCCGCGCCCGACACATCCCTGGTACAATGAAAAGCTGGCGCGACAATTCACCGAATATAATGCGGACAAGGCGAACGAGCTTCTCGACAAGGCCGGTTATGACAAGAAGAACGGCAACGGCATGCGGTTGCGACCTGACGGCCAGCCGATCTTCTTCTCGATCGATGTCATCCCGACGCTTTATCCCGATCTGGTCGATGCGCTGGAACTGGTGAAGGCGCAATGGGCGCAGATCGGCGTCGACATCAAGGTCAACACCATCGAACGTGCGCTCTATTATACACGCGGTGATGACAACGCCCATGATGCCGCCGTCTGGCCCGGCCCCGGCGGTCTCGATCCGATGCTTGATCCGCGCGATTTCTTCGCTTTCCATCCGCAGGGGTCGCGTTACGCAATCCCGTGGGCGCTCTGGTACACCTCGAATGGCCAGAAGGGCGAAGAGCCGCCGGAAAGCCAGAAGAAGCGCTTCAAGCTTTTCGACGAGGCGCGCTCGACGGCCGACCTTGCCAAGCGCGGTCAGAAGATGAAGGAAATCTTCGATATCGCGGCGGAAGAGTTCGAGACGATCGGTCTCTGCCTTGCGGTGGGCGGTTTCGGCATCATTCGCAACAATCTGCGCAACGTGCCCGAGACCGAACCCGACAGCTGGTCGTGGCCCAATCCCGGCCCGGCGCTGCCGCAACAGTTCACCTTCACAAGCTAATATCGCCACATGGGCGTCGCTGCCGTAACGCGGCGACGCCTCTCAGGTTGTTTCGACCACCCGCAGCCCGTCTCCTTAGTGGGAGGCGGCGCGTGCGGCACAATGTGATTGCGAGAACGACATGCTGCTTTTTATCGTAAAACGCCTGCTGTGGATGATACCGTCCCTGGTTGCCGTCAGTTTCCTTGCCTTTGTCCTGATCCAGCTGCCGCCCGGCGACTATGTGACGACCTATATCGCCACCTTGGCCGCTTCCAACGAGGTCATCGACCACAATACGGCGGCGCAGCTGCGGGAACGCTTCGGCCTCGATGACCCCATGATCGTGCAATATCTGAAATGGATATGGGGCATCATCAGCCGCGGTGATTTCGGCATTTCGTTCGAATGGCAGCAGCCGGTGTCCGGCCTCATCTGGGAGCGCATGGCGCTGACGCTGGTTCTGGCCGTCGCAAGCCTTCTCGCCACCTGGGCCATCGCCCTTCCGATCGGCGTTTTCTCCGCCGTGCGCAAATATTCGATCGGCGATTATCTCTTCACCGCCTTTTCCTTCTTCGGTCTGTCCATACCGTCGTTCCTGCTGGCGCTGGTGCTGATGTATGTGGCGGCGGTGGAGTTCGGGGCCGATGTCGGCGGGCTGTTTTCGGCAGAATATGAAACGGCGTCCTGGAGCATCGCCAAGATGATGGACCTGATGGCCCATATCTGGCTGCCGGTCGCCATCCTTGCCGTGTCTTCCACCGCAAGTCTCATCCGCGTCATGCGCGCCAATATGCTGGATGAATTGCCCAAGCCATATGTCACCACCGCGCGGGCAAAAGGCTTGTCCGAGTTCAAACTGCTGACGAAATATCCGCTCAGAATTGCGCTTAACCCGTTCATTTCCACCATCGCATGGCTGTTGCCCAATCTTATTTCGGGCTCCGTCGTTGTCGCCATCGTGCTCAATCTGCCGACGGCCGCGCCGCTGCTTCTGCAGTCGCTGATGGCGCAGGACATGTATCTTGCGGGCGCTTTCGTGCTGTTGATCTGTGCGCTGACGCTGATCGGATCGCTGATCAGCGACATCCTGCTTGCGCTGGTCGATCCGCGCATCCGGCTCGAATAGGAGGGCGCCATGAGCGATATCACCATCACCGCCAATGCCCGGCAGGACCGCGCGGCCGTCGCCTCGCAGTGGCAGCTCATCTGGTGGGCCTTCAAGCGCCACAAGCTGGCCATGGCCGCCATGTTCATCACCATCGCCATGTATATCGTTGCGCTGGTACCGGGCTTCTTCGCCATCAACGATCCGGTATTGCAGAATGCCCGCGCCACCTTCCATCCGCCGCAGCGCGTGCATTTCATCGATACGACCGAGGGTTTCTCGCTCGGGCTGCATTATTATCCGCTGAAGCTGACCCGTGACCCCGAGACACTGGCGGCGGTCTTTGTCGAGGATACGGCGAAGAAAATCCCGGTCCAGTTTTTCGGTCGCGGTTACGAATATTCCGTATTCGGCTTGTTCACCACGGATATCCATCTGCTGGCGTCCGCCGACAAGACGCGGCCGCTCTTCCTCTTCGGCGCGGATCGCCTTGGGCGAGATGTCTTCAGCCGCGTGGTCCAGGGGGCGCAGGTCTCCTTGTCGATCGGTCTTGTCGGCGTGTTCTTCTCGTTGCTGCTCGGCGTCGTTCTCGGCGGCATATCGGGATATTATGGCGGTCGCATTGATTTCACCATGCAGCGCGTGATCGACTTCGTACTCTCGCTGCCCACCATTCCCATCTGGCTGGCGCTGGCCGCCGCACTGCCGCAGGGCTGGCCCGCCACGCTTCAGTATATGATGATCACCATCATCCTGTCCCTGACCGGCTGGGCGCAGCTTGCCCGCGTCGTGCGCGGACGGTTCCTGTCGCTCAGGACCGAAGAATTCGTGGCCGCAGCGCGGCTGGATGGCGTGCCGGAAGGGCGCATCATCTTCCGCCATATGCTGCCGAGTTTTTCGAGCCATATCATCGCCTCGGTCACGCTTGCGGTTCCGGCGATGATCCTCGCGGAAACCTCGCTGTCCTTCCTCGGCCTTGGCCTTCAGCCGCCCACCATTTCCTGGGGCGTGCTGCTTCGCGAGGCGCAGAATATCCGCTCGATTGCGACTGCACCCTGGCTGTTCCTGCCCGGTGTGGCGGTCGTCATTGCCGTCATGGCGCTCAATCTGCTCGGTGACGGCCTGCGCGACGCAGCCGATCCCTATAACAAGTGAGGCCCCGGATGAGCGATATTCTCTCTATGAAGCCAGCCAAACCGCTGCTTGAAGTCCGCAATCTGGTCACTGAATTTCCGGTGAGAAACGGCATTTTCCGGGCGGTCAATGACCTGTCTTTTTCCATCGATCCCGGCAAGACGCTTTGCGTCGTCGGCGAAAGCGGCTCGGGCAAATCCGTCACCGCCCGTTCGATCCTGCAGATCATCGACAGCCCCGGCCGCATTGCGTCCGGATCGATCATCCTCAACCGTGCCGACGGCACGTCCCTCGATCTGGCGAAGCTCGATCCGCGCAGCCGGGCCATCCGCTCGGTGCGCGGCGCTGATATCGCGATGATCTTTCAGGAGCCGATGTCGTCGCTTTCACCCGTGCATACGGTCGGGGACCAGATCACGGAGGTCCTGCGTCTGCATCTGAAGATGAGTAAGGCAGAGGCGCGGGCCGAGGCCATAGAGCTGTTGCGGCAAGTGGAGATCCCTAACCCTGAAAAGGCGCTGGATCGTTACGCTTTCCAGTATTCCGGCGGCATGCGCCAGCGCGCCATGATCGCCATGGCGCTGGCCTGCAAGCCGCAGCTTTTGATCGCCGACGAACCGACGACGGCGCTCGATGTGACCACACAGGCCGAGATCCTCGACCTGATATCGCGGCTGCAAAAGGCGCATGGCATGGCGGTGCTGTTCATCACCCACGACATGGGCGTGGTGGCGCAGATTGCCGATGACGTGCTGGTCATGCATCACGGCGTCGCCAAGGAATATGGCACCGTTGATGAGATATTCCATAATCCGCAGGACCCCTATACCCGCATGTTGATCGGCTCCGTGCTGAAGCTGGAGCAGAAGGCGGAAATCCGCCTTGCGCGGCCTCCGCTCGACCTTGCAGCTGCTCCCGTGCTCGAAGTGAATGACCTCTCCATGCACTTCGGCGAGATGAAGGCGCTGGATGGCGTCTCGATCAAGCTTCTGCCGGGCGAAACGCTCGGTATTGTCGGCGAAAGCGGTTCCGGCAAGACCACGATGGGCCGCTCGATCATGCGCCTTTACGATCCGACGGACGGCGAAATGCTCTATCGCCGGGCTGATGGCACGGTGGTCGATCTGGCCAAAATCGAAGGTTCCGAGCTGAAAGCCGCGCGGCGTGAGTTGCGCATGGTGTTCCAGGATCCTTTCGGTTCGCTCAATCCGCGCATGACGGTGGCGCAGGTCATCGGCGAGCCGTTGCTGGTCAACGGCATTGCCAGAGGCAGGGAACTGGATGATCGCGTCTGCGCTCTGATGGAGCAGGTGGGACTGGACCCGGGCGGGCGCGAACGTTACCCGCACGCCTTTTCCGGCGGCCAGCGCCAGCGCATCGGCATCGCCCGCGCCATAACCCTCAAGCCGCGCGTCATCGTGGCGGATGAGGCGACGTCGGCGCTCGATGTTTCGGTGCGGTTCCAGGTGCTGGATCTTTTGATGCGGCTGCAGGATGAGCTGAGCCTCGCCTATATCTTCATCAGCCATGACATCGGCGTCATTCGCTATATGTGCGACCGTGTGGGCGTGATGTATCGCGGCAAGCTGGTGGAAGTGGGAGGCGCCGAAAAGGTCTGCAACGCGCCGGACCATCCCTACACGCAGGCGCTTCTTTCCGCCATTCCGCGCCCGGATCCGCGCGACCGGGATCGCACGCGCAGATTCCGCTACGTCGAACCATCCGAAGCCAAGAACGGGGCCGTCGCCCGATAGTGCCGGGCCTGCCGCACGCTGCAATTCATGAGGAAGACTGAAGCATGAAAATTGACCGCATGCGGGTATTCGTCACCCGCGACAAGGACCGCCCCCGCGTCATCGTCGCCCTCGATACCGATGACGGTTTGACCGGCTGGGGTGAATGTTACAATCACGGCCCCGATCTCGCCCTACCGCCAGTGCTGGACTACCTTTACGGCTTCCTCGCCGGGCAGGACCCGACGCGGGTGGAGTATCTCTATAACCTCCTGCTCCAGCAGAACCGCTTTCCGCCGGGAGCGCTCGGTCTGTCGGCCATCTCGGCGCTCGATCATTGCCTGTGGGACCTCGCAGCCAAGGCGGCGGGCGTACCGGTCTACAAGCTGCTGGGCGGCGAAGTGCGGGACCGTATCAAGGTCTATGCCGGTGTTTACACCGCCCCGGATGCGCCGGCGGCGAGGGAGGAGTTCGACCGTCTCAACGAGGATTGGGGCTTCACGGCCTTCAAGCTCAGCCCATGGCGTGTCGATATCCACGCCCATCGCTGGGGGGAGGTGGTGCGCAGTTCCGCCGAATATTTCCGCTCCCTTCGCGAGACGGTGCGGCCTGACTACGACATCGCCTTCGACGCCCATGCCAAGATTTTCGAGCCGGCGGCCGCCCGCCAGCTTGGCAATGCGCTTGCCCCTTACGATCCGCTGTTCTTCGAAGAGCCTTTGCGTCCCGAAAACATCGAGATGTGGGGAGACCTTAAACAGGGGCTGAACTGCACGCTGGCAACGGGTGAAAGTCTCTATAATCGCAATTATTTCCTTCGCCTTCTTCAAGTGAAGGGTGCGGATATCATCCAGCCCGATATCTGCGTCGTCGGCGGCATTTCGGAGATGCGCCGCATCGCCACGCTTGCGGAAGCCCATTTTGTCAGCATCGCGCCGCATAACCCGATGGGACCGCTCGCCACCGCCGTCAATGTGCATTTTTCCGCTGCCCAGCAGAATTTCCGCATTCTCGAATACCGGCTGCCGAAAGGGCAATGCTACGTCTATGGCGGCACTGATCTCGAACAACGCGAGGACGAAACCCGTTATGTCGTCGACCCCTACCTGCCGAAGGACGGATATCTGGAACTGAGGCCGGACCGTCCCGGCTGGGGTGTCGAGATGGATGAAAAGGCCATGCGGGAGGATGGCTATGTTCATTGGCAAAGACGGGTGCCAAAACGGCCTGACGGCTCCTATGCCTTCGCCTGAAACGGTTGAGATTGCCTGCGGGCGGCTCTCTGCCCGCTTGCGCCCCGACTGGGGTGGCAGAATGACCCATCTGCGGCACTTTGACTACGGCGATATTCTGGTGCCGACAATGGAGCAGGAATTCGAGCCGTTCAACTGGCCAAGGGCTGGCGCATACCCCTTGTTTCCCTATCACAACCGGCTCTATGGCGCGTCCTTCATCCATGCCGGTATCCGTCATGACCTGCTGCCGCATCCGGCGCTTGCGCCTGACGCCATGCATGGCCCGGCTCACCGCCGGCCGTGGGCGATTTCAGATCTGTCTTCGGTTCGGGTTTCACTGGTACTGGACTACGAGGCCGACGGGGATTGGCCTTTTTCTTTTCGCGCCGGGCAGTCTTTCATGCTTGAAGACGAAAGTCTTACCGTGGAACTGTCGATAACCAATCTCGCGGATGTGCCAGCACCGATGTCGCTGGGCTGGCATCCCTATCTGGCGGCCGGGCTCGGTCGCGACGCCCGGACGGACGCCAGGCTGCAATATCCGCTGGATGCGCAAAACCTGCCAACCGGCCAGCCGGCGGCGCCTCGCCCGAAACCCGCCATTCCCGCCGCAGCGGGATACACATGGCATTTCACCGATTGGTCAAGCGCGCAGGTCGACTTCGACCGGTTTTCACTGCGGCTTGAGGCCGATCCCGTTTTCGGCCATCTCGCCGTGCACCGCATGGAGCGCTACCTCTGTCTTGAGCCTGTTTCCATGGCCGCCGGAGCGCTTGGTTTGTCGCAGGCGCAGCGGGAAGGGCAGGGTCTCGGGACGGTTGCCCCTGGCGAGCGCCTGTCGGGGCGCATCAGGCTCTCCATCGATCTTTAGGAGGAGCGGGCGCGCCTGTGACGCCCAAACGCCCTCTGCCCACCGTCAAACTTCAAAAAACCGCCAAATGCCCATATTTTGAGCGTCAGTAATTATCGCTCAAAAATAAGCTTGACGACGGCGGAAATTTCGAACCAAATGAACCAATATAAGATTGGTTCGGTAAATGGTGCGACGTGACGGTGAACCCCAACGACAACTCCAACTATGCGCTAGGAAAATTGCGCGCGTACATTCAGGCGCAGGATCTTGCGAAGGACCGTCGCCTGCCGACGGAGCGGTCGTTTGCGGAGACTTTCAATGTCGGCCGGCGTGCGGTCCGGCGCGCTCTTGAGGTTCTTGAAGCCGAAGGTCTGATCTGGCGACGGCAGGGGGCGGGAACCTTTGTGGGTGAAAAGCCCGACGATTGGTCCGCCCAGGTGACAGAACTGGTCGCCGGTACGGATATTATGGAAATCATGGAAGTGCGTCTTCGCATCGAGCCGCAACTGGCGCAGCTTGCGGCCATGCGCGCCAAGCCCGCCGAGGTGGAGCGCATGCGCGCCCTCGTCCACAAGACCGGCCAGAGCACGGATGCCGACGCCAAAGAGTTGTGGGATGGTTCGCTTCACCGCCAGATCGCCCAGAGCGCCGGCAACAAATTGTTCCTGTCCATCTTCGATGTCATCAACCGCATTCGCCAGGACGATGCATGGCAGTCGATACGGGAGCTGGCGCGCCGCAGCGGCACGAACGGCAAGGCTTCCTTCGAGCAGCACATAGCGATCGTCGATGCCATCGCCGATCGCGACCCTGCAAGAGCTGGCGAAGCTATGCGCCAGCACCTGCTCATGCATCAGGAAAGGCTGATCCGCGCCACCTCGCTTGGCTTTCTGGAGGAGAAAGCCGGACAAGAGATTGCCGCCCGCAGCGCGGGCGATGCCGATAATCCGCTCACGCCGGCCTCATAGGCGGAAGAGCAGACCTGCCGGACTTTCAGACCCGGCCAATGAAAAAACAAAGATAACCAGACCAGAGGATAGAACATGAAGAAGATCAAGACATTGACCGCCGCCCTGTTGGCCGGTGCATTCCTGTCCGCGCCGGCGATCTCGTCCGAACTGCGTATCGGCCTTAATGACGACGCCGACGTGTTAGACCCCGCGCAATCGCGCACCTTCGTCGGGCGTATCGTTTACACCGCCATGTGCGACAAGCTCGTCGATATCTCGCAGGACATGAAGATCGTCCCCCAGCTTGCCACCGAATGGGCCTGGTCCGACGGCGGCAAGGTGCTGACGATGAAAATCCGCGACGGCGTGAAATTCCACGACGGCGAGACGCTGGATGCGGCGGCTGTCGTGGCCACCATCGAGCGCAACATGACCTTGCCGGAATCCCGCCGCAAGAGTGAGCTTTCCTCGATCGAAAAGGTCGAGGCCACCGCGCCGCTTGAAGTGAAATTCACCCTGAAGACGCCGGATGTCACCCTGCTGGCGCAGCTTTCCGACCGCGCCGGTATGATCGTCGCGCCGAAGGCGGCCAAGGAACTGGGCGCCAATTTCGGTTCGAAGCCGGTCTGCGCCGGACCGTTCAAATTCGTCGAGCGCATCCAGCAGGATCGCATCGTGCTCGAGAAATTCGCCGATTATTGGGACAAGGACAAAATTCTGGTTGACAGGGTCGTTTATCTGCCGATCCCGGATACGACCGTGAAGCTTGCCAATCTTCGCTCGGGAGACCTCGATATCGCCGAACGCATCGCGGCCTCCGATGCCGAGTCCGTGAAGAACGACGCCAATCTGACCTATGCGGATGTCATCGGTCCGGGCTACATGGCCATGTATGTCAACATCAACAACGGCCCCCGCGCGGATAATCCGCTCGGCAAGGACAAGCGCCTGCGTCAGGCCTTTTCCTATGCGATTGACCGGGAAGCGATCGGCCAGATCGTCTTCGAGGGCACGTCAAAGGCAGGCAATCAGGCCTTCCCGCCCACAAGCCCATGGTTCAACCGGAACCTTCCTGTGCCGGCGCGCGATATCGACAAGGCCAAGCAACTGATGAAGGAGGCGGGTTACGAAAAGCTCGACGTCGAGCTTCAGCACGCCAACAACACGACGCAGACGCAGATGATGCAGGTCATCCAGTCTATGGTCGCGGAAGCCGGCTTCAACGTCACCCTGAAGGCCACGGAATTTGCCACGCTTCTTTCCGAGCAGACCGCCGGCAATTATCAGCTCAGCCGTTCCGACTGGTCGGGACGCATCGATCCGGATGGCAACCTGCATCAGTTCGTCACCTGCAAGGGCGGCATCAACGATGTGAAATATTGCAATCCTGAGGTCGACAAGCTGCTCAACGAGGCCCGCGCCTCGACCGAAGATGCAGTGCGCAAGGAAAAATACGATGCCGCCAGCGTCATCCTCAACGATGACATGCCGATCATCTATCTTGGTCACCAGCCCTATGCCTACGCCATTTCCAACAAGGTCAAGGGCTGGGCGCCATCGCCGGACGGTATGATCCGCCTTCTCGGCGTCTCCAAGGACTGAACACGTCGCATGCGCCGCACGGCCCTGCCGTGCGGCCCTCACGAATTGGCACGAACGAGGGCCACGCCATGCCTGTTTATATCGGCAAGCGACTGCTGGTCGCTATCCCGACGCTACTGATCATCTCCATTTTCGTGTTCTCGCTGCAAAAACTGCTGCCGGGAGATCCGGTTCTCGCCATGGCTGGCGAAGAGCGCGATCCGGCGACGATTGAATTCCTGCGTGAGAAATATCGCCTGAACGACCCGGTTCCGCTGCAATATGTCAACTGGCTGGGCGGCGTCGTGACGGGCGATTTCGGAATTTCGCTGCGCACAAACCAGCCAGTGCTGGAACTCATCGGTCAGAAGCTGCCGGTCACCATTCAGCTTGCGGTGATGGCGATGTTCTTTGCTATGGTCATCGGCATTCCGATCGGTATTCTCGCCGCCGTCAAGAAGAACACCTGGATCGATTACGCGGCCAATATTGTTGCGCTTTCCGGCCTCTCTATCCCGAATTTCTGGCTCGGCATCATGCTGATCCTGCTGGTGTCGGTCAAACTCGGGTGGTTGCCGGCATCCGGTTATGAATCGATCTTTGTCGATCCCGTGCGCTCCATCGAAACCATGATCATGCCCGCCTTCGTGCTGGGCAACGCGCTTGCGGCAACGCTGATGCGCCATACCCGGTCGGCGATGGTGGCGGTGCTCAGTTCCGACTATATCCGCACTGCCCGAGCCAAGGGTCTTTCGCCGCGCGAGATCATCCTGTCGCATAGTTTCCGCAATGCGCTTCTGCCCGTTATCACGCTTCTGGCGCTGCTCTTCGGCGAATTGCTGGCCGGGGCGGTGCTGACGGAGCAGATTTTCACCATTCCCGGCTTCGGCAAGATGACGGTCGACGCGGTGTTCACCCGCGACTATGCCGTCGTGCAGGGCATCGTTCTTTGCACCGCCGTCGGCTTCATCCTCATGAACCTTCTGGCCGACATTGCCTATGTCCTGCTCAACCCCCGCCTCAGGGCGACGATCTGAGGCACCGATATCATGACCGTTCTCGATCAAAACCTCTCCGTAGCGGTAACGCGGCAGGAAAGCCGCGCCTGGAAAAAGATGAAGCGCAACAAATCGGCGCTTGCCGGCATGGCTATCGTGCTGTTTTTCGCCGTTCTTGCCATTGCCGCGCCGATCCTTCCGATTGCCGATCCGGTGGCGACCAGCTGGTCGGCCATCCGCAAGGCCCCCTCGGCCGCCCATTGGCTCGGCACCGACGATCTCGGCCGAGACATCCTTTCCCGCATGATCTATGGCGCGCGCGCCTCGCTGATGGCGGGCGTGGTCTCGGTGATGATCGCCGTGGTCATTGGCGTGCCCTTTGGCCTGATTTCAGGTTATTTCGGCGGCTGGGTGGATATGGTCATATCCCGCATCACCGAAGCGTTGCTGGCCATGCCGTTCCTCATCATGGCAATCGCGCTTGCTGCCTTCCTTGGCCCGAGCCTCACCAATGCGATGATCGCCATCGGTCTTTCCGCCATGCCGATTTTCGTGCGCCTGACGCGCGGGCAGGTGCTGGCGGTCAAAACCGAAGACTATGTCGAAGGCGCAAGGTCCATCGGCCTCAACCACATCGACATCATGACGCGTTACATCCTGCCGAATGTTTTTGCCCCTATCATCGTGCAGGCGACCCTGACCGTTGCGACCGCCATTATCGCTGAGGCGAGCCTCTCTTTTCTCGGGCTTGGCCAGCAGGCGCCTGCGCCCTCCTGGGGCTCGATGCTGAATACTGCAAAGAATTTCCTCAGCCAGGCGCCGTGGATGACGATGTGGCCCGGCATCGCCATCTTCCTCGTCGTCATCGGCTTCAATCTTCTGGGCGACGGCCTGCGTGATGCGCTCGATCCGCGCGAAGCATAATTTTTTACAAGGAATATCGGAATGAATGAATTCACCACACGCCCTGAAATCCTTGGAACCTTCGGCGTCGTCACCTCAACCCACTGGATCGCGTCGGCCGTCGGCATGGCGATCCTCGAAAAAGGCGGCAATGCTTTTGACGCGGCCGTCGCCACCGGTTTCGTCCTCCAGATCGTCGAGCCGCATCTTTGCGGTCCGGGCGGAGATATGCCCGCCGTGTTTTATTCGAAAAAGAAGGACAAGGTGGAAGTCATCTGCGCCCAGGGCCCGGCCCCGAGCGGTGCGACGATCGAACATTACACGTCGGAAGGGCTGAAGCTGATCCCCGGCGACGGGCTGCTGGCCACCGTCATTCCCGGCGCTTTCGACGGCTGGATGCTGATGCTGCGCGATTATGGCACCATGAGCGTGCGCGACGTGCTGGAACCCGCAATCTATTATGCTGAACAGGGGCATCCAACGCTGCCGCGTGTCTCCGCCACCATCAAGGGGCTGGCCGATTTCTTCGAGAAGGAATGGCCGACCTCCCATGAGACGTGGTTGCCGGGTGGTGCCGCACCCGAGCCTCACGCCAATTTCCGCAATCCGGTTCTGGCTGCGACCTATCAGCGGATTATCACCGAAGCCGAAGCGCGTTCCGGCCGCGAAAACCAGATCGAGGCGGCGCGCGACGCCTTCTATCGGGGTTTCGTTGCGGAAGCTATCGACCGTTACGTGAGGACTGCGGAAGTCATGGACGCCAGCGGCGCGCGGCACAAGGGCGTGTTAGCGGCGCAGGATATGGCGGACTGGAGCGCGATGGTCGAAGCGCCCCAGACGCTCGACTATCAAGATTGGACGATTGCCAAGACGCCGGCCTGGGGACAGGGTCCGGTTCTGCTGCAGTCGCTTGCGCTTCTGAAAGGCTTCGACATTGCGGCCATGGACCCGTCCGGTCCCGATTTCATCCACACCATCGTCGAAGCCATGAAGCTCGCTTATGCCGACCGCGAAGTCTATTACGGCGATCCGGAATTCGGGCAGATCCCGACGGAATATCTCCTGTCGGAAGGCTACAATGTCGGACGCCGTGCGCTGATAAGCGGCGAGGCCTCGCTGGAGCTGCGCCCCGGCACTGTGCCGGGTTACGAAAAGCAGGTGGACGCCACCATGGCCATGCTGGCCGAGATGAGCGGCGCCGGCACGGTCTACGAGCCGACCATGTCGCATCTGACGGAGAAGCGCGGCGATACGGTGCATATCGATGTCATTGACCGCTGGGGCAACATGGTCTCCACCACGCCTTCGGGCGGCTGGCTGCAATCCTCTCCCATCGTGCCCGGCCTCGGTTTCGCGCTCAATTCCCGCGCCCAGATGTTCTGGCTGAAGGACGGCCTGCCAACCTCGCTTGCACCGGGCAAACGACCGCGCACCACGCTGACGCCTTCGCTTGCGCTTCATCAGGGGCGTCCCTCCATGGTGTTCGGCACGCCAGGCGGCGATCAGCAGGATCAGTGGCAATTGCCCTTCTTCCTGCGTTATGCCCATCACGGCAAGAACCTGCAGGCCGCCATCGACATGCCGCTGTTCCACACCGCGCATTTTCCGGGGTCGTTTTATCCGCGCACCCGTTCGCCGGGCGAAATCACCGTGGAAAGCACCGTGGGCGAGGCGACCTTGCAGGAGCTTCGCCGTCGCGGGCACCGCGTCACGGTTGCCGATGCATGGTCGGTCGGGCGGCTCACCGCCGCGCGCCGCGATGCGGACGGCCTGCTGCGCGCCGCCGCGACACCGCGGCTGATGCAGGCCTACGCGGTAGGGCGGTGACACCATGGAGACAAGACCCGTCCTTTCCGTCCGTAACCTCACCACCTCCTTCCTCGTGGATGGCGTGTGGAAGAGCGTCGTGCGCAACGTGTTCTTCGATGTCGCGCCTGGCGAAACCGTCGCGATTGTCGGGGAATCCGGCTCCGGCAAATCGGTGACGTCGCTGTCTCTCATGCGCCTGCTCGCCCCGGCCTCCAGCCGGATCGAGGGGGAGGTGCTGCTCAACGGGCGCGATCTTCTTGCGCTTTCCGAAAGGGAAATGCGCGGTGTGCGCGGCAACGATATCTCGATGATCTTCCAGGAGCCGATGACCTCGCTCAATCCGATCTTCACCATCGGCCGCCAGATTTCTGAAGTACTCATCCGGCACAAGGGGCTTTCGAAGCAGGAGGCGCGGGCGGAGACGGTGCGGCTTCTGGAAAAGGTTCGCATTCCAAACGCCTCCGGTCGTTTCGATGAATATCCTCACCAGTTTTCCGGCGGCATGCGCCAGCGGGTGATGATCGCCATGGCGCTTGCCTCACGGCCGAAACTGCTGATCGCCGACGAGCCGACGACGGCGCTCGACGTCACCATTCAGGGGCAGATCCTCGATCTGATCAAGCTGCTGCGGGAAGAGGAGGGCATGTCGGTCCTTTTCATCACCCATGACATGGGCGTGGTGGCCGAAATCGCCGACCGGACGATCGTGATGTATCGTGGCGATGAGGTCGAGACCGGACCGACGGAAGACATCTTCCGGTGCGGTAAGCACCCCTATACACGGGCGCTGCTTTCGGCGGTGCCGAAGCTCGGCTCGATGCGCGACCGGCAATGGCCGACACGGTTTCCGGTGCTCGACATGAAAACCGGCCTTTCGAGCGAGCCGCAGGAAGTGGCCGGGACAGTTGCGAGTGGGCAGACGCCGGTTCTATCGGTCAAGAACCTGGTGACGCGTTTTGCCGTCCGCTCCGGGCTGCTGGCGCGCCAGACGGGCGCGGTCCATGCGGTGGAAAACGTGTCCTTCGATCTGTTTCAGGGGGAAACGCTGTCGCTGGTGGGGGAATCCGGCTGCGGAAAATCAACCACCGGGCGCTCGATCATGCGGCTTGTGGAACCGACGGCCGGCGACGTGTCGCTCGACGGGTACGATGTGATGAGGCTCGATACGGTCGGCCTGCGCAATATGCGCAAATCCGTGCAGATGATCTTTCAGGACCCGTTCTCGTCGCTCAATCCGCGCATGACGGTGGGCACGGCGATTTCCGAGCCCTTTATCAAGCACAAACTGGGCAACACCAGACAGGCGAAGGAAAAGACTGCCGATCTTCTCGAAAAGGTGGGTCTGTCCGCCGATATGGCCAGCCGCTACCCTCATGAGTTTTCCGGCGGCCAGCGCCAGCGCATCGCGATTGCCCGTGCGCTGGCCCTCGATCCCAAGGTCATCGTTGCCGATGAAAGCGTCTCGGCGCTCGATGTTTCGATCAAGGCGCAGGTCTGCAACCTGCTGCTCGACCTGCAACAGAGCCTCAACCTCGCTTTCCTGTTCATTTCGCATGACATGGCGGTGGTGGAGCGCGTCAGCCATCGTGTGGCGGTGATGTATCTCGGGGAGATCGTGGAGATCGGGCCGCGTGCGGCGGTTTTCGACAATCCGCAGCATCCCTATACGAAAAAGCTCATGGCCGCCGTGCCCGTGCCTGATCCGGCAAGGCGCGGGATAAGGCGCGGCATATCCAATGACGAGCTGAAAAGCCCGATACGGGCAGTGGGATATGAAACACCGGTGCGGAACTACAGGACCGTTTCGCCCGGCCACCTGGTGCAGGTGGCCTGAGAAGAGGCACTGAACGCTTCGAAAAAGAATTCGTTCGTCAGGGGTTCTTGGGCGGAACGCCGCGCAGGTGCTCCATGAGATAGGCATGGGTCGCGGCATTGGCGACGATTAGCGTACCGGTCTTTTCATAGAACTCCGGTCCGCGGCCCCACCAGTCGGTCACGATGCCGCCGGCCTCCTGCACCAGCAGAATGCCGGCTGCCGTGTCCACGAAGCCCGTTTCCTCGTAATAGCCGGTCAGCCGGCCGCATGCGACGTAAGCGCAGGAATTTGCGGCGCTGCCGACCACGCGGACCGCGCCGATAGGCGCACGAATGGCGTCGAGGCGCTGATAGGCGCCGGGATAAAGCTGGAGATTGGGCGTGGGCAGGCCGGTGCCGACGCACATCAGGGCGACATCGGTGCTGGCATTGACCTGCAGGCGCTCGCCGTTGAGATAGGCGCCGTCTCCCTTGATCGCGGTGAACATCTCGTCTGAAACTGGATTATAGACCAGCCCGCAGATCGTTTCACTACCGCGGCGAAGCGCGATGGTGATGGTGTAGTGGTGGCCGAAGAGGAAATTGGTGGTGCCGTCGATCGGGTCGACCAGCCAGCGGTGATCCTGATCCGCCCCTTCGACGGGTGCGAATTCCTCACCGGTCAGTCCCCAGGGATATTGGCCGAGCAGGCGCTCGCGGATCAACGTTTCGGAATCCCGGTCCGCATCGGAAACGAAATCCCCCGGTCCCTTGACGCCGATTTCGATGTCGCGGAAGCGCCTGAAATGGTCGAGCGTCAATGCGCCGGCCTCGCGGGCGGTTGCGACCATATGGTCGAGGATGGTGGTATAATTGACTATCATCGGTTGAAAACCTCGGCGAGCCCTTCCGGATCATCGGTGGTGATCTGGTCCACCTTAAGCCGCAAAAGGCGTTTCACCTGTTCTATGGATTGCGGTGTGACGCTGTTGATCGTCCAGGCGTCGACCCGGCGGCCGGCGGCATGTATGGGGGCGATGATATCGACACCGGCATCCTCGGCAGCAAGCACGATCTCGTAGTCGAGATAGATCATCCCGGCATTGGGCGCGGTGGCAAGGGCATCTTCGATGAAGCCCGGATAGTTTCCGCTTGCCTTCAGTGCAGCTAGCGTGCCGCGGTGGCAGGGATCGTATCCGGTGCGAAGTCCCGGCGCTGAACCGGCCAGCATGGCGATGGCGTCGAAATCGCCGCCCGACAGGATCACCGAGCTTGCTATGGGCGAAACGCTCGCCCCGAAACCGGCGACCACCTGCGGGGTGAGCGCCTGCCGGTCTTCCTTGAAATCGAGCTGGAGCAGGGCGTCGGGGTGAACGGCGCCCTCGGCAAGCAGGGCGCAAAGGTCTTCGAGCAGCATGACCTTCGCATCGATGGGGTGGCCGTCATTGTCGCGCAGGTGGAGCTGGCGCAGGGCGGCGGCGGATGTATCGCGCACCCGGCCGGTGCCGGTGGTTTCCCGCTCCAGCGTCCGGTCATGCAAAACGGCGCAGCCGTGATCGGCATGGATGACGAGATCGACCTCGATGCTTGCGCCAAGCCGCATCGCCTCGATGATACGCTCGCCGGTGAAGACCGGATCTTCGGCACGACGCCGGGCGCGATGCCACTTGAGCCATGTTCTGTGGCCGTCGCGGTCGATAAGGATCGGCTGGTTCATGTCAGCTCCGGTAGATTGGGCGGTTGTCGCGATAGGCCGTGACGGCACGGGGCGAAATCTGCACGCCCTGTCCCGTCTGGAACATATCCGGGTGGGCGACCATGGATTTGATCCTTGTACCATCGGCGAGATCAAGGTCGACAAGCCCGTGGGTGCCGTAATCGGTCACCCGGTGCACACTTGCTTGCCGCGTTTCGGAGATCGTCAGATCGATGGCTTCCGGGCGAACGGCGAGAATGGCCGGTCCGTCGGAGACGGGAAGCGGCAAGCTGAAATCGGCCCGCACGAAATTTCCGTCTGAAACTGCGCCTTCTATCAGGTTCATGGTGCCGATGAAGCCGGCGACGAACGGGGTCTGCGGTTCGCGGTAGATCACATTCGGCCGGTCGATCTGTTCGGTCTTGCCGTTCGCCATCACGACGATGCGGTCGGCCATGGAAAGGGCCTCATCCTGACCGTGGGTGACGAACAGCGTGGTGATACCGAGGCGCTGCTGGATATCGCGCACTTCCTCCCGTAACCGCTCGCGCAGATGCTGGTCGAGGCTGGCGAAGGGTTCGTCGAGCAGGAGTATTTTCGGTTCGAGAACCAGCGAGCGGGCAAGCGCCACCCGCTGCTGTTGGCCGCCGGAAAGCTGGCCGGTGGCGCGCTCGCCAAAACCGGAAAGCCCGACGAGTTCGAGCACCGCCTCCACTTTCTCTCTGATAACGGCAGCCGGCATGCGGCGCAGCTTGAGGCCGAAAGCGAGGTTCTTGAAGACATTCATGTGGCTCCAGAGCGCGTGGCTCTGAAACACCATACCGGTCGGCCGTCGCTCCGGCGGCAGATGCGTGACATCTTCGCCATCGATGGAGATCTGTCCGCCCGTCGGCTGCTCGAAACCGCCGACCATGCGCAGCAGCGTCGATTTGCCCGAACCGGAGGGGCCGAGAAGGCATACGAGTTCACCATCGGCGACATCGAGCGAAAAACTGTCGACGGCATTGGTCTCGCCGGAATAGGTTTTCGTAACCTGGCGGATGTGAAGTACGGACATGATGATTTCCTAACCGCCGAAACCGCGGGCGAATGCGCCGCCACCGATGACGCGGCGGGCGAACATGAGGGCAATGAAGGACGGCGCCCACAGCAGGACGGACAGGACCGCGCCATACTGGATGACCATCTGGTTGTTGATGTAACTGATCATCAGCACCGGCATCGTTCGAATGCCCGGTGCACCGATCAGCCATGCGCCTTCCGTCTCGTAAAAAGTGCCAACGAAGCTCAGCAGCACGGCGGCAGCGATGGTCGGTCCCGCCTGCGGCAGCGTAATCGACCAGAAGACCCTGAGCGGACTGGCGCCGACATCGCGGGCCGCCTCTTCCATGCGCCGGTCGACGGCCTGAAATGCCGCCACCGGAATCCAGATCATGAACATCAGCGTGCCGACGAGCTGGATGAGAACGACGCCCCAGAAGGTGCCGATGAGGTCGAGCTGGAGGAAAATGGCGGCAATCGCCACAAGAAGCCCGAATTTCGGGAAGGCGTGGCCGGCAAGAAAGGAGAAAAACAGCAGGTTGCGGCCGGGAAAACTCATGCGCGCAAAGGCATAGGCGGCGGGAAGGCAGATCACCGCTGAAAGCAGCGTTACCACCGTTGTCAGCCGCAGGCTCAGCATCAACGCGTTCCACACATCGGCGCGGCCCAGCGTCTGGCCCCAGAAGCGGAAACCGAATTGCTGGGGAATGACGTTGGGAAAACGCCAGACCTCGGTGAATGCCCAGGTGCCCACCACAAGCAGCGGCCCGACGATGGCGACGGTTAGAAGGGTGGCGAAAAATATGCCGGGCCAATCCATGCGCGTTCGCGCCGGTGAAAGGGTCGTCATGTTATTTCCCCTGGTTGCGTGCGACCGAACGCACGTAGAACAGGCCGAAGGCAATGCAGAAACCGAAAGCGATGACGGCCTGGGTCATGGCGCCGATGGGATCCTGCACTTCGCGCAGCGTGCGCTGCATGAAGGGGCCGAGCATTTCGGGAGAAGCCGGTCCGAGAAGATAGGGCAGGGTGAAGGAGGAAAAAATACCGAGCACTGAAAAGGAAAGCGCCACGAGAATGGAATTGGAAATGCGGGGCAGGATGATGTGCCAAAAGACCTGAAGCGCGTTTGCGCCCACATCCCGCGCCGCCTCCACCGACTGGTTGGCGACGCTGCCGAGTCCCGCGAGCAGGATAAGAACGGTCAGCGGAATATTATCCCAGACAAGACCGATGACCGGCCCCCACGGAGTGAGATAGGGCGTGCGGATTTTCGGCAGGTCGACCGCATTGAGCAATATGTCCACCATGCCGTTAGGCCCGAGGACGCGGATGAAGGCGAAGGCGAGGATGATGGAAGGCACGAACATGGGGAAGATGGCGAGCGCCTGCACATAAGCCGAAAGGCGGCCTTGCGAAAAGCGCAGGTAAAGCGCGATCGGCAGGCAGATCATCAGCAGGAGGATCGCGCAGACCATTGTCGTCCACAGCGTCACGGCAAGATTATCGAGGCTGTAGCGGTCCGAGAAGAAGAAGATGTAGCTCGAAAGGTCGAAACCCGTCTCGCCGCTCGCTCCGGTGCGCCAGACGGTGCGGCCGATGGCGTTGAGGGCAGGCCAGATGACCAGCCAGACGATCAGGAAGACGGGGATGGCGACGAGCAGGAGGCCGATTGGCCTCCTGCCTGCCGTATTGTCTATGAGCGGGCGAACCGCTCCTTCCGCAACCTCGGTCACGACTTGCGGTCGACGTTGGGAGCGACGTTGCGATACCAGCCGTCATTGATGGCGGTTTCCCATTTGCCGGCCGGGAAGGTCGGGATGGTCTGCGGGATGATGTCGGCGAAGCGCTTGCGCAGTTCGGCCGGCACATAGTCCCAGGAAACGCCGGGGAAACCGCCGAGTTCGGTAAGGATCGCGCCCTGAATTTCTTCCGACAGCACGAAATTGGCCAGCTTTAGGGCAGCGTCGCGATTGGCGCCGTTTGCAAGCACCACGGCGCGCGAGAAATCACCGCAAAGCGCCAAGTCCTGAAGCTGGACGAGGCCTGTTTCCTGCGGCAGAACGCCCTGATCGATGGCCTTCAGCACCTGATCGGACCAGACGGGGGTCATGGTGACGACGCCCTGCGAAAGAAGCTGCAGCGACTGCGTGTTGCCGGAGGAGTATGCACCTTTGTCATAGAGCGACGGGGCGATATCGTTCAGCAGCGCCCATGCCTTGCCGAGAGCCTTGTCGCCGGCTTCCTGGGTGTAATTGTCGACCGTGAAGGCCTTGGGGTCGAGGCCGTTGGCCTGGTGGATGGCGCGGCGGACGAAGTTGCCGCCGGAGCCGCCCTTGTCGGGACGGTTATAGACGAACTGGCCGGGATTGGCCTTGATCCATTTGACGAGCTCATCCCAGGTCTTCGGCGCGTCCGTCGGCTTCAGTTTGCTGGTGTCATAGGCGAGCAGCACCTGGCTGCCGCGATAGGGCAGGCTGTATTCGCTGCGGATGGCAAGCGGATTGACGCGCGAATAGTTGGAGAGGTCGGCTTTCGCCATGTTCACATAGATGCCGGCCTCGATGGCGCCGGTGGGAAGCAGCGGATCGGCCGTTTCGAAATAATCGGCCTGCGGATCGGTGCCCGTTTGCTTTGCGGCGATGGCGCGCTCACCGATGGCGATTATGCCGGCGCTGTCGCCGGCATCGACGAGATTGAGCTTCATGCCGGGATTGGCGGCTTCAAAGGCGGGCTTGATTGTATTGGACCAGAAATCGAGGATATTGGTATCCGAACTGGTGTACCAGTCGATCGTGCCCGGAGCGGCGAAGCTCATGCGCGGTGCAAGGGCGAGACCGGCGGCGGCGCCTGCGGCGGACATCATAAAGGTGCGGCGTTTCATCTATGTCTCCGATGTTTTCGGCGCGAGTGGACTGCTGAGCGCTAACTCCGCAAAGATGGGGAAGGCTCTGGCCGGTCATTGCACAGCCGTGCATTTTTTGAACGGGCCGGCGGCGTTTCTAAAGTCTTTACATAACGCTTTCGTGACGGTTGCCGCCGACAGACACCTTAACCCTTCGCGAAACGCATTCTCCGGGTGGTCGTTCAAAAGCGCGCGGGCTCTACCAGAGGCGTTGCCGGGCAGGTAGGATGACCGCGGTAGCATTGGAGGGAGGGAAGTTGTGATCGCAACCTATATCGATGAATTCATGATGTTTTGTGCCGGCCTGTGGATGACGTGTGTCGGCTTCGGCTGTTTGCCGCTGTCAAGAAACGCAGCGCCTCGGCCGCCCGTTGTTCGTCACTTCAGATGGGTGGGGTTCTGTTGATCGTCATCGGCGCCGTCTTGGCTGTTGCCGGCGGACAGGTAAATTCCGCGCAAAAAAAACCCCGCCGAATGAAGCGGGGTTTGATCTTACCAGCGCTGGCTACCATACCAGTCGTCAATATCTTTCCGGGCTCGGTCCTTTTCGTAGCCGTAGCGCTCCTGAATCTTGCCTTCCAGCTGCTCGCGCTTGCCGTTGATGACGTCAAGATCGTCGTCGGTGAGTTTTCCCCACTGCTCCTTGACCTTGCCCTTCATCTGCTTCCAGTTACCTTCAACGCGATTCCAATCCATCGGTGCTCTCCCATTTTGTTTGGCTTGCACCTGTAAATGTCCGAGCGTGTGCAGGGTTCCGTCCAGCGGTCGTTATGTTCGGCGCAACTGTGGTCTGCTGCCACGAAAAGATCACGATTCATTCAGCCGCAGTTCACGCGGCGGGGCGCTAAATCCTCTCATCCCACAAGGAGGGAGATAAGATGCGCAAGATGATTTTAACCGCCGGACTGATTTTGGGCGCCCTGTTCGGCACCGGGGCGAACGCCACGCCTGTCGGCCAACCGTCTGCACCTTCGGCGTCCCACATTCAAAAGGTGGACTATGCCTGCGGACGCGGTTTCCATTTGACCCCGCGCGGCTATTGTCGTCCGAACGGACCGCGTTATGAGCGCGGCTGGGACAGGCGCGACCGCTGGGAAGCCCGCCGAGAATGGCGCGAGCGTCAGGCCAGACGGGAATGGCGTGAGTGGCGCGACCGCAGGGATTATCGCGACCGACGCGACTATTATAGATACTGATCTGGCAAGGCCCTCCACACCTCGGGAGGGCCTTTCTCATAGGGCCCGGTGAGGTCCTTACGATCCGGAAAAGGATCCCACACCGGTTTCGCCGCTCCGGCGGTTGTCGCGCGCATGGCGTATTTTCAGCGCCAGGATCGTCGCCCTTCGCTGGATGAGCTGAAAGCCCACGTTGCGGTGGCAATCGCCAAGTGGGGGACCGGTGGTCAAGGACAAGAATGCGCAGATGGAATGACCGGTAATGGCCGATACCATCTCGACTTTCCGCTTGCGCATCCAGCTGGTGTGGTGTTTCCGCATCACTCACCAGTCGGTTGCAAAAACCCGCTTGGCAAGCTCCGGCCGTTGAGTTACAAGTCTCGCTACCGCGTCAGATCGAACAAAGGGAGGCGTTGCATGACACCGGCATTCTTCGAAACCCTCCCGCAGGGAATGACCCGACACTAGGTCATATCCATTCGCGGCCCGCCGATTGCGCGCCCGACATGCGGTTTTATTTCCCCCATAGCCCGATTGATCTGACGGGATCACTTCGTCTCCCGCGCGGGCTGTGCCATCCAACTTCCGTTTTGAGGACCGGTCGCCGATTATAGGGCGCTGGGCTGGTAAAAATGACTCGCAAGAAGCTCGATTTCCGCGCCGATGCCTATCGACATGTGCTCGGCTTTGTTTTCAACCATTGGCGTCATCGGCCGGCGCTGGTGGGTTTCATCATCGTTCTGGTGATTGCCAGCACGCTGGCTGAAGTGATGGTGCCGGTCTTTTCCGGCCAGATCGTCGATGCCATTGCCGGTGGAGACGAGGCCGGCAACGGGGCAGATAAGGCGCTGCGCGCCTTTGTCATCGTGGTGTCTCTGGGGCTGGTGAGCGTTGTGCTGCGCTGGTTCATCTTCAACGGCATCATCCGGCTGACGCTGAAAATCATGGCGGATGTCGCCAATAACGGCTTCCACAAGGTGCAGCGTTTCTCCACCGACTGGCATGCCAACAGCTTCGCCGGCTCCACGGTGCGCAAGATCACGCGCGGCATGTGGGCGCTGGATTCGCTCAACGACCTTCTGCTGGTCGCACTTCTGCCTTCCATCGTCATGCTGGTGGGCGCCACCATTGTGCTCGGCAGCTACTGGCCGGTCATGGGCCTGATCGTCGGTCTCGGATCGCTGATCTATATCGGCGTGACCGTGGGGCTTTCGATGGGCTATGTTTCGCCGGCGGCAAGGCTTGCCAATGCCTGGGATACCAGACTTGGCGGCGCGCTGGCGGACGCCATCAGCTGCAATTCAGTGGTCAAGGCCTTTGGCGCCGAGGCCCGCGAGGAAACGCGCCTGGGCCATGTGCTGGTGAAGTGGGATCACCGCACACGCAGGACATGGAAGCGCGGCACGCTGAACGGCACGATCCAGAGCTTCATGATGGTCTCCATGCAGGCAGGCATTCTGGGTACGGGCCTCATCATGTGGCGACAGGGACTGGCGACGCCGGGCGACATTACCTTCGTGCTGGCGATGTTCTTCGTGTTGCAGGGTTATCTGCGCGATGTGGGGCAGGATATCCGCAACCTGCAACGCGCCGTCAACGACATGGAAGAGCTGGTGTTGCTGGACAAGATGCCGCTCGGCATCGAGGACAGGCCGGACGCCGGACCGATCAGGATCGGAAAGGGCGAGATCGTCTTTGATCACGTCACCTTCCAGTATGGCGCGCATCCTACGCCGCTTTACGATGACTTTTCGGTCACCATCAAGGCGGGTGAACGGGTGGGCCTGGTCGGGCATTCCGGTTCGGGCAAGACAACCTTCGTCAAGCTCATCCAGCGGCTTTACGACATCAAGTCGGGCGAAATCCGCATCGACGACCAGAATGTCGCCGGGGTGACGCAGTCCAGCCTGCGCGGCCAGATCGCCATCGTGCAGCAGGAGCCCATCCTGTTCCACCGCACGCTGGCGGAAAACATCGCCTATGGCCGACCGGGCGCCACGCGGCGTCAGATCGAGCAGGCGGCGAAACAGGCGAGCGCCCATGATTTCATCATGTCCCTTCCCAAGGGATATGAGACGATGGTGGGTGAGCGCGGCGTCAAGCTGTCGGGCGGCGAGCGTCAGCGTGTCGCCATCGCCCGTGCTTTCCTTGCGGATGCGCCGGTGTTGATACTGGACGAGGCCACTTCCAGCCTCGACAGCGAAAGCGAAGTGCAGATCCAGCAGGCGATGGAACGGCTAATGGTCGGCCGCACCACGCTGGTCATCGCCCATCGGCTGTCCACGGTCAGGGCGCTGGACCGGCTGCTCGTCTTCGACAAGGGCAGGATTGTCGAAGAGGGTGACCACCAGGCGCTGATCCGCCTCCATGACGGCATCTACCGCAGGCTGTTCGAACGACAGGCGCTGGAGCTGACCAAGGGCCTGGTGGCCTGAAAAAAAGAAACGCCGGGGGGTGTTCCCCCGGCGTTCACTACCCGAACATTGAACCCACGCCATCAGCGCGCCGCTTTTTTTGCGTAAGGGCGTGTTTCGCGCAACACCAACAGGACGGTGAACCATGGATTTCCACCCGATCGCAAAGCCACAACGCCTTGTCATCAGGGGAACCCATATCCATGTCGCATTCCATCACGCTTTCAGACCTCTCGTGGTCCACACCTGACGGTCATCCGCTCTTTTCCGACATCAACCTTCACTTCGGACCCGAACGCACCGGCCTTGTCGGGCGCAACGGCGTCGGCAAGACGACGCTTCTGAAACTGATCGCCGGCGAGTTGTCGCCGTCGGCGGGCACGGTTTCCGTTTCGGGCTGCGTCAATCTCCTGCGCCAGAGCGTACAGGTTGTGTCCGACGAGACTGTCGCCGACCTGTTTGGTGCGCGCGAGGCGCTGGACGCGCTCGCCCGTGCGCAGTCGGGAACGGCCACTGTCGATGAGCTTGAGGACATTGACTGGATGCTGGAGGAGGAAATTGCCAAGGCGCTCGCGCAGGTCGGGCTGGACGCCTTGCCCTCCACGCCGCTTTCGGCGCTTTCCGGCGGGCAGCGCACGCGGGCCGCACTTGCGGCGCAAATCCACGCCGCGCCGGATTTCCTGATCCTTGACGAACCGACCAATAATCTCGACCGGGAGGGGCGCATTTTCGTTGCCGATTTTCTGGCGGCCTGGCGCGGCGGAGCGATCGTCGTCAGCCACGATCGGGAGCTTCTCGAAACCCTCGATGCCATCGTCGAAATGACCACGCTCGGTGTTACCCGTTACGGCGGCAACTGGAGCCACTACCGCGCACAAAAGGCGCTGGAGCTGGCCGCCGCCGAACAGGACTTCGCGAATGCGGAAAAGCGTCTGTCCGAGGTCAGGCGCCGTTCACAGGAGGCGCTGGAGCGCAAGGCCCGCCGTGACAGCAGGGGTGCCGCAAAAGCGGCGAGGGGAGACATGCCCCGTATCCTTGTTGGTGCGATGAAGAGGCGTGCCGAAAAGACGAGCGGCGACAACGCCAATCTGGCCAGCCGCCTGACGGCCGAGGCGACGGAAGATCTGAAGACGGCGCGAGAGCGGATCGAAATCCTCCAGGATGTCAGTGTTACATTGCCCGCGAGCGGGCTACACACGACAAAGACCGTTCTCAGCCTGCAGAACCTGACCGCAGGATATCAGGCCGACCAACCCGTGCTTTGCGATCTCTCTTTCGAAATCACCGGGCCGCAACGCGTTGCCGTAACCGGCCCGAACGGATCGGGAAAAACGACGCTGCTTTCGGTGATCACGGGGGACTTGGCGCCATTCGAAGGGACGGTACATGTCGGGGTGAAGTCCGTGTTTCTCGACCAGCAGGTCAGCCTGCTCGATACGAGCCTCTCCATTCGCGACAACTTCCTTCGGCTTAACCCTAGGGCGGGAGAGAATGCCTGCCGCTCCGCCCTTGCGCGCTTCATGTTTCGTGCCGACGCCGCTCTGCAGATCGTTGCGACACTTTCGGGCGGGCAGATGCTCAGGGCGGGTCTCGCCTGTGTTCTGGGAGGCCCGCAGCCACCGCAATTGCTGATCCTTGATGAGCCGACGAACCATCTCGATATCGATTCCATCGCTGCCGTGGAGGCTGGCCTTCGGGCTTATGACGGCGCCTTGCTGGTCGTCAGCCATGATGAGGCGTTTCTCGCTGGCATCGGCATCGATCGGCGGCTAGAACTTGGAAAGTGAGATGCGTTCGGGCGCTCAGTAGTTCACCGTCACGACGACCGTATCGGAGTAGTTCCCCGGCGCTGGCGTGGTCTGCGCCGGGACGCGGCCATAGACGGTCAATGTTTGCAAGCCGCCTGTTCCGGTGCCGGTGGCTATCTCGCCTGCCGCACTTCCCCATACAGTCGTGCGGTTCGCGTCGCGGTAGAGACCATAGGTTATAGATGCGCCTCCCTGCACCATCTGGCGCGCGGCCGGCGGGCTGTTGCTCAGGCCGCCATTGAGCGCGACACTATAGTTCAGATTGGTGGTGCAGGTCAGATTGATCGCTCCGGTCGCATTGACTGCCGTGTTCAAGACGCCATGACTGCCGAAATCGATGTTCTGGGCCGAGATGATGCATGTGGGCGCCACCGCGGCCGACACGTTGAACGGCACCTGCGTGGGGTTCTGGGTCACGGAAGAGCAACTTGGTGCAAGCAGGGTAAAGGTCGTATAGGTGAAGCTCGTTTCCGCGCCGGCGAAGCTGGAAAGATAAAGGCCGCGCACTGCCGAAGCCTGACCGGCATTGATCCGGCCATAGACCGTGCGGCTCGTGGTGTTGACCAAAAGCGGTAGCGCCATATCGATCGGCGGAGGCGAACCGAGTGCGGGCTGCGTGACCGATCCCCAGGAGGTCGTCCGCGCCGAGTTCTGGTAAAGCTGGTAGTTGAGGATATTGCTGCCCTGAAGCATGCGACGGATGCCGCCCGACTGTCCGCCGCTTCCGGCATTGATGTTGGGGCAGATGCGGATGGAAAGCGCCAGCGATAACGGGTTGGAGCAGGTGACCGACAATGTCGCCGTCGTGTCCACGGCGCTGCCGCCTGCGAGATTGACGAAACCGAAATTCATGTCCGACATGTTGAAGGTGCAGCTTTGCGCCAGGACCGGTGAAGCCGAGAGGAAAGCGGCGATGGCAAGGGCGGCACGGGTCAAAACCTTCATTGGATGCTCCTGCATAGGGTTTCGAAAGTTGCGCGGGTCTTGCTGGCAGAGGGCACGGTGATCTGCGCTTCGCACGCGCCCTTCGTCGGCTGTATGATGCGGAGGCGATGGGTTTCGCTGATATTATCGAGATAGGCCTGTCCGTCATAACCGACGATGAAATCGCGCTTGCCGTCGATTTTGCCGGTCGATCCGGTTTCGATGAACTCGCCGCTCTCGTCTTTCAGCGTCACCAGCGCCACCTGCCCCTCGGTTTCCACCTTGAAATTGACCACGGCCCCCGCGCGGTCGGTCGGCGTCACGGTCTGTTTCGTGCGGTCTATGCGGGCGTCGACCGGAAGATTGCTGGGGTCGAGCGTGATGTTATTGACGTCGTAGGAACGAAGGTTCGGAAGCAATATCTTGCCGCGGCGGTTGGTCTGGCCGATGGGGCGGTTTTCCAAAAGGATATCGACGCCGGGCGCGCCCGCATCCACCACGGCGAAAGCGTCATCGATCCGGTTGCCGACAAAGACATCGCCGCCGGCGAGCGCTATCGATCCTTCGATCTGGGCATAGGCCTGTGTTGTGCGGTTGAATTGATCGACGCCGGCCGAAACGCGGGCGGTGCTGCCGCGGTAACTGCCGGAAACGGAGGCGATATCGTTGCCGCCGGTCGAGCCGCGCAGGCGCCAGCCATAACTTCCCTCGGCCTGTTCTTCGGATTTTCCGACCTCTGCTGTTAGCGAATAGCCATCCGCATCCGACGACATGCCGGCCGAGCCGGAGACGCCACCGCCGAACGACCAGGACAGGCCCGCGAAGACGCCGTAGGATTGGCTGTCCTCAAGGTCCTTATAGGCGGTGATGAAGATATTGCCGTTCTCGCCGAACGGCCGCGTGGCAGAAAAGCCAAGCAACCGAGATTTCCTTTCATCGAAGGTTTCCACCTGCGTATAGGAAAAGTTCAGGCTCGTTTCATCGAAAGCAAGCTGTGTGGAAACGGAAATCTGATCCACGGCACGCGGCGGCCGCGCGCTCAGCAGGCCAGAGATCGTCCTGAGTGTAGAGCTATCGGCGGAGACCGACGCCATGTCGTGATAATCGCCGAATGCCCGTTGCGACCGGGCGTGAAATTTGAGCCCGAGCAATTCGGCTTCGACGCTTGCGGAGAGCTGGTGGCCGCTTTCCTCGCCAAAGCGGCTGGATGCGCCGGAAATCGCCGCCAGCCCATGAACTCCAAGCGTGAAGACGCCGCCAAAGCCGATATTATAGAAATCCTCGCCGCCTTCCGCATGGCCCTCAAGCGTCAGGCCATCAGACAGGCCGTAACGAAACGTCGCCGATCCAAGCAATTTTTCGTCGTAATCGAAGGAAGAGGTTCCGTAATTGCGCCGGGCAAAACCGAGCTCCGCTGAAAAATCGACGAGACCCTTCGCCAGCAGGTCCGGTGACGTATAAAAGGGCGTTTCGGATACGGTTTCGCGGCCTAGCGCATCCCGCACCACCAGCCTCGCATTGCCCGCGCCGCTGATAACGGGAAGATTGGTGATGGAAAACGGGCCTTCGGGAACATCCTGCGACAGACGGCGGATGTTGTTGACATAGACGTCGACAGTGGAGGGCACGGCCGCTGAACCGGCAAATTCCGGCATCGGCATGGTGACGATATCCGGCCGCAGGTCGAAATTGCGGCGGATCTGCAGGCCGCCGAGCCGCGTTGGGCGTGTCCAGCTCAGCCCGCCGGTAATGAGATCGCCGGCCCGGTAGCTCGTCAGCGTTTCTTCGTCCGAATAGCTCCAGGTGGTATCGAGGCGCTGGGTATCGAACTCCGACAGGCGCGATGTGCTCAAAACCTGCGACGAGGAGAGCACGCCGAGCGGACCGAAGGCCCTGCTTTCCAAAAGGGCCGAGATACCGTTGAAATCGGCGGTGTCAGACCATTTGTTGCCGCCGGAGGAACCGTAGATCGTGTAATTCACCAGACCTCCAAAATCGCTCGTGGCCTTTTCCCGGGTCTCTTCGTCTTCTTCCTGCGCAATCTTGCCGGAGGCGTCTATCACCCTGTTTGCCCGCGCCGCCATCGGCAGGGTGAAATGCATGGACTGGCTACCTTCATCGTAACGCGCCACCACATCCGGCAGCCGGGAGATATCGATCCAGCCATCATCTCCGGCGGCGCTTTCAACCGGAGAAATCCCGATATTGTTCAGCTGTTCCGGTTCGATCAGAAACGATCCGGCGTCGTTTTGACGAAATGTGGCGATCAGTTCTGTCGAAACATCGTTGATGTAGACTTCGAGCTGCAACTGTCCCGCTTCTTTTGCGGCAAAAGAGGCCGGTTGCGCCGCAGGAGGTATATCCTGCGCCACGGAAAATTTGCCCGATGAAATGACCGTCAGAGCGGCAATCGTCAAAACGGCGAGATCAGCCGCCCGAGACGCGCGCCGTCGCATTGACGGGGCCGCCTTCGCTGTCCGCCGAAATCTTCAGCGTGCCGCCGCCTCTCTTGCCGCCCGTTGCCGGAACCACAAAGCTTGCGGCGGATCCGCCAAGCACATATCCCACCAGCCCCTGCTGCCGGGCAATCGCCTGCCCGTTGCCGCCGGAAAGCATCAGGTTGGCGATCCTTATCCGCCTCTCGCCCGTATTGGACACCGACACCCGGTAGCCATTGCCCTGCGGTGTTATCTTCCAGGCCGGTTCCGCATCACCTGTGGAAGCGGGCGAGAAGAAAACGGGTATGGAGTGGCGCACCACCAGATTAACCGTGCCGGATTGCGGTCTTCCCGCCGGCGGCAACTCATCGACGATGACGCGGTAGCTCTCTTCGGCGCGCAGCGGGGCCTTGGAAAGCCGGACGATGCGGATAAGGTTCTCCGCACCGCCCTTCAGCTGCGTCATCGGCGGGCTGGCGACGACGTCCTGCGCTGCCGTATAGACGTCCTGCCCATTTTTCTGGGTCCAGCGGAATATTCTGACCTGAACGTTGATCGGGGTTTTCGCATCGTTCCAGATGCGGAGGCTGGAGGCCGCCGTGGGCGCTTTAAGATCCAGAAGTACGGGGGCGACCCGCAGCGATGCAGCCTGTGAAGATGAAACAGTCAAACCGGCAAAAAACGCAGCCGCTAAGGTAAAAACATGCATGCGCGATCCTCCCTGTGGCGATCAGTAGTTGAGCGTGGCCGTCACCGTATCGGTATAGACGCCGACCGCAGGTGTCGTCTGGGCAGGAACGCGCCCATAGACAGTGAATGTCTGCGGCGCTCCGGTTCCCGTTCCCGTTTGCCGGTCCGTTCCCACAGTGTTGCCCCACACCGTGCTATGCGCCGCACTTGTATAAAGGGAGTAGGAAATGGTCGCGCCGCCAGGCGATGTCATCAGACGGTTGGCGACCGTCGCGCCCGAGCCAGCGCCGGCGCTGAGGCCGAGACTGAAAGGGGTACTGGCTGTGCATTGCACGACAATGTCGCTGGTCGCATCGATATTGCTGCCGATCACACCATTCGTGCCGAAATCAAGGTTGCCGGCGGAATTGATCTGGCATGCGGCCTGAATGGTGATCTGGACGTTGAAATTCGTCGTGGCGACCTGGGCGGCGCCGGATGCCGGGGTGAGAACCAGCGCCGCAAATGATAACAAATAGCCTGATGCTGCAAACTTCATGCTGCCTCCCCAAGCTGCTGCGCTGCCGGTTTTTCGATGCGCAACATGCAATTACGCCAATAACGGGTAATTAGAATAATCTAATACTCGTCCTGATTTGGTTAATAAATCCTTAAAGCTGACGTCTGAAAAACCACTGGCTGAAATGCGGCGGCTGCCACAATCAAAAGTGCCACGGCGTGATCGCAAAGCACACGATCGGCGCTAAAACCCGTCTACGGCTTTTTTACTGAAATGCGACATCTTGTCAGCCGGCCCCGGTTGGCGTACTCGAAATCGACAGAAACCCGGGTCGATCAACAGTACCGTTCGGTGAGGCTGTGTTCGGCTCCATAGACACCATGACGTTGGGATTGCGATGAACCTTTACCTGGATTACCTGGCTGAAATCAAAAGCAGAGAAACACTGGGTCTCGCACCCAAGCCGATCGATGACGGCGCACTGACGGCCGAGATTATCGAACTTATCAAGGATGTGGGCAGCGAGCATCGCCCTGACGCCCTGAAATTCTTCATCTACAACACCCTGCCGGGCACCACGAGCGCCGCCGGCGTCAAGGCCGCCTTCCTGAAGCAGATCATCCTCGGCGAAGCGATCGTGCCGGAGATCACGCCTTCCTTTGCGCTGGAGCTGCTGTCGCACATGAAGGGCGGCCCGTCGATCAAGGTGCTGCTCGATATCGCGCTCGGTAACAACGCTGCGATTGCCGCCCAAGCCGGTGAAGTGCTGAAGACCCAGGTCTTCCTTTACGATGCCGACATGTTCCGCCTGCGTGACGCCTACAAGGCCGGCAACGCCATCGCCAGGGACGTTCTGGAAAGCTACGCCAGGGCAGAATTCTTCACCAAGCTTCCCGATGTCGAAGACGAGATCAAGATCGTTACTTTCATCGCCGCCGAAGGCGATATTTCGACCGACCTTCTGTCTCCCGGCAACCAGGCGCATTCGCGCTCGGACCGCCAGCTGCACGGCCAGTGTATGATCTCGCCGGAAGCGCAGGCGGAAATCGTCGCGTTGCAGCAGCAGCATCCGGACAAGCGGGTGATGATGATCGCCGAAAAGGGTACGATGGGTGTTGGCTCGTCGCGCATGTCCGGCGTCAACAACGTGGCGCTGTGGACCGGCAAGCAGGCCAGCCCCTATGTGCCCTTCGTCAATTACGCTCCCATCGTCGCCGGCACCAACGGCATCTCGCCGATTTTCGCCACCACCGTCGATGTGACCGGCGGCATCGGCATCAACCTGAAAAACTGGGTGAAGAAGCTCGGCGAAGACGGCAAGCCGATCCTCAACAATGACGGCAACCCGATCCTCGAACAGAAATATTCGGTCGAAACCGGGACCGTGTTGAAGATCGATGCCAAAAACTACAAGCTTCGTGACGAGAACGGCACTGAACTGGTGGACCTCGCCTCTTCCTTCACACCCCAGAAGATGGAGTTCATGAAGGCCGGCAGCTCCTATGCTATCGTCTTCGGCAAGAAGCTCCAGACATTCGCGGCTGAGACGCTCGGTGTCGAGGCCACTCCGGTCTTCGCGCCCAACAAGGAAATATCCATCGAAGGACAGGGCCTCACCGCGGTTGAGAAGATTTTCAACCGCAACGCCGTCGGCGTCACGCCCGGCAAGGTGCTGCACGCCGGTTCGGACGTACGCGTCAAGGTCAACATCGTCGGCTCGCAGGATACGACCGGTCTGATGACCGCGCAGGAGCTGGAAGCGATGGCGGCCACCGTCATTTCGCCGCTGGTGGACGGCGCCTATCAGTCCGGTTGCCACACGGCCTCCGTCTGGGACAAGAAGGCCCAGGCCAACACGCCGAAGCTCATGTCCTTCATGCACAATTTCGGTGTCATCACGGGTCGTGACCCGAAGGGCGTCTATCATTCCATGACGGATGTGATCCACAAGGTGCTGAACGACATCACCGTGGATGACCGGGCAATCATCATCGGCGGCGACAGCCACACCCGCATGTCGAAGGGCGTCGCCTTCGGTGCCGACTCCGGCACCGTCGCGCTGGCACTGGCAACCGGTGAAGCGACCATGCCGATCCCGCAATCGGTCAAGGTTACCTTCAAGGGCACGATGCAGCCCTATATGGACTTCCGCGACGTGGTGCATGCCACGCAGGCGCAGATGCTCCAGCAGCACGGCGACAACGTCTTCCAGGGCCGTATCATCGAAGTCCATCTCGGCACGCTGCTTGCCGACCAGGCATTCACTTTCACCGACTGGACGGCCGAAATGAAGGCCAAGGCGTCGATCTGCATTTCCGAAGACGAGACGCTGATCGAGTCGCTGGAAATAGCCAAGTCGCGCATCCAAATCATGATCGACAAGGGTATGGACAATTCTGCACAGACCCTGAAAGGTCTGATTGCTAAGGCAGATCAACGTATTGCCGAGATCCGTTCAGGTGAAGTGCCTGCCTTGAAGCCGGACGCGAATGCGAAATATTTCGCGGAAGTCGTTGTCGATCTCGATGTTATCAACGAGCCGATGATTGCCGACCCCGACGTCAACAATAACGACGTTTCCAGACGCTACACGCACGACACGATCCGCCCTGTGTCCTATTACGGCGCTACAAAGAAGGTCGATCTCGGCTTCGTCGGCTCGTGCATGGTGCATAAGGGTGACGTGAAGATCGTTGCGCAGATGCTGCGGAACCTCGAAAAGGCCGAAGGCAAGGTCGAGTTCAAGGCGCCGCTCGTCGTCGCTGCTCCAACCTACAACATCATCGATGAGTTGAAGGCGGAAGGAGACTGGGAAATCCTCCAGAAATATTCCGGCTTCGAGTTCGATGATATCAATCCGAAGACAACGAACCGCACCGAATACGAAAACATCCTGTATCTCGAGCGTCCGGGCTGTAACCTTTGCATGGGCAACCAGGAAAAGGCGGCAAAGGGCGATACGGTTCTCGCGACGTCGACTCGCCTTTTCCAGGGCCGCGTGGTTGAAGACAGCGCCGAAAAGAAGGGTGAATCGCTCCTGGCCTCCACCCCGGTCGTCGTGCTCTCGGCCATCCTCGGCCGCACGCCGAGCATCGAGGAGTATCGTTCTGCTGTCGATGGGATCGATCTGACGAAGTTCGCTCCGCCGAAGGTAACGCCGATCGATTCCCAGTCGGTGCACTACTAAGATTGTGATCGTCGCGGCGCGCGGCTGTATGACGCCCGCGCTGGCGATGCACCAACCAACGAGAACAGCGGGGAAAAATCCCCGCTGTTTTTATGGGCCGGTGGTGTTGCGATGTAAGCGACACGAGATCGAAAACGTTTCACGGCTTGGCCGTCGCGGATTTTTGCGTTAACTAGGCTCGATGATAAAAACTTCGAGTATCACCTGCATCTAGCTCCCTCCGTTGCGTGAGGAGCATCGAGCGAAAAGCCGACAGGCTTGGCGCTTGGCGTCGGTTTGCCTTGAGGCAAGCCAGTGCGAACATATGCAGTGAGATTACCCCAATGGAAAACTACTTCGAAAGCCCGTTCCGGGGCGTCACGCTTGACAAGCAGGTCAAGAACCCAAACCTCGTGGTCGGGAAATACAGCTATTACTCCGGTTATTATCACGGCCACAGCTTTGAGGACTGCGCCCGTTATCTGTTGTCGGATGAAGGCGCGGACAGGCTGATAATCGGGAGCTTCTGTTCGATCGGTTCGGGCGCCGCCTTCATCATGGCGGGCAATCAGGGTCATCGCAACGAGTGGATCAGTACCTTCCCATTTTTCTTCATGCCCGAAGTGCCGGAGTTCGAAAACGCCGGCAACGGTTATCTGCCGGCGGGCGACACCGTCATCGGTAACGATGTCTGGATAGGCTCGGAAGCGATCATCATGCCCGGCATTACGGTTGGTGATGGCGCAGTGATCGGAACGCGGGCGCTGGTAACGAAAAATGTCGAACCTTACGCCATCGTTGGCGGCAATCCCGCAAAGACGATCCGCAAGCGGTTCGATGACGACAGTATCGCCATGCTGCTCGAGATGAGATGGTGGGATTGGCCGGCTGAGCAGTTGAAGGCTGCAATGCCGCTCATGACCAGCGGCAATGTCACGGAGCTTTATCGGTTCTGGCAATCCGATAAGTCCCAGTCGTAAAATACCCGGCCCGCCTCATCGAGTCGGGCCGGAACTCCCTTCGGGTCAGGACAGATGATGCGGCTTCTGAAGGCCGTAAACGGGTGTTTGCAGGCCCACCTGTCTCGCCTTGAGCTGGAGCGAGAGATATTGCGAATAGTGCCGCGATTGATGCAGGTTGCCACCGTGGAACCACAGTGCCTGCTGTTGTGTCGGCTTCCACATGTTGCGCTGCTCGCCTTCCCATGGGCCGGGATCCTTGGTGGTGTCAGAACCGAGGCCCCAGCATTTGCCCACCTTGTCGGCCACCTCACGCGAAATGAGATCGGCCGCCCAGCCGTTCATCGAACCATAGCCGGTCGCATAGACCACCAGATTGGCAGGAAGTTCCGTGCCGTCCTTCAGCACCACGGCATTCTCCGTCAGATGCGAGACATCCACTCCGGATTTCAGCTTGATCGAGCCGTCGATCACGAGGTCACAGGCCCCGACGTCGATATAATAACCCGATCCACGCCGCAGATATTTCATGAACAGGCCGGATTCGTCATCGCCGAAATCGAGCATGAAGCCCGCTTTCTCCAGTGCTGTATAAAAATCGGCGTCCCGTTCGCGAATGCGATCGTAAACGGGGACCTGGAATTCATGCATGATCCTGTAGGGCAGGGAGGCGAAGATAAGGTCGGCCTTGCGCGTGGTCATGCCGTTTGCCACCGCCCGCTCGGAATAGAGGTCGCCAAGACCGATATCCATCAGCGAGTCGGATTTGACGATATGGGTGGATGACCGCTGCAGCATGGTGACGTCAGCGCCAGCTTCCCAGAGCGCTGCGCAGATATCATGCGCCGAGTTGTTGGAGCCGATCACCACGACCTTCCTGCCGGCATAGGCGTCAGGACCCGGATGCTGCGAGGAGTGCTGCTGCTCGCCCTTGAAGACATCCTGTCCGGGGAATTTCGGGATATTCGCCTTGCCGGACATGCCTGTCGCCAGCACCAGCTGTTTCGGCCGCAGCACGACCTCCTTGCCGGCGCGGTCGACGACCACGGTCCATTCGCCCGTCGTCTCGTCGTATTGGGCGGACTTGCAGGTGGTGGAGCCCCAATAATTCAGCTCCATGACTTTTGTGTACATTTCCAGCCAGTCTCCCACCTTGTCCTTCGGCGTGAAGACGGGCCAGTTTTCCGGGAACGGAATATAGGGCAGGTGGTCGTACCAGACGGGGTCATGCAGGCAGAGCGACTTGTAGCGCTTGCGCCAGCTGTCGCCGGGCCGTTCATTCTTCTCGACGATGATCGACGGCACACCGAGCTGGCGAAGCCGCGCGCCGAGCGCAATGCCGCCCTGGCCGCCGCCGATAATGACGACATAGGGCTGCTCCGAATAGCCGAGTTCGGCGGCCTCAGTCTCACGTTTTTCTTTCCAGGTCCGGCGGTTGCGGTCGTGGCCGTGCTCCGCGCCCATCGGGCGGCGGATGCCCTTCGGCTCTTCGTGGCCCTTCAGTTCGCTCATGGTGGTGAGCAATGTCCAGATCAGCCCGTCCTTCAGGCGGATATGGCCGTAACCACGGGCAACCCCGGTCTCGAACTCGAACCAGCCTTCGGTGATGCCATTGCCTTCCGAGGCCTGCTCCTTCACATCCTGCACCAAGCCCGAGGGTTTGATTGCGGAAAGCTGGTTTGTCAGCATATCGCGGATCTGCTCACGTCCCTCCAGCGTTTTCAGGTTCCAGGTGAAGGTTACGAGGTCACGCCAGTAACAATCGGCCTGAAACAGGTTGACGGCCGCATATATGTCTCCATTTTCCAGCGCATTGCCGAGCTTGGAAAGAACCGTGTCGATTTTGGTGGCGGGACTGACATCAAGCATATTCATCTCCTCCATGGTGCTTGGTCTGATGGTGGAGCGGCGAAATCGCCGCCCCCGAAAGCCTGTGCCGTCGGCATAGCGGGCTCCTCTCCCGGTATGCCGAGGGAGCAGGCCTATTTCGAAAGATCGATCAGGATCTTCAGATGGGTGCCGGCGGGGTCGAGCAGGGCATCGAAGCCCTCGGACACGGCCGTATCGAGCGTGATGCGCTTGGTAACGATCTTCGTTGCTGGCAACAGGCCGGAGGCGATGAGCCGGATGACCCGTGGCCAGTAATGGGTCGGATAGGCCCATGAGCCCTTGATCTCCAGGTCGCGGAATGTCACCTGGAACCAGTCGATCGGGTTTTCGTGCGGATGCAGCCCTGTCTGGACAACAACGCCCTGTTTGCGCACGGCATCGACGCAGGCCTTGAGCGCATGTTCATTGCCCACGCATTCGATCGCGACATCGCAGCCGACCTTGCCTTCTGTCGCTGCGCGCACGATATCGCCGACATTATCGCGCTTCGGATTGATGGTAATGACGTCGGTGATTACGTTGCGGGCAAGCTCAAGGCGGGCATCATTGAGATCGGATACGAAAAGCTGCGCGGCGCCGGCAGCACGCGCGGCGAGAAGTGTGAGCATGCCGATCGGGCCTGCGCCCGTGACCAGAACGCTGCTGCCGGCGGTGACGCCGCCGCGGTCGCAGGCATAAACGGCAACGGCCGAGGGTTCGACGAGTGCGGCCTCTTCATCGGTCATCGCGTCGGGAATCTTCTGGACGTTATATTCGTTGACGAGTGCTGCCTGCGCCATGCCGCCGCCTTCCCAGCTGAGACCGACCAGCGCCAGCTGCGTGCTCAGATGAAAGAGGCCACGGTCGGCGAAATAGTCACCGGTTCGCGGCATGACGAGCGGCTGGATCGATACGCGGTCACCGACGCCAACCGAGGTGACGCCTTCGCCGATGGCCTCCACGACACCGCCGAATTCGTGACCGAGAATTTGCGGGCCGTGAGCGCCTGTAAAGGGGTGCGGTTTGGTGGGGATGAAGATCGGTCCGTAACTATATTCATGCAGATCGGTGCCGCAGATACCGACGAATCGATTGCGGACAAGAACCTGCCCCGGCCCCGGCCGTTTCGGCTCGGGAATGTCTTCAACCCGCAAGTCCCTGGCTGCATGAAATCTGAGCGCGCGCATGTTTTCTCCTCGATGGCTCCTGATGCCAGAGAAGCTGCAATGCCCGTGCCAGCGCGGTTTGCCGTGCCGGAAGCCCGAAATTGCGGGGTTTTACCAGAGTGCCGGTTTTATATGACGCCACAGCTGTGGCGCGACAGCCGTGGCGCGTGCCTCACCTTTTCTAGTGAGGTTTTCCGATGCCGAGGCGTCGCATTCGCCGGTGCATCGTCGTGCGATCGATGCCGAGCCGGCGGGCGGCCTCCGAAACATTGCCGTTGCAGGCGGCCAGAAGCGCGCCGAGATCGGCGCCGCGACTGTCGATCATCGGGGCTGACGTTGCGGAGGCAAGATGATCGGGAAGGTCTTCCGCCGTAATCACCCCGTCATCGCAAAGGGCGGCGGCAAAGGCTATGGCATTGTCCAGCTCGCGGATGTTGCCGGGCCAGGAATGGCCAAGGATCAACATCCGCGCGGCGTTGGAGAGCGTCAGAGGGCGACCCGGCAGCCCATGTTTTTCCAGAAACTTATCGAGAAGCCAGGGGAAGTCATCCCGCTCGCTAAGTGCAGGCAAGGTCAACACAGCCGCATTCAGGCGATAATAGAGGTCTTGGCGGAAATCACCTGTCCGCACCATGTCGCTCAACGGGCGGTGCGAGGCAGAAATCACCCTGAAATCCACCTTCTGGGGGGTGGAGCCACCAACGGGCAGGATCTCGCCTTCGGCCAATACGCGCAATAGCCGGCTTTGCGCCGCAAACGGCATGTCGCCGATCTCGTCGAGGAAAAGTGTTCCGCCCTGCGCCTCCTCCACCAGCCCCTTACGTCCTTTCGCCAGCGCCCCCGTGAAGGCTCCCGGCAGATAACCGAACAATTCGCTTTCGATCAGCTGTTCGGGAATGGCGGCGCAATTGACGGCGACGAAGCGGCCGGAAACGCCGCTTGTGTCGTGAATGATGCGGGCGAGATGTTCTTTGCCGGTTCCGGTCTGGCCCTGCAGCAGGATCGGCAATTTTGCAGGCGCCAGTTTTTCCACCTTGCGCCTGAGGTTTCGCACCGCCGGCCCATCGCCGCCGATCTCTTCCATAACCGGCTGGAATTTCAGACGGGCAAGCGGCATGTTCGACCGGCGCTGCTGCGGTTCGATCGCGTGCGCATAAAGTACGGTGCCGTCCTTCACGACGATGCGCCTCTCCTGCGGCAGGCTTGATCGGGTGAGGGAGGCGAGTTCATCGAAGCCGGCCTCGAAAAACTCCTCCACGCGCTCTCCGAGGAGGCGTTCCGGCATGCGCCAGTCAAGCCCGCGCGATGCGGCGAGAAGGCGTGCGGCGGCGTGCGTCATGCCCGTGATCCGGCCGGAGCCATCGACGGAGACGGCGGCTTCGGGGTCGACATCCAGAAATTCGGGCGCGCCCGCAAAGCGCAGCACCAGATCATGGCGGCTGCTGGCCATCAGATTTGCCAGCTCGATCCTTCGCACGGTCGATGAAACCAGATGACGCGCCATGTTCTGGCTCGTCTTGAGGATGGGGGAACTTAGGAGTGAAATATCGAGCACCGCCGTCAATGCCCCCTGCGTATCGTAGATCGGGGCTGCGGTGCAGGAAAGCGGCGTATGCGTCACATCAAAATGATCGGTCTGGTGGATCGTCAGCGCTTCGCCGGTGGCGATGCAGGCGCCAACGGCGCAGGTGCCGGCACGCGGTTCCGACCATTCCGAGCCGAGGTAAAGCCCGGCCTTGCGCAGATTGTTGTTGAATGACGGGTCGCCCAGAAACTCTACCGTCACTCCCTGTTGATCCGACAGAAGAAGAACGTAATTCTGCTCAGCCACCTGCCGATACAGCCGTTCCAGGCCGGAACGGGCGATGTGGACGAGGTCTTCTGCCCGCTGACGATGCTCGCGCAGGCATGTCTCGGAAACGATGACGGCTTCTCGCGCCTTGGCCGGATCAAGCTGATAGGTATCGAGACAACGTCGCCAAGATTCTAGCACCACCGCGTCGCGGCCGGTATTTCTGCCCTGTCCGACGTGCTCTATTTCCTGGATGTGATCGGAAAAACCCATAAATCACCGGCCCTCGACGGCCGCCTCCCGTGATTTTTCTGGTGATCATAACCGGTTTTATGAAGCCTGGCTAATCTCTGGCGAATTTTTGACGGGCTGGATCTGTTGGGACGATGTTCGCCTGGCGGCGCAATTTGAGATGTATCACGATCAGCTTGGCCCATTACAGGAAACTTTCGGCAGTTGCGACCTCATCCGTCGCAGCCTCACTTCCAGCTGCCGTCTCACCTGCGCGTCGCCCTGGGCCGTGGCAACGGTGATGCCTTTTAGCCAAGCCGCCGTGGCCCCGTCATTTTCGCCCAATCGCAACAGGTTGAGGCCAAGCTCCGCCCAGGCGGCAGAATAATCCGGCTTTTGCCGGACCGCTTCCTGAAGATGCCGCACAGCCTCCGGGAGTTCCCCGGAGGCTGCAAAGGCCTTGGCTAGCGAAAAGCGCAGAAGCGCGCTGTCTCGGCCGCTGTTCAGAATGTTCGTCAGCTGCTGTTTCATCAAATTATCCAGGACCGTCTGTCAGGTTGGGGTTTGGGAGAGCAGTCGTGCCCCCGCATCACTCGAGGTTACGGGATACGACCTCGAGAGTGGTTGAGGTCAACAGGTATCGTTGATGAAAACTTGTCGCGTCGTATTTGGCTTTGTTTAACCGCGTCGTCTGAAAAGCCCAACCTCCGGTTTTATAGGTCTAGCTTCCTCATGGCTTTTCCAGCAAGGAGCCAGTTCGCCGTTCTTAATCGCAAGCAAGGCCAGCATGCCCCTCCAAAAAAACAAAGACCGAGAGGAATATTCACAGCATCTGCTACTTCTGTGCCGCATCGCAGCATGGCTCGGCCTTGCGCTTGGGGCGGGTTGGTTCGTGTTCTTTGCGCTGACGGGACGGTGGAATATCGCAATCAGCCTTCTTGTGCTTGGTGCAGCGGTCATTCCTTGCTGGCTGATTTGCCTGAAGGGCCATTTTTCTTGCGGTCTTATCCTCGCCCAGATCGCTTGCACCCTGTTTGTGTGCTGGTATTCGGTCTCGATCGATGTGCAGGACGCGGCAGTGCCCAGAACGACACACCTTTACCTGCTCGTCATCGTCTTCGTTGGCTATATGAATTTTCAACGCCAGCGCTCGATCTCGCAGTTCATTGTCATTTCGTCCGGTCTCATGGCTTTCGTTTTTCTGTGTGCCTCCGCTGCGAGCTTCCCTTTCCATATCTCGATCTCGCAGGAAGTGAGAAGCGTAAGCGCATGGTTCAACGGCATTTTCGCGACGGGTATGTTGTGCGGAGGCGTCGCGGCGATGCAGGCGCAATTTCGAAGCCAGACTAAAAACGCACTGGAGTTGCGGACTGCGCTTTCCAATGGGCAATTCGAACTTTTTTATCAGGCGCAGGTGCGTGCGGACGGTTCGGTGAACGGCGCAGAAGCGCTTTTGCGCTGGAACCATCCGAAACGGGGCAAGATATCACCGGCGGAATTCATTCCACTTGCCCAACGCACGGGCTTTATGCCGACAATCGGCGAATGGGTGATTGTTGAAGCTTGCAAGACCCTGGCAAGATGGCAGGAAAACGCTTCGACTCGTCACTTGACGCTTTCGATCAACATCACTGCGGATCATTTCGTGGATACGGGATTTGCCGCTCAGCTTCTCGAAGCCGTTTCGTCTAATGCAATTGACGCACGGTTACTCAAGCTGGAGTTGACCGAAAGCGTTTTTCTTTCGGATATAGACGCGGCCATCGCCAAGATGAAGCTCCTGCATCGCGCGGGGTTTGCAATCGCGCTTGATGATTTCGGAACCGGCTATTCGTCTCTCAGTTATCTTCGTCAATTGCCGTTGAAACAGCTCAAGATTGATCGCAGCTTTGTAAAGGGCGTGAGCGAAAGCGGACGTCTTTCGGCAATTACCAAAAACATTGTCAGAATGGGACACGACCTCTCTCTGGAGGTCCTTGCCGAAGGCGTGGAAACAGAGGCCGAACTGCGCATGATGTTGTCATACGGCTGCGAGTTTTTCCAGGGCTACTTTTTCGCAAGGCCCACACCACTGGAGGAGTTTGAGCAGTATGCGGCTCGCGCTCGAGTGCATTGACACACCTTTATCCCGAAATCCTGTGTTTCGGCAGCCTGAAGGCGGTCTTCATCGCGCCATGCGACGCAGTGCAACAGGGTCCCATATGTCGTCGAGCGGGCCTTCGAGAGCGGTTCTTGGGGGAATGAGCTTCGGTTCGATGGTGGTGACTTCCGGCTCGCTCCGGTTCTCTTCCAGCAGGTCGAAACCCTTTTCCAGCATCTGCGCGATATCGGGTTTGATCATATAGACCGGGAAGGGAAGGAACGATGCGAACGGGTCGTAGTCGAAGCAGCCGACAACGATGTCGCCGAAGGCTTCGCCGTCATGACGCCCCATGAAGCGAAGCAGTCCTTCGAAATTTATTGATGAGTTGACGAAGAAACAGCGGGGCAGGCGGCCTCTGCGCTCGAAGAAACGTTCAAACGCCAGCTCCGTCATATGCGGTGAATAGCCGGTGATCTCTATATCGTCTCCGCTCTCCGCCTCAAAATAAGCGGCCTTGGCGGCATGGAAGCCGTCAATACGCTCGCGGCTGGCGTGGTCGTCGTGCCCGCCGAAGAGGATGACGTCATCCGGGCCGAGAGGCCTGTCTTTCGCTGCATGGGCAAGGATCGCCGCCGTCAGTATTTCCGCGCCGTGCCTGTTGTCGGAGATGACCGAGGATGCAAATTTGCCGGGAAGGTCGATATTGACGTGGGGCAGCGACGCACGGGCGCAGACCTGGTGCACGCCATCGGGATCGGTCACGCCGGCAATGAAGAGGGCGTCGATGGAATAGGCGATGAGGGTCTCGACGGTGCGCCGTTCCTCCTCGGGGTCGCGCCGCCCGGAAACCACCATGGGCGACAGGCCGCGTTTGCGCGCCTGACCCTCGAACGTCTGCGCCATAGAGGAAAAGAACCGGTTGTCATAAACTGGAACCAGAAGCCCGACGAGGCCGGATTTCGAACTCCTCAAGCCGCGGGCTTGCAGGTTGGTGGTGTAACGTTGCGCCTTGGCAAGCGAGAGAATCTTGTCGGCAGTCTCTTCTGAAATCCGCCGCTTGCGCCACGATCCGTTCAAGACGGCACTGACCGTCGAGGCTGATGCGCCGGACAATATCGACAAGTCATAAATAGTGGCTTTCTTGGAACTTATGTCCGTCACTGTGATCTCCCCAACTGATTCCGATTATTAGAGCAGGCGTCCCCTTGACGGAAGGGAGCTTCATGATATGGTTATTGCACCATCGATTGTGCAGCTTGGCAATATCGATTGTGCAAGATGGTTGCTGTGGGAGCGGCAAGGGAGAGTCTCGAATAAGCGAGATGAGAAATTTTGAACGCGCCAGATGAAAAAATGGTCGCGGCGGGTTTCGTTTGCCGATTTTTTGAGGAGGAACATTATGAAGAAGATTATTTGTGCAGCGGTCGGTCTGTCGCTCGCGCTGCTCTCGTCCGCCGCCTTTGCCGAAGGGCCGAAGGTGGGCGTTGTCGTGAAGATCGGCGGTATTCCGTGGTTCAACGCCATGGAGGCCGGTATCAAGGAGCAGAGCAAGAAGCTCGGCGTTGACGGCTTCATGGTCGGCCCGACCAGTGCCGACCCGGCGCTGCAGGTTCGCGCCATCGAGGACCTGATCGCCCAAAAAGTCGATTTTATCGGTGTCGTGCCGAATGATGCAAAGGTGCTGGAGCCTGTGCTGAAAAAGGCCCAGGCCGCCGGTATCAAAGTCATCACCCATGAATCGCCCAAGCAGCTTGGCGCTGACTGGGATTTCGAACTCGCTTCCGCCAAGGGTTTCGGCGAAGCGCATGGCAAGCTTCTGGCGGAAAAGATGGGCGGCAAGGGTTCCTATGCCGTGTTCGTCGGCTCGCTCACTGTTCCGCTTCATAATGCCTGGGCCGATGCCGCCATCGCCTACATCAAGGCCAATTATCCGGACATGAAGCTCGTCGGTGACCGCTACGGTGTCGCCGAAGATCTCGACAAAAGCCGTTCGACCGCGCTTGACCTGATGTCCGCCAATGCTGACCTGAGTGGTTTCCTCGCCTTCGGTTCGCAGGGGCCGATCGGTGCCGGCCGCGCCGTTGAAGAGCGGCGCAAGGATGGCAAGGTCTTCGTCATCGGGCCGTTCTCACCGGGGCAGGGCGCAAAGCTCATCAAATCAGGCGCGCTGACGGGGGGCTTCATGTGGAACCCGAAACAGGCCGGTGAGGTCTTCATCACGCTTGCCGACCGTATCGCCAAGGGCGAGACACCCAAGGCCGGCGACAATATCGAAGGTCTCGGTACCATCAATCCCGAAGGTAACACCATCGTCGTCGACCAGCTTTTGAAGATCGATAAGGAAAGCATCGACAAGCTCGTTTCCATGGGCCTCTGATCCTCCCCAAGGCCAAGGGCGTCGCGCGGGTGCGATACGCGCGCGACGCCTCAGCTGGAAAACATGCCGAGCGCCACGTCTGCAATGCTTTCGCGGCGGAAGGAGATTTACGCTATCATGAGCGCAGAACCGCTCCTGTCCTTCAAAAATGTCAAAGTCACCTTTGGCGGCGTCCGCGCGCTGAAGGGTGTTTCTTTCGAGGTCAATCCGGGGGAAGTGCATTGCCTTGCCGGCGAAAACGGCTGTGGCAAAAGCACGCTGATCAAGGTCATAACAGGCGTTTATACGCCCGAAAGCGACGCCGAACTCTATTTCGACGGCAAGCCGATAGCCGCGATGAACCCGACGCTTGCGCAATCGCTTGGCATTCAGGTGATCTGGCAGGATCTGGCGCTGTTCGATGAAATGACCGTGGCTGAAAATATCGGCTTCCAGTACGCGGTGAATGGAAAATACGGGCTGGTCGACAAACGTGCCATCGAACAGGCGGCCGAAAAGGCGCTGGCCCGGCTCGGCGTCGAGATCGACCTTGATAAGCCGCTCAGGGAACTGCCCATTGCCCAGCGTCAGATCGTGGCGATTGCCCGCGCGCTGGTCGGGGAAGCGCGGCTCGTTTTCATGGATGAACCGACCGCGTCGCTCACGCAGTCGGAAACAGATTATCTGATCGACATCGTCCGCAACCTGTCGGCCTCGGGTGTGGCGGTCGTCTTCGTCTCGCACCGCCTTGCGGAAGTGCTGGAAATTTCAGACCGCATCACGGTGCTGCGGGATGGATCGCTTGTCGGTGTCTTTCCCGTTGAAGGCATGACCCAGTCGCGGGTGACCGAGCTTATGACCGGGCGCAATTTCGACAGCGCCGTCATTGCCGCCGATCATGATGACATGCCCGTCGTTCTTTCCGTGCGCGGGCTGAGCCGTGCCGGCGAGTTCGAGGATGTTTCGTTCGATCTGCGGCGGGGAGAAACGCTCGGCATAACCGGTCTTCTGGGAGCCGGCCGCACGGAACTGGCCTTGACCCTGTTCGGCATGCATCGGGCGCAGTCGGGTGAAATCCTCATCGATGGAAAGAAGGTGGATTTTCATTCCAACCGCGATGCGATCCGGGCGGGCGTCGCCTATCTTTCCGAAGACCGGCTTTCGCTTGGTCTGAACCAGCCGCAATCCATCGCCGACAATCTCGTCATGGCCTCGCTCGACCGCTTGTTGAGCGGCGGCCTGATATCACCGTCAAAAAAGGCGGATGTCGTTTCTCGCTGGATTTCGGCGCTCGGCGTCAAGATCGGCCTGTCGGAAGATCCGATCCGCACGCTTTCGGGCGGCAACCAGCAGCGTGTGGCGATTGCCAAATGGCTGGCCATCGGCCCGAAAATCCTCATCCTCGATGCGCCGACGGTGGGGGTCGATGTCGGCGCCCGCGCCGGTATCTTCGAAATCGTCCGCAAGCTTGCCGCAGAAGGTCTCTCGATCATCGTGATCTCCGACGAAGCGCCGGAAGTTTATTTCAATACAGACAGGGTCATCCACATGGTCGAAGGCCGGTTCCACGCCACCTATGATCCGCGATGCCTGTCGCTTGCCGAACTGGAGGCCGCCATCTATGCGTAGGCTCATCCTCGGACATACGACCGAATTCACCCTGCTTGTGGTCATGGTGCTGCTCTGCACGGGACTGTCCTTTGCAACCGACCGTTTTCTCACCATCTCCAATGCCTTCGACGTGCTGAATGTCTCGGCGGTCAACATCATCTTCGCGGTTGGCCTGCTCGTGGTGCTGATCTCCGGTGGTATTGACATCTCCTTCGCAGTCGCGGCCTCCGTCGTCCAATATGTGACGGTGCTGGCGCTCAATGCGCTCGGCGGCGGAAACTGGGCGGAAGGTTTTATCATTGCCGGTGCGGTCGGCCTTAGTCTCGGTTTCGTCAACGCCTTCCTCGTCTGGCGGCTGAACATCATCTCAATCGTCGCGACCATCTCCACCTTCAACATCTTCTTCGGGCTGTTGATGTTCTTCACCAAGGGCGTGTCGATCTACGACCTGCCGGAATGGCTGTCGACGCGGGTGGTATTTTATGAGCGTGAAATGTCCGATGGTTCCTGGGTAGAGCTGACGCTGCCAGTCGTTGCGATGATCCTCTGCTGCCTCGCCACCTGGTTCATGATGTCGCGCACCACTGTCGGTCGCAAACTCTATGCCTTCGGCGATAACCCGGAAGGCGCACGTCGCTTCGGCATCAATATCGGCGCCATGCACTACATTTCCTTTGGCTGGCTCGGCCTGATGGCGGGCATCGCCGGGCTCATGCAGGCGCATTACGCACAGGAAGTGGTGCCGAACGCGCTTTATGGCCGCGAGTTGGATGTTCTGGCGGCCACCGTGCTCGGCGGCGCGCGGCTCGGCGGCGGCAAGGGCTCGGTCATCGGCTGTGTGCTCGGCGTGCTGATGGTGTCGATTACCCAGAACGGCCTCAACCTGATGGGCGTTTCTCCCTTTGCCTTCAAGATGATCGTGGGCGCCATCATTCTCGTCGCCATCACGCTCTCTTCCACCCGCTTCGACAAGCTGCTGCCGCGTACCCTTCGCACATCCACGAAAAAGGGGAGCGCCCAGCGATGAACAGTCTCATTCGGAAATTCAACGCAATTTTGGGTGCCGACATGGCCGGGCCGGTGATTGCCTTCATCGCGGTTGTGCTCATCTTCGGTCTGTTTGCCGATAACTTCCTTTCGCTCGCGACATTCGGGTCGGTCGCCTTCCAATTGCCGGAACTCGGCCTGCTCACGCTGGCGATGCTGCTGCCGCTTCTGACAGGCGGCATCAATCTGTCTGTCACCTTCGCCGCCAATCTGTCAGGTCTTGCCGCAGCCTGGGTATTGCAGGCCCATGGCGGGGTGGGTGCGCCGCCGAGTGCATTCCTGTTCGCCTGCCTTGCCGCACTTGTCACCGGCGGTGCTGCCGGCGCGATGACGGGGGCGGCAATCGCTTATACCCGGGCGCACCCCATTCTGGTGACGTTGTCGATGATGATCTTTCTGCGCGGCCTTGGCGAGTTTCTCACCCGTGGAGGAGACGTTTCCGGTTTCCCCGCTTATATGGCGCCGCTCGGTCACGGCACGCTTCTCGGCCTGCCGGTCCCGCTTCTGATTTTCATCGTCTGCGTCGGGCTCTGGCATGTGCTGCTGACGCGCACCAAGCTTGGTTTCGGCCTGTTGATGATCGGCTCGAACATCGAATCCGCGCGCTATTCGGGGCTTAATACGCGCAAGATCCAGGTTCTCGTCTACACGCTCTCGGGCCTGATGTGCGCGGTTGCCGGCATCATCATGCTTGCCCGTTTCAACTCCGTGCGTGTTGGCCACGGGGAATCCTATCTGCTGATCACGGTGCTGGCGGCATTCCTCGGCGGCATCAATCCGTTCGGCGGTTTCGGTCGGGTGCTGCCGGTTTTCGTCGCGCTCATTGTTCTCCAACTCCTGTCGTCGGGCCTCAATCTTCTCGGCGCCAACCAGCATCTGGCAACGGCGCTCTGGGGTGTGCTGATGATTGTCGTCATGGCGGCGCGCGGCCTGTTTTCAAGCTACTTCGCATTTCTCAGAAAGAAGGTATGACGTGAAAGGCTTCGGTGTTCACGCAATGATGTGGTCTCTGAAATGGGACCACGAAAACGCCAGACGGTCCATCGCCGCTGCTGCGGATTACGGGCAGGATTTCATCGAGATTCCGCTTATCGATATCCCCTCCGTCGATGCAAAACACACGCGCGCCCTGCTGGAGAAGTACCGCCTGCGCGCCGTCTGTTCGCTGGTGCTGCCGGAGCCCGCCTGGGCGTCCGTGCGTCCCGATGCGGCAATCGACCATCTGAATGCCGCGCTCGACAAGGCCGCCGATATGGGGGCGGAGGCGCTGACGGGGGTCACCTATGGCGGCACCAATGAGCGAACCGGATTTCCGCCGACACAGGGTGAATATGACAATGTGACAAGGGCGCTTTCGCGGGCTGCCGGTCACGCAAAAACGCTCGGCCTGCAATTCGGCATCGAGACCGTGAATCGCTACGAAAATCATCTGCTCAATTCCGCCGAGCAGGCGGTGGCGCTGGTGGAGCGCATCGGTGCGGACAACGTCTTTATCCATCTCGATACCTTCCACATGAACATGGAGGAAAAGGGTATCGCCAACGGCATTATCGCCGCCCGCAACCATCTGAAATACATGCATATGTCGGAAAGCGACCGCGGCACACCGGGCTGCGGCAATGTTGCCTGGGACGAGGTCTTTTCGGCGCTCGCAGCCATCGGCTTCAAGGGCGTGCTGACGCTTGAAAGCTTCGCCGCGATGCCCAGGGAGATGGCCGGTGCGATTTCCACCTGGCGGCCAGTTGCGCCCAGCGCCGATGAGGTTCTCGACAAGGGCCTGGCATTCCTGCGCGACAAGGCAAACCAGTACCGCATTTTCTGAAAGCACTCATTATCGGGGCAAGCACCTTGAGTAAAATTGACGATAATGCCCGCGAGATTGCGGGCCTTGCCCTCCAGCGACTGGAAGGGTCAAAGGGCCGGCGTGTGATGATTGCGATTGCCGGTGCGCCAGGATCGGGAAAATCAACCATTGCCGAATGCGTGGTCGATGCGTTGAACGCAGGCGAAGGCGTATCGGCCGCACTGTTTCCGATGGATGGCTTTCATTATGACGATGCCGTTCTGGAAGAGATGAAGCGCCGTCCCTTCAAGGGCGCCATCGATACGTTCGATGCCCACGGCCTGCGCCACATGCTTGAACGCCTGAAGGCTAATGAAGACGATGTCATTGCCGTCCCCGTCTTTGACCGCGCCATCGAAATCGCCCGCGCCGGTGGCCGCCTGATCCCGCAATCCGTCGATATCATCGTCTGCGAAGGCAATTATCTCCTCGCCGGCCAGTCGCCATGGGATCGCCTCAAGCCCATCTTCGATCTCACGATTTTCGTTGATGTCGACGAAGACGATCTGCGTGCGCGGCTGAGAGACCGCTGGCGAATCTTCGGTCTCGGCGAGGACGAGATCAACCGGAAGGTGGAGGAAAACGATCTCCCCAACGGCCGCTTCATCACGTCCACAAGCACGGAGCCGGATATTCGCATCGGAAATCCGGGAAGCGGTCCCGCGTCCTGAACCTGCCTGAAGGGCTGCGCCTCCCTATCCAAAGTCAAGCGAAACAGAAAAGCGAAAGAGACCCCCATGAAACACGGCATCTATTACTCCTACTGGGAACATGAGTGGAGCGCCAAATTCGGCCCCTATATCGAGAAGGTCGCCAAGCTCGGTTTCGATATCATCGAAGTCGCCGCCCACCACATCAATGAATACAGCGACGCCGAACTCGCCGTCATCAGGCAGAGCGCGAAGGATAACGGCATCATCCTCACCGCCGGCATCGGCCCCTCGAAAACGAAGAACCTGTCGTCTGAGGATGCTGCGGTTCGCGCAGCCGGCAAGGCGTTCTTTGAACGCACCCTGTCCAATGTCGCCAAGCTCGACATCCACACCATCGGCGGCGCGCTGCATTCCTATTGGCCAATCGACTATTCGCAGCCGGTCGACAAGGCGGGCGATTATGCGCGCGGCGTCGAAGGCATTCACAGCATCGCCGATTTCGCCAATGATCTCGGCATTAACCTGTGCATCGAAGTCCTCAACCGCTTCGAAAACCACGTTCTCAACACGGCGGCCGAAGGCGTTGCCTTCGTCAAGGATGTTGGCAAGAACAACGTGAAAGTCATGCTGGACACCTTCCACATGAATATCGAGGAAGACAGTTTTGGCGAGGCCATCCGCACGGCTGGCCCGTTGCTGGGGCATTTTCATACCGGTGAGAGCAATCGCCGCGTACCGGGCAAGGGCAGGATGCCCTGGCACGAAATTGGTCTGGCCCTTCGCGATATCAATTACACCGGTGCTGTTGTCATGGAGCCTTTCGTCAAGACTGGCGGCACGATCGGCTCTGATATCAAGGTGTGGCGCGATCTTAGCGGCGGCGCCGACCTGGCGAAAATGGACGAGGATGCCCGCAATGCCCTGGCATTTTCCCGTTTCGTGCTTGGCGGCTGATGGCTGATAAGCGCATTGACCGGGCGGCGGCTATCTGTCGCCCGGGCAGCCACTGCTATGTTCGCCCGCAATCGCCGAGTTGAAAAGACAACCGCTTGTGGGCTAAAGCACTGATGTCTCTTCGGGATCAAAGCGATCCGCCCAAGACCATTGGTTTGCATGATCCCTGTCGCACTCCCGTCCGTCGAAGCGTTGCTTCTCCTTGCCTTCTTGCTCATCACGACCCTCATATGGATCGCCTGGACGCTCTCGCTGTTCGTGCAATATGTGGCAGGCCGCTGGAAACGTCCGATGATCCTGCCCTATGGGCTGGTAACCACCGTCGCGCTTTTCACCCTCTTTCGGTTCGGTGATTTTTATCTCCAGATGCGCGCCTATGACAAAGAGAGGACGGCAAGCCATCGGCCGGAACTGCTCGAGCCGGCGCGCCTTGGCCAGATCGATATGCCCAAGGGCACCAAACTCGAACTGGCCATTGCCAACGACAGGGAAGCCTTCGACCGGGCCGTGTTTCCGCATCCGGTGCGGGTGGCGGATATCGATGCCGTCGAAATCGCCCGTTATATTGCGATAAAAACCAACGAGAATTATGAAACGGTGGGCTTTACCCCGCAGACCATGCGGATCACCGGCAACGGCGTGACCACCCAGAATGGCTGGCGCTGCGACGCGACGCAACCGGTGGAATTCGATCTTTCGCCCGATGGCGGCATCTCCGCTTTCAGCAACTGCACTCTTTCGGATGGCAATGTTGTCGACGGCATCACTCTGCCGAAAGGCACGTCCCTGCGTGCCTCCACCGGCAATGTCTATATTGATGGCTTTGTCGATTCCGATCGATGGGTTCTCGATACGGCTCAGGACCATACCATTCACATCGACAGTTTCGATCTTTCCGAGGCGACGCTTGCCCTTGATGGCGAGCGAAAACTCCACGAGATCAAAAGAGGAGTCCTGTCAAACGACGCAACGCTCGGGACGCTTCACCATGCCGCCGGAACCAGTATTCGCTACAATCCCCGGCATCTTCGCAACGACTATCCCGGCGCGTGGTTTATAATTCCGCCTCCGCCCGCTGCCGATGCTCCACCGGTGCCGTTGCACGATATCGTGCAGGGCAGGGACGGAAAGGTTCTGTCCAGCCCTGCCGAGTGACGGCACTATAGAATTCACCGTAAGACGGAGGCGAGAAATTCGCGTGTGCGGTCTTCTTTCGGCTGGCCGAAAATCTCGTCCGGTTTTCCCTGTTCGCAGATGCGGCCCTTGTCGAAGAAGCAGACGCGGTCGGAGACTTCCCGGGCAAAGCGCATTTCGTGGGTGACGAGAAGCATCGTCAGGTCATGCTCATGGGCCAGATCGCGGATGACAGACAGCACTTCGCCGACCAGTTGCGGGTCCAGCGCCGAGGTCGGTTCATCGAAAAGCAGGACACGCGGACGCATGGCAAGCGAGCGGGCAATGGCGACGCGCTGCTGTTGCCCGCCGGAAAGCTGCACCGGATAATGATCCTTCTTATCCGCAAGCCCGACCATCTTCAGCAATTCGATTGCGCGCGCCTCCGCCTCTGCGCGGCTGATGCCCAGAACCCGCACCGGCGCCTCCACGATATTGCGAAGGACGGTCATATGGGGAAAGAGATTGAAGCTCTGGAACACCATGCCGACGTGATTGCGGATCTGGCGAAGGTGTTTTTCCGAGGCCTTGAAAGGTCCTTTGCCGCCCGGCTCCTGGTAGGACATGTCCGCAAGCGTCAGTCTTCCCTCCTGGAACGGCTCCAGCGTCATGAGAATGCGCAGGACCGTTGATTTGCCGGAGCCGGACGGACCGATGAGGGTGACTTTTTCGCCCTTCGCGACGCTGAAATTGAACCGGTCGAGCACCGTCAGAATGCCGAAGCGTTTCGTGACATCGGAAAATTCGATCAGAGGCCGATTGGTGTTGTTGGTCATCGCAAGGGTATTCCTGCTTTTGGAAGCGCCCTTTGCAGGCGGCTGAGGCCTGCCGAGCAGATTATGGTCAGAAGGAGGAAGATCAGGCCGACAAGGGTCAGCGGCACCAGATATTCGAAGGTGCGCTCGCCGATCATGTTGGCAAGCCCCATCATTTCTAGAACGGTGACGACGGAAAGCACCGGCGTTTCCTTGATCATGGCGACGAGGTAGTTGCCCATGGCCGGAACGATGCGCGGAATGGCCTGCGGGATGATGATATCCCTGTAGGTCTGCATGTGTGTGAGATTAAGCGCCGTCGCCGCCTCCCACTGGCCGTGATGCACCGCCTCTATCCCGCCGCGATAGACTTCGGACGTATAGGCGGCATATTGCAGGCCGAGCGCCAGCGCGCCGGTGAGAAATGCCGGCAGGACAATGCCGAAATCCGGAAGCACGTAATAGAGGAAGAACAGCTGCACCAGAAGCGGCGTATCGCGCAGGAACTCGACAATCAGCGCGGTTGGCCAAGAGATCATTTTCACCTGGCTGCGGCGTAGCAGTGCAAAGACGAGCCCCAGAACCAGCGCGATGGCAAAGCCGGCGGCGGCGGCCTTCAGCGTCACCGTGAGCCCGATCAGAATGATGGGCAGGATGGAGGTCGTGTAGGTGAGCCAGGTGGTCGTATCCCATTCGTAACCATACATCATGAGCAGATATCCTTACGAATGGCGCGTGCGCGGGAAGACGTTGCCGCGCCGCACGAAGCGTTCGATCACCCGGATGACGACCATCAGGATCAGCGACATCGCGAAATAACAAAGCAGCGTAATCGAATAGATGCTGGCGCTATCGAGCGTCAGGTTGCGGATCGACTGCGCGGCAAAAGTGAGATCGGCAATCGAGATCAACGACACGAGCGATGAAAGCTTCAGCGTTTCGATGGCGAGATTGCCGAAGGCCGGCATCATCTCGACAACGGCCTGCGGCAGCGAGATGCGAAACAGCGTCTGCATCCGCGTGAAGTTCAGCGCGCGTGCGGCCTCCAGCTGCTGCACCGAGACGGAGGACAGCGCGCCGCGAACAATTTCCGCGCCGTAGCCTCCGGCATGGGCGGCAAGCACCAGCACCCCCGTCGTGATCGGATCGAAGCTCAACCCGACCAGCGGCAGGGCGTAATAGAACCAGAAAAGCTGCACCAGCAGCGAGGTGCCGCGGAACACTTCCGTATAACAGAGCGCGATTGCCGACAGGATCGGTCCACCCTCGACGCGCAGGATGCCGAAGAAAAAGGCGAGCACCGTGCCGACGGCAAGGGCTGCGAGCGTAATCGTCATCGTGACGACCGCGCCTTGCCATAACATCGGCAGATAGGCAGTCATGTCCATCTGGAGATTTCCCGAATTCCCGAGGAACGGCGCCCGGTTATGCCCGGGCGCCGGCTGGCATTATTTGCCGGCGCAGAGATCGGCGACCTTCTTTTCGGCCGCTGCCGCAATACTCTGTTCGGACAGGCCGTATTTGGTGAGGATTTTTTTGTAGTCGTCCGTCTTGCGGAATTCCACGAGCGCCGCGTTGAAGGCGTCACGCAGCTCCTTGTCTTCCGGGCGGAAAGCGAAACCGCCGTAATTGCGCACCGGCGCATCCTTCACGACCGGATCGGTGAAAGGCGTCACCTGCTCGACGTTCGCCGGACCCTTGGCGAGTTCCGAAACCGTCAGTTCGGTGGCCGCATAGGCGTCGACTCGGCTCTGCACGGTGGGAATAGCGTCGGCATTGGCAGGGATGAACACGATCTGCTCTTCCTTGACACCGACTGCGCGCAGGAAATCGACGTTGTTTGCGCCGGAAACAACGGCGACCTTCAATGAGGGGTCCTTGGCGATATCGGCGTAGGTGGTAAGCTTTTTCGGATTGCCTTTCTTCACCAGTAGTCCTTCGCCATAGGACGAGTTCGGTTCGGTGAAGGCGACCTGCTTGCAGCGCTCCGGCGAGATGTTCTGTTCGGCGGCCGCAAAATCGAAGCGACGGGCTTTGAGGCCGGGGATCAGCGTGCCGAAGGGCGTCACCGTCCAGTTGACCTCTTCGATACCCATCGATTTCAGAACCGCATTGGCCACATCCGGGCCGATGCCGGCGGAGGTGCCGTCTGGCTGCATGTAGGAATAGGGCACTTCATTGGCCGTGGCGGCGCGGATATAGCCTTGGCTTTTGACTTCTTCGACGGTGAGCGCGCTGGCTGACGTCACGCCGATGGTGAGAGCGAGGGCGGAAAGTCCGGCTAGTCTGATCATACGCATGTTCTTACTCCTCTGGTTGGGTTGCGTGGTCCGTTTTCGGATCTCACGATGTTTCTAGTGACTAGGTATTCTCCGTGACCGTGGCGATGACGGAAAGGCAGTCTCCGGCCTTGATGAGGCCGGGAACGTGGCGTGCGGCAAGCACGCCACTGAGGGAGGCGCGATAATCGACCGGTGCAAGGCCGGTTTTGCCGATCGGATAAACCCGGGCGATTGTCTCACCCGCCGTGACCGCGTCTCCCAGATCGCAGACGAAGACAACGAGTCCGTCGTCTTCAGCAAAGGTGAAGCAGTCGCTGGAGGGCATATCCAGCCAACGGCTTTTTGCGAGAACGGGTGAACCGGCCAAAATGCCCGTGTGGCGCAGCAGATTGACGATGCCTTTCCGCGCGATATCGATCGATTTCGCGCTTGCCGTGCCCGCGCCGCCCAGCTCCGTTGTGACAAAGACCTTGCCCAACTCCTCGACGGTCGTGTCCAGCATGCCAACGGCGTCGATTTCGAGCATCCTCATTGAATAGGGGGCGGCAAAAGCCGCCACCGCTTCAAAACACCGGCCCTCCTGCGTCTTGTCGGGCAATTCGTGAGCCGCCGCGTATGGCAGGAAATCAAGTGTCCTGCCGCCGGAATGGAAATCGAGAACGATATCCGCAAGCGGTATCAGATGGCGGGTCACGTAATCGGCGATCTTCTCCGTCACCGTGCCGTCAGGGCGGCCGGGAAAACTGCGATTGAGGTTTCCCCGGTCGATGGGTGAGGTGCGTGTGCCTGCGCGGAAAGCCGGGTAGTTGAGCGCCGGCACGATGATGATACGGCCCTTCACTTCGGCCGGATCGAGCGTGTGGGCGAGTTCGAAGAGTGCTGCCGGTCCCTCATATTCGTCGCCATGGTTTGCGCCGGTCAGAAGCGCCGTTGGCCCTTCGCCATTGGCGATCACGCAGATCGGGATCATCACCGAGCCCCACGCGCTGTCATCGCGGCTGTATGGCAGCCGGAGATGACCGTGTTGCACGCCCTTGGCGTCAAAATCGACGGAGGGCGTGATCGGTGAGGGGCGAAGCGCGGTGCTCAACATCGTCTCAGCCTTTCACGAAGAGTTGCCGCGGCACATTGGAAAGGCATTCGACACCGGTTTCGGTGATCGCAATGCTTTCGGTGATTTCAAGCCCCATGTCTTCAAGCCAGAGGCCGGTCATAAAGTGGAATGTCATGCCGGGCTTCAACTCCGTGCGGTCGCCGGGGCGAAGGCTCATGGTGCGCTCGCCCCAGTCCGGCGGATAGGAAAGCCCGATCGGATAGCCGGTGCGGTTGTCCTTGATGATCCCGTATTTTTTCAGGACGGCGAAAAAGGCATTGGCGATGTCCTCGCAGGTGTTGCCGGGCTTGGCTGCGGAAAGGCCGGCTTCCATGCCCTCAAGAGTTGCTTTTTCCGCATCGAGAAATGCCTGTGTCGGCTTGCCGAGAAAGACCGTGCGTGACAGCGGGCAATGATAACGGCGGTAAGCGCCTGCGATTTCGAAGAAGGTGCCTTCCCCTGATCGCATCGGCTTGTCGTCCCATGTCAAATGCGGCGCGGAGGCGTCGGCACCCGAAGGGAGGAGCGGCACGATGGCGGGATAGTCGCCGCCGAACTCGGCGGTGCCACGAATACCGGCATCGTATATTTCGGCAACCAGATCGCATTTGCGCATGCCCGGCTCAACGACATCGACAATCCGCTTGTGCATCAGTTCGACGATCTTGCCGGCCTTGCGCATATAGTCGAGTTCGGTCGGGCTTTTCACCGCGCGCTGCCAGTTCACGAGACCAGCGGCGTCCTTGAAACGGGCGTTCGGCAGATGTGTCTGCAGCGATGCAAAGGCGGCTGCCGAGAAATAATAATTGTCCATCTCGACGCCGACCGTCAGGCCGGACCAGCCGCGCTCCTCGATGATCTCAGACAGCAGATCCATCGGGTGCCGTTCGGTCGATTGAACGTAGTGATCGGGGTAGCCGATGATATTGTCGTGCGCGAGATAGGCCGTGCGCTTTGCACCGTTGGCATCCTGCTTGCGGCCATACCAGATCGGCTCGCCCTCCGGCGGCACCAGCACGCATTGGTGGACGTAGAAGGACCAGCCGTCATAACCGGTCAGCCAATGCATGTTGGACGGGTCAGTGACGACCAGAAGATCGATCCCGGCTTTCTCCATAGCCTTGCGGGTTTTGGACAGGCGCGCGGCATATTCCTCGCGCGTAAAGTTCAGCGTTACGCTCACGCTGCGTCTCCCATTTTTATGGTGTTTTCGATTGTTTGACCGCTCTTGGCTTCCTTTGCGCGGGCAAAGGCCAGATTGGCGATAGCCGTGTCCTGTACGCCGGCGCCGGTCAGATCGGCAAAGGTGATGTCCTTGCCCGATACGCGGCCCTGCACCTTGCCGGCAATGACGTCCCCAAGTTCCGCGAAGTGCTGATCCAACCCGGCACGCCCGGCGGCGATGGCGTGATGCAACTCACCGACAATACGGGTCTGCGAGACGCGGTCCGCGACATAGCGCGCTCTGGCGAACACGGCCGGATCTATCTCGTTCTTGTGTTCGGCATCCGATCCCATGGCTGTCAGATGCTGGCCTTCTTCCAGCCAGTCGGCAAAGAGGATCGGGCTTTCGGCGGGCGTCGTTGTTACGATGATATCGGCACCCCGCGCGGCAGCCTGCGGATCGGCCAAAGCGGCAATCTCGATGCCGTGTTCGCTGGCGAAATCACCCGCAAGTCTCTCGGCCCTCTGGTGGTCCCGCGCCCATATCCGCGCCGATCTGATCGGGCGCACGAGCATCAGGGCTTCGAGCTGCAAACGCGCCTGCATGCCCGCCCCGAAAATCGCGGCGACGGACGCGTCTTTGCGGGCCAGGTGCCGCGCCGCGACAGCACCTGCCGCGGCGGTCCGCACATCGGTAAGATAGCCGTTATCGAGGAGAAGGGCCTCCACCAGTCCGGTCTTTGCACTGAAGAGGATCATGAGGCCATTGAGACTGGGCAGACCGAGTTTCGGGTTGTCGAAGAAACCGGGGCTGACCTTGATGGCGAAACCGTCAAAGCCCGGCACATAGGCTGTCTTCACATCCACTTCGCCGCGAAACTCCGGGATATCGAGCCGCATGATCGGCGGCATGGCGACGGTCTGCGTTGCGAGCGCCGCAAAGGCCCGCTCCACGCAGTCGACCGCCGAGAGATCGAGCTTGATGACGCCGCGCAGGTCTTTCTCGGTCAGAATGGTGATGCGGCTCATGCGGCTCCCCCGTCGATGATGGTCTTATGGACCGCCGGGTCGATATTTCCGCCCGATACGATGATGGCGGTCGGACCGCTAATGTCGATCTTGCCGGACAGGATTGCAGCGAAACCAACGGCGCCCGCGCCCTCGACCGTCAAATCTTCTTCGCGTGCCGCATGGCGGATGCCGGCTGCAATCTCGTCTTCGGAAACCAGCACGATCTCATCAAGGAGTTCCCGGCAAAGTGCGAATGTCACGCGGTTCTTCAGTCCAATTCCGCCGCCCAGCGAATCCGCCAGCGTTTCTTCCTCCCGTGTTGCGACGGGCCGGCCGGCTGCAACCGACGCATGCATGGCCGCGCCCCGCTCCATGGAAATGCCGATGACCCGTGCCCGTGGCTTCAGCGCCTTGACCGCAACGGCGATGCCGCCTGCAAGGCCGCCGCCGGAAAGAGGAACGAGCACCGTCGCCAGCTCAGGCATGTCTTCGACGACCTCGAGACCTATCGTGCCCTGGCCGGCCACAACGTCAGCATCATCGAATGGCGGGATTGCGGTAAGACCATGGCTTGCAGTCAGGCGCTCCACCTCCTCTTGCGCGTCATCCTGTGACATGCCGACGATCCGGATTTCCGCACCGAGCACGCGGATCGCTTCAACCTTGTTCGCCGGTACGAGTGCCGACATGCAGATCGTGGCGGGAATTCCGAGCTTGCTGGCCGCATAGGCCACAGCGCGGCCATGATTGCCGGTCGAGGCGGTGACAAGGCCTCGCCTGCGTGCGTCGTCGTCAAGTGACAGTATGGCGTTCATCGCGCCGCGCAGCTTGAAGGCGCCGATGGGCTGAAGGGTTTCAAGCTTGAGATGAACGGGGTGGCCGCAGCGTTCGGACAGGAGGTCCGAGCGGACCAAAGGTGTGCGCTCCACCTGTCCGGCAAGCCGCAATGCTGCCTGCTCTATCGCGGCCAGCGAGACCGGAAGCGGATTTTTATCTTCGGATATGGACAGGTTTGCGCTCTTCATGATTGTCATGTTGTGAGCGAAGTAAAATCATGTCAATTATTATATTGTAATGATTCAATGATTTTCGAGCGACTGCCTCAGCCGATTGAACCGATATCGTAGACCGGCGGCAATTGCTCGAAGGTCTGCCGCACGGTGGTCAAGGCTTTGACGAGGCTTGGGTGATTGAGCCGTCCACCGAGACATATGCGGATGCCGCCGCCATGGCCGGGACCGGCAATGAACGGCTCAGACGGCGTGACCGCGACGTTCTGGTTTGTGAGCGCGCGCACCAGCCCGTCCTCCGTCCAGCGGGGTGGAACCTTCAGCCAGGCGCAGAAGGAGAGGGGGTGGGTCGAGGCGATATGGTCGCCCAATATGTCCGTGGCAATCTTTTGCCGCGCACGCACTTCGGCGCGCTGGACATCCAGCAGCCGCCGTGCGGTGCCGTTTTCGACCCAGCGCGTGGCGATTTCGGCCGTGAGATAGGTTCCGCTCCAGCTCGATACACGCAGGATAGAGGCGGCGCGGATGGAATAGGCAGGCGGCACGACGAGATAGCCGACGCGCAACCCCGTCAGCACCGTCTTGGTAAAGCTGGTGACGAAAAAACCAAGATCAGGCAGCATTTCGGTGATGGATGGCAGATCATCCTCGATGATCGGGCGATAGACTTCGTCCTCAATAACAAAGACGCCGTACCGTTCGGCAATCGCGGCGATCGCCTGTCTGCGTGCAACGCCGGAAACATGTCCCGTGGGATTGTTGAGAGTGGGAATGAGCACCAGAGCCTTGACGCCCCCGGCTGCGCAGGCGGCCTCCAGCGCGTCCGGCACTATACCTTCTTTGTCGGTCGGCAAGCCCTTGAGGCTAAAGCCCAGAATGTTCGACAGGCCGATGATGCCGTGGTCGGTGAGGTTTTCGCACAGAACCACGTCATTTGAGCGGATGATGCAGCTCAAGGCGAGAAATATGCCATGCGCAGCGCCATTGGTGACGAGAATACGTTCCGCGCCGGCGGTGACACCCATCATTTCAAGCCAGATCCGGGCGGTTTCGCGATGGCTGTCGAGGCCCGCGACCGGACGGCAGGGGCGCATGAAGTCCGAATTGTCACTATCGGCCAGTTCGCGAAGGACGGTGCGCGAGGCGTTTTCATGGTCGTCGAGATAAACGCCGCGGATAATGGAGAGGTCGAGCACCTCGGTCGGGCTGTGATCGAGCATCATGCGTCCAGCACGGTCCGTCACCCGTGTTTTCACGAAGGTGCCGCGGCCGATTTCGCCGCTGAGATAGCCCAGCCGTTCAGCCTCCTTGTAGGAGAGGCTGACGGTCTGGACCGATAGGCCGAGTTCGCGGGCGAGATCGCGGTGGGTCGGCATGCGGTCCATCGGCTTCAGGACGCCGGCGTCGATATCGGCGATGATCCGTTCCGTCAGCGCCGAATGTTTCGTTTCGCCCTTCTGTTTGGCCAGGATTGGCCGCCATGCCGCCGGTCTGGTTGCGGACACCGGATCGGGGTTTGACGAATTGGCTTGACGACGCATGAAATTGTCTCGTTTTCGGCGATATTAATTTCATGACATTATGCATGGTTCTGCGAAAAGATGAAGCCTTATGCAGCGTCGACGGCAACTGCGCCGCAGAGAGGCGCAGTTGCCGTCGAAATGAGCAATATTTGCGATCGTTGAACGCCGATGCTGACGATCAGATTTTTTCGCCGGCCCGCACCAGATCATCCATGACGCTGCGGACTGCGGTTTCGGCGATGGCGATGATCTCGTCCACCTCCGCCTTCGTTGTGACCAGCGGCGGCGCAAAGCCCAGAATATCGCCATGCGGCATGGCGCGCGCAATGAGGCCGCCATTGCGTGCCGCCTTTGAAACGCGTGCGCCGACTGTGAGACCGGGGGCAAACCGCGTTTTCTTTTCACGATCCGCCACGAATTCGATGGCGCCCATGAGGCCCACACCGCGCACTTCGCCGACGATTGGAAGTTGGGCGAACTTCGCCTTCAATTGCTCCTGAAAATAGCTGCCGACAGCCCGGGCATTGCCGGGCAGGTCTTCCTTTTCCACGATGTCGAGCACGGCATTTGCCGCCGCCGCGCCGATCGGATGGCCGGAATAGGTGTAGCCGTGGGAGAAGGCGCCGACGCGGTCAGCGCCTTCCTCCATGACCTTGTAGACTTTTTCCCCAACGATGGCGCCGGAAAGCGGGAAATAGGCCGATGTCAGACCCTTGGCGACGGTGATGAGGTCAGGCTCGATGCCGTAATGTTGCGAGCCGAACATGGAGCCTGTGCGGCCGAAGCCGGTAATCACCTCATCGGCAATCAAAAGGACATCGTATTTTTTGAGAACATCCTGTATCGCCGGCCAGTAGCCTTCCGGCGGCGGCGTAATGCCGCCGGTGCCGAGCACCGGCTCGGCAATGAAGGCGCCTATCGTGTCGGGGCCTTCGCGCAGAATGAGCGCTTCCAGTTCGTCGGCGCGGCGTTTTGAGAATTCCAGCTCGGTTTCACCGGCTTCTGCGCCCCAGTAATGGTGCGGAGCGCCGGTGTGCAAAATGCCGGCGCGCGGCAGGTCCATGTGGTCGTGATAAAAGCTCATGCCGGTCATGGAGCCGGAAACTACGCTGCAGCCGTGATATCCCCTTTCGCGGGAGATGATTTTCTTCTTCTCCGGTTTGCCGCGCAGGTTGTTGTAATACCAGACGAGCTTAGCCTGGGTCTCGTTGGCGTCCGAGCCAGACATGCCGTAGAACACCTTGCTCATCTTGCCGGGTGCCATCTTCACCAGCCGGTCGGACAGGATCGCCAGTTCGTCCGTCGTGTGGGCGGCATAGGAATGGTAATAGGCAAGCCGATAGGCCTGACGGGAAATCGCTTCCGCCACCTCGGTGCGGCCATAGCCGACATTGACGCAATAAAGACCGGCAAAGCCATCGATCAACTGCTTGCCGTGGGCGTCCTGAATGCGGATGCCCTTGCCGGTTTCAACGATGGTTGGTTCGCCGAGCTTGCCGCTGGCGAAGTCCTTCAGCTGGGTGAATGGGTGCAGAACGGCGTTGCGATCCATTTGCGCGATGTTTTTAATGTCGATGGTCATAGGCGCGTTCCTTTCAGGCAGCCAGATTGCCGAAGCAGACATATTTGGGTTCGAGATATTCCATGAGGCCGTGACGCGAACCCTCACGACCGAGGCCGGACTGTTTCCAGCCGCCGAAGGGTATGGGCGCGCCGGTGAATTTCGGTGTATTGACGGCGACCATGCCGTATTCTAGCTGGTCCGTCAGGCGCATCGCCCGGCCGAGATCGTTGGTGTAGACATAGGCCGCAAGCCCCATCTCCGTGGCATTGGCGCGTCGCACGACCTCCCGCTCGTCATCGAAGGGCAGGATGGCGGCCACCGGCCCGAATGTTTCTTCGCGCGCGATCAGCATGTCGTCGCTCACGTCGGCGAGCACGGTGGGGGTGACGAAATTGCCGCCGAGCGGGCTGTCCTGTCCGCCGCAGACGAGACGTGCACCGGCAGAAAGCGCCTGCGCGATCTGCTGACGGCACTTTTCGGCGACGGACGGCCGGGTCATTGGCCCAATGTCGATGCCCGGTTCAAGGCCGTGGCCAACGGTCAGTCTGGAGGTCGCCTCGGCGAACCGCTCAATAAAACGGTCATAAAGCTCGCGCTGAACATAGATGCGGTTTGCCGCAAGGCAGTCCTGTCCGGATGTGGCGAATTTGGCGGCGAGGCAACCTTTCACGGTCTGGGAAAGGTCCGCATCGGCAAAGGTAATAAAGGGGGCATGGCCGCCAAGTTCAAGCGAGGCTTTTTTGATGGTCGCCGCCGATTGCGTGAGGAGTAGCCGTCCCACCTCGGTCGAACCGGTAAAGGAAAACGCCCGAACCTCAGCATGCTCCAGCAGGCGGCGCGCAAGCGGCGCGGCTTCCCCCGGTAAAACCTGCAACACACCGGCCGGCATGCCCGCCTCCTGTGCCAGTTTTGCCAGGGCCAGTGCCGAAAGCGGTGTTTCAGGCGCCGGTTTGACGATCATCGTGCAGCCGGCGCCAAGGGCGGCGCCCGCCTTGCGGGCGATCATGGCTGAAGGGAAATTCCAGGGTGTGATGGCAGCCGTGACCCCTATCGGCTGCATCCGTACGGAGAGGTTGCCGCCTTTGAGATGGCTTGGAATTGTCTCCCCGTAGGATCTTTCGCCTTCGCTTGCAAACCAGTCGAGAAAGGCTGCTGCATAGGAAATTTCACCGAGCGATTCCGAAAGCGGCTTTCCCTGTTCGGCGCTGATGATAACCGCGAGATCGCGGGCATTGTCACGCATCAGCCGGCCCCATATCCGAAGGATGTCGCCGCGTTCGACGGGCAGCATGTCCCGCCACCGGAGGAATGCTCTGCCTGCGGTTTCGACCGCCGCGTCCACGTCGTTCAGGGAGCAGGAAGAGACATCGAGCAGATGATCTCCGCTTGCCGGATCGACAACGCCCAGCGTCTCCTTACGCGCCACCCATTGCCCATCCAGAAAGGCACGATGCTCGACCAGCTCCGGTCGGTGAAGGTTTTTAAGCGCTGCGCTGGCGATAGCTTCCATCGGCAAGATCCCTTTTCATTTGCCAGAAGCTTAACTGCGCTGCACGATTGATTGACGGCGTTTAAGCGTGCCTTTACGCAGGAATTATGCTTAGTTTTTTATTCAGATGCAGGAATCCCGCATGACCCAGATAGATCGAGCCGACCGGGCGCTGCTTGACGCCGTGCAGAAGAACAATCGCCTGACCTCGGAAGACTTGGCCAAAATCGTCAATCTGTCGCCAACCGCGTGCCAGCGCCGGTTGAAGCGTCTGCGTGATGAGGGGGTGATCGAAGCCGATGTGGCTGTCGTTTCGCCCAAAGCCGTCGGGCGCGGCATTACCATGATCGTTCTCGTCTCGCTGGAGCGAGAAAGGGCCGATATTGTCGACCGTTTCAAAGCCGCCATACGCGCCACGCGGGAGGTGATGATCGGTTATTATGTGACGGGCGATGCCGATTTCATCCTGGTAATCACGGCAAAGGACATGGAGGACTACGAGGCCTTCACCCGCCGGTTTTTTTACGAGAACCACGATATCAAAGGGTTCAAGACGATGGTCGTCATGGACCGCGTCAAGGCCGGCTTCGCCTTTCCAATCGACCCATGACTGAACGGAAGGGGCTCCCGGTGTCAGACCAGGGCCAGAATACGGGCTGGGCCGCCCGTTCCGCCGCGGTGTGCCGGCGCGCCGACGATTATGGTCGCTCCCTTGACCGGCAGAGCCTCGAGGTTGTTCAGCCCTTCGATACCGTAGCGCCCTGCTGGCAGCCAGGAATTGTGAACCGCGAAATCTGCGGAGTTGCCCGGATCCAGAGAAAGTGTGTCGACGCCAATGGCGACCGTGTCGAGCTTGAGCAGAAGGTCGGTCGCCGATTTGCCGAAACCGGGGAAGGCGAATTTTCCGGCGTCGTCATTGCGGAATGAGGGGCTCTTCACTTTGGTTGCCCATCCGGAGCGTAAAGCCACGATTGCACCTGTCGGGATGTCGCCATTCGCAGATATCCAGCGTTCGATGTCTTCGGCTTCAATGGTGGAATTGGCATCCTCTTTTGCGCGGTCGGTGATGTCGACGATGACAAGCGGCGCGACAAGTTTCTGCGGCTCCAGCTGGTCGACGCTCGCGCCATTCGCGCTGAAGTGGAAAGGCGCATCGATATGGGTGCCGGTATGTTCGTAGATGGTGAGTTTGTGGAGCTGATAGCCATCCTTGGCGATCTCCGCTGCCCACTCGTATTCTATGCCCGGTTTGCCATCGAATGTAGGAAATGTGGAATCATAGGTATGGGTGAGATCGACGACCTGCCGGGGCGATTGCGCCAGCACCGGCGCCGCCAGACTGCCCGCCGTCATGGCCGTCAAACCGGCCGCGGCGCCCTTGAACAGCAGGCGCCGTGACAGCATGTTCTTTTTTACGTCCTCGATCACGCAGTTGTTGCACATGCCTCAGTCCCTCCATTGAGAAATCCCTGTTCCCAAGCGTAGCGCAAAGGTGGGGTGACGCAAGGCGGGACATCCCCTGATTTTTGACCCGTGCTCACGTGGCGGTTTCGGCAAGCCGCCGGCCGTCAGGTGGCCGCAGGCAAACGCGTTGCCTGCGGCCCCGAAAAGTCAGAGGGATCAATCACGACGCTGCAACAAGGCCAGAGCGACCGTGGATGCGGCCAGTATCGCGGTCAGCGCCAGCGGCGCAGTGGCGCCGTAGGAATCGACGATATAGCCGCCGAAGACCGCACCGATACTGATGGCCACCTGAAAGGAAACGACCATCAGGCTGCCTGCTGCTTCCAGCGCATCGGGTGCACCGCGGGAAAGATTGGTCGGCAGCACCACGGGCGCCATGCCGAAGGCAAGGCCCCAAAGCGCGACGAGCGCGAATGCGGCGCCGCTGTGAACACCCCAGACAACGAGGGCAATCGTCGCGAATGCCATCAGGGCGGCTGTAACGATGAGTGCAAGGCGGATACTGGTGTCAGCCATCCGGCCCCCCAGCACATTGCCGATCACGGAAGCAACGCCAAAGCCGAGCAGGGCGAGGGCAATCGGCGTGGTGTCAAGCAGCGTCACCTGTTCGAGGAAGGGACGCACATAGACCGAGCCGGCAAAATGCCCTGTCATCAGCAACAGGATTGCCAGCATCCCCAGTTGAACGCTGCGCCGCCGCGTCAGCCGGAAAACATCGGAAAGACTGTTGCTCGTACTTGCCGGCAGCGATGGCAGGCTGAATATCTGCAGCAGCATGGCAATGATGGCAAGTCCCGCCGTCATCGACATGGCTACGCGCCATCCCACCCAGTCGCTGATCAAGGCGCCCATGGAGGGAGCCGCAATGGTGGCGAGTGAAACGCCGAGGGTGACGATAGCCATGCCGCGCCCGGTCGAATTTGCGCCGACGAGCCGTGCCACGACCGCAACCGAAAGCGCCCAGAAACCGCTGAGCGCAATCCCCAGCCCGGCCCGGCCCAGCAACAATAGCCAGAAATCGGCAGCAACCGATGCGAGAATGTTGGAGCCGATCGCCAGCGCACTAAGACCGACAAGCACGGTCTTGCGGTTCAGTTTGCCGATGAGAACATTGCTCAGCAAAGCCGTCACGGCGCCCACGGAAGCGGTCGCCGTCACAACCTGTCCGGCTGTACCTTCGGTAATGCCGAGATCGCGCGCCATGGGCGTCAACAATCCCGCTGGCAGGAACTCGGCCGAAACCAGCGCAAAACTGGTGGCCGCCATCGAAAGAACCGCAAACCAGGTCGCAGCTGTCCATGCAGGTTCTTCTGTGGCCTCGAGGGCAATTGTTGACCCATCAAAATCTGATGTCGTGTCCGTCATGGTCTCTCTCCTTGAGTTGGGAGAGTTTTAGACAAATTTTTTCGGATGATATGTATCCAAAAATCCGAATTCCATGCCTATTCCTCCGAATTTTGTGCGCTGCACAACGTCCGGATGCGAATGTGCGTGGCCGCTTGTCTCCGGTTCATAGTCTGACTCTCAAGCGAATGCGGGCCATGTGGTTGAGGCGAATGCCGTGCATCACGCTAGAAAATTGATAGAGCGACATTCCCGATAATGTTGCCGGGATTATGGAGGCGTTCGGCCCGCGAGTGGATACGGGCCTCATGGTAATTGCCGTTGATCTCGATTTTTTCGGTTCACGGAGCCTGTTATGGTGGTTAAGCCATCATACGGCACGGCCCAGACGAGCGAACGACACGTTTTCGCTGTCCTTGGCATTTAGCCTTCCAGATCATGGCCTGCCGTCGGTCGGACAGGCGTCCAATTTTGATTTTTAACGGGTGCTGGCAGGAGCCGTCGATGCCCATGGCGTGAGGCGTTTTATTGACGGACTGGGGGTGCCAAGCCCCTCGCTCACATCGCGTCGGACGATACCCATTTGTTGCGACCGTTCTGTTTGGCGTTCAAGAGTGCGGCGTCTGCTCGTTCCAGCACGCTACTCACTGTCCCTCCCGCCGGTGCGGTTGCAATACCGACAGATACGGTAACCGGGTCAAGCAGGCGACCACGATAGTTGAACGGCGCGCGTTCAACCGCATGCCGGAGTCTCTCCGCAACCTTGATGGCATCTTCAATACCCGCAGCCGGCATCAACACAGTGAATTCCTCGCCGCCGAAACGGAATAGTTCACCCAGTTCGCCGACGGCTTCTGAAAGGACCTGGGCAACATATTGCATCACCGCGTCACCGGCATCGTGGCCAAAGCGGTCGTTGAAGCGCTTGAAATGGTCGATATCCAGCATGAGACAGGCCAGTGGATCGTCTGGCTTCTCAATATGCTTGTTCAGCGCCTCATCAAGAGACCGACGGTTCAGGAGACCGGTCAAGGCATCGTGTCTGGCCATGCCAACCAGCCGCTGCCGCAGTTGGAGGTTTGCGACGGCAAGACCAATATTCTCGGCGAGGAGTTCCAGATAAAGTCGCTCTGTCTCCAGCGCTTCGTTTCGTGCGGGAATTTCGAGGTACAACAGGCCGACGGTGTCCCCCAAGGCGGTCAGCGGTATACAGAGACCGGTTCCGAAAATTCCCTGAAGGTGATGGCAGACGACGTCGTCCCCGTCGGGATTGTTGGTGTGGGGACGTCCGCGACGCAGAGCCCAGCAATCATCGATCAAAAAATCAGACGCGGAAAACGAAGGGTCGGACCATTTTCCGGTCGATTGGAGAAGTGTGCTGTTTTCCTTGAGCACAAGCAGCCGGCCCGCGATAGCGGGAAAAATCTGCGGCATGAATTTCGCAACGACGTCGGACAATTCATCCTGATTCTGGCACGCCTGAATTCGATGCATCATTTGGAGTTTAGGTCCTTGATGCGTTGGTTCCTGCGGTGCTCTGCATCAAGCCGTTCCCGTTCCAACCCATTGCTGCGGAAGATGCGAATGGCTTGGTTCATTTCTCCAATTTCGTCTCGTCGCCCTTCGTCTGGTACCTCTATACTGTAGTCCTGCCGGGCAAGGCGCATGACGATATTGCTCATTCTGATAAGGGGCGCGGCAACCCGTCTGCTGAGGACAAAGTACAATACGGCCAAAAACATCAGTGCGGTCAGGGCAAGCATCACCTTGGCGATAGACCCGTAGAAATCACTTCGGCTTTTGGCCTGGTCAACTGTTGCCTGCGTGCGTACCGCAACCGTCTCTCTCACATTTGCAACGGTATTCAGCAGATTTGTATGCAGTTGATAATACTCGTCACCGAACAGGACCTGTTGCGCTTCGTTCTGGCGCCCGGAGCGATAAGAAGCGATGGCCTCTCGTTCCATCGCGTCCAGAGTGTCAGCGCTCTTGCGTATATCCTGAAACAATCCTTCTTCCTGCGGCAAGGCACCGCGCGCAGACAGTTTATCCAAGGCTTCTTCGAGGTGATTTTCCTGATCTTCGTCGACATAGAACTTTGCCAGATGTTGCTCGTCGCCTCGCATAACGTAAAGACGCGCCTCCTCGGCGCGCTCGTCCGCGATTATCACCAGTTCCTCGGCAAGATCGTTTAATTCGAGATGAGACTCGATTGCCGCGCGCTCTTGGGAGGCGCTTCTTGCCGACAAAATGAATGTGGTGGCTGATACTGTCGTCAGTATCAGCGTTACGGCATAAGCCAGGTTTGTGATGGTGCCAAGTCGCATGGTGGTGCCAAATCTTGCCGCACGGTATCACGACCGGGTGCGGCGGGTCCAATTTGTGGGTTTGACCAATCATTTCGCCAAGTCTGTCTGATCCCCTACGGCTACCTCTTAGTCCCGCAGTCCGAAATGTCCAACGTGCTGTGTGGATTAAATTACCAAATCTTTAGTTGTGCGCCATTTCGCCAGTACCTAGCTTACCGGTAAGGCCGCATCCGATGTGGACATGCGCCGAATGATGATGCGTATTGGTACTGCATTCTGCGCTCGTACTTTTTTGACTGGCCCATGCAGGACATAGCGTGCAGCCAGATCGTCTTCACCTGCTTTTGGGTGAACGCGGGAGTTTGGTAAAACGGGGCTTTTACCGTTCGTCTCGGTGAATGAAGCGCCCATAGCGCATAGGAAAGAAGGAGTTTCAGCATGCAGATCGGAATGGTTGGGCTTGGACGGATGGGCGCAAATATGGTGCGCCGCCTTTTGAAATATGGTCATGATTGCGTGGTTTTCGATGTCAATCCCGAAAATGTCGCTGCGCTGGTGAGGCAAGGCGCGACCGGTGCCACCTCGCCGGACGATCTCGTTGCGAAGCTTTCACCGCCGCGTGCAGTCTGGCTGATGCTTCCCGCTGCGATTACGCCGAAAATCGCCCGTGACTTTGCAGTGAAACTTTCTGCGGGCGATACAGTCATCGATGGCGGCAATTCGTTTTATCGTGATGCGATTGACCTGGCGGCGGAGTTTGCCATCAAAGGTGTCGATTTCATCGATACTGGCACATCCGGGGGCGTCTGGGGGCTGGAGCGCGGCTTTTCGTTGATGATTGGCGGCCCGGTGGCTGCCGTGCAACGGCTCGATCCGATTTTTGCGTCGCTCGCCCCCGGAGCTGGCCAGGGCATTGTTGCCGATCCCGTTACCGGCACGGCGCCAATGGGATATCTGCATTGCGGACCGTCAGGGGCGGGACATTTTGTCAAGATGGTTCATAATGGCATCGAGTACGGTGTCATGGCGGCCTACGCCGAAGGTCTGAACATATTGAAGGCTGCCAATGCCGGTATGCAGAACCGCGCGGCGGATGCGGAAACGGCCCCTCTCGCCCATCCGGAATATTACCAGTTCGATATCGATCTTCCTGCCGTGACGGAGGTCTGGCGGCACGGGTCTGTCATCGGCTCATGGCTGCTCGATCTGACGGCCGAGGCCCTGAAGCAGGACCCTGATCTAGACCAGTATGGTGGCCGGGTTTCGGACTCCGGCGAGGGGCGCTGGACGCTGCAGGCGGCTGTCGAAACGGGCGTACCGGCTCCCGTGCTGGCATCGGCGCTGTTCGAGCGCTTCTCGTCACGTGGTGAGGCCGAATTTGCCGGCAAAGTGCTCTCGGCAATGCGCAATGCCTTTGGTGGTCATCTGGAAAAGGCAAAATAGGCGCGCAGGCAGCGGACAGTTACGATCGGACGGGCCGGCTTCAGACATATGTCCTGGATGAAGATTGCACGCTTGGTCGAGGCAGAGGTCCGTTCCTTGCGTGAGCGAGACTTCGTGATGGCAGCCCACATGCTTGGTCTGCTCAATGGTTGGATCTTGTTTCGGGAATTACTGCCAAATGCTGCCAGGCCCACCATCGTCGCGGCGACGTTGACGGTGGCGCGCGCCATTCTTCTTGAGGCCTACATCAGTTTTCTGGGTTACGGCATTCAGCCGCCGCTGCCAAACTGGGGCAACATGTTGAGCGGCGCCGAGCAATATCTCGACAGGGCGCTCTGGCTCGCCATAGTACCCGGTGTCGCCATCACGCTCGACGTCACGAGTTCCAACTTCATTGGCGACGGACTTCGCGACGCGCTCAATGCTCGCAGCGATTTGAATTGAGAGTTCGGGCTGATGTCTTCTTTCTCGCCTTTTGGCGCCACGCTCTGGTATGCGACGGGCGCTTCCGCACCGGTTACGGAACCACTCTCCGGTCTTATCCAGGCAGATATTTGCATTGTCGGTGCCTGTTATATCGGGCTGACGAGCGCGCTCGAACTGGCCAGGGAAGGCGTTGACGTCATTCTTCTGGAGCGGCAGGAAATTGGTTTTGGAGGTTCTGGCCGCCGTCCGATATGGCAGGACGACATCGAAAACGGTACGCTCGTCGCCGTCTGGGAGACGGAGCCCGCCACCTACAACTACCTCGGCCGCGAACTTGAAGCAACTTTTGTGGTGGTTGAGGGCGAGGCGATCTATTCGCAGGCGGCACGCGCTCCGAGGGTTATTCCTCAAAGTCCGACGGAGGGTTTGAACGGCCGAGGCAAAAAGCATTTTTCCAGGCTGCCACACGCTTCTAAAAAAGCGCGCCGCGATGAACGCGACGCGCTTGCCGTTGACGACCCCATGCGACCGCGGAGACGGACGGATTAAACCGCTCGCTTCAGTTGGAGGTGGGACACGCCAGCAGCCAAGTTCACGCCGGTACCAACTTCGGCACTGATCGGCTGCAGCGCGAAGTTCTTTGCGTTACCGCCGATCAGCGCGTTGGCGCCCACGCCCACACCGACCGAGGCGCCGGCAGATGCGCCAACATAATCACCGCTCAGCGCACCGTCGCCAACGCGGCTTGCCGCCGTATTGAGCACGATCCAGCTCATATAGGTCTTGCCGGTCACACCGATGTCGAGGCCAAGCTTGCCAATTGTGCCGGTGTAGCGTTCCGTCTTGCCGGAGCGCTGACGGAACTCGCAGCTCACCGCCTTGCTGGAGCCGACGACGAGGCCGACGCCACCGGCGATTTCACAGGACAGGGTGCCGACGCGTTCCTTCTGCGCGGTTTCCGTTGCACGCTTGCCGCTGTGCTTCGTTTCGGCGGAAGCGAGTGGGGCGATGGCCAGAGTTGCGATTGCAGTTGCAAGAACGAGTTTCTTCATTGTTTGTCACTCCTGTTATTCTTTACAAGTTGGATGCGTGGGGCAGAGGCATCCAGATAGGTATGGGGGCGCTGCCGGATCGCCAGATCGGCGATGATCGGCCGCGATGCGAAACATTCTGCGATGATGACCGCCCGTTCGAAGGCAGAGAGTGTTTCCACTTCGCCCGAGAGCACGATCCTGCCCTCGACGGATGTGACGGAGATCGAGCTGTCTTCCTGTCCATCGGCATAGGCGAGCACGGCTTGCAAGGCGGCACACAGGCTGACGTCCTGGGGGAGGCAGTTTGTGGCCGGGGTCAGTTCACAAGCAAGCATCATGGTGAAACCTCCTACCTTGAACATCAGCGGTTCACTTGAATGCCTTTTTGACGGCGTCCTTGGTCTGGCCGAGCTTCTCCTGCGCCTGGCCCGCCAGTTTTTCGGCTTTGCCTTCCGCCTGAAGCTTGTCGTTTCCGGTGATCTTTCCAGCCGCTTCCTTGATGCTGCCCTTTGCCTGACGGGCGATGCCTTCGATACGGTTGTTGTCCATGACGAGTTCCTTCCATCGTTTTGAGGGTGCCGCTGTTGGTAACGGCATGATGGAAAGATAGGCCGGCAAAATCGCCGCTGGCAGAGCAATAGCTACTAGTTCGACTGGTACAAACTGACCAAATTTGCGGGTTCAGCCGCTATTTTTTTTACTGCCGACAAATCCACGCTCCCGCGCCCAGATTACCGCCGCGGTTCGGCGGTTGACACCGATCTTGCCGTAAAGAGACGCGATATGGTTGCGGATCGTGTGTTTGGAGAGGTTCAGCCGATCGCTCATTTCCTTGTCGCTGCAACCGTCACAGATTAGCGATAGTATCTGCTCCTCCCGATCCGTGAGATCCTTCAGCGATGCGGTCGATGTGTCGCCGCGCGAATTTTGCCGCAGCCCCGCGAGCCGCTCAACAACGGTACGGCTGAACCAGGAGGTGTCGGCCATGACACTTTCGATGGCTTCGATCAGCTCGTTTTCGGATCTTCGCCGTTCCGTAACGTCCTGTATCGCCCAGATGACGCAAAGCTGGTCATTGATCTCTGCGCGTTCTGCCGAAACGATGCACTCAGCTACGCCGCCATCAGCGAGGTTCATGCGCAGATTTTCATTCCGGATAGGGATATTGTCCTTCAGCCGTTTCTCGATTTCGCGTCGTGCTGCCACATCGTCCCACAATCGCAACTCGCTTGCGGTTTTGCCGATCACCTCGGCTTCCATGTGACCGCAAAGCGTCAGAAAGGCATCATTGACCTCCGTCAGCACGAAGTCGCTCAGCCTGGAAATTGCCGCTGGCGCGGGCGACAGACGGAAGGACTTGAAGAATCTTTCTTCGCTCTGGCGAAGCGCGTTCTGTGCCTTCCGGCGCCCGTCGAGATCCGCGAAGGTGAACAGCATGCAGGGCTCTTCGGCAACCGCGATTGTTTCCCCTGCCACGATCACCAGCCTGTCACCGCCCGGAATGGGAATGAGCGCCTCGCGATGGCGAATGACCCGGCCTTCATGCAGACGCTTCAGCGCATCCTCACCAGTTTCGCACTCGGAAAACAACCCGAGTTCCTTGACGCTGATACCGATGATCTCCTCGCGGTTAAAGCCGGTCATTTCCAGAAAACCCTGATTGACGCGAATGAAACGCTCGTCTTCCAGCCGGCAGATCAGACCCGGCGCCGGATTGGCGTTAAAGGCGCTCTCGAATCGCGCTTCAGCCTCGAAGCGCGGTGTCTCGTCGCGAATGATCAGCACCAGCACATCGGGTTTTGCGCCGTCATCTTCAAGAATAAGGCCACGCAAGGTATGGACCCAGCATTCAGCCGCATTGTCACTTGGCGATATCTCCACTGTCACATCTTCGAATGTCTCTCCGGCAAGCAGCCGCTCAAGCGGATACTGACCTTCGTCGAGAAGATGATTGTTGCGATAGCGAAGCGTGAAATTGCGCCTGTAGCTTTCGGCGTCGGCGCCAAGCTCCGACACGGTCTCTATGCGGTGCATCTCCAGTGCTGCCTTGTTGGCCCATGTGATCGTTCCTTCGGTTTCCAGCAATATCAGCCCATCGCTGAGGCCTGCGATCAGGTTCTGTAACACGAGGCGGTTGATCTTCGGCAGGTTCACGGTGTCATCCTTCTAGCCCTGTGGCTTCTGGTAGTTTGTGTCGTCTCTAACGCCAAGCGACGTTAAGTGTTGCAGGACGCCACTTAGCCAGAAAACGAAAAATGAGGGATAGACGAGCGCTACATCCGTTTTGCGTGTCGATTTCGGGAATCGCCATCGCACTTTTGTCCCGCCACTGAAACCAAACGGGCCTTTTCTTCGTATCTAGGCCAGCGGCCAACTAGGCGCTAACGGAGAAGACGGCCTGATGGAGCTTGGAAGAGACGATAGGCGGACGGGCTTGGCCGTAACCGATGACCTGACGAAGGCAACCCTGACCGTTGCCTGGGTCATCATTCTCAACAAGCCGTTTTATCCGCTTTATGTCTGGTATCTGGTCGATGCCGGCGCTGCTGTGGCATCGCTCGTTACCCTGTTATCAATGCCATTTTTCCTTTTGATCCCACTTTTGGCAAAGAAGTCCAATCTGGCTGCGCGCGTGGCGCTGCCTCTTGTGGGAACGCTTGATACCCTGTTTGAAACGGCGATATTCGGCGACCAATCCGGCACCGAATTTTTCTTTGCGGCGTGCATCATGCTGGCAACCATCTCGTTCCGTGCAGACGAAAAGCGCTGGCAATATGTAACTGCAATTCTTGTTTTTATCGCGTTTTTCTGCTCGCACACGTTTTTCGGCGCGGGGCTGCAATCCTGGTCGGCAGATGATCTTGCAACGCTTGTCAATCTGAATGCGTTCTCCGCAGCTAGCCTCATGACCTTTATCGCGTTTCGATATGCCGGCTTGTCCCGGCGAACCAAAACCTGAACCCGTTTTATCGATAGGAGGAGTTTATGCAGAAAAATCGCAAGCGCGTCGTGGGTGCACTGACAGTCTCGCTACTTCTTTTCTCGGGCTCGCTCGCTACTGCCGCCCCCAAGCCCGTTGCCGTTGATGCCGGTCACTATCGGGGCACATGGCTGGAAATCGGTCGCATGCCGATGCTTCTGACGGACGGATGCGTCGCCGGCTATTCCACCTACCGACAGGGGAAGTCGGCCGATGAAGTGCTGGTCGAAGATGGCTGCCGCGAAGGCACGCCGCGGGGTAAGTTGAAAACCATCAACGGTGTTGGAAAGATCTTGGACTTCGCGTCTACCAAGGCGAAGATGAGGGTCCGTTACCCACTCCTGATCACGTTCAATTACTGGGTGCTCTATAAATCGCCTGACAAGTCCTGGTTCATCAGCGCCAACCCATCCACCGACGATGTCTGGGTTTATGCTCGCAGCATCCCGTCCAAGGCGAAGCTCAACAGGATGATAATGAAAGTGCGTGAGTTAGGTTACGATGTCAAAAAGCTCGAGTTTCCTGACCAGAGATAACCGCTGACGGAGCCCCGATGAAGTCCCTTGAAAGCGGCTATCGAGCCATCGTCATCGGTGCGTCCGGCGGTATTGGAGTTGCACTGCTTGTGCGTCTCAAGCCCGATCCGCGGTGTGCGCTCGCCTTGCCTCTGTCCCACAGCCGCGACGCTCTCGACATCACCGACGAGACGAAGACAGCTTGAGTTTTCACTCAGGTCAAAGCGCCTATTCGGCATCGTGGTGTCCAGGCACAGAGTTGGTTGCTTTTGGGCCGATCGTGACCTGCAGGACGGAAATCGCCGATGGTGACATTCAGGCAATCTGGCGTTCGATCGCAGCCTTGTCGATGACCGACCAGACCCTGCAGATTTTTGCGTGTTCGAATTCGTAGAACACATGCTCGCAGAATTGAACGCGCCTGCCATTGACCGGAAGACCCATGAAGGTAGCTTTGGGGGTGCAGTTGAACGGAATCCGAGCGGCAATCCGCGTCACGTCGCTGACAAGGATTTCTGCCTCAAATCGCAGGTCGGGAATGTCGGCAAAGTCCGTGACCAGCATATCGCGATAGCCCGACAGCCCGAAGGGCCGGCCATTGTGTTCGACATTGTCGTTGACGAAGGTGCCGAGGTCATCGAAGTCCTGGCGGTTAAGGCAGTCGAGGTAGGCGAGATAGATGTCGTTGAGTGTTTGCAAGTTGTCCTCCTCTACCGGCATGATGCGTCCCCCGAAGCTCTGGAGTTACCGGAGTAAGGTGGTGCTGGTCAAACTGTGATGAGCTCGCACCTGCTATCATTTAGCCGGTAAAACCCATCCTGCGGAACGGGAAGTTCGAGCATTTCCTGCTTTAAAAGTCCGAGAAACACACCCCGAAGGATCCGCCCGAACAGACCATGGGAAATGGCAATGGTCGGATGCCGGACATCCGAGATCCATGACGTCGCGCGCTTGCAGACCTCATCGAAGCTTTCGCCATCTGGCGCCCTGAAATACCAGTCGAACGCGTTGGATCCGTCGAGATTGCCGGGAAACTCGTTGTCGATCTCAAACCGCGTCATCCCGTCCCAAGACCCGGTCGTGACCTCAACCAGTCGGTCATCTTCGACAGACTGGAGAGGCACCTTTGCCTGTACGCGTTCAGCGGTCTGGCGCACGCGCCCAAGCGGACTGACCTTCATCTGGAACAACTGGTCATCGTTGCAGAGCGTGTCGCGGAGCAAGTGAGCTACATGATCCGTCTGTTCAATGCCACGTTGCGTAAGCGGTGAATCCAGTTGCCCCTGAAACCGGCCAAGAGAGTTCCAGACGGTTTCGCCGTGACGAAGGAGGTAAATGGTCGGCCGAGCCACGCTTGTTTCATCCTGCACGTTCGTTATCGTTTGCTTCACTCGGAAGCATCAATACCGAAACGTCTCGATTGCAGCGCATTGATGACCAACTGCAAAGTCTGATCCTTGTCCTTGCCTGACACTGGTAGGACATGGTGCTCAAAGGCGCCAAGATCGGTAAACTGCGAGTGAAGATCAGCGACGACCAGCGGATCGCTGAGGCTGTCGCCACCCCGGGCCAGACAGCGTTCGATCGCCTCAGCAGCTGTCGTGCGCAGCACAATGTAATGTAGTGTCCGAGAAAGCGCTGAAAAGGCCGGCAGCCAGTCCGGTCGCACGACGCCGTCTAGGATGACGAAGTAGCCCTCTTTGGCGTAATGACCGGCAACATCGGCGGCGATCTGCATGATCATGCGGTTTTGTTGATGGGATTGCGGTAGCCATGGATCGATGCGGCCGTGCTTGATATATCCCCACAGATCATCGCTGTGAAAATGCACCTTTGGAACGCCGGGCAGGTTCCCAAGCGTTTCGGCGATTGTTGACTTGCCGGATCCGGGGTGGCCGGAGAGAATCAGGATATTGCCGCCAAGATCGCCCGTCATGTTCCTTCACTGACCTCTGGTAGGCATAAAGTGGCTGATGATGAAATCATTCGTCTCTCGACGTTGCCACCCCGGTGTTTCCTATCTTGGCTCGCAGGGAGGCAAATGAAGCGCCCCTATCTGGCAAAGCCTATCACGAAATATGCTGATGCCAGAAGTAGGGTGACAATTGTGAAGAATATTAATCCTGCTGCCAGTTCATCGAACCGGCCGTCGCGTTCATTCCGGTCCCAGTCGTAAGCCATAGCCAACCTCCATCGTTGCTGTAAGGGAAGGGTGGTCCGGTATGGTTAATGGAATCCTAATGGTCGCAGGCTGAATGTTGTCGGTATGATTTGCCATTTGGCCGTCTGATGATGGGCCGAGGATTAACGAGTTGGCGTGACGATGCTGATGTCGGTTTTGCTGTCGAGGACGATATGCAGGTCGCGGATCATGCCGGCCGCAAGCAGCAGAGCGTTTCGGATCTCTTCTTCGCTGCGCCACCCGAGTTCGATGGAGAGGGCAACGGTTTGGATTTCGAGGAGACGGTCCCGGCCGGGACCGGGTGGAATTCCGATTGTTTCGCGCATGTCGCGGATAGTTGTGACGGCCCGTTCGAGCATTCGCCGCTTCTGATACTCGTCGAGGTGATCGAGCCTGTTGGCGTCGCGGACAAGTTCGGAAATGAAACTGTTGGTCACGGTCATTGTATGAGGTTGCCGAGTCGGCTGACCGGCGTCAACAGAAGACCGGCAGCGTGGGCTTCAGCTTGCCGTTTTGAGGTGTTGCTGTGATGACTGTGCATCAGGGCGGAACGCGCTCTAAAATTGTTTACGTTGTCTATTTTACTGAAATATTCCATTGAAACATCAGATATTTATGAAACATTTCGGATGTAGAAAATCAAGATTGCAGCAATTGCCGGTATAGCAATTTCTAGGGCAATGTTGATGAAACAATAGTTTCCTGAGAGGAGGGAAAGACCCTCGCTCCTGACGGGTGCAATCCCACACAGATTCCCGATCGGGGTGATTTGGCGCGATCAAGTGAAGGGCTTACCGATCGGGAAGCGGAGCCTCGATTCCTCAAAAAACGTCCTGTACGGTAAGTAAAACGGTGGAGGTTGACGGTGTTCAGACCCGCGCATGATTTCGGCGCTGCTATTAGGGAAAGACGCAAAGCGCTGCCATCCGGTGAGCAAGGCTCGCCGATGATCGTTAGCAAGCTCATCATGGAAGTTCCTCAACAGGGAATAGGCCTGAAAGATAATTCGAGATAGATTAGGTTGCATTTGTCTGTTGGCAGCACATCGAGATCCTTGTTTCGCCTTTCGCCTTTCGCCTTTCGCCTTTCGCCTTTCCCGGCGACCCGGAGTTCATTGCGATCTGGTGCTGCTGCAAGAGACGAGCGGCACAGCCTGACGACGGTTTCGCGTTGCCATCGACATGCGGGCACCTTCCATGCGTGATGCCAAAGGGCCGTGATTCTGATCTCCGCCGTTTTGGTCACGAGCGGGAACTCGCGAGGTTGCTAAAAGTCGGGTCAGGAGCAGGGATCGGTGAGGGTGTGGTTCATGGTCCAACTGACTGTCGGGCGCCAGATGCATTTGCCAGCGTGACATCCGGTCCGCGCGTTGTCACGAAACGCGGCTGTTTTGGGCCGAAAGCTATTCCACGGAGGTCAAACCACGAGCTCCAAGAGCAAAAATATAGCCGGTAATTGAGATTGAACGCCATGCATGGTTCTATGCCCGACGTGTAGCTGATCCTGCCCATCGATTCCAATGTGCGATCCGAGGGGCCCATATGGATTTCAGATACGATTGTCCGCCCTGTCGAGACGCGGACGCGGCTTCTCGACATTCCGCATGATTTCGCGGAAACCTGTGCTTCGTCGCTGCTACGAGATTGCGACGATCGAATAGTCCGGCGCGCCTTGCCAGATTAGATCCCAGGACGCGCCGGGCCGGACGTTCTGGACAGCCCCCGGATCGAAACAAACCAGGCAGTTTCCGACGGGCGCACGGACGGAGGGATAGATGAGGCCGCGGCTTCCATCTCTCCGCAACCGGGCGGCCAGTTCCTGTCCCTCGATATAGCCAACCTCCGGGTCCGGATTGAGCGCGGCGTGTTCGGGTTCATCGGTCAGGTCGTCGAATTCTCCGATAAAGTCGGAGATCAGTTCGACATAACGGGCGCTGTCATGGAACGAGCCGGCGAAACGAAGCTCGCGGGTTCTGTGCCATGCGACCTCCGCGACCGATACCATCACGTCCCAGGCGCAATACCAGGCTCCGCGATCTTCGGAGTTGAAGCGATTGCCTCCTGTCCGCGTATAGGTGAAGGCCGCATTGACATGCGTGTCGCCGTAGATCCTGAGATCACGGTTGCGCCGCCGCCAGGCAAGCTCTCGCGGATCGAGATGCGGATTGCGGCCGCGCTCGGCGAGCAAACGGGCGCTGGTCGACCCCTCGATCTCGGCCAGAACCTCCAGTTCCTCGTCGCTGTCGACGAGACCGCGAAGCGCCGGCGGCTTGTGGTAGGTTGCGGGTAGCATGCGGACCAGTCCTCGGACCGATAGTTCGGTTTTCCTCATGCGCCGCCCCGAAGCGCGTCCAGATAGGTTCGGATTGCGAGAATTTGCGGGAGACCGCCGTCGATGGCGGTGTCGACCGGGCGCGCGCCGCTAAAGAGAGGGCCCGTGTTCGGGCGCGTGAACCAGCTTCTGGAAAGTTGCTCAGAGAAGTAGAGTTCGAGCGACTTGTAGATCCCGATCACGGCACTGAGGCGCAGCAACTGGTCCTTCGTCAATTCGCCGGTAAATCCCGGTTTGCGCGCACGCTTCCATGTGCTCTCCGACATGTCGGCAAGGCCCGCTGCCTCCCTGAGGCTCAGCGACCATGCATCGGCGATCTTGGCATAGGCCTTGAGTGCGACGGCATTGAGTTCCGCGGGTTTGTGGGGCTTGACGGCGATTTGCATAATGGCCTCCTGACATTCGCAATATAGGCCATATGATCCTCAAGTAAAGATCATATGGCCTGATATTTGATCGGGAAGTGGCTCCCCTTGCAAGAGTTTTGGCTCCTGCTTCAATCATTGCGCCCGAATGGGTGGGTGAACCGCGGCTATTCCCTCAGTGGCGAAACCCAGGACTCCGCCCGTCGACACGAAGGCCAATGGATGGATCGCCGGCGCAACCCCTGCATGTCAGCATGATACTGCAGACGACGGCGCTGGCCTTTGAATTAGGCGTGCCGCAGCTTTGGCTGCTCCTCCAGCACGATGGGATTTCCATTCTCATTCAAAGTTTGACGCCAAAGAACGTGGTGGCGACAGGGCATTGTTGGGATCGTCAAAGGCAAATTCTTCGATCGGGGGATCGCAGAGAAGTGATGACACTCAATTCTCACACCTTTACCTGTCTGGCAGCGGTGAATTGCCGCCCTAATACAGGAGCGGCCAAAAGCAGTCCTATGAGCGACGACACGAGTTCGGGAACGACTAGCAGGATCGCCGCCAAGATCAGCATTGTTCTCTCCCACCAAAAGGTTCTGACAAGCAGGAAACCGGAGAGGGCGGACCCGAGAAATGTAATGCCCAGCACGCAGCCAACGAAGGCAATTGTAAAATCACCCCAAGAGAAGTTGGTTGTCACCAGCAGCAGCGACGGCGAGAACACGAAAACAAACGGGACGAGGACTTTTCCCAAGCCAAGGCGGAACGCTGTATTTCCGGTCTTGAATGGGTCGGCTCCTGCCATGCCTGCCGCCGCATAGGCGGCGAGCGCGACTGGAGGCGTGATGTCGGCAAGAACACCGTAATAGAAGACAAAGAAATGCGCGACGATAGGTTCCACGCCAAGCATACCGAGCGTTGGGGCGGCGATGGTCGCCATAATAATGTAGTTGGCGGTCGTCGGAATACCGCAGCCCATCAGGATGCAGACGACGCCAGTCATGATCAGCGTGAACAACAGCGTCAGTGTCTGCGGTCCGAACCAGGCAGCCGGAACCATCGTACCGATCCAGCCGGCTATTTCTGCTGCAGTCGTGGTGACGATGTAGGAAATCTTGAAGCCGACGCCGGTCAACGTGACGACCCCGACGATGATGCCAACGGTGGCTGCCGCTGCGCCAACGGCAAGCGCGTACTTGGCGCCATCCCTCAGTCCCTCGAAGACCTCCGTCAACGACATGCGTCGGCGCGGATTGATGAGGCCGACCGCGATGCAGAGCGTTATTCCCCAGAATGCCGCCAGGTATGGGGTGAAACCCGAGAGCAGGATACCGATCAGCACGACGAGGGGGATAACGGTCGGCCAGTCGCGCTTGAAGGCCTCCTTCAGATCCGGCATTTCGTCGTCGGTCATGCCACGAAGACCTTCGCGCTTTGCTTCGAAGTGAACCTGAACCAAAACTCCGAAGAAGTGCATGAAAGCCGGAACGAGCGCTGCCAGGATGATCGTAGTGTAGGGGAGATTGAGGAACTCGATCATCAGGAATGCTGCCGCACCCATGATCGGCGGCGTGATCTGGCCACCGGTGGACGATGCGGATTCGACTGCCGCGGCGAAGGTGCGCTTGTAGCCGAGCCGGATCATCGCTGGTATTGTGAGCGAGCCAACTGTGACCGTATTGGCAACGGACGAGCCGGAGATCATGCCGAACAACGCCGATCCGAATATCGATATCTTGGCCGGACCACCAGCATGCCGCCCCGCGACCCACGCGGCACAGTCCAGGAACAACTGACCGAGCCCGATGCGTGTGGCAAAAACCCCGAACAGTACAAAATGGAAAACATAGGTGGCGACGACGCCGAGTGCGATGCCATATATGCCTTGGCTGGTAAGGTAGAGGTGATTGATCAGCTGCGAGAAGGTCGCGCCGGGATGGACAAGGATGCCAGGCATCGATGGCCCGTACAGGGAGTAGGCCATGAACAGGACGGCGATGATTGGTAGAGGCCAGCCGACCGAACGGCGGGTTGCCTCAAGAAGAACCAGTACCAGCAGGCCGCCCAGGACGACGTCTGTGTTCGTGGGATTTCCAACACGGAAGGCAAGGTCGTCGAGCGGGATGAACGGCACGTGCATCACGGCGACAACGGCACCGATTGCCAGCGCCCAGTCGAAAAGCGATATGCCCAGAGGCCGCAGCACACTGGAAGCCGCCACTTCGCCGTAACCACGTCGTGATACGGGGAAAACGAGAAAAATCAGACCGAGGACAAAGGACAGGTGGATGCCGCGATGCATAACCTCCGACAAAAGGCCAAAACCCGCAGTGTAATAATGAAAGATCGACAATGCGATCAGCAGCGCTCCGACCAAGCGGGCAGCGATTGGCGCCAGCCGCCGGAATCGGATTTCCGCATCGAACTGCTCCTCAAGCTCGCGCGCCCGTGCTTCATCCAGCTCCATCGGAGAGGCCTTGCCGGCCGTATCGTCGCCCATGCGGAAATCCTTGCATTTGTATAGATGGCCAATAGGGAGACCGGCCTCAGCCTGTCCCCGCATCGCAAATCGGGTTTCCAACGTTTACTTGAGGACGCCGGCTTCCTTATAGAACTTCTCCGCACCGGGATGGAGCGGGATACCAAGACTGGTCGTCGCGTTCTTGAGTGTAATCATCTTGCCCTTGGCATGCCCGGCATCGAGTGCTGCGCGGGTTGCGTCATTCCACATGACCTTAGTAATCTGGTAGACCAGATCGTCCGGCTGCTTGGCACTTGTTACCCATTGAGCTGCCACGGAAATCGTCGGTGTCTCCGCAACATCTTTGTAGGTGTTGGCCGGAACCGTATCCTTCGAAAAGAACGTGTAATCACTTATCAGCTTGTCGACTTCCGGACCGCTGATCGGTACCAGTGAGATGCCGCTTGACGTCGCGAGTTCCGAGATTGCACCGGTCGGATAGCCACCGACAAAGAAATAGGCGTCCAGTCCACCGTCCCGCAAGCGGTCGCCAGCGGGGCCAGGCTTGAGATATTCGGCTTTGATGTCGCTTTCCTTCAAACCGTAGGCCCCCAGAACAATCCGGGCGTCGACGATGGTGCCGGAACCGGGCTCATCAACGGAAACCCGCTTGCCCTTAAGGTCCGCCACCGATTTGATCCCGGCATCTTTCCGGGCGACCAGATGAATTGTTTCTGGATAGAGGGTGGCAATCAGTCGAAGATCCTCGACCTTGCCTTTGCCTTCGTAGAGACCTGTGCCGCTATGAGCCCAAAAGGCGACATCCGACTGGGTGAAGCCGGACTCCATAGAGCCGCCTTGGATGGCGTTGATATTGGCAACCGATCCATTCGAGGCGACTGCAGTGGACACCAGTCCAGTGACACCCTTATCGCCAGCACCCGAAATGGCATTGGCGATCAGCCCGCCAATCGGATAATAAGTCCCAGCTGTGCCGCCCGTGCCAATCCGGAAAAAAACTGGTGCCTGGGCTCCTGCCAAGCTGACGCCGAGAGCAAGTGCGCCAACGACTGCGCCGATCGACAGAAAACGTGTGCGGATGTTCATGGATGTTCCCTTTCTCCTGTTTTAACCAGCATGAGAAAGTGCCTGTCCGTTGTCAACCGTGAGTATCACCCGTAACAGTTGCCTTTGGCCGGCAGGGGGATTTGCAGGAACCCGAACAATCGCACCCATTCCCTGAAGGGGGGCTATCGACATTGGACGCGGCCGGAGCGTCCACGCGTCTCCAACCGCTTCACCCGCAGCAAGTATATCACCACCCGAATACGAGCGAACCAGAAAGATCTCGACAATTGTAACGAGGCGCGGATGCGCGATCCTGTCTTTGACGAGGGTTCTTTACGGGAAAAGAACGCCGCCATCTATTGTCGGCATGTCTGCCCGGTTAAGCATCCACTGACGAAAAACGTCTCCTGCAACCCGACTGCTGGTTCGGTGGAGCGGGCGGCCATCGGCCCCGCCCTCGCTGCCGCGCTCTTATGTCCGGCTTGGAAAGGTACGAAAACCATGCTCGAGCGGGCCTTGCAAATGATCGAGACCGGGGCACGCTCGCGGTCCTCGGCATCGCGCTCAGTTCGGTTTCCGGCTTCGTCATGGCCGTGCTGGTGGCGGCGCAGGACCCGCGCCTGGGCCAGCTTCTCGCATGGCTGTCCGGCTCCACGTACGCGGTGCGGCCGGGTGAAGCCATTCTGGCGACCGTCGTGCTGGCGGCGGCGCTCGCCTGCGTGCCAATGACCCGGCGCTGGCTCGAACTACTGCCGCTCGGCCCCTGACAATCGTCGTAGAACGCGGAGGCGACTTTGAGGTCGGGGAAGTGTGATGGAGATCGCGTTCGGGTGAACCCGCTGAGGCTTTGGTGATCGTCGCTGAAATGGGGTTTGTTCGGGATTGAGATGCGGTGTCCGTGAAAACAGCGGTGCTTGCGGTAGAGTTGTGCACGCCTTTTGGGGGTGGCGCTCCATCAAGCGATCTCCAACTCGAATTCCAGCTTGCTCATCGCAGATGATGGCACCAAAAACGGAGCGTATGCCTAACGCGGTCAGATCATAGAAGGAGTTTCTTTGTTGATTACCTGTTACCTCAGATACATCATTGACCCCCATAAGCTTTCGGAGTTCGAGGATTATGCACGGCTCTGGATCCCTATCGTCAATCGTATGGGGGGGACGCATCATGGATATTTTCTGCCGAGCGAGGGCGCCAACAATATCGCACTGGCTCTGTTCAGTTTTCCAAGTCTCGCTGCCTATGAAGACTATCGTATCAGGATGGTGTCTGATCCCGAGTGCATTGCGGCCTACGAGTTGGACAAGCGCAGTCGTAGCATCGTGAGCTACGAGAGATCGTTTATGCGTCCGGTATTGGATTAAGCGGTGGGATTACCGATGGAAGGGATGGCAGAGCCGCCGGAGCGAGATTGCGAAAAGGAAGGTCGCTCGCCGGCAAACGTCGCGGCGGTGATATTGGCTGCCGGAAAAGCGAGCCGCATGGGCAACGGTGGCGGACATAAGCTGCTTGCGGAATTTGACGGTGAGCCGCTGGTGCGCCGTGTGGCTAAAACAGCGCTCGCCGCAAATGTGCAATCCGTTATCGTTGTGACGGGTCACAGGCGGGAAGACATAGAAGCAACACTCCTGGGTCTGGAGGTTACCTCCATCCACAATCCGGATTATGCATCCGGGATGGCGAGCTCGTTGATCGCGGGATTTTCAGCCGCCACAGCGCGGGATATCGACGGCGTTATCGTCATGCTGGCGGATATGCCAAGTGTCACGGCTGGTGATCTGAACGCCCTGATCGCTGCTTTTCGCCTCGCATTTGCAAAAGCGGCCGTTCGCGCGGTGTCGCGCGGCCATCGGGGCAATCCGGTCATCCTTCCAAGGTCACTTCATGGTGCCATCATGCGGCTGGAAGGCGATGTCGGCGCGCGTCAGCTCATGGAGACCTCCGGAATAACGGTCATCGATTTGGATATCGGCGACGCCGCCCGCCTCGACGTTGATACGCCCGATGATGTTCTTGCAGCCGGCGGCGTTCTCGAGAGGTAAGGACCACGGTCACGGTTTCAACCAAAGAGATGTCGAGGTCCATGCTGAACCTCAACATCTCCGATCCTGTTCCAGGAACGAACGGTTTTGGATTTGAGTTTGACCGTTCCTCTGTCAACGGCGTCAGTCGGCACCCATCATCAGCTTGTCCAGGGTAATGGGCAAATCGCGAACCCGAACACCCGTCGCGTTGTAAACGGCGTTTGCAACGGCTGCGCCAACCCCGGTTATCCCGATCTCTCCGATGCCGCGTGCGCCCATCGGTGCCTGTGGATCGGGCTTGTCGGTATAGAGGATTTCGATTGACGGAACGTCCATTTGCACCGGCACGTGGTAATCCGCCAGTGAGGCGTTGATGATACGGCCCGTCCGCTCATCGAAGTTGGTTTCTTCTGTTAGAGCAAGGCCGATACCCATGATGATACCGCCCTTGAACTGGCTGGTAGCCATTTTGTGGTTCAGTATCTGACCTGCATCAAAGGAACCCAGGAAACGCGAAACACGCGTCTCACCCGTCAGGGCGCTGACCCGAACTTCGCAGAACTGGGCGCCGTAGGAATGCATGGAAAAGGCCTCCATTTCGGCTGGGGCAGGCCCTTCCGCCTCGCAGATGAGCTCTTCTCGTCCGGCTCTTCGGAGGATCGATTGGTAGCTTTCAAACCGGCTAATGTCGGTGATGTGCGACAGCCCGCCATCACGCGTTTCAACGTCGGAAAGCGACAGCCCGGCAAGCGGAGAGTCGTTGCCCGCAAGCTTGATGAGTTCCTCCACGAAGACCTCAGTTGCAGCAATGATCGCGCCGCCGATGGAGGCGGTCTGGGTCGAGCCTCCGGCAATCACGCCTTTTGGCAACCGGCTGTCGCCATATTCGAACGTCACGTGATCAATGGGCAAGCCCAGTCGAGCTGCCACATGCTGGACCTGAGCTGTTGCGGTTCCCATTCCCATGTCGTGCACGGCAGTTGAAACGGTTACGTGACCTTCCGCCGTCAGCTTGATGCGGGCCGCGCCACCGGGAAACCGGTGATAGGGGTAGGTTGCGGTAGCGCATCCCACGCCGATCAACCACTCGCCTTCACGTCTCTGGCGCGGTGTCCGGCTCCTTTTGTCCCAGCCAAATTTTTCTGCGCCTCTGTCGTAGGCTTCAATGAGGTAGCGCGAAGAGAACGGCTTGCCGGTCGTCGGATCCTTTTCCGGCTCGATCCGCCGGCGCAGCTCGATCGGGTCCAGTCCCAGCTTTTCCGCCAGTTCATCCAGTGCACATTCGAGTGCGAAGGTGCCAACGGACTCACCCGGCGCGCGCATGAATGTGTTTGCCAGCATGTCCATGTCGGCAACATTCTGACCGATGCGGAACGTTCTGGCGGCATAGAGGTGGCGGGCGGGGAAGGTGAATTGTTCCGGGCAGGAATTATGTGACGTCATCGCCGTCGTTCCGGTGTGGATCAGCGCATCGAGCGTCCCGTCGGCTCTGGCGCCCAATGCGACGCGCTGCTCAGTGACCGTGCGGCCGCCGACGATCCGGAAGACGCCTTCGCGAGACAGCATGATGCGCACGGGGCGCTTCGCAAGTTTGGACGCCGCGCAGGCGAGGATTTGATGATCCCATAGACATTTGCCGCCGAAACCGCCACCGACATAGGGCGAGGTGACGTGCACATTGCTGACATCAATTCCAAAAATATCCGCAAGCTGGCCCGTTGTCAGATCGAGAAGCTGACTGGCATCGTGGACGCGTAGTTCGCTGTCATTCCAGACAACGGTTGCCGCATGCAGCTCGATGGCATTGTGATTGTGGCGCGGGGTTCTGTAAACGAGATCGACCTTGACCTCTGAATTGGCAAGGGCGGTTTCCGCATCGCCGATTTCCATGTATGGCGGCTGGCCGAGCAGGTTCTCAAGCTGGCGGGGCGTTTTTTTCGCTTCATCGAAAGATGTCACCGCCGGCAGCAGTTCGTATGTCGCCTCGATCAGCGATGCGGCGTAATCCGCCTGTTCCTGTGTTTCGGCGAGGATCAGCGCGATTGGCTGACCGTTCCAGTGGATTTCGTCATTTTGCATGACAGGAAGATTGCTTGCTCCGGCCGCAGTCGGAGAAGACATCATCAGCGATGGCGCCCTCATCCGTGGTGCGTTCTTATAGGTCATGACGAGAATGACGCCGGGTGCGGCCTCCGCGGCTCCGACATTAAGCTCGGTGATGCGCCCACGGGCGACGGTGCTGAAAGCGATTGCCGCGTAGCTCATGTTATCGTAGGGAAATTCTGCCGCAAAGCGCGTCTTGCCCTGGACTTTCATGGGGCCTTCGATGCGCGATACGGATTGCCCGAGGGAACCATGTTTGCGCAGCAGCGGATCGGTTGTGACGGCAGGTTGCCAGCGGCCTTGTCTGCCTGTCTCCGGTAGCGTGTGGGTATCGGCGCTCATGCGTTTTCTCCCTTCAATTCTTCAAGAACCGCGACAATGGTGCGTTTTGCCAGTTCAATCTTGAAAGCATTGTCTCGCAGGCCAACGGCTTCGGCGAGTTCAGCCTCGGCTGCAGCCTGGAAGTGCTCGGCATCTGCCTTCTGGCCCTTAAGATGGGCTTCTGCCTTCATGGCACGCCACGGCTTGTGAGCCACGCCGCCGAGCGCCAGCCTTACGTCGTTGACATTACCATCCCCATCGAGATCGAGCGCCGCCGCAACGGATACGAGCGCGAAAGCGTAGCTCGCTCTGTCCCTGACTTTCCTATAGGTAGATTTTTTTGCGAATGGCAGCGCGGGAATTTCAACGCTTGTGATGAGTTCGTCCGGGTGAAGTGCAGTTTCGATTTCCGGCGTGTCGCCAGGTAGACGGTGGAGATCACGCAGCGGCAAGCTGCGCTTGCCTGCAGGGCCACGGAGGTGAACCACGGCATCCAGCGCGACCATCGCGACGCACATATCGGATGGATGGGTGGCGACGCAGCTTTCAGATGCGCCGAGGATGGCGTGATAGCGGTTGAAACCCTTGAGCGCGTCGCATCCTGAATGGGGCTCGCGCTTGTTACAGTGGGCGGCATTGTCATAGAAATACCGACACCGGGTGCGTTGCAGGATGTTGCCTCCTACGGTGGCGACATTTCGGATTTGCGCGCTTGCACCTGCGAGGATAGCGCGGGAGAGAACCGGAAATTGGTTCCTGACCGCGCCGTGGGCTGCAAGCGCGGTGTTCTTCACGCCTGCTCCGATCAGCAGACTGCCATCGGCACGCTGTTCGATGCTGCTTGATAGGTGCGTGACATCGATCAGTGTCTCTGGTTTTTCGACCGTCTCGCGCATGAGATCGACAAGATTGGTGCCGCCACCCAGATATTTCGTTGTAGACCCGGCCTGCTTGAGGGTTATCGCCGACGCGGCATCAGAGGCCTGATGATAGGAAAAGATATTCATGCCCGTGCCCTCCCGTCGGTCTGCATCGCGGTCTGCTGGACCAGCGTTTCAGAAATGGCTTCAACGATGCCGTTATAGGCACCGCAGCGACAGAGATTGCCGCTCATGCGCTCGCGGATTTCGGTGTCATCGGTGACAACGCTGTCGCTCGACAAATCGGCGGTGACGACGCTCGGGATGTTTCGCTCGATCTCGCCAGCCATGCCCACGGCGGAACAGAGCTGCCCGGGCGTGCAATAGCCGCACTGGAAGCCTTCATGTTCGATGAAAGCTTTTTGCAACGGGTGGAGGTTGCCGTTAATCGCCAGGCCTTCCACGGTCGTGATGTTGCGGCCCTGATACTGGACGGCAAGCGCCAGACAGGAATTGATGCGCTCGCCATCGACCAAAACCGTGCAGGCGCCGCATGCGCCTTGATCGCATCCCTTTTTGGTGCCGGTAAATCCGAGATAGTTGCGCATGAGATCAAGCAATGAAGTGCGGATGTCTGCCTCCACCTCCACTGGCGCTCCGTTGATGTTAAATCGCATTGGACATCTCCCTCATCTGAAGGTGCGCACTGAAAGTTTCTGGCCGCACCTATGAAGCTCATGGTGTTTATCTGCCTGTGGCTGCTGTCGGATATGTCGATCCGGCGGTAGCTCTAGCTTTGTGTCACGTAGGCCTGTCTCGACGCGGCGATGTCGGCGATGACAGATAGTGCCAGCGACTGCGCATCCCTTGCGCGACCGAAAACGCCGATTGGCGCTTTGATCCGCGCGATTGCCTTCTCCGAGTGTCCACTCCGGCGCAATCGCTCGACGCGTTTCTCATGGGTTCGGGAACTGCCGAGGGCGCCGATGTAAAAAGGTTTTGCGCGGAGTGCGGCCGCAAGGATCGGCATTTCCTGATCAAGGTCGTGCTCCAGAAGTGCAACAGCTGTGTCCGGATCGATCACAGTGGCATCGACGGTTGTGTGAGCGGCATCCTCAATGATGAAAACGTCGTATCCTGCGGCTCTCGCGACGCTCGCGGCAGTCTCGACCTCGAGAGAGCGTCCCGAAATAACCACTCGCACTTTCGGGCGGTAGCCTGTGACAAAGACACCGCCATGCCAGCCGGTTGGGGCACCCTCGAAGCCGGGTGAAATCTGCTCGAGACCCGGCGTATAGCGCAAGGAAGCGCCGCGCCGGCGATCCAAGAGCCTGGTGATGGAACAGAGTGATTCAACATTTTTAACGAGATGAATGGCGACCGTGATGCCGCCTCCGCAGGGAAGAACGATATCGAAGAAGGGCGATCCTTCGCCCAGCATGACGAAACGATCATGTCCACTTCCTATCGCTTGCAAGGCTTCTGCAGCGACAGCCGCTTCAGTACATCCGCCAGAAACATATCCACAGTAATTGCCGTCCTGCGCGACTGCCATATGCGCGCCAAGCGGACGCGACGAGCCACCGCGTATTTCCACTAACGTGCAAAGCGCCACCCGTGAACCTGCATTGATGTTGTCAATGGCAAAGCTCATGACATCGTAGGCACTGTCGGTGGAAAAAGCTTTCTTCGGTGTCACCAGAACTGAGGCATCGACATTGCGAGGCAACCAATCGGTATCATTATTGTTCTGTCGGATGCTATCGGCCGATCCTGTCATAAGTGCCTCCCGCATTGTGACATCAGAATGAGCGAGTGACAGTTAAGTTCCTCAAGAACTTTTCGGTCGTCAGAGGCTCACCAGCGCCAATGGTTGATTTCGGCATGACATCCGCCTCCTATCTGATTTAAAGAAGCGTGTGGCGCACCTACAAACGGAGGCGCCTCCGTTTAACTTAGTGGCTTGCGATCATTCGTCAAGCGTTTTTTCGTGGAGTGGCCTTTCCGTGCCCAAGGAGCAAACGCCTCCGGTTCAACCGCCTCATATGCGCGCAGACGCCCGGCGAAACCGGGAAAAGCTGATGGAAGTTGCGGCGCTGGCATTTTCAGAGCAGGGCGCAGCGGCTTCGCTGGAGGATATTGCCAGGCGTGCAGGGGTCGGCATCGGCACGCTGTATCGGCATTTTCCGACGCGCGAACATCTGGTCGAAAGCGTTTATCGCCGCGAGCTGGAAATTTTGGCGACGGCTGCGCGCGACTTAATGCGGGAAGAAGAGCCCGCCAAAGCCATCGAAGAATGGATGAACCGGTTTGTCAGCTATATGGCCGCAAAAAAAGGTATGGCGAGCAGCCTGAAGCTCTTGTTTACGTCCAACTCGGCCCTTTTTGCCGAGGGCTCGAAGCTGTTGCATACGGCGTTTGAAGAGCTGCTCGACAACGCTGTGAAGGCTGATGCGGTCAAGGGAGACATCGAGGGGGCGGACGTGCTGAATGCGCTTTTCGGCATTTATTCCATTCCGGAAAGCCCCGAGTGGCGTGACCGCGCGCACAGGATCGTCAGACTGGTCATGGACGGCCTGCGGCGTTAGCTTGAGTGGGACTTCGCACTTACCTTGGGGTGACTTCATCGTTGGACGATCGGAAAGTGGTCGCAGCGCATAGCGACCTCACTCAGCCACGGTGCAGGCCGCTACTCACCCCTGATGGGATCTCAAGGCGATAGAAACGCGTTCCGTATTGCGACCTATCCCCTCGATCGTTATACTGTTTTTAAAAAACAGTATAACACCGGAGTCGAGCTTATGAAATCCGTTGATCTCATGTACCAAACTATGCTCGCCGAGCTAGGTCAGCGCTCGCTCGACGCTGCCTGGACGGCCGATTTCCCTTCGGAGGGTCGATTCACCCCGGCGAACATCAAGGGACGGAAGTATTGGTATTTCGACATCCCGGATGGACACGGTGGTACGAAACGTCGTTATGTTGGTCCTGCTGACGATCCGGATATAGCGCAGCGCGTATCTGATCATAAGCGGGACAAGGACGATCTACGCGCTCGCAGGCGGTTGGTAAATACCCTGACCCGCGAAGGCGGGATGATATCGCCCGACGCGATGTCGGGCGATATCGTCGAAGCTCTAGCCAATGGGGGTCTCTTTCGACTTCGTGGCGTTCTCATCGGCACGGTGGCCTTTCAATGCTATTCAGGGCTGCTCGGCGTGCGCCTTCCCATGGCTGCCATACTGACCGGCGATGCGGACATCGCTCAGGATTATGCCATCAGTCGAGAGGTTGAAGATAGTCTGCCTCCGATCGTGGAGTTGCTGCAGGACGTCGACGCCAGCTTCCGGCCCGTTCCACATAGATCGGGATCAGCGGCTTCGTCGGCATTTCAGAATGCCGACGGCTACAGGGTGGAATTCTTGACATCGAACCGAGGCTCGGACGACTACATCGACCAGCCGGCGAAGATGCCTGCCCTTGGCGGCGCCAGCGCGGATCCACTACGCTTTCTCGATTTTCTCATCAGGGAACCCGTAAGGACAATACTGCTCCACCGAAGCGGCATCCCGGTCGTTGTCCCCGAGCCAACTCGATATGCGGTCCACAAGCTCATAGTCGCCAGCCGCCGCCACACAGACGGGCAGGGGCCAGCAAAGCGTGAGAAGGACCTTCGCCAAGCCGCGCTGCTTTTTGAGGCACTGCAGCAGACAAGGCGATCCGCCGACTTGGCCCTCGTCTACAACGAAGCATGGGAGCGCGGGCCGGCATGGCAAGAAGCTATTCGAGTCGGGGCGGGGATGCTGCCGGCAGCAGATGCGGACCGGTTCAAAACGGTCCTAATCGACGGCGCAAAGAAAAACCGCGAAGATATTGAACTTCCGTTTAGCGAATAAACCGCCTTCGCATTGAACGCCAGACTGCTGATTTCGTTCGAAGTGGCGCAGACAAATAGGGTGCCAAGGGTCCCGTTCTGTTCAGGAGCTTAAAACGTACACGTGTCCATTGATCGGTAGGGATTGTGTTCAAGCGGAGCAAGGTAGTGGGATCAAAGTCTCCGAAATAGCAAAGCCCTCCAAGCGACATCGGTCAAGCATCAGCGGTGGCGACAAACCTACATATGTGCTGATGTGGGTTTTTCAGTTTAGGAGCGCGTCAGATGAGCCGATTGACGATCGATATAACGGACCAACAACATCAAAGCCTGAAGGCGCTGGCAGCATTGCAGGGCAAGACAATCAAGCAGTATGCGCTTGAGCGCCTCTTCCCCGGAGACACAGACTCAGAGCGAGCCTGGGAGGAGTTGAAGACGTTGATGAACATGCGCGTCGATGAGGGGCTTGCTGGAAGACTGTCGACTAAAACCGTAGGTGAGATCCTTGACGAGGAGATTTCCGAGGGTCGTGCTTGACTGCCTATATTCTTACCGCGGAAGCGGATCAGACCTGCGTTCGGTAATCCGCTTTACACATACGCAATGGGGTGCTGCGCAGGTACGCCGCTACGTCTCGGGTTTGGAGCGAGGTATCGCAAACCTTGCCGAGGGCAGAGGTTCTTTCAAGGACATGAACGCGCTTTATCCGTCGCTAAGGATGACGCGATGCCAGCACCATTACGTCTTTTGTCTGCCTCGACAGGATGCGCCCGCCCTCATCGTAGCGTTTCTTCACGAACGAATGGATCTGATGAAGCGTTTGGTGGATCGTCTGAAGGAATGACGTTTGGACGGAGGCGAGATTATTTGAGCGCAAGACCGACGAATCGTCGTTATTGCGTGGCCGGAAAACGGGGTCGTCAGTTCTGGTCTCTTCAAGAGCGGCGCATAGTTCCAAGCTTCCAAGCCCGGATCGCTCAATCAACACCGTTATTGCAATCCTGTTTGGTGATAAACATACAACTTGAAATCGAAATTTGATCTGATAGCTTCCGAATTTGTGAAGGACATCAACGGTTTGTGGGCGGTATTGCGGGGGCAGTATGACGATTTTTTTTGAGGACGAGTCTCAGCAGAAGACTACATCCGATGCAGTAAACGACGATGTGATCCGAAAACTTTTACAAGCAAAAGGGCAAATTTTTTCTGTTTTTGGACAGGTCGTATTCGCGCTCAGTTCCGTTCCTCGCTATCGCAGCCAGAGCCTGTCCGATCTCAGTCATTTGGTCATCGATCCGCTTAGTCATGATCGTATCGTAATCGCATCGAAAAAAGAGGACGATGGAACCGAAGAGACCACTTTGGCACCAAACGCTATCGCAATTTGGGCAAGCGTGAGTGAGGACGTCGATGTAAAGATTGTTGAGCAGGTCAAGGCTGGTGTTTTTCCAGTGCGGTTGAAGCCCACTGACTGGAACAGTGGCCAAATCGTCTGGTTGCTGGATGTTATCGCACCGACGCGGGAGCTCGCTACCTCCGTGCTTTCAAATTTCCACACAGTCGCCAAGCAGAGCCAGATAAAGGTTCATCCTGTTATAGGACGCTTGGTGGATAGCGACGTTCTACAAAGTCTTATTGCAAAACCGGGTGACGAAACTCCGTCCCAAACCAAGCAATCGATCAACTGACATCCTGAATGCCTCTGCTTGCTCTCCAGTGACTTGATAGTTTGCTGGAAGATTTCGCGTATTTTGATGTGAAATTTGGCGACAAGGCCAACGTTCGTTTGCATAGCAATTATTTCGTCTAGCTGGTGTCTGATGAATATCTCTCGGCTTCTCAGGAAAATTCCCGTGTTGTTGGCGCTGTCGCTGCTCAGCAGTTGCGGCGACAGTTGGTCGTGGCATCAAAAGCTCACGGTTACGGTTGAGACCCCGTCGGGTCCAAAATCCGCGTCGAGCGTGATGAAGGCTAGTTTGGATGATCGAGACGGCCTCTTCGCACTACCTGAAGCAAGAGGTGCTTTTTTTGAGCTGCGAGGGGAGGCGGTTGTCCTTGAGGTTCTTCCAGGCAAGTACCTTTTCGCGCTGTTGAAGGATATGCCGAGACCGTATGCGCTTTTTTTTCCAGGAATAGCACCCGTCGACATTGCTCCAAAATTTGAACGTATGTCAAAGCCGGCAACTGCCACGCTCTCCAAAGCTGACTATCCTCTGCTGGTAACCTTCACCGATTTCAACGATCCAAAGACAGTGAAGAGAGTAAACCCCGACAATCTCGCAGAATTCTTCGGTTCAGGCACTTCGCTTATCTCGATCACCTTATCGATTACCAGGGAGCAGGTGACGGAAGGGAAAATCGAAGATGTGCTCGGGTGGCTAAAAGAAGAGGGTGAAAAGAATCCCACCCTACTTCCGAATCCGCCGTATCTAAGAAAAGACGCGACAGATCCCGACATGCAGTATTTGAAAGTCAGTTCATTTTCGACGGAGCTATATAAATGAGCATTTCTCAAGAGCTTATGCTTGTAATACTATCTCCGGATGCGGTGGCGTCGCCTTAACTGATTTTGAGACGCGATAGTTTCTTCGGCTAGAATTTTACGCGTCAATCAACAAAGCGATTTCCCGCCAGGTCGAGATGGCGTGAGCACGAAGCTGGCGATGTTCCTAGTCTACCGCGCGTCGCCTGACGCTTACCGCGCGGAGGGTCCGGCACGCATGCACCGACAGACGATATCTTCAGGCGTTGACGACGGCCGCGATGTCCTGGAGATGCCGAAGGTCCCGTGGCGCCTTGGGCGCCAGCAGATCTTTCTCGATCTCCATGACGATAGAGCGGACGGTATCGGTCCTGTTCATACCGCTGGCCGCCATCACCCACCGAACGTCGTCATCGGTCCTGGCGGAGATCTTGAACGACAAGCGCCGATTGGGGATGCGGATCCCCGGCGTCACGCGCTTACCCCTTTCGGCTTTCGATACACGCCACGCTTCGAAGTTCCGGCGCAGCGCGTCCGCTCTTTGCTCGTCTTGCCGAAGCCGCTGAAGATAAAATGCAAACAGGGTTTTCCTGAAGCGCGTGGTCGCGGTCGGATCGATGCGATACGCGGCGGCATCGAGAATTTCGACCTCGGGCGCGGGAATGCTGACTTCAAGCGCGACCTCGGCCACTTGGCGCGCACGCCGGATGGCGGGCGTGGATTGTGCGGGGATGGCAACGACGGCGTCGCACTCATCGCAGACCGCGGACAGAATGCCCTTCACAGTGCCGGATCCGTCATCGAACGGCACGTCACGATAGGCGAACGTCGTCGTGACCAGCTTTCCGCAGTGCGGGCAGATGGCCTTGCTGGTATCGCCTGGTTGGTAGAGCTTCATGAAAGCCTCACTGATGCACGCTGATGAATACGGTATTCGGATCGACGAAGTAGAACTTGATGTACCAGCCATCACGGCGAATGACGTGGACCTGGATGGAAGCGGCCTGATGGTGCGCCGATGACGAGTGGTTCTGTCCCTGGCTGCGCTTGAGAACGTCACAGACGGTCGAAGCGGAGACCTGACCGGTCAGCAGCAGGTTTTTCGTATTGACGTTCGAACGGTCGGCCTCATGCAGATATGTTCCATTCACCAGGGCGGTGATCACTTTCTTCTTCGCATCGTTGAACCCGAGCGTCACCATATATACGAAGTTCCTCGTAAACTATCAAGTGCCCCCCCACCTTCGGGGTCGTTTGCCTGATAACATTGCACCGCGATGTCGGTCAGCATTTTATTCCAGTCCTGCGCCCATGGGAGCGCCTGAGACTGCGGCCACGATCGTCTTCACGGATGAAGCGATCTCAAAGTAACGTGCCGTGCCACGACCCATCGAGTTCTTCCCCATCGTCTCCACCAGAAGACCGCGTCGAACGAGTGGCTCAATGGTCTCGATAATGCCGCCGCGCGTGAGACCGGTGACCTTAATCAAATCGCTGAGGCCGACCTGATCTTCCCCGCCATGAAGAAATACGTATATCACCATCACTAGCGCGACCTGCTTCAGCCGCGAACTTCCTGACTCCCCGGTGAGCGGATTGCTCATGATCTGGTTGACGATCAGGGTAGTCAAAACCTGGTCTCGCTGCGTCTCTTTCATTCGGCGTACCTCTTTGCCGGTTTTCATCCTCTTCTCGATGAATGTAAATTTCGCTATGAAACCAGCATGATCAGATCCGAGCTTGTTGCAATCATCGCTTCACATAATCCACATTTCTATCATAGCGATGTGGAGCGTATGCGATCTGGCGCATTGGCTTTGGCAAGAGTTCTGCGTGTTCGTGAGCGAGCAGACATTGAGCCGCGAAGTCAGGGCCATGTTCGATTACATCGAGATTTTCTGCACCCCGACACGCAAACACGTCAGAAGCGGAATGCTCTCTCCAGCCGCGACGGATTAAGTCCACCGCGACCCCTGGGAAATTTGGAAGCGTGGCGCACTTTCAAGGACGACCACTATTTAACGCTGCTGTCGTCGGCGCCTACTATCTACTCAATCCAAGCCCGCGAGACCGGTTCATTTGCTGTTTCAGCGTATGGTCATGACTAAGCTCGGCATGGCGTGTCCGATCCACCATGCGGGCTATTGTCCTGATCTGCTCGGCATGTTTTGCGAGCTCCGGACGTGTCTCCAACTCCTCGGCGAACCTGCGAGGATCGGAACTACCGAACCGCCGCGTGAGTGCTTCTGCCACCAGCTTTGCCTCATCAATCGCAGCACGGCCCTCAGGCGACGACCGCAGTTCCGCGACAAGTTCTTCCCGCCTCTCTACCGGCATCTTCTCCACCTGGGCGAGTATCTCGGCACTGCGCGGCGTGAGGCCTGGCACCTCGATCACATCACGCTGTTCACGTTGCCATTGTTCGCTTTGACGTTCTTCTCCCAGCCGGCGCTCCCATGCCTCCGAGACGTAACTAATATGGGCAGAGAGAGATCTCGCATATTGCAGCGCTTCTTTCCGCTCCTTGTTGTTTCCGAACAGACCTGACTTTCCGCGTAGCTCCCCGAACCGCTCTGGTTGCCCGGCCATGGCCTTCGCCATGATCTTGCCATTGCCTTGCTTCTCGGTCATCGCAGTGCGTAGTCTCGCGGCGACCTCGGCCGGATCACGGAACACGTGCCGCACCAGAGATTCCACCGTATCGAATCTCTGCTCGATAATGGACAGTGCCCTTTGCTGCGCCACCTCTTCGATGCTGCGGTCGTGCCGGGTGATCGCCGGCACCAGCGGCGCTGGTTCACCGGGTTCCAGCAGCGAGTGCTGGCCTGCAGATTCTGTGGGGGCAGGGACGGCCCCGTCTCGCGTCATGAGGTCGGACCACCGGATCCGGCGATATCCTTTGCTGTCCTCTATTCGGTTGTCGCGCCGACCGTCATCGATTGTTCGGGCGAACTGATTGCGAGGATTCTCGCGGTGAACAGGACCGGCCAGATCGCCGGCACGTTCCTCGTAAACCTGCTGACGCTCTGATGGCCGATCCTGCTGCTCCCGTTGCAGATGGGCCGCACGGGACAAAACGTCTTGACGCGCATTTTGGGCGGAAGCAAGTTCGATCTCGCTTCTCACCGCAAACTCTTGCCCGATCCACGGGTCGCTGGTGATCCCGCGCCGCTCGGCAAAGTCGCTGATGTAATCCAGCGTCGTTTCCTTCGCGCCGGAACACGACAGGCGGCTTGTCAGCTGCTGGTAGGCGAGTTCATCACCCATGACGACGCGCCATGCATTGCGCTCGGCCTGCGTGCCGTCCGGAAGCGTGACGGGCGTCGCGCCTTCATGCTGCAGTCCTATCCTGTCCCCGATCTTTGGTGAGGTATCTCGCATGGCCCGCTTGAGATCAACGCCCCACACAGTATGCCGCTCTCCCTTGTCATTCTCCAGCGTCACAAAATAGCTGTCGCGTGACTGCGGATGATGCTCGTAGGGCGCAACGCCGTGATCAACCAGCCGGCCCGCCTTGGTGAACTCCTGGATGTCGGCATAGAGCTGCACGCCGTCGCGGTGCCTGGTCATGGCAACATAGGCCAGATGCCGGTCCATGGTGCCGGACGCCAGCACAAAGGCGCGATCGACCGTCGCTCCCTGATTTTTATGGATCGTTGTCGCATAACCGTGGTCGATTGCCTGATAGCTGTCGGTCAGAATGCTGACGCTGTCGCCGCCACGACCATCGAGTTGCGCAACAATTCTGCCCGGCTCGACATACTCGACCGTGCCAAGCATGCCGTTTTTCACACCCAGGTCGCGGTTGTTTTCGAGGAAGATGATCCGGTCACCGGCAGCGAAGGCGCGTTTGCCGTTACAGGTCTGGAAGGTGAGTTCTCCAACATCCTCATTGTTACCACGGTCCTCAACATCCCCACGGTCTCCACGGTCCGCACCGGCGTTCTGCCCGTGGCTGCGCTCCGGCCTTTGCCGGTTCTGAAGCTCGGCACGGATGGCGGCATTGAGGACGCGCACATCGGCACGGCGATGCGCCATGGCAACCCGGCTGCCATCCGGATGCTCTGAACTGTCGGCAACATAATCACGCACGATCCGCGCCATCGCTTCGTCGCGGCTTTCCGCAAAGTGGATGTTGCCGTGATCGCGATAGGCGGCGAGGCCCTCGGCCGTCTTGTGGGTCGCAAAGGCAACTGATGCTTGCCGCTGCCAATCATGGCGCTGGCGGCGAATGCCGGAAAGTTCGACATGACCGATCTGTTCGGCAATCGCCCTGAAGGGGGCACCGGCCCCGATTGCCTGCAATTGCTCGTGGTCGCCAACAAGAACAATCTTTGCGCCACGCTCTTCTGCCTCGCCGATGAACCGGGCAAGCTGCCGGCTCCCGACCATGCCGGCCTCGTCGATGACGAATACGTCACGTCGGCCGATCAGATCCCGGCCATGGTCCCAGCTGTATGACCATGACGCCAGCGTGCGGCTCTCTATACCGGAACTTTCCTCAAGACCCTCGGCGGCCTTTCCGGCAAGCGCTGCTCCATGGACCTGATAACCTTGGGCCTCCCACGCCTCGCGCGCGGCTGCGAGCATGGTGGACTTTCCAGCACCGGCAAACCCGACCACGGCGGCGATGCCTTCAGGTCCGGTAATATGCGCGATTGCCTGACGCTGTTCATCCGACAATCCCGCAGACGGATCGCTCGCAGCCGACGGTCCGCCAGAGCTTGTCCGAAGAGCGTGATCCTGCCTTTCCATCGCGCGCTCGACATGGCGCGGATCGACATCGTGGGACTGCGCCTGATGCAGCCGCTCCGCCGATCGCGCCATTGCGAGTTCCAGATTGATCATGTCCCGTGTCGAATAGCGCGCATTGGAAACCTCGCCTGTCTCGCGATCGATGCGCTCAGCCTGGAGTTCGACAAGCGCTGGCGAGGCCATCACAGCCGCAAAAGCGTTCCGGAACATTTGCGCGTCATCGTTGATGTAGCGATGCAGGGTTTTGGCAATATCGTGCCGATCGAACACGCTCTTCTCATGGCTGATCAGCGCCAAGACCTGTTCCGGCTTTTGGCGGATCAGTGCTGCATTTTGCCGTGCTGCCTCGTCATCCAGTCGGCCACGTTCGACCGCCATGCCCTGCTGCTGCATCTGCGAGGCATGCACGCCCATGTGTTCGGTCGGCGACAACTCGAGACCGCGCTCCGCATGCGATCGATGATCGATGCGAACATCAAGGCCTTCGCGCTGAAGCTGACGGTTGGCGATACCTTCCCACGCCTGCCTGATATCGCGAAGCTGCATATCGGTTGTCGCCATGCCATGTGCCAGCAGCCGTGCGTTCTTGTGCTCCAGATAAGTTTTCTCGCCAAGGCCGGTTCTGCCAACCTGTCGCGTCGTCATCAGCACATGCGCATGGTAGTTCCTGATATCACCATGCTCGCTTGGCGAATGGATGGCAAAATCCACGGCTGCGCCATAGCGGTTTGCAAGATCCCGGGCAAAGGCGCGTGCCGCCTTCAGTCGCCCCTCTGGCGACAGCTCATGCGGAAGCGCGATTTCAAATTCGCGAGCGACGCGGGCATCTTTTCGCTTTTCTGCAAACTCGGCAGCGTTCCACAACCTCGAACGATCCAAAGCCCAATCGGCAGAAAGACCGTCCGGCAGCACGATCTCTTTATGCTCCACTCCTTCTTTCCGGGTAAAATCATGCACAAGCCCATCGCGGTGATTGGTGAGAAGAACTGCGCAACGATAGGCGGCGGATGCCACAGCACTTCGGCCGGATGACCGCGAGACAGGTTTGGTACTGAGATGATAAATCGCCAACCGAAATCTCCGATCCGCAAACGGGGAAATTCAGCGCTCCAATGCGTGGCAAGTCGTAAGTGCGCCCTTGTCTGTTTACCGGTGGTGACGCTAGCAACATCGAACGGGTGTTTCGACTGCTAAAAGTGGTCAGCAAAATTCAACCTGAGATAATGAACCCTTCAATGTTCGCTATTGAGGAACGCTGGTATTCCAGTACCATTTGCATCAATCAGAGATGGCTGGCCAGGACCGAAGGCGACATCGTAAACTTAACGGCAACGAGGGCAATTCATGGTGCCGGCTGAGTTTGTCGGTCATGCTCTTGCAATTTTCGCCCACAGGTTCATCGCCTCCAAACGCAGTTGGCGATGATGGCTGGAGGGGATGTCGTGGCGTGGGATGTGGAACAGGTTGGCAATCGGGTCGTGGACGCCCGATTGTTCAGGCCCTTAACCATTCAATGGCGCGCTTTACGTCTTCCGGTCGAAACGGGCCGATCGTATTCGGATTGCCTGGTGGGATGGCAGTGGTGTCTGCCTCTATTCGAAAACCCTGGAAGATCAGGGCTTCTGCTGGCCCGGCATATCGACGGCCCGGATCCGTCTGGACCATTCGCAGCTGATGGCGTTGCTGGCCGGAATGGATTGGAAAAAGATCCGCCCGACCAAGGTCAGGCGACCCTTGTTGACGGGCTGACAGCACCTGCGACAAGATGAATCATGCTGCTGTAATGGTTGGGAAAACAGCTGTTTTTGTGCTCTACTCCTTCGCATGGATTTGCCCCTTCACGACCTGCCGGACGACGTGGACGCGCTGAAAGCGATGGTTCTCGCGATGGCGCGCGAGCAGGCGGCGAAAGAAGCGCGGCTGAAAGCGGCTGAAGCTGAGATCGTTCGGCTGGAGGCGGTGGAGAAGAATGCCAACGAGCGGATCGCCAACCTCACATCGATCCTGAAGGTTCTGCAGCGCACGCAACATGGCACCCGTTCTGAGCGGCTGCGTCTTGGTGTCAGCGATGAGCAAGTCTCCTTTGCCTTCGAGGAAGTCGAGACCGGTCTTTCGGAAATCCAGAGCGAGCTTGATCAAGCGGCCAAAGACAAGCCGAAACGGGCAGCACGTCCGCGCAAGGGTTTTGCCGCTCATCTCGAACGCATCGAGGAAGTGATCGAGCCGGAGATCCCTGCTGAATACGTGGGCTTGGAAAAGGTCCTGATCGGTGAAGATCGCTCGGAACGGCTGGATGTCGTGCCGCCGAAGTTCCGGGTCATCGTGACGCGCCGCCCCAAATACACCTTCCGCGGCCACGATGGCGTGCTCCAGGCTTTGGCACCGGCGCACATCATCGAAAGCGGCCTGCCGACGGAGCGGCTGCTCGCCTATATCGCCGTCTCCAAATACGCCGACGGCCTTCCGCTTTACCGGCAAGAGGCAATCTATCTACGCGACGGTGTCGAGATCAGCCGATCGTTGATGGCCCAGTGGATGGGGCATCTGGGCTTCGAACTTCAGATTTGCGCCGATTACATCCTTGAGCGCGTCAAGGAGGGTGAAAGGATCTTCGCCGACGAAACGACATTACCCACTCTTGCCCCTGGGTCCGGGAAAACGACGAAGGCTTGGCTTTGGGCGTACGCTCGCGATGATAGACCCTATGGTGGAACCAGCCCGCCGATGGTGGCCTATCGGTTTGAGGACAGTAGGGGCGCTGACTGCGTGGTTCGTCATCTCGCCGGATTCAGTGGCATCCTGCAAGTTGACGGCTACTCGGCCTATACCGGTCTCGCCAAGACGCGCGCCAAAGACGGCAGCAATGAAACGATCCGGCTCGCAGGATGCTGGGCGCATCTTCGCCGCAAGTTTTACGACCTTCACATCAGTGGTGTCTCAAAGGCTGCAACGGACACGATCATCGCGATGACCGAGCTTTGGCGCATCGAGGATGAGGTCCGCGGCCGGGATGCCGACAGCCGATCCATGCTGCGTCGGGAAAAATCTGCAACCATCGTCTCCGGCCTCTTTGATCTTTGGGAAAAGGAACTGGGCAAGGTCTCTGGCAAGTCCAAGACCGCCGAAGCAATCCGTTACGCGCTCACCCGGCGCGAAGCACTGGAGCGCTTCCTGACGGACGGCCGGATCGAAATCGACTCCAATATCGTTGAGCGCGCGATCAGGCCCCAAACAATTACGAGAAAGAACAGTCTATTCGCCGGCAGCGAGGGTGGTGGACGCACCTGGGCGACGGTCGCCACCCTCTTGCAGACAGCCAAGATGAACAACGTCGATCCGCTTGACTGGCTTTCCCAGACCTTGACCCGCATCGCTCAAGGCTGGCCCGTATCTGAAATCGAGGCACTCATGCCCTGGAACTTCAAGTCCCACGCCATCGGCTGACCGCTTACTATGGATGCGCAACCAACTGCAAAAACCGGCGGACGGAACGGGTGCGCAGATGCTGCGGGACTTGCTGCGGCGTCAGCTGCCGCGGATGGCGCCGCGTGGCGCCGATCGTCAACTGCTTGAGGATTTGCTCAAAGGGGAAATCATGGATGAGACTGGCTGAGCGTTTGGTGGCGGAAGAAGGAGCGTGTCCGTCCGCGTCCGGTCCTGGTCGGCATGTTCAGTGGTTGTGCTGCGACTACGCCGGGTAAACAGGCTGTCAGCACTTGTCTACCGCCGGTTTTTTGCTTCCGGCCTTTTGGAAAGGGACAGGAAAAAGCCCGGCACAACGGCCGGGCTTTTGCTGTTGCTGTCCGGGTGGATCAGAACTTTACGCCGAGGCCGACACGGATTGCATGCTGGTCGACATCCGCGTTGATTGCAGCGCCACCGAAATCGAAATCCTTGTCGCCGAAGTCGGTGTAACGATACTCAACGCGTCCGAACACCATGTCGGTAAACGCGTAGTCGAGACCAACGCCGACAGTGTAGCCGTTGAATGTTTCCTTCACGTCGGCAATGCCCGGAACTTCCGCGTAGCCGCGAGCATACGCCCAGCCTGCAGTACCATACACCAGAGCACGGTCAAATGCGTAGCCGACGCGGCCACGAACCGAACCCTGCCAGTCGAACCCGTAGTCAAAGCCGGTGCCAAGGATAGTGGCTGAATCATCGCCCCAGTTCTTTTCGAAGTCAGCCTCAAGGCCGACGACCCAGCTGTTGCCAAGGTCATAGTTGAAGCCAACGAAACCACCGGCGAGAGCGCCGTCGAAGTCTGCGGACGTTTCGCCGGGAAGGCCGACGATCGAAGCGTCATTGTTGTTCCAGCCGTACCCGGCCTGGACACCGGCGGTAAACCCGGTCCAGCTGAACAGCGGCGCAACGTCTGCAACTGGGGCGGCAGGAACTTCTGATACGGCATCGGCCGCCATTGCAGTCGATGCCGCGAGCACGAATGCGATAGTCGATACGATTTTCTTCATAGGCTCTGAACTCCCTTACGTGAGAGATCATTCATATGCTTTTTTCCTGAAATATGATGTAACCTTTGTGCAACGCCCGCGACCTCAGCAGCTGTCTGCATAAATTTAAGGCTGCCCGGGCCCGGCGGGAAGCCCAGTGCAATCGCGCTCGTTATGGTGACTTTTCCAGGGCGCGTGGCCGCCGATGTTTTTGCAAGGCCAAGGCCGTCAGCCAAGTTGACGTTCGATTGCGGCCTTGTCGATGACCGACCAGACCCTGCGGATTTTCATGTGCTCAAATTCGTAGAACACGTGCTCGCAGAACTGAAACCTCCTGCCATTGACCGGAAGGTCCATGAAGGTGGCCCTGGGCGTGCAATCGAACGAAAGCCGGGCGGCAACCCGGGTCGCCTCGCTGACAAGGATTTCTGCCTCGAACCGAAGATCGGGAATGTCGGTAAAGTCGTTTTCCAGCATGTCGCGATAGCCCGACAGCCCGAAGGGTCGGCCATTGTGTTCGACCGTACCGTCGACGAAGGTGCCGAGGTCATCGAAGTCCTGGCGGTTAAGGCAGTCGAGGTAGGCGAGATAGATGTCGTTGAGTGTTTGCAAGTTGTCTTCCGGGGGTGCGGACGAAAAGTTGGACCACCAAGGAGGTCGTTCATGTATTCCTACGCAGACAGACTTCGAGCGGTTGAGCTCTATATCCGGCTGGGCAACCGACTTAACGCGACCATTCGCCAGCGAAGCTCGAGACGATGATGATGAAAGTGAGCGAGTTGGGTTATGATGTAAAAAGCTTGAGTTTCCCGCCCAGAGATAACCGCTGACGGAGTAATGTGATTGAGTCCTTTGAAAAAGGCTATGCGCAGCCGGCCTCGATGCGTACGACCGTCGTAGCGAGCGAGGAGGATCAAGGCGCCCGAGGCATACCGCCACCTGTGATCAGCCTTCGGGATTTTGTTTCATCACCGGCGACGGCTTTCTGTGTGTATTCGGCCATCCAAATGCAACGAGGATGGCAACGACCATCATGGCGCATGACAGCAAGAAGGTGAGGCGCATTCCGGTGGCGATGGCGGATGTTGTCGCACTGTTAAGATCCTCCGTCCCGACGGCGAAGGAAAATACCGCGCCCATGGCAGAGGCGCCGGCGATCAGGCCGATATTGCGCGACAAGCCGAGTAATCCCGAGACCGTTCCGCGCCGGTCATGTGGCACGTCCGAAAGGGCCGCTGTGTTGTTGGCGGCCTGAAAGAGCTGATAGCCTGGCGTCAGTACGATAACGGACAGCGCATAGCCTGTAACTCCGATCATGTTTGGCACGAACGCCAGAAGCAATGTGCCCGTGGTCAGGAGCAGGAGACCGACGGCGAGCACGCGGCGGCTTCCCCAGTTGTCTACCAGCCGGCCGGAGGGCACGCCGCTCAACATGGAGATGACCGGGCCGATCATCATGACGAGGCCGGCCTCGGTCGCGGCCAGCGCGAGGCCGAGGCCGAGATAGAAGGGGCCGACGACCAGTGTCGTCATCATAACGGCAGCGACGAGGATGTTGACGATGAGATTTGGTACCAGAGAGCGGTTCATCACCGACCGCAGGCTTGCTGATATGGTTCTGCCCTTGCCAGTGTCGGCGGGAAGTACCGATATGGCCATGATCATTGCCAGGGCCGCCAGCGGCACCTGCACCCAGAATATGGCGCGCCAGCCTGCCAGCGGGATCAGAAGCCCGCCGAGCGATGGGCCGAGCGCCGTTCCCAGCGCCGAAACAGTACCGAGCAGGCCCATTGCCCGCCCGACACGGTCCTCGTTTGCGGTCTGGCGCATCAGTGCCATCGGCAGCGTCATCAGGAAAGCCGCGCCGACACCTTGAACAGCGCGAGCGCCGATCAGCAGCCATAGCGTAGGGGCGATCGCGCAGAGCAGCGAGGAGAGGGCGAAAATGACCATCCCGGTGACGAGCATGGGCTTCAGCCCGAAACGGTCGCCGAGCCGGCCAGCGATCAGCACCGAGCAGGTCAATGCGACGAGATAGCCGACGACCACTGCCTGAACCTGCGAGAACGGTGCAAAAAATGCCTCTGCCAGCGACGGCAGCGCGATGTTGGCGATACTGGTGCCAAGCGAGGCAAGCAACATTGCCAGTGCAAGCGTCGCCGTAATGCCTGTTTGCGGCCTCCCCGACGGATTTGATTTTACCTGTTCCAATGCCTTGTCCTCTTGATTTGAGTAACGTTCGGGAGCATCCTGCCACTTCAAGTCAACTTGAGGTCAAGTATGAAATTGTTGGATATTGGAGAGGTGGCGGCGCAAAGCGGAATCAAGCCTTCGGCGCTGCGTTATTATGAGGAGGCCGGGCTGATTTCCTCGGTCTCGCGGCATGGCATGCGCCGGCAGTTTCCGCCGGAAGTGTTGTTACAGCTCAAACTGGTTGCGATGGGCAAATCGGCGGGGTTCTCGCTAGACGAGATTGCCGGCATGTTTGGCGTGAATGGTTTGCCGGACCTTCCGCGCGCCGTTCTTCATCAGAAAGCCGATGCGATCGACCGGCAGATCCACGAGCTGACCGCGCTGCGCGACACGCTTCGTCACGTGGCAGATTGCCCGGCGCCCTCGCATATGGAGTGCCCGACATTCCGGCGGTTGGTTAACGTTGCAGGAAAGCGTTAAAAGATCGAGAGACCGAAAAGAGGCCCTAGCTGTCCGTAGACGCCGGGCACGGAAAGAACCACGACTGAGTTTGGATATCCACCGTTGAGCCGGGCCGATGCCGGCTGGTTCCCTGCGATATTGGTGTGACTGGTAGGTGGAGGCAAAAGAACAGCGGGGAGGAATGATGCAACTGACCCAGGTTTGCTGTCGAGGTTTCGTCACTTCAGCGCTCGGCGTTTGGTGGCCGATATTTTGAGAATTATAACAAGGTTTATCAGTAGTTTATCTATTATTGTTTAAGTGCGTTATGAGGATGAATGGCAGCTTGCAGTTCAATTCACTGACCAAGCCCGGTGATACAAAAGTGGGTCTGTCGTTCTGTTAGATGACGGTGCGGTTATGAGATATCCCGGTTGTTGCAATTGAGGTGAGTCTTCTGATGAAAAACCAAATTGGCATACCTGTGCGCTCCGGATCCGTTGGGGATGTGTAGCTGCTGCCCTTATGCGTCTTGGTTCAATCATCCTTGCATTTATGGAGTTTTATTCCGCAATTCCAAGGATAAATTGGAGTTTTGTTATGATCCGACCTGGCCGACCGCTTCGCGGCGACGCGTTGGCCACTTGCGGACATTTCGTAAGACGCGACTAATCTTACCATCGGCGGGGCGACGTCAAAAAGCTTTTCAAGCCGACATGTGTCAAGCTGGGAAAGCTCGCCGTCGGGCAGATCTATGGTTGCAAACCGATCGTCGCGCTTGGCGGCAACAGAGCCCTGGAAAGCCTGACGATCTACGACGCGTTGCCGCATATGGTGATCCTGGGGCAGGCGCATGATATGCAGTTGATGGAAAACGCCGCGTTTCCGCCTCGGCCGGTGCGCGGGATTGGTTCATGAACTCGGCCCTATGACCGCATCGGGCCAACGGCCGTCATGGTCCTGAAGCGCCAGTAGGGGACATTGAAGACAATCCTGTTAGTTTGGCATTGGCTGGGCGGAGATAAACAATGCTTGTAATTTTCGGCGGACTGCCTGGATCAGGAAAAAGCACCGTTGCTCAAGCGTTAGCACGGAGAATAAAGGCGCTTTATCTGAGGGTGGACACTGTCGAGCAGGCAATCCGTACATCCGCACCATTGATGGAAGGGCTGGATGTTGGCCCAAGCGGGTATGTGACACTCTATCGATTGGCGACCGATAACCTGCTGCTCGGGCACACGGTTATCGCAGACTCTGTCAACCCTTTGCCTCTAACCCGAAATGCGTTTCGAGACGTAGCCGCTGAGTCTGGCACTAAATTCATTGAGGTCGAGATCTTTTGCTCCGATGTTACGGTTCACCGCCATCGCGCAGAGACAAGATCACCTTCTGTTGATGGGCTTTCCCCGCCATCATGGGCGGCAATCCAGAATACGCACTATGAGGCTTGGATGCCCGATCTGCGCTTAGATACCTCTCTCCTGTCTGTCGAAAAAAGTGTTGCGGAGATCGTAAAGAAACTAGGCCGATGAACGAAACGGGCCGGCTGCTACGCCGCCCGCTCCCTACAGCACATTGGAGAGTGCGCTCGCGAGCGGCTTCGCTAGCAACCAGCTACACCACGCGGCGGGACACGATCCAATATCCGTGGAGTGCTCCCCATTTCACCGGACAGGTCGGCTAGATTGATTTAGCCCTGATGAACTGCCGAGGGGAAGCCATCTTGAGGGCAGAATGGGGATGGATTTCATTATAATCCTCGATCCATCCGTCGATGAGCCGGAGCGCTGTTTCGGCGTCCGGCAGAGGTGATATGCGCACGTAATCCCGTTTCAGGGTTTTGACGAATGCCTCCGACATGCCGTTCGACTGAGGGCTGGCGACCGGCGTGAAGCAAGGTGTGAGATTGAGTGCTTGTGCAAACAGCCTCGTGTCCCTCGCGGTGTAAGCAGAGCCATTGTCGGAGAGATGCTCGATAGCGTGCGGGGCTCGGGTTGCATGGAAGCGTTTCTCGACCGCCTCCAGCATCATGTCACGCACGTCCGAGCCGGAAATGCCTGCATTGGCAACCGCCGTCCATGCGATGATCTCCCGGTCGAAAGCGTCGATGATGAAGGCGAGACGGATCACCTCGCCGTTCCAGCAAGTGAACTCCAGACCGTCGGAGCACCAGCGCAGATTGGAGCGCACGACCATGACCTTGCCGTCATGGATGCGGCCCTTGCGAACGGCCGTATGCTTCTCCAGCAACATGGCGTGGTTGCCCATGATGCGGTGAACCCGCTTGGCGTTAACGACGGGCTTATCGGCGGCTCGACTTTCGCGATTGAGGAGCGCGGCGATCCGCCGATAGCCATAGGTTGGCCTTTGATATACCAGTCTGCGGATGATGGGTAAAAGCTCTGCATCCTCGGCCTTATGATAGGAGCCGCGCGGCTTCGATCTGCCTTTCAGCCGCTCGATGAGGTTGGAACGGGATACGCCCAGCGTATCTGCGACGGCCTTCATCGCGAACCGTCCTTCGGCAACAAGATCGGCCGCGATATCCGTTTTTTTGAGTCCGCTTTGGAAAGGGCTTCGCGGAGGATTTCGACCTCCATCGTCTTGCGGCCAAGCATGCGCTCCAGCTCGCGGACGCGATCTTCCAGCTTCTTCACTTCCGAATTGCCGACCACCGGCTCGTCAGAATCCACAGCTGCAGCACCTCCCTCGCTCAAGAGCCTGCGCCACCGGTAAAGCAGATTGGGCGCGACGCCATGGCGGCGAGCGGTGGACGATACCGTCTCGCCTGGTTCGAAACTCTGCTCAATGATCGTCAGCTTTTGCTCGGTTGTCCACCGCCTGCGGCGCACATCACCCGTCAGCAATTCAACATGTCGATAGTCGTTAGACATAAGCCTGTCCTCAAGCCTGTGCTTAAGCCATTCTGCTTATGCCGACTGTCCGGTCAAAATGGGGTGCAGTTCAATCCGCCAAAAACGGACATTGCGGACGCCGCGAAACTCCTTATTCTTTGCCGTCGCAGATGTCAGGAAAACAAGCGTCGCTTTAACCGAGAGTTTCGTGACAAGAAAGGAAACCACAAGGATGGACCAGCACGAAGGGATTCGATCCGCTGTTCTCGCTAGTCCATTGCTTCGCCCAATCATCGATGGGTGGGATAACGTAGCCTTACCGGATTGTTGGTTGGTCGCGGGCGCTATCGCTCAAACCGTTTGGAACTGGACGTTCGATTTGCCATCTACCCACGGTATTTCCGATATTGATATCGTTTACTTTGACCCGGACGACCTTACGGAAAACGGGGAAGCGCGGCAGGCGGCAAGAATTCGTGCGGCGTTCTCACATCTGCCAGTATGGATCGATGTGAAAAATGAAGCTCGGGTGCATATGTGGTACGAGGCCAAGTTCGGGTATCAGATTATGCCATACACCTCCACTGCCGAGGCCATCACCACATTTCCCACCACGGCGACAGCAATCGGCGTGAAGCCCATCGGAGGCTCCCTTCTTTTCCATGCTCCGTTTGGAACGGACGATCTGATGAACGGGGTTGTCCGAGCGAATAAGAAGCAAATCACCCGCGAAATATACGATGCTAAAACTGCGCGGTGGATCGCTGTCTGGCCTGACCTCTCCGTTGTGGCTTGGCGTGATGAAGATTCGCGAAAATCTTGATTTCACGACAGTCGGCCGCGGCTCAAATCAAAGCGGAATTTCTGTCGCAAAACTCAGAGTTTCGCGGCCGACTTTTGCCACTGAGTATGTCCGCGATAGGCCGGTGACCGTCATGGCGCAGAAGCACCAAAAGCGGACGAAAGCTTTCATCTGCCGCATCGACGGTATGCACTCAACAGTGGCGGACGGGCGAGATGAGAGGTTTGCGTGTCAACCATTATGAGGACTAACCGACTGCTTCTCAGGGAAGTCGAAAAACAAGACCTAGCCGCGTTGAGCAAGATTTACTCCGACCATGAATGCATGAGATTCTATCCAAGCACCAAGTCGTCATCTGAAATCCGGACTTGGTTTCAGGAGCTTTCATTCGATAGCTACCTCAAGCACGGCTTCGGCCTTTGGGCAGTAGTTGACCCCTCTTCCGGACAGGTCATCGGCGACTGTGGGATCACCCTCCAAGAGACCCCTGAAGGCACCGAACCGGAAATAGGGTATCATCTGTGGCGTGACTTCTGGGGGAAAGGGTTTGCGACTGAGGCTGCGACAGCTTGTCGGCGCCATGCGCTGAACACCCTTGGCTTGGGCAGGGTGGTCAGCATAACAAGCCCCGAGAATATACCGTCGCAGAAGGTCGCGGAAAAAGTCCATGACCGAATGGAGGTCTACCAAAAACGGCTCCAGAGCAGCGGGCGCATCGTAAATCGATACCTGTATATTAGCCAAGCTCAATGACCACTACGGGCCAACTGCGGTCTTCCGCTTCGCGCCCATTGCGGTCATGGGGCATCAAGGACTTCGGTCAACCTGGTAAGCAGATTTTCGACTTCATCGCGATTCGCTCCCATTCGAGTTTCGAACTCTGGCAGGGAAAGACCATTGCAAACTTCATTCAAGGCTTGGTGTAAAATTTTTGCTTCTGATCGTGAGAACGCTATGTGTATCGGTTGACTATGTGACTCCATCGGGTTTCCCTGCGTTGGATTAAGGCGATTATCGTCCGCCGGCCTTGTCTCACACTTTTTTTGAAGTCTGCATAGGGCCAATTGCAGACATGGGTTCTTCGCCAGAAGCGGGCATCGCCAAGGCGATCGACAGATGTCGAAGCGCCACAGCAAAAATGTGAATTCCCACCTGTCTGCGCTATTGTTAGGTATGACAAGCAACGGTGAGCTCGTATCTTCCTTACAATGTTAACAACGGAGCCATGGATGGCGGTACTAGGGAAAGACCTGCCCAATTTCGAGTATTTTCTCGATCCCATCGCAAACGGCTGCGTCGTGCCCATGCTTGCGAAATGCCCATGCTGCGGAAAAGATCGGGAATTCATGTACTGCGGCCCGATATACTGCAAGGATAACATTCTGCACGTATGCCCATGGTGTATCCACAGCGGCGAAGCCACGCGGAAGTGGGATGCCTCTTTCAACGACGCCCATTCGATACCGAAGAACGTCCCGAAACAAATTATCGACACGGTGTGCAACAGGACGCCCGGATTTGAAAGCTGGCAGACCAATCACTGGCTTTTTTCGGAGACGGACGCCATGATGTTTGTTGGCGAGATCGATGGGGTCACCTTGTTGGCCGAAGCGGACGATCTAAAAATAGCTGCCTGCCGGAGGGCGCTGGATGAATGGCACTTTTCCGAAGAATTCGACCTTGCGGAAATCACCCGAGGAGGTCAGCCTGCCGTTTATCTTTTCAGGGACAGACAATCCGGCGAGTACAGCGCTTATGCTGACATGACCTGACACACGCGAAGAGCGCCGTCGTTGTGAGTGGTACATATCAAGCGGTAGCTCTGCGCCAAGAAGAGACATTCGAGCGGTGGATAGGCTAACGTGTCTGTTCCCATGATTACGGATGCGCTGATGCCGACCTTGGTTGAAATTCTTCCCTACGACCCGAAATGGCCAGATGACTTTTTGGTGACCGAAGCCCTTTTGAGAGAAGTGCTCGGAGGATGCGTTGGGGCAGTCGAGCACATCGGTAGCACTGCAGTACCAGGATTGGCCGCAAAGCCAATAATTGACGTGGACGTTGTCGTATCGGGCATCGGAGACATTCCCGGTGCGAGCGCGGCTCTCATCGACGCTGGCTTCGAGCCTCGTGGCAATCGGTATGACGATGATGTTTGGGCCTTTCTTTTGAAACGCCCTTCACCCCAGATAAGGGTCTACCTTTGCCCGCCCTTCAACCAAACGCATGAGAGGCGGTTGCTTTTCCGAGACTACCTCCGCCAACATGACGATATGGCCTTGGCATACTCCACCTTGAAGCGCCGTCTTGCAGAGCAGTTTCCGTATGATGGGGATCGCTATACCTCGGAGAAAAGTGCTTTCATTTCCGAGATAGTCTGCGCGGCACAGAATGACATGGGATGACCGGTTTGGGCCGGTCGGAGACATTGCAATGGTTTGGTAAAGGGCTAACCTCAGCGGCTGCTCAGAGCAAGCGTAACGACAAATGAGGCGGCAATGAAGCTTGGTGGGCCGGATGCGCCTTTTGGCATGGAAGAGACAGTTCCGCAGACCGTCAGCACGCCTCTGGCGCAGCCTGGCAAGCCAGGCTTCAGTATCTCGACCGCGACGGAAGCACTGTTCCATGGTGTGGATTTCGCAGACGCCAGCATTCTTGAGAGACGAAGGCAGGTCATTTGTGGCGAATTCATATAACGCACGACGGCTAGTAAGGCCGTTATAAGGAAAAGTCGTATTCCTTATAACGGCTGACCGATGGTGGAAAACGGCCGCGATGATGCAGTCCTACAATACGCAACGGGTCATAAAGCCGAGTTTTCTGAGCGTGCAGGTGAGTTGCGATTTATTTTAAATGCTATTATATTGGCATTAAAAAGTCTGATTCGCGCATGGATGATAATATGTTAGCATTTAAAATGTCTTCTCCTGTGGAGGTTATCCGGGACCTGGCGGATAGGATGAAGCGCCGGCGGATCCAGCAAGGATTGACCCAACGCGAATTGGCTGCGAGATCGAATGTCTCCTACGGATCGCTGAGGCTATTTGAAGAAACCGGCAAAATTTCTCTCGAGAGTCTCGTGAAAATTGCCTTTGCTCTTGAGGCGGAGGCGGAATTTGAACGGCTGTTCCCGGGTCGGCCGCCACAGAATATCGATGATGTCATTGATCGTCCTCTCAAGCACCGTGTGCGCCGGAAATGAAGTTCACGTCAATCCAGAAGATGAGCGTTTATCTGGAGCTCGAAGGGAATGAGAGAAAGCTCGGGACGCTTGCCTGGAGCGGCGGGGAACGGCGGGCGTATTTCGAGTACGCGGCGGAGTTTCTGGCGGCGCCCCTTTTGGTTTCACCATTCCATATGATGGCCTCCACTGGATTGATTGCGGCGCCTCGCGATCCATTTGACGGGCTTCACGGGCTGTTCAACGACAGCCTGCCGGATGGTTGGGGTCGGCTGTTGCTGGACCGCCGGCTTCAGCGGGCGGGCATCGACTATACCCGGCTTACCCCGATCGACCGTCTGTCGGCAGTGGGCAGAACGGGAATGGGCGCGCTCTCATATGTTCCTGAATTGCCAGACGACCAGGAGCCTCAGGCCGTCACCGATCTCGACTGGTTCGCTGATCAGGTCGAGTTGGTGCAGGCTGAAATGGACGTGGCTGATATTGACAGCTTGCAGGGCGCGCAGGGTGGATCTGCGGGCGCGCGGCCGAAGATTATGATCGGCTTCAACCAGGCGGAAAACAGATGCGTTCTGGATTATGGCCAACCGTTGGATCCGGGGTTTGAAAGGTGGATGGTCAAGGCGCCAAGTTCCGATGATCCGCGGGAGATCGGTCCGGAAGAAAAAGCCTATTCGCTTATGGCGGTCGCTGCAGGACTGACGATGGCCGACACCCTGCTGCTGGAGACCAGGAAAGGACGACGGCTTTTTGCGACGAAACGTTTTGACAGGACCCCTGCGGGCAGGCTCCACATGCACACGGCAAGCGGCCTGCTGAATGCCAGCCATCGTGAAGCGAGTGTGAACTATGAGCAACTGCACAAGCTTACTCACATAATGACCCGCGACGCTACGGAAGTCCTGAAGATGTTCCGAAACATGGTGTTCAATGTCTATGCCAGAAATCGCGACGACCATGCGAAGAACCACGCCTTCCTTATGGACGGGAATGGCCGCTGGTCTCTGGCGCCCGCATACGATCTTACTTTTTCGTCGGGACCAGGTGGAGAGCACAGCACGGCAATAGCCGGGGAAGGCAGGAATCCCAGCATGTCCCACCTTCTGGCAGTCTCCAAAGGGGCCTCAATTTCTGATCAGGACGCACGGGAAGTTATAGAACAGGTTAGAGCAGCCGTAGACCGATGGCCTGAGTTTGCTGGGGAAGTTCAGTTAGCCAGAACTCGGACCGCTGAACTCGACAGGTTCTTGAATGGTAATCGGCTGGCTTAAAGGCCGACGATGACCTTTGCCACCTTCGTTGTCGAAACCGACGATACGCCTGCCGTCCCTGCCACAAAACACTCGATACTTGGACAAGTGGGGGCTGCCGGGTTCGGGCAGCTTCCACACAACGATCTCGACAATCGCATCATCTGGCAAAACAGGTTTCGAACGTTCGACAGCGATCACGGCGAACTTGTTTGCAGGGTATTTATGCTTGAAATATTTTACTACAATACGACCAGTATATACATATATTGCGGTTTTATACTTATATGGTGAAATTATGTACTACTTATGGGCTTGAGTGAATGATTGATCGCGGCGCGCGCCATTGATTTGAGACAGGGAAGGATATCATTAAACATATAATTTATGTCGTAGTGATATAGAACATATAAAATTTGTAAGCAAACCATTGCTGGCAGAGGGAGGGGGTTTAATTGGCGGATTTTTGCTTGTTATGCAGACCTGCAATATGATGGAGCTTCGCGGGACGAGCCTCCAATGTGGGACGACGCATCAGCTGAGACAGCGATGCAACCCCATCAGTTCATTACCGCGCGCCTCGGGCCGTCCGCAAAGCGCGATTACGGGCATATTTGTCACAGACCGTACGAAACGGAACGCTGCGGGAACGCGACGCCCGTCTCGCCGTTATGACCTGCTGTAATAGATGGCATTGGAGTACGTGCGTATGGGCAGTCGGGTTTGCATCATTGGGTCAGGTCCCACCGGTATTTTCACACTTCAGCGTCTGGTTCAGTCTCCCGCACCACTCTCCATCACCGTTTACGAAGCCGAAATGCTGGCCGGAAAGGGGACGCCCTATCTTCCGGGTGCCAACGATCCGGTAATGCTGTCCAATATCCCCAGCATTGAAATACCTCCAATGCCCATGTCGCTGATCGACTGGCTGTACAGCCAGAGTGACGATTATCTGAGCCGCTTCTCCATTGTGCGATCTGGAATCAATGAGCGCGAATTCTATCCACGGCTCATTCTGGGCGATTATTTTCACACACAATTCACAGCCATTGTGACAGACGCGAGGAACCGCGGGCATGAGGTCGATGTGTGCCCCGGCCATTGTGTCAGGGATATCGTTCTCGGTCTCGATCAGATCCGCGTCAGCGTCGATACGAATGATGGCAGTTTTGATGCCATTTTTGACCATGTCGTGATGGCGACAGGCCACAACTGGCCAGATAAAACCGAGGTGAGACCCGGTTATTTTGCGTCTCCATGGCCGGCGGCAGGCCTTAAGGCAGCCTGCCATGGTCGGCTTGGTATATTGGGAACGTCTCTGAGCGGCATCGATGCCCTGTTAACCGTCGCGGTATCGTGCGGTTCATTTATCCATGATGAGGCGGGAATATTGCAGTTCCACGCTGCCACCGGCCACGAGAATTTCTCGGCCGTGATGATGTCGCGCAAGGGGTTGTTGCCGGAAGCTGACTTCTACGGCCCGCTTCCATATTCAATGCCAAATGTATGCACGCAGGAGGCCGTGGATCAGGAGATTGGACTAGGACCGGTTGGTTTGCTCGACAGGGTGTTTGAACTTTTTGGCCGTGAAATCGCGACTGCTGATCCCGACTACGCCTCTGAGATAGGCTTGAACAGCCTTACCGTCGATAGTTTCGCGGAAGCTTATTATGGGCGCCGGTCAGCCACTGATCCATTCGCCTGGGCAGCAGCGAACCTTGCGGAGGTTGAGTATAATGCCCGGGAACGTGTCACGGTACCCTGGCGCTACGCCATTTTGATAACACACGAAATTATCGCGCGGGCGATCCCACATTTGGACACACAGGATCTGGGCCGGTTTAACAAGTCGTTCAAAAGTGTCTTCATTGATGACTATGCGACAGTTCCGCATTTGTCGATCAAGCGTCTTCTTGCACTACGGAATGCCGGCCGGCTCGAGATTATGCGGCTCGGCCACGATTATTCCATCGATACTGATGGTCTTTCGCGCGGGGCGAGGGTGCGGATGAGGGATGCCGAAGAGATATTCGACAGCTTTATCGATGCCACTGGCCAGACTGCCCTCTCCGCCCGGGACCTGCCTTTCCCTTCGCTGCGGCGCGGGACTGTGAAACCAGCAATGACAGTGGAGTCCGGGACTCCATTAGCTATTGAAGAGAACGACACAATTGTCAGAAGAACCGGTGGTATAGCGGTGGACGAAAGTTACCGTCCGCTCGATACGGGCCTGCTGTCGAACCGCCTTTACTGTGTGGCCATTCCCTTTTTGTTGCACAAGCATCCGTTCGTTCAGGGCATAACAAGCGCAGCGGAACTGGGCGAGACCGCTGCGGAGGCCATTTTGGAAGACCTGAGCAAAACCGCATTTCCGTCGATACTTTTAACGGCCTGACAGTAGCAGACGGGAAGTGATGATGACGGAGCGCATTCGACCAATGCCGGCATTCGGGAAAATCGTGGAAATATGGCGATACCCAGTGAGCTCACTCGGCGGGGAAATATGCCATGAGGCCGACATCAGTCTGAATGGGATCACGGGAGATAGGCGTTTCGGCCTCTTTGATCCCGTGTCCGGCGTAGTCGCGGCGCCGGAAAAAGACGCTCGTTGGCGCCCGGCGCTTTTTCTTAAGAGCGCCATGGATGAGAATGGCGTTCGTATCGGGTTTCCAAACGGACGATGGCTATACCTCGAAGATTCTCAATTGCCGCAGGCGCTGTCAGCGCATTTCGGATTTGAAGTGGCGATCGGCAGTTACGCCGCTGCGGATCCTCTAGCACCCTCTGTTCCGCAAATCAGAAATCGCTATTCGGTATCGCCCCTGCATTTAGTGACTACCTCCTCGTTGTGCGAACTTCAGCGGATGACACCACAAAGCACTATCGACCGGCTGCGTTTTCGTCCCAACATCCTACTTGAAACGGAAGACATGTCCGGCTTTTCAGAATTTGGCTGGATCGGCGACGTCATCAGTTTCGGCGCAGTTGAGGTCACGGTGACGGAAACGACAAAACGCTGTGGCATGACTCTTATCGCCCAGCCGGAGCTGAAGGAGCAGCCTGAAATCCTCCGAACCATGCTGAGAAACACCAAGCGCGCGCTTGGCATTTATTGTGAGCCCAGGACAACAGGCCGTATTGAGATCGGCACTACTGGGAAAAAACACGTCGGGTAGTCGGTTGTCTGCGGTTAGATGCGTCACAGCTTTCGCAGAGGTTATTTAAGTATCCCTCTCGGCAGTTAGGCCAGAGCGCCCGCCGACCAACGCAATAATTGAGACTGCTTATTATTGAGGGCTTGAGACGAGCTCGATGCGGACACAGGAATAAACCGTCATGTGACGTGTATATGAGAGCATCGGATTGAGCCCGAAGGAGGTAGACGGATGCAGTGGCGAGCCGGACTAGATGTCCGCCGTCTCGCAGCATGAGCGTCAGCCTGCGTATATTGGCCCATTTCAGTGGGTCATTTACGGCGGATTTTCAATTAATTGACCCATTATAATGGGTGTTTTAGACGCATTCTTGCCGCCCACGGAGATTTCACAGCGGTTTCAGCGTGACAAGCGCTGCTCATCATCGATTAGGATCAACTGATGTGGAACGGTGTCTCCCCATGTCCAAAGGACGACGTTCAGGTCGATATCAGTCGCCCCCGGAGCAAAGCTCCTGACGATCAAACCGCAAAAGCCCTCGTTTTTCAGAGACCGGGCAAGACGTTGTGTGGGGGCTTCACCGAACACATTCATGTCGTCTCGCCAAGTCGGGGTGCTGAGAGTTTGACCGTCAATACCATGATCATGAAGCAGGGCGCCATCGCGAGTATCAAACAGCGGTGTGATGTCGGCATCGTAGGAGACAAGAGTTGTAGGCTGTAAGCTGCCCGCCTGATTTGCTTCCTTCAATGCCGTGATGACTGTCACTGACGTGTAGAGTGCAGGCATGCCTTTTGGATTGAATCTGCCGCCATAAAGCTCGGCACCTCGCCCGGAGAGCGGCTCACGAGCGAAAACGGGATTAAGCGCCCGGTAGAGTTTACCCTGGTAGTGCATCAGGCCGTCAGGCATGCACGCCAGCGTCTATCGCGTCGATGTACTCGAGTACTTCGTGAGCGCGCCCGTCTCGGACGAGCTGCATTGCTGTGTGGCCAGAAAAGCCTGAGAGAGGCTCTGAACGATACCAGGCATATGCCATGAGTGCAGATCCGAAACGGGCCTCCACCTTGTTGATGACTTCGATCATTTCGCGCAGTCGCCGTTGGGTCTTGTCCGACTTGATGCGTTCTTTGCGCTGTACGGAATCTTTGCCCAACCCGGCACTGCGTGCGATATCGTCACTTGTTGTATGAAGGACGTCGGCGATTTTTCTTGGCGCGAACAGCCCTTTGTCAGCATATTGTGCGAGAGCCATGATCGTCTCCTTTGATAAGCCAAAGATACTGACGCAATATAGCGTCAAAATTACAGGCGTTCAAGGTGTGGTCTCCTCTTATAGCTGCAAGCCGCTATACATTCATGTTGGATGCCGTCGCCATGAACGTTCGTGCAGCGGTTGCCTCCAAGTTGGGCACCGGGACGCAAACCGTGTTCCGCAGCCGCAGTAGGAAGCCCCCGCCATGCGGTCGGAGGTGGTGCTCCCACTGTCGCTGGAAGCAAGGAAACTATCGGGAAATCCACCCCTTAGCCAAAGTTTGTCCATTGCATTTGCCGGCACTTCCAATCCATCGACAGGCTGCATTTCAAGATATGCTATGCGGCCAGCCAGTGTTTCTCCAGATTGTTTGAGATCGATGGAAGCCGAGCCGAGTAGCAGGAACTGGCCGGTGCGCCGTCCGGCGGCGATTGCGATCGATCAAGCCCCGCAGGGTCTGGAACACGTTAGGCGGACGATGAACTTCGTCGGAAACCCTCGCCGTCGACATCTTGAGGGCCTCGATCATATTGACCCGGCGATGGCTTGCGTTGCGGTCCCTGATCAGGCTGCCGCTCTGAGGTCGAAATTCGCGTGGATGACTTCGTAGGGTACATGAACCTTTCCGTCTTCGGTTTGTTCGAATATACCCCAGTCCGACAATGCGGACACGTCCTGGTGGACACGCTTAACGTCACGTTCGACGGATCGGGCAAGTCCGCGTATGCTCGATGGACCGATCTTCTGAAGATGTTCAATCAATTCCCACCTTTTTGGGGTGATGACAGAAAAAAGCCGTGCGGGCGACGAAAAGGTGAAGACTGCCACGGGTTCTGAGGGATTGCCTGAACGCATGGCGTTCGTTGCCCTTTCAAAAACCTCATTGAGGGCAGCTTCGCTGTCTGCTCTGATTTGAATCAAGGCTTCTCTCATGGCTTCTTCCTCCTCTTGATTATCTCCTTCCGAAAGTCGGACAGGAGGGCATCGGTCGTTGTGAACATGTAAGGATGCTCGTCGCCGTCGAGATGGCAATGATCGCCTTTGCCGCGTTCGTTGTCGAAACCGACGATGCGCCGGCCATCCTTGCCATAAAGCACTCGATACTCGAACGTGCATCCTACCGGGAACGGGTTCGAGACTTGTATAAAAGTTCTTGAAACTTTCATGAATTGGAAGTATCAAGAATTATGTCTTCGTTGGTGGACCAGATTTCTGCGGCCGGACTGGCTGATCGTTTTCTGAATGACCGGCAACTCGCCGAGTTGCTGGGCGGCAGTGACGCGCGCCGTTATGGCCTTGTCAACCGCGCTTTGAAAGACGGGTCCCTCATCCGCCTGAAGCGTGGTTGTTATGTGCTGGCGCGACGCTATCGACGTGACCCGGTTCATCCGTTTGCCGTCGCCCAAAACCTCGTGCCGGGCAGCTATATCTCTTTCGAGACAGCACTGTCGTTTCATGGATGGATTCCGGAGGCGGTGTTTGTTACCGCCAGTGTTTCACCTGGACGCAAAAGCCAGGATTTTTCGACGCCCGGGTTCGGGACCTTCAGCTATCATCCTCTGGCGATCAACGATTATCGGTTCATGACGAGTGTTGACCGTGTCCCGCTCAACGGCTCGATTGCGTTCGTTGCCAGGCCTCTTCGGGCGCTTATGGATCTGGTAGCGCTTCGCAAGGTGGAGTGGAGCGGGCTTGAATGGCTTACGATTGGTATGAGGATTGAGGAAGATGCCCTTTTCGGATTGCGACGCAAGGATTTTGCTGCATTGAAGCCGGTGTACAAGCACAAGGCTGCGAATGTCTTTCTCCGGGCGCTGGAAGGTGCTCTGATGCCTTCCAGGTGTCTGCATGATGTCGAGGTCAGGGCATGATTGAGATTATCCGGGACAAGCTTCGGCAATACGCGGCGGAGAGTGCAATAGAGGAAGAGAATGCCATCAAGGAAATACTGCAGGAGGTCGTACTCTACGCTTTGTGGCGGGGCGATTTTTTCGATGTGGCTCTTTTTCAGGGTGGTACAAGCCTTCGCATTCTTCATGGCCTGCCGCGTTTTTCCGAGGACCTCGATTTTCTTCTGCGGGCTCCCGACACGGGTTTCAACTGGTCTCCTTATCTCAAGGTTCTGACGGATGTTGTCGGCCAGTTCGGGTTGGAATTGGAGGCACATCCCAAGGTGCGGATGGATACGGCGATCCGTCAGGCTATTATCAAAGATGACTCAATCGCGAGCCAGTTGGATCTGTCATTTGCGGGAAGAGGTAGACCCAAGACAATTCGTATCAAACTTGAGATTGACGTTAATCCGCCTGCGGGATCGGGTGAGGAAACTACCTACCTTGATTTTCCGGCTGATTGTGAGGTCCGCCATCAGGATTTGCCTTCCAATTTTGCGCTCAAGATACACGCTCTTCTATGCCGTGGTTTTCTCAAGGGGCGTGATTGGTATGACTTCTCCTGGTATGTGTCCCGCAGCGTCTCGCCAAATCTGGACCTTTTGCGCAATGCGCTGATGCAGGCTGGTCCATGGGCAGGAGATGAGACTGTCCATGTAGATGCTGCCTGGCTGAAAGCGGCTCTTTCAGAAACGATCAAACGTATCGACTGGAAAGAGGCTGCCGGGGATGTTCGACGGTTTCTTCGTCCAGCCGAGCTTAAATCCACGGCTCTTTGGAGTGATCGTTTTTTCCTTGCCAAGCTGGAAAAGCTTTGAAGCTTCCCGATGTTCTTATGTCCGTAGAAGGCAGGCGAATGTTTCGTCGGCTACGTTTTGCAAATTATATATTTTCGCATTTTTGATTTGACGGATTTATTAGGCTTCACTCAGAAGCGCGCCTGAGGCGGGTGGTGGGGTCATGGGAATATTTTTGCTATAACATCCACGGCAATACATATATTTGTATATTTATACTTTTTGGATGGAATATTGTTTTGCGTGCCGAGGGGCCGAGAGGATTCCTGCCGGTCGCAAAATGAGGGTGATTAAAACATATATATTTATGTGGATAACTAAGTAAACATATAATTTATGCATTTGCTTACCTGGCGGACTGCTATGCTTGGTCGGATGATTTATGCGGGTTTAGTGCGGAAGCTAGGGATTTTAGCAGGAATCTGGCTGAGCATTGATTGAAAGGGTGATTTTTGTTTGGCGGCGATCGATCGTAATAAC
>NZ_VTPB01000002.1:1180000-1182878 GCF_008274755.1 Agrobacterium sp. B1(2019) | reverse complement strand
GTTGCGTTTTGCAGACCTGGCAGCGACCTACTCTCCCGCGTCTTGAGACGAAGTACCATTGGCGCTGGGGCGTTTCACGGCCGTGTTCGGAATGGGAACGGGTGCGGCCGCCCCGCGATAACCACCAGGTCGGCAAAACGCAACATATGTTCATGCGGTAGCATGAACATATGTTGTTCTTTTCTGGATTGGCATGCCTTATCCCGTTTGCTTGTCGCTCACGGGGGACGCCAATGGGCCATACGGACACCTCATGTATGAGGGACCATGTGACCAAAGCAACCTAGTTCATGTTTTCACATGGAAACTGTTGTTTCGAGAAGCTGGGAAGCTTGCGCTTCGTTTTAATTTACACGTCTTTTCTTGACCTGTCCGTATTCTACCTTTGCTCGACAGCGAGCGAGGCAGCCATACAGACCAGAGGTCGTCACGCCTTGTGGCGCGGCCCGTCCGGAGCCCATCGGGCGTCAGGACAGAAGAATAATGCTCATCTTCGATGAGCATGAACAATGGGAACGAAGAAGTCGATCGAGCTATTAGTAACGGTAAGCTTCACACATTGCTGTGCTTCCACACCCGTCCTATCAACGTGGTCGTCTTCCACGGCTCTGATAGGGAACACTCGTTTTCAGGTTGGTTTCCCGCTTAGATGCCTTCAGCGGTTATCCATTCCGTATATAGCTACTCTGCTATGCCCTTGGCAGGACAACAGATCCACCAGAGATACGTCCATCCCGGTCCTCTCGTACTAGGGACAGATCCTGTCAATATTCCTACACCCACGGCAGATAGGGACCGAACTGTCTCACGACGTTCTGAACCCAACTCACGTACCGCTTTAAATGGCGAACAGCCATACCCTTGGGACCTGCTCCAGCCCCAGGATGCGATGAGTCGACATCGAGGTGCCAAACAACCCCGTCGATATGGACTCTTGGGGGTCATCAGCCTGTTATCCCCGGCGTACCTTTTATCCGTTGAGCGATGGCCCTTCCACACGGGACCACCGGATCACTATGACCGACTTTCGTCTCTGCTCGACTTGTCAGTCTCGCAGTCAGGCTAGCTTATGCCATTGCACTCGACGACCGATTTCCGACCGGTCTGAGCTAACCATCGCGCGCCTCCGTTACTCTTTCGGAGGCGACCGCCCCAGTCAAACTACCCACCATACACTGTCCCGGATCCGGATAACGGACCGCGGTTAGACATCCACGAAGATAAGGGTGGTATTTCAAGGATGGCTCCACAGAAACTGGCGTCCCTGCTTCAAAGCCTACCACCTATCCTACACATGCCTTGGCGAATGCCAGTGTAAAGCTATAGTAAAGGTGCACGGGGTCTTTCCGTCTGACCGCAGGAACCCCGCATCTTCACGGGGAATTCAATTTCACTGAGTCTATGTTGGAGACAGCGGGGAAGTCGTTACGCCATTCGTGCAGGTCGGAACTTACCCGACAAGGAATTTCGCTACCTTAGGACCGTTATAGTTACGGCCGCCGTTTACTGGGGCTTCAGTTCAGAGCTTGCACCCCTCCCTTTAACCTTCCAGCACCGGGCAGGCGTCAGACCCTATACGTCGTATTGCTACTTCGCAGAGCCCTGTGTTTTTGATAAACAGTCGCTACCCCCTGGTCTGTGCCACCCCATCATACTTGCGTACAAAAGGGTCACGCTTCTTCCGAAGTTACGCGTGCAATTTGCCGAGTTCCTTCAACATAGTTCTCTCAAGCGCCTTGGTATACTCTACCTGACCACCTGTGTCGGTTTCGGGTACGGTCTATACGGTGGAGCTATTTCCTGGAACCTCTTCGCCGCCCAACCAATCCAGTAAGGTTGAACAACACACGAGATCCGTCACTACCACCAGGCCCACGAATATTAACGTGGTTCCCATCGACTACGCGTGTCCGCCTCGTCTTAGGGGCCGGCTAACCCTGCTCAGATTAACTTTAAGCAGGAACCCTTGGTCTTTCGGCGAGGGAGTCTCTCACTCCCTTTATCGTTACTCATGTCAACATTCGCACTTCCGATATCTCCAGGGCCCCTCACAGGTACCCCTTCACAGACTTACGGAACGCTCCGCTACCACTTGCACAAAGTGCAAATCCTCAGCTTCGGTGCATGGCTTTAGCCCCGTTACATTTTCGGCGCAAAGACCCTTATTTAGACCAGTGAGCTGTTACGCTTTCTTTAAATGATGGCTGCTTCTAAGCCAACATCCTGGTTGTTTTGGGATCCTCACATCCTTTCCCACTTAGCCATGACTTGGGGACCTTAGCTGGAGGTCAGGGTTGTTGCCCTTTTCACGACGGACGTTAGCACCCGCCGTGTGTCTGCCGACTAGTACTCCTCGGTATTCGGAGTTTGGTTAGGATCAGTAAGACGGTGAGTCCCCATAGCCCATCCAGTGCTCTACCCCCGAGGGTATAAGGTCGACGCTCTACCTAAATAGATTTCGCGGAGAACCAGCTATTTCCGAGTTTGATTGGCCTTTCACCCCTAGCCACAAGTCATCCCGAACTATTGCAACAGTTATGGGTTCGGCCCTCCAGTTGGTGTTACCCAACCTTCAGCCTGCTCATGGCTAGATCACTCGGTTTCGGGTCTAATGCAACTAACTATGTCGCGCTATTAACACTCGCTTTCGCTGCGCCTACACCTACCGGCTTAAGCTTGCTAGTTACACTAAGTCGTTGACCCATTATACAAAAGGTACGCCGTCACCCTTTCAGGCTCCGACTGTTTGTAGGCATCCGGTTTCAGGTTCTATTTCACTCCCCTCGTCGGGGTGCTTTTCACCTTTCCCTCACGGTACTTGTTCGCTATCGGTCATGCACGAGTACTTAGGCTTGGAGAGTGGTCTCCCCATGTTCAG